>NZ_WJFC01000029.1 GCF_009725235.1 Scytonema sp. UIC 10036
TTATTAATATATTGATAGATTTTTTGGTTGTTTCTCGAAAAGAAAAATATTTCTAATTTATGTCAGGGTTTACTTAAATATAAGGTCTCACATTTCTTCTCTAAGAATGTACCGTAGAAATGCGTAAAATTTTAGAAACTGGTTACCACCAGTTGTGACAACTGTGGGGCATCTTACCCGCTCATGTTTCCATCTTACCGTGTAGACGGCATTCTGCCTCCAGCCACTGGTCACGGCTCACTGATGTTATTAAATTTTTAATCCTTGTTGATATTAACAAGGATTATTAGAAAACCTGAATTATTCATGAAAAATGCACCCAATTGCACCAAGATGCATGCGAAATTAATCTTCTAGATACTGAGCTACCACAGTTAAATCTTCCATCGCCCGATTCAGACGTTCGAGCAGTACCTCATACACGTCTGGATCGGCATCGACGATTTCTAACTTTTTCCTTAAATAAAGTTCCAACGCTTCTATCCACAGAAACGCTTCTACACTGTAGATTGCTTTCACTAATCCCATATTGGTCAGAACAGCTAGCTGAAATCCTATATGGTCTTGTTCGGGGTCACCCAAGTACCCATTTCTAAATTCTAATTTTTCTGGTACGTAATGTTTGTATTGTTCGTGAGTGATACCACTAGGTATTAATTGTGGTTCTGGAAGGGGAGGTTGAGAGTCAGTCATAATTTCAGACCTTGAGACTATAGAATTCATGTTATTTAAATCTCACGCTAAGGCCCAAAGACGCAAAGCTTTTTTTGAAGTCTTTGCGTCTTTGGGTGAAGTTCATATTCTTTCTATAAGAGAGCTATTCTGTCAATAGAGATTTTCCGCAATTTTACGATATGAGTATTGGCAGATTTTTGTCATCTTATATACTAAGAAAAATTTTTCTATCTAAGCAAGAAGGCAAATTGCAATAGACATTTAACAATATATGCAACAATTTTTCTGGGAAAACTCTATGAATGTTATTAAAAGTCAAAAAAATTATCATTTATTAGCGAAAAATATAGCAAAAGAAACGGAAATGGTTTTGATGGTGATTTTAGACAGCATTAAAACGCAAAAAAGGCTCATCAATCGAAATGAAGCCAGCAAAATTTACCTGGCTAAGAAATAACAAAATTTACCTGCCTCCATCCGCTACAAACTGCGGTATCTAGCGGTTCAATCTATGCTATATTAAACAGTTATAGCTGCTAGCTTTTATTTCATGCATCAGAACTTTTCAGTACTTCATACAAACTCTTTAACATTAAGTAAGATGAAGTAGCTCCTGGGTCTTGATGTCCCACACTTCGCTCTCCCAAATAACTAGCCCGTCCTTTTTTAGCGAGCATGGGAGTTGTGTCACCCATTCCCCGTTCACCGGCAGCGACAGCTTCCTGCATTCCTTGGATAGAATTCTTCCCTTCACTTATAGCTTGTTGAAAAGCAGCGATAGCGGGAGAGAGTACATCTAGCATTGTTTTGTCTCCCAATTGCGCCTTACCTCTTTGAACAACACCATCTAAACCTGCTTGCAACATTGCCAACAGATCGCGATCGCTAAGTTCCTCTTTGCCAGTGACAGCTGTACTTGCTCTTAAAAAGAGAGTGCCATATAGGGGACCACTCGCACCGCCAACTGACGAAATGAGGGTCATGCTAACGGTTTTCAAAAGACTACCAATATCCTTATCTGCTACTGTTGGCAACTGACTTATCACTTTTTTAAATCCACGATCCATGTTAATACCATGGTCAGCATCACCAATTGCCGCATCTAATTCTGTCAAATAATCCTTATTTTTCTCTATCTCATCAGTAAAGTGCTGCAACCACTCTAAAATCTGCTCTTTTGTAACCATAGCTCAAACTCCCCACCGCAAACTTGGTGTTTTTACAGGTGCATCCCATAACCGAACCATCTCATCATTAAGTTTTAATAAAGTAATGGAACACCCTTGCATCTCTAAAGAAGTGATATAAGAGCCAATCAGGTTGCGTACAATATGCAATCCCTTCTTTTTACAGACTTCCTCGAGTTTGCGATAAACAATATACAGTTCGCTGAGGGGAGTCCCACCCATACCATTGACAAAAGCTAGAACGCGATCCCCGTTCTGAAAACTGGGATCGATGAGTTCCACATCTATCCATTCACCTTTCTCTTCATCCCATTCCCGCACTGTACGGCTGTAAGGCTTATCCTCAATAATAGATATCGCCAGCATTTCTGCGATCTCATCTACGGATGCAAAAGCTCTGCGCTCTCTTCCGGGTTCGCCATGGATACCAATACCCATTTCTATTTCGCGATCGCCCAGTTCAAAAGTTGGTGTCCCTTTAGCAGGAACAGTGCAAGAACTCAGTGCGATCCCCATACTACGACCATTCAAATTTACTTGACGACATAAATCTACAACTTTTTGCAAATCGTATCCTTGTTGTGCCGCCGCACCACCAATTTTTTCTGCAAGTACAGTTGTCCCCACACCCCGGCGTCCCTGAGTATATAAGCTATCTTTAACTGCTACATCATCATCTATAAGAATATTTAGCACTTGGATACCCTCACTCCGGGCTAACTCCGTAGCCATTTCAAAATTCATGATATCGCCACTGTAGTTCTTCACAATGTAAACGATACCAGCCCCTCCATCAACTTTCTTCGCAGCTGCCAACATTTGGTCGGGGGTAGGAGAAGTAAAAACCTCACCAGGACAAGCAGCGTCTAACATTCCCATACCCACAAACCCTGCGTGCATTGGTTCGTGACCGCTACCTCCACCAGAAATCATAGCGACTTTCCCCGGTACGGGTGCATCTGCTCTGTAGACAAAAGTAGGGTCATAGTCAACCCTGATGAAATCGGGATGGGCTGCAGCCATTCCTTCTAAACTTTCGCGGACAAAGTCTTCAGGTTTATTAATAAGTTTTTTCACGGTTTAGCCATTCTTTATTTAGAGGTTGCTACAACCCAGAATAGATCGTTATTGCTCTTTAATTCATTGTGAGAGCTTCATGAAATTATGTAACAGTCAAAGATTTTTATTAAGAAATGTTGCTGATAGTTAATCCCTTTGCTACCGTATCCCTATGTAGTTGGTTCTGGTAAATACTCGTATTTAACAGAGGTGTTATCCATGGTCATTGTCTTGTGGAACGGGAGTCTCCGCCCGTTCATTCCAGAGAGGGCGAGCGAGGACGCCCAACCCACTAATAGTTAGGGTAAGTGATGCAAGTTAAAAAATTCCTAGCTTAATCCTGACATATTACCTTTCCAACTCAAATTTTAAGGCCGTCTGACGAGTGCTTTGTCAAGTTTAAATTGGGGGCTATTCATTTAAGTTCGTAGTTGCGTTCTCGCGCTAAACAGACCCCCACTCTCGTTCCCAGGTTCTACCTGGGAATGCAGATCGCGAGGCTCCGCCTCGCACTCTGTAGTAGAGCACAGGAGGCGGAGCCTCTAGTAAGGCATTCCCAGCCTCAGGCTGGGAACGAGGTGACAGATCCTCAAAATGAATGCGATAAACCTAGCAAGATTTCTCTTAGGTTTTATGCAACTGATATCCCGATTGCAAGTATTTTCTATCTCTATCTCCCACACGTGCATTCTTTGACAAAATTATTCAAGTTACAAAGCAGGCACTAACGGGAGTGAGATTTTAACTTTGTAGGTTTTAACTATGAATATTCAAGGCAAAACAGTTCTGATTACTGGAGCCTCACGAGGCATTGGACGAGCGATCGCTATTGAATTTGCAAAGCAAGGAGCCAAATCCTTGCTCTTGGTGGCTAGAGATGCGACTCGATTGGCTGAAGTGGCTTCTGAAATAGAAATGCTTGGTGTGAAAACATATGCCATGGCTCTAGATTTATCTCAAGTTGTGGAAGTGAATATTGCGATCGCTCAAGCTTGGCGGAATCACGGACCTATTGATGTGCTTGTCAATTGTGCTGGAGTAGCCCATCAAACGCCCTTTCTCAACTCTCGATTTTCTAAAGTGCAAGCAGAAATATCTGTAAATCTCATAGGTATGTATACCATGACTCGTCTGGTAGCCCGACGCATGGCAGTACAACGTTCGGGGACTATTATTAACGTTTCTAGTCTGATGGGTAAAGTGGCTGCACCAACAATGGCAACCTATTCAGCTACAAAATTTGCAATTCTAGGCTTCACTCAGGCTTTGCGGGGTGAGCTAGCACCATACAATATTCGGGTTGTTGCTTTATTGCCATCTTTAACTGACACTGATATGGTGAAAGATTTAGAGTGGTTTCGCTGGGTTATACCGATGACTCCCGAACAGGTGGCTCAAGCACTTGTTAGAGGTTTACAAAGAGATTCACCTGAAATCTTGGTAGGCTGGCAAAGTCATATTGCTGTGTGGTGCGATCGTCTTGCACCTTGGTTGTTGGAAAAGGTTTTACAAATGGCATCTCCCCTTTCTCAAGAAAAACAAGTGCGCCATCAAAGATGGAGGAATGCTAGATGAGGAGGAAGCTCGCGCACTCGTCGTAAAGCTTTGGCGACTAAAAGTCGCCGCTATGCAGACAAAACCCACCTACATGAGTTAAAAATTTTACCCCTGCCTATTGGAAGCCTGAACCAAGTTCAGGTTTTCGGCAAGCCCACACTGTACCCCGAAGGCTGTCAGTGTGGGTAGTTGACTCGCAGCTTCGATTTCTTCCGCAGCCACATCTGCGCGATCGGACTTTGCGTAAATCAACAGTAACAAAACACACTGAGGCGAAAACAACTGATAAATCAAGCGATCCCCGCCACTTTTTCCACTGGGAATATCGCTATCCCTATCGCTACATGAATATAATAGCAATCCCTAAACTTTGAGAATGACTGGAGGCGGAGCCTCCTTTAACTGCATTCCCATGCTCTGCATGGGAACGAGAGATCGATTGCAGGTTACTGCTCACTGAATCAAGACGTGAACCTCTTCACCAGTAGCAACAAGTGTTTTCCCCACTGGCAAAACAGCTAGACTATTTGTTTGAGCCAAATTAATCAGGTTCCCAGAATTTTGGACGCCGCTTGCTGGATAAAAGTAGTAAATGCCATCGCTCAAACGCATTTGACCCCAAACGTAAGTTTCACGTTTGCCATCAGAACGTAACTCTTGAGATGCACGTGCTTTAATAAACTTTGGTTCCCAACCTTCAGCTAGCCCGGAAAGCTTTTTGATGGCGGGTTGCACAAATCGCCAAAATGTCACTAAGACGGCGGCGGGATTTCCCGGTAAGCCAAAGTATATTGGGGAGTGGGAAGGGGAAGAAGGAGGGAAGGTGGCGACGGTGAGGGGTTTACCGGGTTTCATGGCTACAGAACGAACGTGTATTTTTCCCCCTAAAGACTCTAGTATTTGTTCCACATAGTCGTAGTCTCCTACTGAGACACCTCCTGAAGAGATAATGATATCGGCTTGAGTAAGAGCATAAGCGATCGCTTCCTCAAGGGCAGTTGGTTCATCTCTCACAATGCCTAACATAATTGCTTCAGCGCCCATCTGTTGAACTAAAGCTGCTATGGCATATTGATTTGAATCTACAATTTGACCTGCTTGCAATGGTGTTTCAGGTGTCACCAGTTCATCCCCAGTAGACAAAATTGCTACACGAGGACGGCGGAAAACTTTTAATTTTGTGCATTGAACAGCCGCCAAAACCGCGATTTCTTGAGCGTTTAACACAATTCCCGAAGGTAGCAATGGCGACCCAGCTTTATAGTACGATGCTTGCTGCCTAACAAATTCTTTTGGTTTTGGGGTTGCGAGAATAAAAACTTGGTTTTCCTCGCGGCGAGTTCGTTCCTGCATCACAACTGTATCTGCCCCAACAGGCATAATTGCTCCGGTCAAAATCCGTGCGGCTTTCCCCGATTGAATGATAGACTTGGGCTGAACCCCGGCAGAAATTTCTTCGATAATCTCTAATACAACTGGTTTTTCCTCGTTACAGTCCCGCACATCTTCGTATCTGACTGCGTAACCATCCATTGCCGAGTTATCCCAATGAGGAAAATCCAGTTGACTCGTGACTGGAGACGCCAGAATGCGACCGCTTGCTGTTAATAAATCTATAACTTCCGTATTTATATGGCTATCTAAAGGTTGTATCAACTGTAGAATAGTAGCTTCTGCATTACTTACTGAAAGCATGGGATCGCCTCTGATTCTGTACCTTCGATTTTAATTGAGAAGGAAGCATGATTCGTTGAGGAGTTATCAGGGTAAACTGGTAAACCGATTCGGAGGTTATCAAGTTTGTTATTATACATGGTAATTCAAGATGGAAGGAGCGTCTGAAAGAATTCTTACAGATAGTTTTGCTTTGGGATTGCAGCTATTTGGTGGAGTCAGTCAATCCTCTAATGTTGCTATTATGGAATACTCGCTGGTTTTCAGTCTTCTGTTTGGGGTGTTTTTTCTGCTTAGCAGGGGATTTCGCATACGGAAAGCCGTGTTAGAAGAACGCAAACTCCTAGAATCAGATCGCAAGCTAGCTGAAGAAGCGCTACAAAAGGCTATGCTTGAATTAGAAGGACAAGTGGAGGAACTTACTCAAGAGTTAAAGCAGACTTTAGAGCAACTGCAACTGGAAATTTTAGAACGCCAACGTTGGTCAAAAGCGCTTCATGACAGCGAAGAGCGCTATCGTTCCCTCGTTGCCGCCACTGCTCAAGTGACTTGGATTGCCAATTCTGAAGGTGAAGCCATTTCTACAACTCCTGGTTGGCAGGAAATTACAGGGCAAACTCCAGAAGAGATTAAGGGACAGGGATGGCTGAACACGGTTCATCCTGATGACAAAGCACAATTGCAACAAATTTGGATGAATGCTGTTGCAAGTAAAAGTTTTTATGTTGCTGAGTTTCGATTGCGAACAAAAGATGGAAAGTATCGGGACTACGTAACACGAGGAATTCCCGTTTTTAACTCAGATGGCAGTGTTCGAGAGTGGGTTGGTGCTTGTACGGACATTACCGAACGCAAGAAGGCAGAACAAACACTCCGAAGTCGTGAGGAACTTTACCGCACCCTGGCAAGCAATTTTCCCAATGGTGCTGTTTTGTTGTTTGACCGAGATTTACGCTTGACTCTGGTTGAAGGTGCGGATTTACTGGAAATTGGTTTGAGTAAAGAGCTATTGGAAGGGAAGATGATTTGGGAAGCCTTTCCACCAGAAACTTCTGCTGCGATCGCACCATTCTACCAAGCCGCGCTATTGGGTGAGACAAATGTTTCAGAAGTCGGCTACTGCGATCGCGTTTATAAGTTATACACCCTTCCTGTAAAGAACGACATGGGAGAAGTGGTGGCTGGAATGGCGATGACACAAAACATTACACAGCAAAAACAGATAGAGCAAGCGCTGAAAAACGCTAAAGAAGAGTTAGAAATTCGGGTTCAAGAACGGACGAAAGCATTGACTGCGGAAATCGCCGAACGCAAAGAAACCGAAAAAAAATTAGAACAAACCATGGAACATCTAAAACGTTCCAATCAAGAACTAGAGAGATTTGCCTTTGTCGCTGCACACGATCTACAAGAACCATTACGCGCAATTACTGGTTACACCCAACTTTTAGCACAAGAATACCAAGACCCTCCAAACTCGTCTATTCGAGAATATATGGATTATATTGTGGAGGGGTCAACGCGGATGCAGCATTTGGTTCGCGATTTGCTGATTTACCACCGCGTTGGTTCGGTTACTAGATCCTTTGCTCCCACTGACTGCAATGCTATACTGCGGCAGGTGGTCAGTCACCTACAACCTTCTATTACTGATAGTCAAGCGAGCGTTATTTATGAAAATTTACCAACTGTAAGTGCCGATCAAACCTTACTCCTACAATTATTTCAAAATCTAATTGACAATGCAATTAAATTTCGCACCACAGAAACACCTAAAGTTCACGTAACAGCTGAATTTACAAAAAATAATGAATGTTTATTTTGTGTAAGTGATAATGGGATTGGGATCAAACAAAGGTATTTGGAGCGGATTTTTGAAATTTTCAAACGACTCCATACCCAAAAAAAGTTTTCTGGCACTGGCATTGGTTTAGCTATTTGTAAAAAAATAGTAGAACATCACGGAGGGCACATTTGGGTAGAATCTGAGATGGGAGTGGGAACAAAGTTTTACTTTACAATCCCTTCATCAGACCCACCCTAATTTGAAAAGACGAATAGATAATACCTATAGATTAAGATAATGAAGTACCTATGACTGATAACCAGAACTCGCGACCCGTTGAGATTTTGCTCGTAGAAGACTCATATAGCGATGCCAATCTCACTATCAAAAGCTTAGGTAAAACTAGTATCGCTAATAATTTACATTGGGTAGAAGACGGCGAGACAGCTATCGAGTATTTACGACACCAAGGCGAGTATACCAAAGCTACACGCCCAGATCTGATTTTACTCGACCTTAATCTTCCGGGATTAGATGGGCGAGAAGTCCTCGCAGAAATTAAAGCTGACCCCGATCTCAAACGCATCCCTGTCGTGGTTCTGACAACGAGTGCAGATGAACAAGATGTACTTAAGTCTTATGACTTAAACGCTAACTGCTACATCACCAAGCCTGTTGACATTCACCAGTTCCTGCAAATCGTGCATTTGATCAATGACTTTTGGCTAGCCGCAGTTAAGTTACCACCTAAGTAAGGTTATTGTTATGAACAATACATCAACTAAGATTCTCCTAGTAGAAGATAGTCCCAGCGACGCCAAACTGTTGCAGCAAACTCTATTTCGTTTGGGCAGTAACAACTGGCAAGTCAGCCACTTTGAGCGATTAGGTGATGCCATTGATGCTTGTAGCAACCAGAGCTTTGATATAGCTTTGTTAGACCTCTCGCTCCCTGATTCTGAGGGTTTAAACACTGTTGCCGAATTTCATGCAGCCGCGCCAGATATCCCAATTGTGGTGCTGACTGGTTTTGATGATGAAGAAATTGCCTTACAAGCTGTGGCAAAAAGAGCGCAGGATTATCTTGTTAAGGGACAAATTACTCCCCAACTTTTAGGGCGTGCTATCCGCTACGCTATTGAGAGGGGACAAGTTCTAAAAAAAATGGAGGAAAGCGAGCGTCGCTTTCGAGGTATTTTTGAACAAACATTCCAGTTAATGGGACTGCTGTCTCCTGAAGGTATTATTTTAGAACTTAACAAAACAACTCTCGACATATGTGGCATTGAGCTAGAAACCTCTTTGGGTAAACCTTTTTGGGAACTCCCCCGTTGGAATTGCTGTGAAGCAAGCGAGTGGTTAAAAACTGCTGTAGCTAAAGCAGCTAGTGGAGAGTTTGTCCGTCAAGAACAGCCAGTTTGTGGAAAAGATAATACGGAAATATGGATAGATTTCTCCCTCAAACCGTTGAAAGACAATGCAGAGAAAGTGGTATTGTTGATTGTTGAAGGTCGTGATATTAGCGATCGCAAACGCGCTGAAGCAGAAATTAGGAACGCTTGGGAAACAGAACGGGAACTCAATGACCTAAAATCTAAATTTGTGTCGATGGTTTCTCATGAATTTCGCAATCCCATGACTGTTATTCGGACTGCAGTCGAAATTTTAGAAACCTATAACAAAGAATTAACCGAGCAGCAAAAAGGGAAATACTTTGGGCAAATTCAAAGTGCTCTTCGTCAAATGTTGCAACTCTTAGACGAAGTTTTGTTACTTGGCAGAAGTGATGCAGGAAAATTAGAGTACCAACCTACAGCCTTAGATTTAGAGAATTTCTGTAATGAACTTGCACAAACTTTACAAGAGAGTGCTGGAGAGAATTACCAAATAAACTTTAGCGTACAAGGAGAACGCACTTCAGTAGAAATGGACGAAAATCTATTGCGTCATATCCTAACTAACTTACTGTCAAACGCTATCAAATATTCTCCTAAAGGTGGCATTATTCAATTTGAATTAACTTACCAAGACGAGCAGGCTAATTTCCGCATCCAAGATTCAGGAATTGGGATTCCATTAAAAGACCAACAACGATTATTTGAAACTTTCCATAGAGCCAGTAACGTTGGTCGAATCCAAGGGACAGGATTGGGGCTTTCCATTGTGAAAAAATGTGTGGATTTACATCAAGGTCAAATTCAGCTAGAAAGCGAAGTCGGAGTTGGAACAACGTTTACAGTCAGATTACCATTCAATCCTAACAACACCCAGTCTCTGGAATTGACCGACGCCCCCTGGGACTCTCAAAAATTAGCTTGAATTAATATTAAAATAAACCCACACACCTAAATGTATGTCTATTGAGCAAGTTCCCCCCAAGCACTTTCCCAAAGTTGAGTTTGAACGGCGAGGTATGGCGGCTGGAGTTGATTTCCTCATAGTCTGGTTAGTCAGCTCTTTGTTGGGTGGTTCTCAACTCGGCGTTCAAATTGTTCAAATACTCGTCTTTATTGTGGGTTGGGCAATTTTACGCGTCATCGTACCCTACAACAATCAAGGGCAAAGCTTGGGGCGCTATGCCTTTGACATCAAGGTGCTAGAAATGGAAAGCGCTCGAGTTCCCGATTTACAAACATTTTTGCGGCGAGAAGGGATCGTCTGTTTGAGTGCGCTGTTAGTTTCTATCACCTTGAGTAACATCATACGCAATCCCACTGCTATACTTCTATTGGTTCCTTTGGCTATTGATTGCGGTGCGGCTTTTTCCGACACCCAATTTCGCCAAGCTTTGCATGACCGCTTTGCAAAGACTATGGTGGTTTCCTCGCGTCGTGGCTATTCTCTTGATATAAAAGTTAAGCAAATAGTTGATAAAGTGCGACGTAATATGAGACAATAGATATTTGTGTTAATTCTCAACAAGCTGTATTTTTTGATAAGCTTATGGCTAAGAGTAAAGGTGTCCGTATAGTAGTGACACTAGAATGTACTGAGTGTCGTACAAATCCAGAAAAACGCTCTCCTGGTGTTTCTCGTTATACCAGTACGAAAAACCGTCGGAATACAACCAACAGGCTAGAACTGAAAAAGTTCTGCACTCACTGTAACAAACACACTGTTCACAAGGAAATTAAGTAGAGATGAGCTATTATCGTCGTCGTTTGTCTCCCATAAAACCAGGAGAACCCATTGATTACAAAGATGTAGATTTGTTGCGTAAGTTTATCACCGAACGAGGAAAGATACTTCCGCGTCGGATTACAGGGCTTACAGCGCAGCAACAGCGAGAGTTAACACTAGCGATTAAACGCTCCAGGATTTTGGCTCTGTTACCGTTTATTAACGCAGAAGGCTAATCAGTGAGGAGTAAGTGAACTGGAGTGATCCAGAGTAAATCGGAGCAATCCGACTTACTGACTCCACCATGACTCAACTTTGAACTAGTTTCAAGGTTACCCGTTGAGGGTTTCAGTCCGCTTAAGGGTTATGACTTAATGAGGTTAGCCAGCCTCAAGCGTCGGGTCAGGAACATGACTGCGTCACACAGTACACACCAAAACCTACTAACAAGCTCAAAAGCAGTGTCGAGGCAAACAATACCCCGCAAGGGAGCGCTCAAATGAGCAACAACGTAAATTTAGGGTGCGGTTCAGTCCGATTTACCCCAAATTACTCAAAATAATCCTTATTTTTGGCTACTTAGTTACATGACCAGTGACCAGTGACCAGTGACCAGCGACTGATTGGGAATTGCATTCCCAGTCACAAGTCCCCAGTCCTAGTCCCTATTTTCAGATGGTGTAACCGGAAAGCTCAGTTCGCATAGCTCAAAATCAAGGGTTTAGGCGAAAAAAAAATCTAAAATAAGAGCCAAAAATACTAATGTTAATTTGGAATTTGATACCATAGGTGTTCAATCCAAAATCTAAAATCTAGAATGGAATTTGATACCATAGGTATTCAATCCAAAATCTAAAATCTAAAATCTAAAATATTGCGAGGCTTGTGGAGAAGGGGACGCTGGTTGAATTTAGAGTAGGTAGCGATCGCCGTTTGGGAGTAGTAGACCGTCCAGACGGAAAAGCTCGTTGGTTTGTAGTGGATGAACGTGGTCAATCCCACAGTCTCGCACCCCGGCAAATTACCTATACAGTAAGCGGACAAACCTACAAGCCTTCGCAAATTCCTGAATTTTTGGCAGAAATTAAGCCGTATTTAGATCCATCGAGCTTGGAAGTGGCATGGGAACTCCTTGCGGAAACAGGGGAAACCGCCACTCCAGCAGAAATGGCGAATTTACTATTTTCCTCTTCAGAAGCGCATCATAGTTACGCAGCTTACTACTTGTTATCAGATGATAAAATATACTTTAAGCAAAAAGGAGACGCTTATGAGCCGCGAACATCTGCGGCTGTAGCAGAGCGAAAACACCAACTCGAAGTAGAAGCGCTCAAAGCTAAAGGTCAGCAAGAGTTTTTGACGCGAGTAGAACTTGCCCTCAAAGGCGAGTTGGTAGAGTGGCAGCGTCACGATCGCCATCGGCTAGAAGCTTTAGAAAAGTATGCTTCACTCATAGCAGATATTGTCCGTGTGGGTTTAAGTTATGACAGTCTTGCTCGCGCTTATCCACCACCGCAACCAGTCCAAGAAACAATGAACTTACTGGGACGTCCCGCAACCCCCCAAGGAGCTTTTCAACTCCTGGTAGATTTGGGTTGGTGGAGTGAGCATGAGAACTTATTTATACGACGTTCGTCAATACCCATACAATTCCCTACCAAGGTAATAGAAGTGGCGCAACAGCGATTAGACTCACATCTACCAGATCGAGATATTAATCGTCTGGAACTCACACATCTAAAGGTATATACAATTGATGATGAAAGCACCACTGAGATAGATGATGGTGTGAGTTGGGAATTGCTTCCCGATGGCAGGGAAAGATTGTGGGTACATATTGCCGATCCAACACGCTGGCTGTTACCAGAAGATGATTTGGATTTAGAAGCTAGAAAGCGAGGCAGCACAGTCTATTTACCAACGGGCATGATACCCATGTTCCCAGAAGTCTTGGCAACCGGACCGATGAGTTTGGTGCAAGGGAAAATTTGTTGCGCCCTAAGTTTTGGGGTTGTTTTAAATGAAGCAGGAGCTGTAGAAGAATACAGCATTCATCCAAGTTTAATTAAACCAACCTATCGCCTTACCTATGAAGATGTAGATGAAATGCTACATTTGGGCTTAGAGGCAGAATCGGAAATTGCTGCGATCGCTCAATGGGCAAGTCGGCGCAAAGCTTGGCGGTATGCCCAAGGAGCCATCAGCATCAATATGCCAGAGGCAATGATTAAAGTTAAGGGAGAAGATATCAGCATCGATATCTTAGAAGATTCCCAATCCCGGCAATTAGTGGCTGAAATGATGATTCTTGCCGGTGAAGTGGCCGCTAAGTACGGTCAAAAACATAACATCCCTTTACCCTTTCGCGGTCAACCACAGCCAGAGTTACCACCAGAGCAAGAACTGGTACAGCTCCCCGCCGGATTTGTACGTGCTTGTGCCATGCGTCGCTGTATGCCCAAGAGCGAAATGAGCATTACCCCTGTACGCCATGCGGGTTTGGGTTTGGATACATACACCCAAGCGACTTCTCCCATTCGCCGTTACAGTGACTTGCTGACCCATTTCCAACTGAAAGCACATTTACGAGGTGAGGTGCCACCATTCTCAGCAGAACAACTTAAAGAAGTTATGCTGTCTGTATCTACCATCACCCAAGAAGTGACAATGGTTGAGCGGCAAACAAACAGGTACTGGGCTTTAGAATATCTGCGCCGCAATACAGATACAGTTTGGGAAACAGTCGTTTTAATGTGGCTGAGAGAAGACAGTGGTTTGGCACTGATTCTATTAGAAGAATTGGGCTTACAGTTACCAATGTTCTTCAAACGTTCTGTGAAGTTAGGCGAACAAATCTTAGTCAAAGCGGCTCATTCCGATCCGCACAAAGATGTGATTCAGTTCCAAGAAATTATCTATCAGGAAGCGTAGCAATGTGACAAAACTAAATTTTCATGCGATGAGCAGACAAGAATTAAGAGCTTATGTGCTAGAACATCGGGATGACGAAGAGCTTTAGAGCAAATAAAAAAACTAGATTCTGAAACTCAACGACGGACAGCTATGAAGCTGCAAGAATTAGCAACCAACCCGCGTTTAAGTGAAGCCAAAAATCTCGAAAGTGCAGAATTTTTATACAAACTTAGTCTAGATGACTACCGCATCGTTTATCAAATTAAGGATGAATCTTCGTTAGTTACCGTATTGAAAATTGCTCATTTAAGAGACTACTAACAAGCAAAACTTGCAAGTTATAAAGACCCCTTAAGATAATAGAGTCATAGAAAGAACTTCTCTATGAGTTGGGTTACTTGACAATACAAGATGATTGAAAATATCAATTATAGTCAATCAAAAGACTCTATATAATTCTAATTATTCATGAAAAACTTTAAGTTATGTAGGTAGTTGTTCTGCTATCTACAAGCCTCAGGTGGTGAGCATTGCCCATCTTACGGATATGCAACCAATCAAAAAGCATTCCTATACTCTATTATTTGTTAAGTTCGGTAAAAATATAGTAATTATTACTCTTTTAATGCCAACAATATTAAGATGTGTAAACAATAGAATTTCTGCAAATTTGGCAAGTTCCTCTTAAATTAGAGAAAGCGCTTCTCTATAGGGATAGATTTTGATATTCTACTGTTCAAGTCAAACAAAGCTTTACTAGCAGCTATCATGTACTATCCTGCATCAATAATGCATATAAGCGGGCATTGGGAATGGGGAATTGGGCACAGGTTGTGAGTTCTTCTCCCTTGTCTCCCTTGTCTCCCTTGTCTTCATCCCTTCTTACACACATCTACTATTTCGTTTTAAATCTATGAAGTCTTATTTAGCCGCCGCTATTCAAATGACCAGTGTGCCTAACTTGGAAAAAAACTTGGCACAAGCTGAGGAATTAATCGATTTAGCCGTGCGCCAAGGTGCTGAATTAATTGGATTGCCAGAAAATTTTCCTTATATGGGAGAGGAAAGTGAAAAAATGGCTCAAGCCTCGGCGATCGCTCGTGGTTCGGAAACATTTCTCAAAACGATGGCACAACGCTATCAAGTGACTCTCTTAGGTGGCGGCTTTCCAGTTCCAGTAAATGATGGCAAGAAAGTTTACAACACTGCCCTACTCATCGATCCCAACGGTCAAGAACTTGCTCGCTACCACAAAGTCCATTTATTTGATGTTAACGTTCCGGATGGCAATACTTATCGAGAATCCAGCACGGTGATGGCAGGGGAGCAGCTTCCCCCCGTCCACTTTTCACAAGAACTGGGTAATATAGGGCTTTCCGTCTGCTATGATGTCCGCTTTCCCGAACTTTACCGACACATAGCCCATAAAAATGGGGATGTTTTATTTGTACCTGCTGCCTTTACAGCCTTTACTGGCAAAGATCACTGGCAAGTCCTCTTACAAGCCCGTGCTATTGAAAACACCTGCTATGTCATTGCTCCAGCACAAACAGGGCTTAACTATGCTCGCCGTCAAACCCACGGACACGCCATGATTATCGATCCTTGGGGAGTGATTTTAGCTGATGCAGGAGAAAAACCGGGAGTGGCGATCGCCGAAATTAATCCTTCGCGAATTGAACAAGTGCGCCGTCAAATGCCCAGCCTGCAACACCGCATTTTTGTTTAATCTATTAGCACTTTCTCGTCACTCGTTCCCAGGTTCTACCTGGGAATGCATTACTAGAGGCTCAGCCTCGCAAGTAGATTGAGCGAGAGAGGCGGAGCTTCTAAAGAAGGCGTTGCATATTTCTAGAACTTAGCTGAAAAGATTTTGACTGTGAAGCCGAAGCGAACGAAGCTAGGACTTGGATTAAATTTGCTGTTAAATGCAATTATATGGATGTGGAAACCGGACGAGAACTTTCTGGACGTTACAATCAAGTTTTATCTGGTCTTGTCAATATGATTAATAATCCATCCCCTTGGTTAATAAATCATTAATCTCCCCCTGCATCAAGAGCATCCCACTAGCGAACCCTGCTTGCCTCTTGTTTACACCTGAATCCTTACACATATATATTTAACTCCCAATCTCTAGATTTTATCTTTTCCTTGATGATTTTGAGGATATAAATCTCCATTTTACAGTCTTTACCAACCCAGTACTCTAAATCTTCCAAAAATTCTAGCTGAAACATCGCGATGCGATCGTATCTTGTATAGAAGTAACTCTATATTACTTATAGCCAAGAATGTGTTACCATTAAATCAAAATCACTTCTAAAAAATACATGATTAATATTAACCTAGATGAAAATCAACTCAAAAATATCTTCAAGACAGCAATCCTTGAGTTAATGCAAGAACAAAAAGATGTATTTTCTGATTTATTTGCAGAGATTATTGAAGATATGGCTCTCGAAAAAGCTATCAAAGAAGGTGAAGAAACAGAAACCGTTAGCCGAGAGGCAATTTTTAAAATTTTGGATAAGAAAGCATGAACGTAGAGTTTAGAAAAAGCTTTGAAAAGGATTTAGGTAAGATACGAGATGATGCATTGCTACAAAGAATTAAAGCTGTAATTGAAGAAGTAGAAAATGTGGAAAACATTACTGAAATTAGCAATATCAAGAAATTGATATCTAATGGTGATAATTATCGTATTAGAGTAGGAGATTACAGGATAGGTATTACCATTTCTAATGGAAGAATTATTTTTGTGAGAGTCTTGCAAAGAAAAGATATTTACAGGTATTTCCCATAAAAGCGTCTGTCCTCTTGAGAGAGGTTTATTGTTGATTTTAACTTTTGGGTTGATGCTGTAACTGATACTCATGCTCTAATTTTCTACTGACTGCTAAATACTCACACGCAACTTGCCAAAGTAAAACGCCATCCGTCAAAGACAATACCAGAGAAGATGCAATTCCCTACTTAACTGGATCGCGAGTATCGTTGATATAAATCAAAATGTTGGTATCAACAGCGTTCATGCAACATATCTCGTGTGAAGCAAGGTGTTTCAAAAGATCTAGAAGCAGGGGCATAAGGCATTGCGCCCTTACAAAATCTGTGTGTACTGCACTCTTTTTTCAAAATGGTATTATCCTACAATTCTATCTCATAGAAATTATCGGTAAGAGGATGTTTTAACAAGAAGGCAACGGGGAACAGGGAACTCTTAACAGTTCGTTCCTCACTGTTCCCTAGTTCCCTTCTAAGTAAAATCCGGGGCTCTAAGTCCCCCACTATATTGAAATGATACATTTCAATGAGTGGTGCGCGTTGGTGGGGGTTTAAAGCCCCCATTAGTCAGCCGTATGCTTAAAGAAGCCGGGGATCTGAATCCATTTAACAAATACAAAACGAAAACCAAAGGAACATATTGCCTACCCCATCCAGTCAACTCAGTATGAAGTACATATTTATCTGCGTGCATCTGCTACAGGCTGCGGTTCCTGAATTCAAAAACCGCTATAAGCCTCACATACTTCATCTTTTTTGTAACACTTAAACAAGCCTTATTTTATACTTAATCTTTTTTAAAGATTTGACCTTGTATTTTGAGAAAAAAAAGCCATAATGTGTAGGCGTTGCAGCGATCGCAGTCAAACTACGGTCAGCAAGCAGAATTGTTTTCGTTAAAATTATGAAGCTAAAGACAAATACTGATATCTTGAAGCACCTATTCCTTAACCTTCGCCCACAGAGTTTATTTTATACCCTTATTTGTGGACTGTTTGCTGTTTCCACGTTTTTTCCAGAACCAGCAGTTGCACGTCGGCGTGTTATAAAAGACATTGAGCCTCAAAATGCTACTGAGATTGGTGAAAGTTGCAGCAGCCCCGATACAGGAATTAACAATCAATTTTCCCTTGCGGCTAGTAATTTTGCTCTTATGTCTACTGTAGTCAGCCAACCCAAAATAGGGCTGACATCTCTCATTGAGTCTTTAGGACCGTATGTCTTTGCCTTCCTAAATCGCAGCAATGGCATTAGCCTCCACGAGCGGGCAAAGTTAGCAAAAGTCCCCATCTTAATGTATCACGATATACTCCCAAAAAAAGAAGTCTTTTTTGATGTCACTCCTGAAGAATTGGAAGCGCATTTCGAGTTATTAAAAGAGAATGGTATGACCCCCATTACTCTAGACCAGTTAACAACTCACTTGCAAACAGGAGTACCTCTCCCGGAAAAACCTGTTCTTTTAACATTTGATGATGGTTATGGGGGACATTACGAATACGTTTATCCTTTACTTAAAAAGTATGGCTATCCTGCTGTCTTTTCAATTTACACCAAGGGAGTCGGCAACAATGTGGGTCGAACTCATGTAAGTTGGGAACAACTTAAGGAAATGGTAGCCGATCCTTTAGTCACAATTGCCTCACACAGCGTCAGCCACCCGTTAGATTTAACAGTTCTACCATCAGAAGAAATTAAAAAAGAAGTTGTAGAATCCAAAGCTATTCTTGAGTCTAATTTGGGTATCCCCATTCGTTACTTTACTTATCCTGCTGGAAAATATGATGCCCAAGTTGCAAATGCCGTGCATGAAGCAGGTTATCAGCTAGCGCTGACAATGAGTAATACGGACGAGAAATATGCTGGTGAATCAGAAAGTTTATTGGCTGTTTCCCGCTTTGGTCAATCTAGAATTCAAGAAGTGATAGCTGACGCTTGGGGTGGTCCCAAATTACCAAGCTGGAAAATCGGGTTTGACTTTACCAGCCCCATACAAAAAAACGACGTAAATATTGACAAAATTCCCTTAGTCTTGGTTGCTGGTGGTAAACCAATGACCATTCACGCGGATAGCCGCTATCAAGTTGCAGAAATTTTAGATAAGAGTGGCACCAATGCTGTTGCTGCCATAGATGGAGGTTTCTTTTCTTTAAAATCCTTAAACTCCAATGTCATGATTGGACCAGTCTACAGCCAGAATACAAGACAATTTATTCCTGGTAGTGCTTGGGACATTCAAAAAATCGGCGGACGCCCTTTAGTCCTGATTAGTCCTCACTCAGTGCGTTTTATTCCCTTTGATTCAACAAAGCACAATACTTTAGAGGGGATAAAGGCTGAAATGCCGGATTTGACTGATGCTTTTGTAGCAGCCGCATGGTTGGTCAAAGATGGTGCGCCTCAAGAAGCGAGTACCTTTAATGGTCTGTATGGTTTTGATATACCCCGCCATCGGGCTTTTTGGGGCATTAATCAAAACAAACAACCCACTATCGGGGTTTCTCTGGAGTCGGTGGACTCTGTATCTTTGGGAGTTGCACTTGTAAAAGCAGGGTTGCGGGATGTTGTCATGGTAGATTCCGGTCAAAGCGCTGCTTTGGTTTACCAAGGGGAGTCTGTAGTCCGTTACGAACCTCGCCCCGTACCTCATGCAGTTGCACTCTTACCACCCGCATCAGCAATGAATAACCCTTGTGTTCTCGTACAAAATAAAACAAAAAACCGGGGAACTTAAGCGCTACCCAGTTGAGTCTTATTAATACTAGAATCCTCAGTGATGTAGGGACACGAGCAAAGCATGTGTCCCTTTTTCCCTATATGTTGTTAACTAGACAACAGCAGCTTTCTTTGTGACGGCGTTGAGTTCACCCTTAGCATATTTAGCAGCAAATTCTTCAAGGGAGACTTGCTTGATCTTGCTAGCGTTGCCAGCAGTACCAAATTGCTGATAGCGATCGCTACAAACCTTCTGCATATATTTAATGGAAGGCTTGAGGAAATGACGGGGGTCAAATTCCTTAGGATCTTTTGCTAAAGCTTCACGTACAGCAGCAGTGATAGCCAAACGGTTATCAGTGTCAATATTTACCTTACGTACACCGCTCTTGATACCTTTTTGGATTTCTTCTACGGGTACACCATAGGTTTCAGGAATTGCACCGCCATACTGGTTAATAAGTGCAATTAAATCTTCAGGTACGGAGGAAGAACCGTGCATAACCAAGTGAGTGTTAGGCAAACGGCGGTGAATTTCTTCAATGCGGCTGATTGCTAGAATTTCCCCAGTTGGCTTGCGGGTAAACTTATAAGCACCGTGGCTGGTACCAATAGCCACCGCCAAAGCATCGACTTGGGTTTGCTCAACAAAGTCAACTGCTTGGTCAGGATCGGTCAGCAGTTGGTCGTGGGAAAGCTTACCCTCAGCACCGTGACCATCTTCTTTGTCACCCATACCGGTTTCCAAAGAACCCAAACAACCAAGCTCACCTTCGACGCTGACACCTAGCGAGTGAGCCACATTTACCACTTCGCGGGTAACGTTAACGTTGTACTCGTAGCTAGCGGGGGTCTTAGCATCAGCTTCCAGCGAACCATCCATCATGACGCTGGTAAAGTTGTTTTTAATAGCTGAGTAGCAGGTGGAAGGTGCATTACCATGATCCTGGTGCATGGTAATGGGAATATGAGGGTAGGTTTCCACTGCTGCCAAAATGAGGTGACGCAAGAAGTTTTCACCAGCATACTTACGAGCGCCACGAGAAGCTTGCAAAATCACAGGGCTATCTGTCTCTTGAGCAGCCAGCATAATCGCTTGGATCTGCTCCAAATTGTTCACGTTGTAAGCTGGTATGCCGTAACCATTTTCTGCTGCGTGGTCTAACAGCAGTCGCAGGGATACAAGCGCCATAGATAGTCCTCCTAAATGTGGTTTTCAGCTAGTGGGCAAGACAAGCGTAAATTATTACGCTATTTTTAATATTATTTTAAGCTTATAGGAAATTATAACTAGTGTTGTATCTTTATGTTGAAAAACTTTAAGATATTTCGTTAATCGTCAACATTTTCGTTTCTTTCTGTAAAGAATCTTTAAGGCAATGGGGGATTGGTATTTACAGCAAGAAGCGCCTTGGTGTTTTCCAGAAGATGAAGATGTGCCATGGTATTTACGCGAAGACGCGCCATGGCGCGTCTCTACACTATTACTTTTATGGGTCGCCCGGGATTCGAACCCGGAACTAATCGGTTAAAAGCCGAGTACTCTACCGTTGAGTTAGCGACCCTTTTGTTTTATCCGACTATGTCATCATAGCACAGTCGAATGGAGTTTTGTAAAGGGTTTGGAAAAAAAATTATGAATTATGAATGCTGAATGCTGAAAAATTTCATAATTCACACTTCATAATTCATAATTTCCACTACTCGTCTTCAGCAAATACAAAGCGATGTAGCTCGTTTGGACTTGGTTCGGGGCTGCTTTCAGCAAATTTGACGGCTTCGTCTATAACTTGCTGTACCTTATGGTCAATGTCTTTGAGTTCTTCGCTAGAAGCTAAGTTTTGCTCAACTAGATAAGCAGCAAACTTCTTGATGGGGTCGCGGGAGAACCAAAATTCCTTTTCTTGTTTGCTTCGCATTTCATCTGGATCGGCTAGGGAATGACCTCGGAAACGATAGGTCAGTGCCTCAATGAGGGTAGGACCTTCTCCTGCACGCGCACGGGCTACGGCTTCCCGAGCTACTGCTCGCACGGCTAAGACATCCATTCCGTCTACTTCCACGCCAACCATATTAAACACGCTGGCTTTCTTGTAAATTTCCGGTTGGGAAGTCGCCCTTTCGTGAGCCATACCGATCGCCCACTTGTTATTTTCTACAACAAAAATAATTGGTAGATTCCACAGAGCCGCCATGTTTAGGGTTTCAAAAAACTGACCGTTATTAGCAGCCCCATCTCCAAAAAAGCAAGCAGTCACAAGGTCTGCATTTTCATCGCCCAAGACCTCGCGACGGTATTTGCTCTGAAAAGCTGCTCCTGCTGCTACGGGAATACCTTCTGCCACAAAAGCATATCCACCCAAAAGACGGTGTTCGGCAGAAAACATATGCATGGAACCACCACGTCCTTTGCTGCATCCTGTGGCTTTGCCAAATAACTCCGCCAATACCTCATTTGCCGGTACTCCCGCACTCAAAGCATGAACGTGGTCGCGGTAGGTACTGCAAACAAAATCTTCTCCCGGTCGCATCGACTTGATAACACCAGTGGAAATCGCTTCTTGACCGTTATACAGGTGTACAAAACCAAACATTTTGCCCCTGTAGTACATTTCGGCACACTTGTCTTCAAACAAGCGTCCGAGCACCATGTCCTCGTACAACACTAGCCCTTCTTCTCTAGTTATTTGTACGGTTGCTGTATCAAATTTAGGTAATGTGCGTTCTTGGCTCATTATTTCTTGGTATTCCTGTCGTAAATCTTAAAGTTACTATGTGAGCATATTTGCCAAAATGCAGCGTAAGCTTTTAAAAAGATAGCATCTCAACCAGGAGCTAGCGAAACAGTGTCTACTGCTGTTATAGCTTTTGGCTATAAATTAGCTGTCTCGATAGTCAGTTTTCTGCCTATTTACTAACAATTTCACAAGGCGCTGGCATGCATTGTTATTCTTCTCGAGCTCGTTGCTATGAGAGAATAACTGTGGTATACTTCGGTTCTCTCTATTGGAGAAAGTATAAAAAAGGGGGTTCTTTCACCATATAGTTGGAGAAAATCTATCTGAATCACCAGCAGGAATGATTTGGTTATAAACTCTGAAAAGAGAATAAATATAGACTTCTATAGATTCCTGCCAGAACAGCACTCATGTTAGCGCTGTCAAAAAAGGTAAGACTCATTCTCTGTTAGTTGTTACCAGGTTGCAGTACATTTACAGAAAAATCGTAAAAATAATCTTAAAAAGAGAAACCCGGTCTCAAAAAAAGCAAAACATTATCATTGAAGGCGTGGGCAACAGTGCTTAATAGCACTCATATAGTTCTATGTTATTAGATTGGCAGAATGATAAGTTTTTACAATTCACTCATGCTGTAGGAAAATTATGTTTATCGCGCTGCAGGGGAAGTAGGCTGTGCGAATTCCGCTAGATTACTACCGAATTTTAGGCATACCGATGGCGGCAAGTGAGGAACAGTTGCGGCAAGCATACGGCGATCGCATTATGCAGCTGCCGCGACGAGAGTATTCCCATGCAGCAATTACATCGAGAAAGAAACTCATTGAGAAAGCTTACGTTGTCTTATCAGATCCCAGAGAACGTAAAACATACGACAAACTATACTTAGCTCATGCCTATGGTTCTGACAACCATCAAGATAGGGGAGTCGCTGTTGAAACTGCCCTACAAGACAATGGAGATGGTGAGTCACTCAATCTCAGCATTGAAATTGCACAAGACGAATTAGTGGGGGCACTCCTAATTTTGCAAGAATTGGGAGAGTACGAACTCGTCCTAAAACTAGGTCGCCCCTACCTAATTAACAGAAACGGTACGGGCAAAAGATACGTCAACAAAGAAGACAGCGAAGAACACTACACTGTTGAACTACCAGATATAGTTCTTACTGTTGCCCTTGCTTGTTTGGAATTAGGTCGCGAGCAATGGCAGCAAGGGCACTATGAAAATGCGGCAATTTCCTTAGAAACAGGAGAGGAACTATTAGCGAGGGAAGGGTTATTTCCTAGTGGTAGGGCTGAAATTAAGTCCGATCTCAATAGATTGCGACCTTATCGCATTTTAGAACTGCTAGCATTGCCTGAAGAAAATGCAACCGAAAGAGCTCAAGGATTGCAATTGTTACAGAAAGTGCTTGACGAGCGAGGTGGTATTGATGGGGCGGGAGATGATCGATCGGGGCTAAACATTGATGACTTTCTCAGATTTATTCAGCAACTGCGTAATTACCTGACAGTTACAGAACAGCACCAATTATTTGAAGCGGAAAGCAAGCGCCCCTCAGCAGTGGCAACTTATCTAGCAGTTTACGCCCAGCTAGCAAGAGGATTTGCCCAACGTCAACCCGCATTAATTCGTCAAGCAAAGCAGTTACTGATACGCTTGAGTCAGCGTCAAGATGTTCATTTAGAACAGTCTCTCTGTGCCATGCTTTTAGGACAAACAGAGGAAGCCACTCGTGTCTTAGAACTCTCTCAAGAGTACGAAGCTCTGGCTTTTATTCGAGAACATTCTCATGATTCTCCAGACTTGTTACCAGGGTTATGTCTTTATGGAGAACGCTGGTTGCAAAACGACGTATTTCCTCACTTTCGAGATTTGGTAGACCAACCAGTTTCCTTGAAAGATTATTTTTCCGATCCGGGTGTACAAGCTTATTTAGAAAACCTGCCAACAGAAGAAGAAACAACTTATGAATCGGCAGGGATTTACCCACAGCCATCCACTCAAGCACAAACAAATCGTCGCCACCAGAACGGTTACCACAAAAGTTCTACACAAAACACCAGGCAATTGCCAACAATAAGAACACCATTGGTAGAACCACCAGCAACAAGACCACCAGCGGAAAGGCAAGACAATTTACGCTGGTCTCAATCCGGTTATACCTCTCCCAAATCTTATGGCAATGTCAGCAAACCAGCAGAAGTCTCTGTCAGCTCACTGCCCAATACCGAATACCATCCTAGAGAGACGCACCAACCTTTAAATGGTACAGCCCGCACAACTCCTCCCCAATCCAGAAGACAAATCAAACAGCCCACTCATCTAGGGTATGTCTCAGAAAACACTCCTGTTTCATCTCGCCGCCGTCGGACACGCAATCGGCGATCGCAACTGCGCTTATTGTGGATGATATTAGCCTCAGCAGCCAGTTTAGTTGTGTTGTGGTTTGTCATTTCAACAACGATTGGATTTTTCAAAAATCTGTTGTCTCCCGCACCATCCCTAAAAGGTGAGCAAGTCTCTGTACAACTCAACCAGCCTCCAATACGGATTCCCGACCCCACCAGCAAACCACTACTCCCTACGGGGTCTTTGACAGAAGAAAAAGCAGCTGAAATTGTTCGGGTTTGGCTCGATATCAAAGCCGCAGCTTTTGGCTCAAAACACGATCTCTCTAGTTTGGAGCATATTTTAGTGAGTCCTACCCTCACAAAATGGCGGCAGTGGGGGCAACGAGAAAAAGATAATAATCGTTATCGAAAATACGACCACAGCATAAAAGTAGAATCCTTGGAAACCAATCGAACTTCCCAAAACCAAGCCGCAGTAGAAGCAGCCGTCACTGAAGCCACAGAATTTTATGAAAACGGTCAAATGAGAAAGTCAGATAAAGAAAAATTACGAGTCAGGTACGAGCTAATTCGTGTAGACGATGGGTGGCGTATCCGTGATATGTCAGTCCTAAATAAAATCAGCACAATTTAACAGTGACAAATGACCAATGACTATTTTTCTCTGATTTGTAGTTCCATTTCTACCCATTTGTGGGCTAGCAAGCGATGGACGCGCTGACGCAGCACGTCCCAATCAAATGGCTTTGTGAGATAGCCTGTGACTCCTGCATCAATTGCGCGATCGCGAAACTGTTTGTCCTCAAGCGCTGTAATCATTAAAATTGGGGGACAGCGATCGCCCAACAGGGTTTGCAGTTGAGAGCAACAAGTAAACCCGTCCATCTCTGGCATTATAGCATCTAATAACACCATATCAGGCGGTTGTGCCTGACAAATATCCAAACATTGTTGTCCGTTGCTAGCCTCAGCAACAGAATATCCTTCTTTTTCAATAGCCTCACGCAGCACAAACCGCATTGGCTTATCATCATCTACAACAAGAATCACAGGTGGATTGCTGTCAAAGACGGAATTTATCATCCTGACTCCTTGGGTGCTCTCACTCATAGCAAAGAAGTTCTACCTGTTGATACTCTTTTTTTTATTTCGTGACCAGCGTAAAATTACGGCGTTGGCCAGAAAGTTAATGCCCAGAATTTTGAATTCTTAAGTTTTTAACACTTTTTGCATAATTCAACTATCACAGGAATATATTTTAAGTTTTTTATCATTTTCTACCTTCTGGTAGTTTATTTACATATTTTTTTTAAGTACTTTAAAGTTAATGCTTGCTCAAATATTAAGAAATATTGAGCGTACGAGTCTCAAGTAAAGTTTATTTTCTTTTCGTGCAAAAACCAGCAAGTGGCTGTTAGTCTGTAAATATGTGAATTTATAAACAAGCTCCAACAGGTGTTTTAATTTTTTAACCAAGCTTCACAACAACACAAATACTTCCTTAGGTTATAGACCAAACAGGTTATTTGTTAGGACTATTTGAAGATTAACAACTCATTCATTATGCAAATTCAATTTCCTAGACTGAGTATGAAACATTATCATCTGGAATGGATCGCGGAATGGTGCCAAGACAACGGCTGGACAGATTTATTTGAGGAGCGTCGCAATAACTACTGGGCTTTTCCACCCGGTGCAGTCATGCCTGAACCCATTCCTACTCAAGTATTAAGATTGATTAAAAGTCAAAAGGGCATGACTTCGGACGAGAAGTTTTGGTCTATATCAGCAGTCCTAGGTACGCTCGCTGCAATTATTTCTACCTATTTGTTGAAATGTCCAATGCCTCTTGTTTTAGCTTTTGCTTTTGATGCAGTCACAGCAGCTCGACTGGAAATTGAAGAAGCGTAAAGAGATAGTGGTTAGTGGTTAGTAGTTGGTTGTTAGTGGTTAGTTGCTATTGGTTGGTTCTTGTACCACTAAAGTTAGTAATGCAATTAACCAATAACGACTAACTACTAACCACTAACCAATTCATCTGTTGTACATTTGAGCAAACTGTTCAGCAGTGAAAGATTGAATTAAGCTTAAGTGAATAGGTGACTGACTGATAAACTTTGCATAAGCTGCACTTAGATAAGGGCGGTACTCTTGCTGCTGTGATAAATGAGTTTGGAAGAAAGCCAAACTTAAAGCTTTGACATAAAGTTGAGCGATCGCAGGATCGGGACCGATTAAACTTGGTGGAACAGGTAAAACTTCTTGAGAAGAATTTAATTTTTGTGAAGTGGAGAAATGGGTAGCGTTCTCCATTAGAACTAGATACTTATCTTGAGTTTGCAGCCAAGTAAATGGGCGAATTTGTTCTGGAACTGCTGGAGTAAAAATGTCTTGACTTCCTCCAACCAGCATGACAGGAACTTTAATTTGACTCAATCCTCTTTGCCCTAAAATAGTGCTAATTAGGGGATTTAGTGCCATCACTGCTTTAATCCGTTGGTCTTGTATCGGGTAGTTAGCAGGTGATAATTGATTGGCTCGGCATTGCAAGAAAACTGAGAGATTCAGGGAACGATTGGGATTACAATCCTTACGAACCTGCTCAAAATCAATGACTGCTCCTGATAGAGCAAGACTGGTATAACCTCCCAAAGAATGACCAATAGCACCTACTTGTTGTAGATTGAGTTGTCCTTTGAGGATAAGATCGGATTCGGATAAACGCTGGAGTTCATCAAGCAAAAACGTTACATCTAAAGGGCGATTAATCAATTCTTGCGGTTCTGGTGGACCTGCTAATCCTGCGAAATACTGCCGAAATTTCTTAGCATCACTTCCAGGATGTTCGAGAACAGCAACTGCAAAACCATAGGATGCTAGATGTTGAGAGACGTAAGCAAAGGTTTCTCTGTCTTCTGCTACACCGTGAGAAATGACAATAACAGGAAAGGCGGAGGCGTTTAAAGTTTTTGTTCTTGCTTGAGGAAGGTACAAATCAACCTCAAACTGGCGATTGCGATTGTTGTCATCCAAACTTAGAGTTTTTTTAACCCAGTTAAAAGAACCTGGACGGCGTAAATCTGGACGTTGCGAGAAATCATTGTTTGATTGAGCGGCTGCTTCTGTTTCTGCAATTTCTTTAAGTGCAACAACAAGCACATCTCTTTTCTTTAAGAGTTCCGATAAGTTGTCGATAATACCTTGGGTTTCCCTCAAATTAAGCCTCAGTGCTGAACTGGGGTAACGGCGAATCAGATTGACAAGAGTTAAGCCATCTCGATCTGCCGCAGATAGGATTAGTGCAGATCGCAGGGCATAAAAACCATTTTGTCTGTTTTGTGTCAGGAATAATTCCCCTAACCTTTTCAGCAGATTTTCACCAATCGCGGAATAGGTAAATTGAGACACTAAGGTAGGGGACACTTCAAATTTTGTCTGGAGTAAATCTCGTAGTTGATTTAACTGGTTTGGTTTTATACGTTTAGCATAGAAGGCGAATTCGTCAGTTATTTTGCCTTCTTTGGCAAAGGCTTCTAAAGAAGTTGTAGAAATGGAAAAGTCACCAAAGGGAGGGTATGTAAATTCTATTTTCTCAGCTCCTAGCCCTGGTATTGCACTCACAAGAGTTGAGAGGACACCGAGCGTAAAAGTACTTAATACCGTTTGCAAAGAGATCTGCTGTTTTTTGTGGTTATGGGAAGCAACGGTCTTTTGAGTGCAATGCTTCCGGAAGGATTTGCCCAAAGAGCGATCGCGTTTCCGTTTTACCACACTTCGGCGCACTTTTAACCTAGCAGTTGTCTGCTTTTTCCACTTATACATTTATAAAATATTAAAAATCTTTCTTAATAAGACTTTACCTTATCGGTAGCCCCAAATAAATTAAATGTCAAATACCTTTAGGCTCGTAGTTGCAACGATCGCGCACTCATCGCAACTACGAACATTTTACTGACCAACAAAGGCACGAGGTTACAAAATTTCTTTACTCTTCTTCGCTCTCATTGCCATCTAGGCTGTAATCGTAATCGCCATCAATAGCATATTCTTCGCAGAGTGCATCCAGATCCTCAAGAAATTGGCTGCTATACTCTATTGTCAAGTCAAAGTTAAGAATATTAACAATATAGGTTTCTTCATCTTCCTGTTCTTCATATTCGTAGTCAAAATAATACTCTTCCTCGCTTTCGACGTAGCTCATACATAGTTCATCCAAAACCTCAATGAAACCCTCTGGGTCATCAGTAGTAACGTAGAAGTCGAAAAGCAACAGAGAATTTTCATCGGCAAAGAATGATTCACCTTCTTCCCAAACTCCAGCACTAAAGTCAAGGTCGTTGACAGATTTAATAATCCACGAGTCGTGACCGTTGTACTCCTGATGGATGACATAGTTGTAGGGTATGTAGCAATATCCGCGATCGCCCCACTCTGAACCCCAGGAATTACGCACGATAAACACGCGGTCTTTGTCAGAGTAGCCAACACAAAGCATTGCATGCCATCCGTGGGTAGAGCGTACATTATCCGATTTCTTGGGCATCGGTACGCGTCCCCGATTGTGTGTGGCATCATCAAAGGACTCAAACGTGTTGAGGGCAAACGCAATGGGATAACCCTCTGCTAAGGTATGTTTCCACAAGTCAAGATCGGTTTCAACAAACTCAGCTTCCTGTATTTTGAAGTTTGCTGCATGTTCGTAAGCAGAACTTTCTGGTTCTTGGAAAATCAAATCTTCATCATTAGGCCAAATGTCTTCAGAGCATGCTCCATAGTTGGTTAGAGCTTTGATGGCAAGTTCCATTTGTGTCCCGCCATCTTCTTGTTCGCTACCATCAAGAGACCGAGCATTATAGTAAACAAATAAACGGCTCACATCACTTGATTCGCCTAAATCCCGTTTAGCAAGGTATTCATAAGCACCTACAAATGCATTTGCTACACAGCTATTACCAACCTGCTCTTCTACTTCGGTCATGTATCTACGGAGGTCTACTTTAGGCGGTAAGCGATCGCTATCAAAGCGCCCTGTATGATGCATTTTGGCGTCTTCTGATTTCTTGCCGGGACGATAACCACCGATGCGATATTTTCTAGCTTGTGTAAACATTTTTACTGGTGTGAAATTTGTTATTCTTGTATAACTCACCATCAGTAATTCGTAAAGTTTTTCTCTTCTCTGTATATGTAAAGAAATCTATACTTCCCACGGGTATAGATTGCGCTTTTGAACCCAGGTGTAGGGGCGCAATACAAGAATGGCTCCAGCTATTAGAATTAAAAAGTAATGTGTCTCAAACTAAGTCTTTATTTAAAGATAGGAATTATAAAATTTTCAAAAAAAAATCATTATTACTAATGAATTTTATATCAGTAATAATGTTGTTAATTTCATTAATAGTATCAGCAAGAGAATTTCTAAATGATAGAGAAATACAAAAAGTACCGCATCAAAATTCTAAAAGTACTAAGCCTATTTTAGGAGAAAAGAAACCATAAATATCATTGATTTTACAGCCGTTCTCAATTATTTGTAAAACAAACAGTGCTCAATTGTTTCTACAACTGATTTAGAAAGGGATTCAAAATCGTAACCACCTTCCAAACCGAACACAATTTTACGAGTAATTCCCAAGCAATAATCAGTGAAGACGCCATAATCTTGTGGCTGTAAATCAATGCTTGCTAATGGATCGTCAGCATTGGCATCGTAACCAGCACTGACAATTAATAAATCAGGTTGAAAGTTTGACAAAAAAGGTATGACCTTTTTTTCAAAGACGGGCTGGTATACCCCCATATTACTACCTGGAGGTACAGGTAAATTGAGCACATTATCATGAAATCCTTTTTCTGTTGCTCGTCCAGTCCCTGGGTAGCAGGGATACTGATGCAAGGAACAGTAAGCGACTTGCGGGTGTTCTTCTACAATTGCTTGCGTCCCATTGCCATGATGAACATCCCAGTCCAGAATAGCTACACGATTGATTCCTGGTTTTTGCAAGGCATAAAATGCAGCAACGGCAGCATTGGAAAATAAGCAGAATCCCATTCCCTCATCACTGACAGCATGATGCCCTGGTGGACGAGCCAGGACAAAAGCTGGTTTGCCAGTTTCTAGCACAATATCGACTCCATCTAACCAAGCGCTAACTGCCAGTAAAGCAACATCATAACTGCGGGAGGAAACAGGGGTATCTCCATCTAAATAACCACCACCTGCAAGAGCAATTTCTCGAATTTTGTTGATATGACGTTGGGTATGCGCTTGTTGCAAAAAAGACATGAGGGGTCGAGTTTCTGGCGAAGATGGCGATCGCCATTCAATTTGTTCTGCAAAAGCAGCTTGTTTGAGGGCTGTGGTAATCGCCATTAAACGTTCTGGATTTTCTGGATGGAAAGACCCCGTTTTATGATCTAGAAACTCGTCGGAATAGATAATTGGCAACATAGAGCTAATGGGCTAATTACTAATGGCTAATGGTTAATAGCAATTAGTTTAACGATCATTCTTTGGTAAAGCCAATCATTTCGTCGGTGGGTTCGTCAAGCATTTCTGGTACGACTGCCTGGTTACCTCTAAGTTCATCGGGTGATAATGAAAGCAACACGTCGTCCATTTTTGGAGGATGCTTGATGCGATCGAGCATTTCGGGGCTTAATTGTGACTCATCAGTTTGTGGATTTGTTTTCTCAGCTTGATTGGGAGTTGTTTCGTCGCTATACATGATGGATACTTACTCCAACCTTGACACACCTTGAGCCTAAACTTTTGCCATAGACGCAATACACTACCTTGGGGCTTAAATTCCAATGCTTCTTTATTTCCCACACGTACTAGCATAGAGAATATAAAGATTTCATAACATTTGTTTCATTAAGCTAGGAATATTACTCGTGCTACCAGACAATCGCCCTCCTCACGGACAAACTCAACGCCGGACTTTTCGTCAACTTTTTGGATTGGTAAAACGCAATCCCTTCACGATTTCTCGTTGGGTTTTATGCTGGACTGTTGTGGGGACTGTTTGTGGTTTATTTGCGGGGTTGTATTGGAGTGTGCTGGAACTAATGCTCCACGGGCTTGAAAAATTTCAAGGTTGGAGTCTGTTGCTCGTTATGCCACTTGCTGGTTTAGCGATTGGTTTAGTCATTCATTGTCTTGGCAATCCCGGTGAAATTGCCGCGATCGTTGATAACATCCATCTTCAAAATGGGCGCTTGGATGCTCGTAAAAATCCTTCGATGATTCTGGCTTCTTTGCTCAGCATCTCAGCAGGTGGTAGTGCTGGACCGGAAGCACCACTTGTACAGGTGACCGGTTCTTTTGGGACTTGGGTTGCCGATCGTTTGCGACTCGAAGGTGAAGATGTGAGGTCTATGAGTTTAGCTGCAATGGCTGCAGGCTTTACAGCTTTGTTTGGCGCACCTCTTGGTGGTGCTATGTTTGCTTTGGAAATTTTGCACCACCAGCATATTGTTGAGTACTATGAAGCTTTAATGCCTGCGATTGTTTCTAGTTGTGCGAGTTATCTGGTTTTCGCTGCCATTACACATTTGGGGATTGCGCCAACCTGGCATTTTCCGCAATATCACATAGACAGTATTGATGATTTTGCACTAGTGATTGTCTTCGGATTTGTGGGAGTTATTGCTGGGTGGATTTTTATGAGTGTTTTTCGAGCCTGCGATCGCATTTTTGCCCAAATTCCCGGACCCGTTTATTTCCGCACAACACTAGCTGGCTTGGGACTTGGTCTTTTAGCGGCTGTCTTACCACTTACCCGTTATTTTGGACATCATGAATTAGAAGTTGTTCTGGATGGAAACTTTCCGACTGTTTTCTTGTTTGTGCTTGCTTTTGCAAAAATGGCATCTATTAGCGTGACTGTTACTGGAGGATGGCGCGGAGGATTTATCATCCCCCTATTTTTTACAGGCGCTTGTTTGGGTAAAGCTGTAGCTAGCTTAATTCCAGGACTGAATTCGACGCTTGCCATGATTTGTACAATGGCAGCTATCAATGCAGCAGTGACGCGAACACCTATCAGTACAACCTTATTGCTATCAAAATTAACAAATTTTAGCCCCTTCACGCCAATTTTGTTTGCCAGTTTGATTGGATTTTTTCTCGCTCCTAAAGTACCCTTGATCGAATCTCAACTCAAAAATCAATCGTCATTGGTTTCTCTTTCTCGTTCCCAGGTTCTACCTGGGAATGCAGAGAGCGAGGCTCTGCCTCGCCATACAGGGGGCTGAGCCTCCTGTGAGGCATTCCCAGGCGGAGCCTGGGAACGAGGTGAGACGAAGTTTCCCCCAGCAAACAGTAAAATATGCTAGAATTGTATCAAATTATGGCAGTTATTCAGCGTTAATTCGGAATAATTTTGCTTTTTTTTCAGTATAAAGGCTAAAATCTGCGATTTTTGGAGTTTTTTAGGTTATGACAACCTCTCAGGAGAGGATTATCCCGACCGATCTGGGGAACGAAATGTCCCGGTCTTATTTAGAGTACGCCATGAGCGTGATTGTAGGTCGGGCGCTGCCAGATGCCAGGGATGGTCTGAAACCTGTGCATCGTCGTATCCTCTATGCTATGCATGAATTGGGATTGACCGCAGATCGCCCTTTTCGTAAATGCGCTCGTGTAGTAGGGGAAGTATTGGGTAAATATCACCCTCACGGCGACACAGCAGTCTATGACGCTCTGGTGCGGATGGCACAGGATTTTTCCATGAGATCGCCCTTAATTGCAGGGCATGGAAACTTCGGTTCAATAGATAACGATCCACCTGCGGCAATGCGATACACCGAATGCCGCTTGGAAGCTTTAACGAGTGACGCTTTACTACAAGATATTGAGTCGGAAACCGTAGATTTTGTTAATAACTTTGACGGTTCCCAACAAGAACCAACTGTTTTGCCAGCACGCGTTCCACAGTTGCTGCTGAATGGTTCTTCTGGTATTGCCGTGGGTATGGCAACCAACATTCCCCCTCATAATTTGGGTGAGTTGATTGATGGATTGGTAGCACTGATTCACAATCCTGACATTAATGATACTCAATTAATGCAGTATATTCCCGGTCCTGATTTTCCTACAGGAGGTCAGATTTTGGGGACGGGGCCAATTAAAGAAGCTTATACTATGGGGCGCGGTTCCATCACCATGCGGGGTGTGGCTCAAATTGAAACCATAGAACAAAGGGGACGACCGGATAGAGAAGCAATAATTGTTACTGAATTGCCATACCAAACCAACAAAGCAGCATTGATTGAAAAAATAGCTGAGTTGGTGAATGACAAGAAAATAGACGGAATTGCAGATATTCGAGATGAGAGCGATCGCGATGGTATGCGAATCGTGATTGAACTCAAGCGTGATGCTTATCCCAGGGTTGTTCTGAACAATCTCTACAAACAAACGCCAATACAAGCTAACTTTGGGGCGAATATGCTGGCGCTTGTGAATGGGGAACCCCAAGTGCTCAAGCTCAAGCAATTCTTGCAAGTCTTCCTAGATTTCCGCATCGAAGCCATTACCAGACGCACGCAATATGAATTGCGGAAAGCTGAGGAACGCGACCATATTTTGCAGGGGTTGTTGATCGCCCTATCGCACCTAGATGAAATTATTAGCTTAATTCGCCATGCACCTGATGCGCCCACAGCTAAAGGAGAGTTAGTCACAACCTACGGACTCTCTGAAGCGCAAGCCGATGCGATTTTGCAAATGCAACTGCGGCGTTTGACAGCTTTGGAAGCAGATAAAATTCGCTTGGAGCACGAAGAATTACAAGCCCTCATTGCCGATCTGCAAGATATTCTTGCGCGTCGAGAGCGAATTCTGGAAATTATTGAGAATGAGGTGAAACATCTCAAAGAGAAATACGCAACGCCTCGCCGGACAACGATCTCGCCTTTGGAAGGGGAAATAGATGACCGAGACTTGATTGCCAATGAAAAGGTTGTCATTTTAGTCACCGAACAAGGGTACATCAAACGGATGCCAGTTAACACCTTTGAAGCGCAAAGCCGTGCGACCAGAGGCAAAGCTGCAGCAAAGATGAAAGAAGATGATGGTGTTGAGCATTTCCTCACTTGCTGCGACCATGACAGTGTTTTATTCTTCAGTCAGCGAGGTGTTGTTTATTGCCTCAAAACTTATCAAATCCCCGTGAGTTCCCGTACAAGTAGGGGGACGCCAATTGTTCAATTGCTACCCGTTCCCAAAGAGGAAAAAATTACCTCAATAGTTCCTGTTACGGAGTTTAGCAGTGATGAATATTTGGTCATGCTCACTAACGGTGGTTATATCAAGAAAACCGAGTTAGCTGCATTTAGTAATATTCGTGCTAATGGTTTGATTGCTATCTCTTTAGAGGAAGGGGATCAACTCCGTTGGGTGAGAAGAGCAAGAGTTGAAGATAGCGTAATCATTGGTTCGCGTCGGGGAATGGCAATTCACTTTAGATGTAACCACGAGCAACTGCGTCCTTTGGGACGGGCGACTCGTGGGGTAAAAGCCATGAAACTGCGCGATAAAGATGAACTGGTGGGAATGGATATTCTTCCATCTGCGATTCTTGAAACTTTAAGTACAGCTATAGAAGCTGAACTTGAGGATGTTGAAACGGAAGAAATCCTTGAGGTTGAGGTGAATGAAGAATCTGTAGAAGTGACTGGTAACGGCAGTACTGGTCCGTGGGTGTTGGTGATTACAATGGGAGGGTATGGCAAGCGCGTACCAGTTTCCCAGTTCCGCCTGCAAAAGCGTGCCGGTCAGGGTATCATGGCGACTAAATTCAAAAACCGCAAAATCAAAGACCAACTGGCAACTTTACATATCGTTAACAATGATGCAGCAGAGATTATGATGGTCACCAGTCGCGGTATTATCATTCGTCAGGCGGTGAATGCGATTTCAATTCAATCGCGATCGGCAACGGGAGTACGAGTGCAGCGCCTTGACGAAGATGACGTTATCACGGGAGTGGCAATAGTTCCCCCCGATACTGTTGATGCAACCGAAGCAGAGTAAGCATTTTGGATTTTGGATTTTGGATTTTGGATTGAATCCAAAGTCTAAAATCTTTATTGCTTTTATAAGTGGAGTTTTGATGGGGTTGACGGTTGCGCCATTTGATGCATGGGTCTTGGCATGGATTGCCCTGGCCCCCCTATGGGTACTTGTTGTTAATTCTACACAACGAAACAACCAATCCCCTCATCCCCCCTCTCCCTCCCCCTCTCCCATTGTCCATCGCCTGGGGTATTGGTTATCCACGGAATCGCCTTATCTTGGATTACTGGAATTCATCCCATGACTTGGATGGGCGTTCCTTGGTTGGCAAGTGTGGCGATCGCTTTATTTTGCTGGACGTTCATTACTTTGTGGGGAGCAGCATTAGTTGCTACTTGGGCAACTTGTTTCTCGTTAATTTTAGATTTTAGATTGCCGATTTTAGATTGGTTTAGAGTGACTTTCAAACGAGGAAATGAAACGTCTCCTCCAAAATCCAAAATCCAAAATCCAAAATCCAAAATCCAAAATGGATTTGTTCGTGTTCTTATTGGCACAGCTATCTGGTGTGGATTAGAAGCACTTTGGAGTGCAGGACCGTTGTGGTGGACTTCTCTTTCTTACACGCAAAGCCCGCAAAATCTCGTTATTTTACATTTAGGTCAACTGTCTGGACCAAGTGCGGTGACTGCGGCTATTGTGGCGGTGAATGGTTTGCTTGCGGAAGCATGGATCAACCGCAGAGGCGCAGAGAACGCAGAGGAAAGAAAGAGATTTCTCTCTGCGACCTCAGCGCCTCTGCGGTTCAGTTATTTAGTTTCTGCGGCTTCACTATTTATTTTTCTCCATCTTATTGGTTTGAGTTTATATAGCCGTCCTTTAGTTCAAAAACCAGAAGCAGCGTTGAAAGTGGGGATTGTTCAGGGAAATGTTCCTAATGAAATTAAACTTTTTCGAGAAGGTTTTCGTCGTGCTCTTGAAGGTTACACCACGGGTTATGTCACGCTAGTAGACCAAGGTGTTGATGCAGTGCTGACTCCAGAGGGTGCTTTGCCTTTTTTCCAGAGCGATATCATGGCAAGTTCTTTGGTAGCTGCGGTGCGGGAAAAAAAGAAAGTTGCTTGGATTGGCGGTTTTTATAGAGATGGGCGTAGTTATACAAATAGTTTATTTACAGTTACGGGTAGTGGTGTAATTTTTAGTCGCTACGGCAAAGTTAAGATGGTGCCGATTGGGGAATACGTTCCTTTTGAGGAAATTTTGGGTGGTCTTATTGACCGTTTGTCACCTTTGAAGGAACACCAGGTTGCGGGGAAGGAAAATCAAATATTTGACACGCCTTTTGGTCGTGCTATTGTCGGGATTTGTTATGAATCGGCTTTTTCCGAACATTTCCGCCGTCAAGCTGCGGTGGGAGGTGAGTTTATACTGGCACCTTCTAATGATGCTCACTACAGTGCTGCTATGCCAGCACAGCATCACGCACAGGATATTATGCGGGCTATTGAAACTGACAGATGGGCGGTGCGGGCAACAAATACGGGATATTCAGCTTTTGTAGATCCTCATGGTAGAACGTTGTGGATTTCGGGGCATAATACTTACGAGGTTCATACGGAAACGATATATCGTCTTCAAAGTAAGACTTTGTACGTGCTTTGGGGCGATTGGTTGACGCCGTTATTGTTAGGAGTGGGCGGTTTGGGATGGTTTGTAGGAAATCGGATATCCGGATTTTAGAAGAAAGGGGTTCCGCAGTTTAAGAAAAAAGGGCAGCATGATAGTTTCACGTTAGAAGGAACTGTTAAAACACTTGGAAGCCGTAGTATTCAAGTTCCTAAAATAGGGGTATTGAAAACATACGAATGCTTACCAACTCATTGTCCTAGAAAAAAGAAAAAGTCTCCTCATAAAGTTCCACCAAATAGTTTCCAACCAAAATCAGTGACAATTAGTCGTGAAGCTGATAAATGGTTTATTTCATTCAGGTTTGAGGCAAGTAAGCCAGATCTGAAATTAGAAGACACTTGGTTTTTCTCTGAACACTCAGTAGTAGGTGTCGATCTAGGTGTTTCTAATTTGGCAACTCTATCCACTGGCGAGATTGTTGAAGGAGCTAAATCTTACAAAAGATTTAAAGACAAGCTAGCTAGACTTCAATGGTTAAATCGACAGAAAGTGATAGGTTCAGCTAATTGGAAGAAAGCTCAATTACAAATTGCTAGATTACATAGAAAGATAGCGAACATCCGAAAAGATACATTACATAAGTTAACCATACTATTAGCTAAGAACCACAGCGTAATAGTTATTGAGGATTTAAACGTCAAAGGTATGATGGCAAATCATAAACTAGCCGCAAGCATTCAAGATATGGGATTCTTTGAATTCAGGAGACAGCTAACTTATAAATGTGATTTGTTTGGCTCAAAGCTTGTAATTGTTGATAGGTGGTTTCCTAGTTCTAAAACTTGTTCCAATTGCGGAACAGTTAAGAAAGAACTTTCATTGAAAGAAAGAACTTTTAATTGTGAGTGTGGTCTCAGCATTAACCGAGACCTGAACGCTGCCATTAACCTGAGCCACTGCGTTGCCGGGGTTCCCCCGGTTGAAGCACGTGGCGTCAAGAATTATTCGTCCATCACCGTTAGTTAGACGGAGTGAGCCTGTGGACTGGAGGGTGCCGACATCACCAGAGTGAAGCAGGAATCAAGCATCAAAGTTCAGCTAGATTAATGACGACAATGTCTAGCTTTGGGTAACTTTGGGTAAGTCTTAATGTAACGGCTGTCGAATACTTGATTTTGACATATCTTTTGATTGCAGTATGTCTCCTTTTCCTATAAATTATGTCATGTTCACTTGCATACCCTGAATAAAGCTCACGCAAAGACGAGGCAGCGCGTTGCTCTGGTTCCCAGAGTTGAAGCGCCTGCCGTCGCAAAGGCGCTAAGGAACTAAGCAACTTTACTATGGTCATGTTACCGGACATGATATTAGAGAGTTTCCAATTTTGTTCTTGACAAATAAATTAGTACGTATATATACGGTAGCTGATTATAGGGTAGTGTTTGTATCTTTGCTTAGTGTGAATTAGCTAACTGCTATCGTTGGAAAAAAAGCTAATAGCTTTCTTTTGAAGTAAGCTATGAAAGTTTTTTCTTTTGGCTAACTAATACTACAGCAATCCTAAATAGGTCGTGAACATACTTATCCATACATAGATACTTTGTCAAAGGAGAAGACTTGATGATTAACAGCAAAATCAAACAAAAATTTAACCGCATTAAAAGACTTACATAACATATAAATAGGGCTTGCTGTAATATCTATTATCAATAATCCCTAAAATATCATTTCTGGTGATAGTTCTAAAATACTACTCATTAGTCAGTTTGTTAGTACCTATGAACTTGTGACAGCTAGGGTGCGGAATGTGGGCTATAATTAAAATAATTTTCTAGTGAAATTTCTGTTAAGAATTACAAATTTTTTTAATTACTCACAAGTTCCTCAAAATTAAAGCTTAACTCTAAAGTAGAACGAGATTATTCATCGTTTTCTTATTCTTTACGTATTTAGAAAGATGAATACAACTGCACTAATAACTGAATTTGTGGTTAGTGGATTGATGCTAATTACAACGCTTTTTTTTGTGATACTTAACTTTTTTAATATACGTGACCTGAGTTTTTTTATTACAATTAAAGATTTCTCTAGTCTAATAGTTGTGCTAATTCTTTTGTTTTCTTATTTGTTTGGAGCCATAATTAATCCTCTGATCGGTGCTAAGGTATTTAAGTTTTTTGTTCAAATATTGAATATTCTCTCTAGACTTTCGGTGAAAAAATTTCAAAAATCCTGATTCTTAACAATAAATGATGAATGCGTGAAGAGTATTACTTTATTTATCAATACGGTTCACAAAATTTGTTAAGAAGAATTGAATATAAAGAAAGTTTACTAGGTTAACTAAATGGCTACGAGCAGTAATTACGCATTTTGGGAATTTCTATCAGTGTTTGGTTGATTACACACTTGAATTGGCAGATTGGCCTATACCATTAATGCTTCAATTTTGCTCTTTATAGGTTCATTAAATGCCGCAATTGCTCAGACAAATAATCTAAAGCGAACAGTACATATTGTCAATATGATTATTTGCCGTGACAGAATGACAAAAGAGTAGAGACAGTCAGGGGAGGGAATGATGAGTGTCTGGAAAGCGATCGCATTGCTTCGAGGTTTTATGTTGACGTTTAGCATCAAATCAAATAACAAAAGAGGAAAGCCCTGCACCTAGTATGAAAAGCAGTTCAGGTTTCATCAGGCTCATCGTCACAACTAGTTTGATGGGGATTTTACTATTTCTTATTTTTGGTAGTCAGATTAAGAAGCATATTGAGGAGAAACTATTCGAGTCCACATATCAATTTTTTCTAATCACTGTCATGGGTGGAGGGGTTTCTCTTGTTTATGAAGCTTATCGTCGCGAATGTGAATCACAGGAACGTCAGAAAGAAATCGAACGTGAGTCACGAGAACGTCAGAAGGAGATTCAGCGTAATCTCCGTTCTACTTTAATCGCCGCTTATCACGACCTTAAAAAAGTAAGGCGATTGCTGAGGGCACAAGCGATTAGCTTAGAACCAGGTACAGGTAAATTAGAAAGGATGATTGTATGGGAAGAATATAACAAGCAACTTGAGAAACTTATTGATGCTGAACTATCTATTGAGGAGGCAGTCCGTGTGATTGAAAGTGAACCTAAATTGTTTCAGCATTCTACTTCTGGAAATACTGAATCGGGAACTCATAAACAATTGGTAGATGAATTAATTAAAATTAAGGAATATCTGAATGAGGTTATAAGTGAGTACGAGCAATCTTACAAAACATTTGCCAATTGCTCAGTGAGTAGAAACCTCTCTGAATTACCTAAGCTTCTCAATTTTATTGGATCTAAGGATGAGGCAAAAGGAAGTAACACTATATTCTGGACACCTTTTCACACCGTGCTGGAGCTACTTAGCAAAGTGCTTCAAAATTGAATCCGATGCCGCAGCTAAAAGCGCTAATGGTTGCATCAGTAGAGCTATTAGCATTTCTACCAGTTTAGATTTTTCTAGTAGTTCTAGATTTTTACTTGCGGCTATAAGATCAGTGACTATTTGACTGATGCTTAAAGTTGCCGCGATAACTCGGATTTTTTTTATGAGCGCTTGTTGGTTGCTTGATACTTCAGTCATACATATGCACTCAAATATTGGTTTAAATAATGTCCATTATCAGTAGATCACAAACTTTTTCCCAAAGGGCGATCGCCAACAAATTAACCAGTATATTAAAGTGCTATAAGATACATAATCTATAGAGAAAACTTATCATTACTTAAACAATTTCCCGAAGTGAAATAATAAAAGTGTTGTGTATCATTTTGTTAAAATAATTGACTGTTTCATTAGAACAACTGGCTATAACAGAGACAGAAACTCTAAATGAAGTTCTTGAGTGTTTGGCAGAAAACTTCTCAATTAAGACTCAAGGTGTATGTGAGTAGAATACTTTGCTTATGTTGTTCATCAGGTAAAAACTACTTTATCTTACAGCAAGCCCTAAATAGGTCGTGAACAAGCACCAAATACGATATTGTGAGCTTAAAGGGTGATATCGAGGTGTACGACAGATGGATTTACTCACAGAATTAATCAGAACAACCAAGGAGCCAAAAGAACAATTACGTGCGCTTGCTGTACAAATGGTTGAAAATAATTATACATATCGAGAAATACAACAAATTCTTGATGTATCGCTTGGTTTTATCAGTAAATGTAAAAAATCTTACGATGAAAACGGTATAAATGGTTTGAAATTAGGATATAAAGGAACTACAGGATACCTAACCCAAGAGCAAAAAGAAAACATTTTAACCTGGTTAAAATCACGTGAGTGGTGGTCGATTGATGAAGTATATGATTATATATTAGAGACTTACGGAGTCACCTTTGAATCAAAACAAAGCTACTATCATCTTTTACACGAAGCCGGACTTTCATGGAAAAAAAGCCAACGTACTCACCCAAGTAAAGATGATGCGCTGGTTGCTAAAAAAAACAAGAAATTATGGACTTACTTGTAAAGTGGCATCATGAAATAGCTAACAAGGAAGATTCCGCTACTGTACTTAAATCCAATACCCGTGAATGAAACTGATTTGAATCCGGAAACCCTTTCCTAGTAAAGGCTACAGTTCTTAAGGCTAGACGGCAATTGCGTTGTATAGGAATGATGCGATCGCCGCAAGTGAAGATTTTAGCGAGAGACTACCATTCAAAAAAACGCCTATAACCCTTTTTCAGAGAGCGTTTGAGAGAACTGACGAAATTCATTCACGGGTATTGTACTTAAATCGGTAGCTAAACAATTTGATTTACCCTACACCTATGGCTTTAAGCTTGACTATTATGCTCAGGAAATTCTACTGGTACTTGTAGCACTAGGTCAAGGAAGAGTGCATAAACAGGGTAGAGGCTACTTCTACACTATCTATTAATTTGTTAGCTATTTAGCACCTTTTGTATCAGTCAATCATTTTTCGACTTTTAGCAACTGGCACTTTATAAGTTAAATGTGTTTTAACTTCCCAGTTGTGAAAAATGTGTTTTTCTTAAAAAGATAATTCATTTTGATTTGCAACAGCATACAATACATCTGTTTAAATTGTGTTTTGTATGCCTATTTAGCTAGAAAAAACCAAACAAGTATTTGCCAGGACAATATATGCATCTTCAAACTGTATTCATCCGCTTCTACAAATCTTTTAACTTCGATTATTTGTTACAAGTTCAGAAAGAAAATAAAAAGGAAAATATACGTTATCCTTGGGATGATATTGATGGAAAATTTTATCCATATGTTCGTATACCGATAGATCCAAAAGTTACAACAATTGTTGGTGCGAATGAATCTGGTAAGACTCATCTTTTAAGTGCAATTAGAAAAGGGATCACTGGTAAAGAGATTCAGTATGAAGATTTTTGCCGTTATTCTTAGGTTTCATTACGGTTCAGTTAGTGATGTTCATTCCTCAAAATTCCCCTTGTGCATAGCTAAAAAGGGGGGTTTTGAGGATCGAGTCTTGCAGCGTTTTTCATAAAAATTGACTAGACTATAGGTATTTGCCTCTAAAAATAAAATGAAGCCTTTTGCTGAACTTAGCTACAGTGGTCAAGTGAAGCGGCTCTTGCGCTTAGCACAGTCTGCTTTGCTCAACTACAACCTAGATAAAAGCCGCTTAGTATGTCTGGCACATGGCGAGAACACTACATTTAAAGTTGAGCTAGGTTCTGATAAATCAAGAGAAACATTAGACAAAACAGACTGTTGTTATGTGCTTCGGATTTATCGACCAGGCAAACACGATTTTGCTTCAATTCATTCTGAATTGCTCTGGTTATTGTCGCTACAACACAAAACTGATTTAGCAGTTGCACAACCTGTATCGGCGAGTGATGGTTCGCTTTTTGTGATGGCAGAGGCAGAGGGAGTACCAGAAGCACGATATTGCACTCTTTTTCGTTGGCTTCCCGGTCGATTTTTAGATGCTGGATTGAGTCCAAAAGCAATTGTGCTGATGGGCATATTCTTGGCACAGTTGCACCAATACAGCCAGCAGTTTATTGTTCCAAAAGGCTTTGTGCGACCTCGAATAGACGAGGACGGATTGTTCGGAACATTTCCTATAAGTTTGTCAATTGAGAGCAAATTGCTAGTATCACAGAGCAATCAAGCCGTGTTGGAAGCATCCGCCAAAAAAATTCGCTCTTCCATGCAAGATCTCAGGCAGCACAGAGAGTTCTTTGGTCTTATACATGGTGACCTACATTACGGAAACTGTAAGTTTTATCAAGGCAAGATACAGGTATTTGATTTTGATGATTGTGGTTGGAGTTATTATCTTTATGACTTGGCTGTGACACTTTATTACTTCCGTAACCGATCTGAGTACCCAGTTTGGCGAAAAGTTTTACTTGAAAGTTATCAACAAATATGCTCACTTCCCAAGCAAACTGAATCTTGCTTAGATGCATTGATTGCTGCACGACGCTTACATTTATTGCGTGACCTCCTTCAACGTCAAGATCATCCAAAATTAAGAGAGCTTACACCTAAATTTATAAATTCCTCTGTGGAAGAGTTGAATAAATTCTTAAATCAATGAGTTGATTTACCTCACTGTCAATTACTTACAGCACCTTTTGCCTTGCGCTTCTTCAAAATCTGAATGAACACCCAGTATCATCAACTGCTTCTTGACTGGAAATCTTAGACATAACCGATAAATACTTAACTTTACCTAATATAGCCTAGATTTTTCTTGTGCAGTACTCACCCGATCGCAGGAGAAAAGGTCGCCATTATCTGAACTGCTCGAGGTACTCACAAAGGCGAGATAAAATTGCTTAATCTCCCTCCAACATTCAAAACTGCATCTTGGGGTGGGATAACTATTTACCGCATTGTTGAAGGTAAGGTTGTTGAAGAGCAAGGACAAGATGCATTAGGTGTTTTTCAACAACTTGGTTTAATTCCTTGCTGATAATTAGTGTTGTGTCGTCTTTTTGCCCCCATTAAAAAAATAACTTGGTGATGAGCTCTTAGCCCGACTCTAAAGTCAGGGCTAAATTCCTAGTTAACTACTTAATTTCTAGATTTTACGAAATCCTTGCTAGTTCTTTGTCTGATAACCTTGGCAGGTATTCCTACAGCAACTGAGTAGGAAGGAATGTCTTTAGTGACAACTGCGCCTGCACCAATCACACTTCCCTTACCTATAGTGACTCCGTCTAAAACCGTCACCGCGTGTCCCAACCAGCAGTCATCTTCAATCGTAATTCCTTTACGAGTGATTCCCTGGGAAGAAATTTTCTGGGTAGGATCGTCAAAAATGTGATTGTTGGCAACAATTCCTGCGTGGGATGCAATGAGACAATCTTTACCAATTGTTATATTGCCGGGACCACCTATACAAACGCTAGAACCGATAAATGTACGTTCACCAATGTGGATCTGAGTATTATCTAATGCTCCAATCTCTACGCTTTTTTCCAGGATAACTCCATCTGCCAGACAAACTCTATTGTTTTGATGCGATCCTGCATGTATACGCACATCTTTAAAAAGATAAACACCATTGCCTATTTCGATATATCTAGTGCTGATAAATTCAACACCGTTGTGGATATAAACAGAGTTACCTAGTTTGCCAAAAATACTCTTGTACATTATGTTTCGTAACTTTGTTCCTAAGAGAATTGTAGGAACATCACCTAACAGAGTTGTTAGAAACATCTCTTCTAAACGCTTATATTTTGAAATAAATTGCTTGTCATTCATAGTTCTAACACCTTAGTGAAGTTGTTTTTATTACTTTGGGTAGTTGTAAACTCTTGTTGAAATTGCGTCTACCTATTGTTCTTCGCACTTATCTGTCAAAAGCTACTCTTGAAATTATAAAACTAGTAAAAACTTCAAACAGATAAAGTCTAATTCCTGAGAGGATGTTTGAGAAATTTGACAAATAACTCTTGAGATCGGTCTCAAGACTGCTCGGATAAGAATTTTTGTAGGTTGGGTAAACCCGTGGAGAAACCCAACAAACGTCTGTAAATGTTGGGTTTCGTTCCTCAACCCAACCTACGTGTTTTCGCATTTTTAGGCTTAACCAATAAGTATTGAGACTAGTCTAGTCTAAGATTCAACCTCAAGGTAAAAATCTAATTTCTCTTTGTTGCAAAGATTGATATCTTGTTAGCTCAATTTCAAAAAACAGGATTTTTGTGATTGTAGTTCAATAACTTGATGTGTTTCTATCCGAAAGTTTTGTTGTAACTGATTAACAACAAAATATAACTACAAAACGACAGTAAGTATTGAACTGTTCAATATCACAAACCAATCTTGAACTGTTTAGTTAAACAAATTACTCTTTCAACGCGATCGCATCTATTGAATTTCGGAAAATCCTATTTTCAAGATGTGAGTGTTGAAATTGCCATTGTATTTAGATACAAAAACAGCACATCACGGGGGAGTGTCACCAACTTCAGCCATCTCATTGAAGTTCACCATCGGTGCGTACAAATAAGCACTTCCCCGACTACTATAACGGCTTTCTTCTTGCCAGTTTCTAGAGTCTCGATCTGTAATCATGATGTGCAATAGTCATTTCTTAATTTAACAGAGAGAAAATCAGTACATAACTCACTATCAACCATAGCAAACAGTTTGGGCACTAAATTTAAAGTACTGATAAAATATATAAAGTTTCTATGAAATCTTAAAAGAAATTTTACTGCTTGCTGTTAGTTTTACCGATAAATTTGATTTGGCTGAGTAATAATAGCAACAATTATTTTTGAAAATTCTGTTTCTCCGTCAGCGTGAGTCATCTCTCCTTTCGATATTTGTATTCCTATAATTTTGTCTGTTATTTCCTGTGGCGCAAGACCCTGCACCAGGATAAGAGGCATCGGCGAAAACAGCTAGGGTGTTATATTCTGGCTCGCCTTCACCATAGTTCACTCGGAAGGTGTATAACTTTTTTTGTCCTTGCTTTTCAGTCACCACGGTGAGAAGTGTGGAGTTGGTGTTGGGAAGCCCAGGAATGTTAAGTTTTTGAATTCGTCTAAGGTGAATGACGCTTGCCGCTGAGTTTTCACAATCTCCTGTTTCTGAACCTTGTTGACCAGACTGCAAGCACATGGGACCATCAAAATCTAATGTGACTTTGGACGGATCGTCTAACCAAACTTTTTTAATTGTTTCTCCAGCCTGAATAAAGCTTAAGTTTGTTCCTTGCTGAAACCAAACTTTGATTTCGGGTATTGCGCCTCCTAAACCTTGAGCTTGGCAGGAAAATATGGAACGCAAAACGGCGTTGTTTGCTAACGCACTGCTGGCTAGCAATAATATTGCTGCTGAGAAAAAGAAAGGTACTAGAGGGAGGAGATAAGGATTGTATGGGGTTTGTTCTGGAATATGAGTGTTGTCGTTCATAATAACTTTTTGGGTTCTGAACCGCAGCCTGTAGCAGATGGACGCGGATTGTTTTAGGTAGGGCTGCAAGATATCCGACTTCTTTAAGAAGTCGGGTATCTGAGCAAACTTGGTAGTCATCAAAATTGCGTTGCTCGATTGACTCTAACTTCCATTTTTGTGCCTGCTGGTATCCACCAAATATTAGTTCTCTGCGCTTTTTGGGATTGTGCCTGTTGGCTGCGTCGCATTACCTCAGGAACGACAGATCTCATACCACCATCAAGAACTCCGGCTAGGAGATCTGGATCGGAGTTACTGTTAAAGCAGTACCTACTACCATAACGAAGAATAGTGGGGTTGCCGTTTGCATCATTGTCATAATATGTATCTCTCTCGCACTTTTCCTTTGGGCGATTAATTAACTCTCCTGCTTTTTGAGCACCTCCCAAGGCGAACATTAATGCATCACGCCCAATGGATGAGCCTCCTCCACCGGAATACTGGGTTGCAACTGGGGGTTTACCACCAGCGCCACTAATTATCAATGCATCTTGCGGTACGGATTTTTCTACTCGATCGCCATTGTCTTGCCAAACAACTTTATCTACATTAAGGTCTACCAACCCGCCTTCAGAAATAGAACGAATTTTAGTATGTAGTTCTGCGTTTGCTGGTATGACCTCAGAACCATCTTCGGCTTTTAATGCTTCCCTTAATTGCACTACAACTATTTGATTATTACTATTGTTCTCACGGCTTCCCCTACTCACTGCTCCATACAACCCCTTTACCAAAGTAGCCTTGGCGCTACTTCCGACCACTGTTGATTTGGTTGCTTTGGTTCTCCTTTGTGCTATTAGGCTACCTGTAGAACTTTCTGGAGTTATTCTCACAGGCGGTCTGGGAGTGACCAGAGGTTGCGGGGCTGGTATCTCGTTTGCTCTACTAGCAATTGTTGCATTATTGGCATTTTGATTATCAGGGGTAGATACTTGACCGTAGCTACCCAGTTTTGCTAATCTCGCCCACTCCTGAAGGGGATCTGGTGTTGGTGGTGGAGTAAATTCTACAGATGGCTCAAGTGGGGGCGGAACTGGTGGTAGTTGGGTGGGTAGAGGGTTAGGTGTTCTGGCTACAGCTTGCCGTACTCTAACGGGGCGATCGACTGTTACAATTCGATCTCGGTAAACAGTTCGCACGACGGGTGGTGCTGGTATCCTTTGTACTATCACCCTTGGTTGCTCTCTGGAAGAATCTCGCGCTTCCAACGGTGGATTCGGTCTAGCCGCAATTCGAGGAGTTTCTGGTTTTAAGTTTCTGAGTTGTTGTTGGGCTGCTTTGACTGCTAATGCTTGTTCGGTGAGGGCTAGTTTCGATTTCAGCGCTTCATTTTCTCTTTCTAGCTGCTCTAGGCGTGATTCTGGTTTGGGCTGCGGTGGTGCTTCCTGTATTGAACTGCGATTTTGAGTGCTGGGCTTATTGTTGGTTCCGCTCATTAACTGTGTCAAAAATGTGCCAGCAACGACAACTACAGCCAAAGTACCAGCCCCTACTACGCCCAGCTTGGCGAAGGGATTGGACGATAGGGGTTGCTTCGTTTGAAGTTCTTGTGGTTCTTGTGGTTCTTGTAGTTCAGAAAGGGATGGCTGTCTTACAGGAACTGAACCCTCGTCAGAAGAAGACGGAGATTCTTCTTCCAAGCCAACTAATCTTGCCATCCGTGCTTCTAAATCTGAAGAGTCTTCAAGTTGAAAATCCCCCGTATTATAAGGGGTATCTTCTGAACTACTGATAGATGGAGAGGGATTTTTGTATGTAGTCATTGTATTATTGATGTCAATAAGCTTTAGTTTAAGAACACTTTTGATCCGTTATCTCACATATATTGTATATTTCTAGCTTTGCTTCACCAAGGCGATGCACGGCTAAATCTATAGGAAGTGGGACTTTGGGTAGAGATGTTGCCTGTTCCTCTATTGCTTGGACTAAAATTTGTTTCCGAAAAGGAGTTGTCTCTCCTAAGGGGTCAGAACTTGTAAAAACTATGTGATTGCCAATGACCTCTACCTTCCACTTGCCATCCTCACCCTCAATCTTTGTTGGTGCTGAAATTCTTTGTACCACCAATACAGATTCTGTTCCTTTGTTGATATTTCCCGCTTGATTTTCTGGGATTAATTTATTAACTTCTGGCTCGAACCTCTGCTGTGCTTTGCCTGCTAGTAATTGAGAACTCAATTGCCAAACTGTTCTTGGCGGCTGTTTTTGCGACCAGGTCAGCATTAAGGTCATGGTTTCACCCACAAAGCGTCGGATCGTCTCTGGGTTTCGCTCTAAATTCTGTTTGGGGTCTGCTGTTATGGCACTACCATCAGCAAGTTGCACCAAACTTTGAGTTGTATTTCTACGATTCAACTGCTGCAACATCGAACCATGAAACAAGAGTACTAACAAAGCTAACAGATTTAGACCGAATGTTGCTACTGCTAACAGTGGTAATATATTGGTTTTTTTGTTTTCTTGTTTAAGTAACTGCATTTGTTATTGTTATTGGTTATTGTTATTGGTTATTGGTTATTGGTTATTGGTTATTTGTAGGATTTTTAGCGGTTTTTCATACCTTTACATAGTTCTGGTTTTTATTTTCTACTCACCATTGATAATTTAACTATTCGTTTTTTTTAAATAACTTTTGTTTTATCTAATAAAGCTTCCGGATTTTTCTATATTTTCTTGGCAAGAATTGTTTCCTGTTGAACCTCCATATCCATCTAGCAAACACAAATTCCTTATTTCGGATATCTCCATCTTTTCAGCCCGTATTGCGTAAACGGCTTTTTGTAAGTCGGTCATCAAGTCGGCTTGTGGATGTGTAAAAGTATTGACTGCTCTCACAATCACATCTTTATTAAAAGGAACTATGACTTTTTTATCTTCTTGAAAACGCTTCTTTTGGACAAGATCTGCAACTATACCAACTCGCCACAATCCTGGCTCTATTTTTTCAGGACGGGAAACTTGTTTGATAATTAACTGCCCTGACATGGCTTGGCTTGGATTGTTGGAAAAGACTTCTAGTGGGGTTAGATCTGCAATTTGTCTTAAAAAATCTGTGCGTAAATCTTCTGATAAGGCAAAACTGGCAATCCAACTGCTTGTGGTAACTTTTTTGTTGAAGCCTTGTGGTGCTTTAATAGATATTCCTTCATCTGGTATGGGTTTTGTTGCTTGTTCTACGGTTTGTACTGGTAGCGTTCCAGACCAGTTAAACAGTGATGCCATCGTATTAGTGACAAATTGCCGAATTGCTTGTGGTTCTCGTTCTAAATCTTCGGCTTCAGTAATAGCGACTGGTTTACCATCAATGAGTTGTACAAAGGTAGGAGATTTTTCCAAGCTGAGTTTGCGAATAGTCAATCCTTGAACGACAAGAAGAAATATAACGAATAAGTGCAAACCGAAGGTGAAGAAGGCAAAGGCTCCCAAAACACTCCCAGTTCGTTTTTTTCTTTTTTCTAGTAAACTTACCATTGATTCATCCCCCCGCAATCCGAACTACTTGGAGCTAGTCTTTATTATAGGTATACAATCCAACATAACGCTATACCGACTTGATGGGCGATTTTGGGAATTGCGATTTCAGCTTTGCAAGCGCTCTCCCGTACACTCACACCCTAAATCCTGTCTCTCACTAACGAAGTTGTATTGCTGATAGTGTTGAATACTGTCAATCCCCCAAGCCCAGCCAAAACTAAAGATAAAATTGGTGCTAAAATTCCCAAAAAAATGATAAACCACATTAAGTCTGGATCTGCACTTACATCTTCTGCTGGTCCGTTAATAATCACCGCTGCTGTTAACACAGCGATAATACTGAATGAAATTTTAGCAATTCCTACAGATAAAAACCCTGTCAGCCAAGCAAAAATTGGTTTTCCAGATACAGGTAGCAAAGATCCACCTACAGCTAGGGGTCCCAATACTGCTAGCAAAAGCATCGTAGATTCTATCAGATTCTGAAAAGCAAATTGTAAAGAAATTAAAAAACTTTTAATACTTGTTTGTACTGTCCCACCCACGAAAGAGTTTAGTGCAAGTTCCGATTCATTCCCTGGATTATCTAGAACTAAATTCACTTTAGTTTCTAGTCTATATATCCAAGTTTTATCTCCATACAAACTCCTATAATCCACCCAAAGAGAATCAATTTTTTTCCTAGCTTCTGTAAAGCATTGAGTTTGCTGTATGCCAGTTAGTGTCTGACAAGGACGCAAGTAAGATCCTGCAATTTCTTCTGCAATGCTCAAATTGAGAGCTTGCTGGTAAGTTTGATTGCTGTCACCTGCTTGCACGACTTGCTGATTCACATTATTAATAAAATTCCGCAACCCCAGTGTCAGATTCGACAGTATAGTTCCATTCCCAGGATTCGCTAACAGTATGACGACAATAAATGGCCAAATCAATGCTGAGAGAGGGCGTGAATATTCGTTATCTAAGACATCTCTCAGCCATTGCATCATAAAAAACAGCAAAGTTCCTACTGCAAAAAAGATACCTAAATTTGTAAGCGAACCATACAAATTGTTACTGGTATTATTTTGTAATAAATCTACCCATTGAGCGTTCCAACTATCAGCAAGACTTTGTGTAGTTGTTGCACCTCCGCTGAGAATATCATTAACAATAATTTGTGCGAAAACATTCAAACTATCCAGCCACATTTTTGTTCTCCATATCTCACTTTCGTTCCTCCCGTTCCTCTCCTTCCTCTCGTTCCCAGGCTCTGCCTGGGAATGCCTTAAGCGAGGCTCTGCCTCGCATTAACCATAGTTTTCTAACTATGATAATCAAGGCGGCTTATACCCAAGAATCTTTCCCGACTTAGTCTAGCAACAAGTATAAACTCTTGAGGCAGAGCCTCGCGGGTAGCATTCCCAGGTAGAACCTGGGAACGAGGGTACTAGGGGAGTATGGAAATGAATTAGTCACTGGTCACTGGTCACTGTCGATCTAACTCCTAGCAAATCTGCTTGAGAGGTTGCTCTCAAAAGTTGCGCCGCTTCTGCGGATGCATCAACTCTTCTAGCACGATTCGCCTCTTCCATCTGCTGAGAAATATTTGCTAGATTCAAGTTTGAGTATTGTTGAAACTGGTTCCCTTGTATTGTCAGCCCAAGCGTTGCCCCCAGCATTTTTGATTGCTCGCGCTGAATTATGAGGTTTTGTAACTGCATATTTGCTTGAGTTACATTGGAACAATTGGCAGCAGCGCTAGCAGCGTTACCAGTATTACCAGTACCACCACTTACAGCCTGACAAGCAGTGGAGACAATTTGATCCAGGATGCTTTTGCTTTCTTCAGCACTTTCTACAGCTTTCTCAATGGTTTCAACAGAATTCTCGACATTTTCTAACTTCGCTTTTGACCGTTCTTGTCCTCGTTCGCCCAAAACACTTTCCACGACACCACGGGTAATTTGGCGCTCGATTTCATTAGCGGCTATTGTTGCTTGTACTCCTGGATTGTTTTCAAAAGTGCCTGCAGAATTGTCAAACACTCGCTCGCGAAAGCGATTTCCTGCTGCAATTGGGTTAGGTGTTCTGCCTTCTTGGATATAATAAGATGTGGAATAATCGATCGCATCTTTAATTTCGGATTCTACAACTCTTGCGGGGTTGGGGATATTATCATAATTATTGCCGGGATAAGTTTCATTTCCCAAGTAAGATTGTAAATCTCTCGCATACTCTTGAAAGTCCTCCCAAACCTTCCCTAATGATGGTTGGGTAAATTGCGCCATGGCTGGTAACATTCCCAGTAATGCTAAAGAAGAAGCCAAAAGAATAGTTTTTTTCATAATTAATTAGGGGTGTTAGGGGTTAGGGGTTAGGGAAGAGAAATTTTCTTCAGATCCCCGACTTCTTAAAGGATACAGCTGGTCAATTGGGTGAGACCCCTTATTGGCTACTGTCTCGCCTCTCGTTCCCAGGTAGAACCTGGGAATGCGTATTGCGAGGCTCTGCCTCGCGCAAGCAGCAGCTCTAAGACAGGAGGCGGAGCCTCCCTTAAGGCATTCCCAGGCGGAGCCTGGGAACGAGGTGGGGGATCAGATCTATCATTTAAAAAGTCGGGGATCTCGCAGTAGCCTTACGATCCCCGCAGCGAAGCTACTAACTGACGAGCGAAGACAGAAATTGCTTCATACTTATCACTGTAGCGCTGCATAGTTTCTGTACGTGCGGATTGTTCGTGAGGGTTGTTAGCAACAACTGCTAATTGTTCAAATCCAGGATAATAACGACAGAAAGTATAAATCCCGTTGTCATCTAGCAACCATTGGCTGTAAACGCCTTCTTTGCGGGGGAAAAAACTTTCTGAGGCATTGCGAACAATAATTTCTCGAGGATATTTTAAAATATTTGTAAAACTATCAACTGCTACTGGTTGGATGCGACCAATTAATCGCGTTGACAGGTTTTGCAAAATTTTAGATGATGCTTTGGATTTTGCAATGGTATCTGGGTCTTGTGCTGATAAAATAACCCTAATACCAGCTTTAGCACCGTTGGCACAGATTCTACCAACTAAACTAGCAATTTGTTCAAATTCAAAGAGAATGGGCGCTTCGTCTATAAAGAATATTGAGGATGGGCTGCTTAAAGCGCGTCGCAATGCTGCTGAATACGCACTTAAAGAGAGTATTGCAGCATCTTCATTATCGGAGAGGTTTCTGAGAGCAAAAACCAAAAGGGGCGCATCGGTTGGGAAGCTGGAGGGAGCGGAAATCGCTTGTCCTACTCGGCTTGAAAGCCAAAACCGCAGGCGCAAATGAATTTGATTGAGTGCATCTTCAACTCTGCCTCCTATGGAATCTAGCTGTAGGTGTTCTGGAGAGCAAAATATGAGAAAATCGTGTAGGGTGGGGGTTTTTTGCCAAGCTTGAGTGCCAAATCCTTCTTCTATAGCTTCTCGATAGCGCTGTTTGATACCTTCATCAGTAAAGAAAGCTCCTAAAGCTAAGTTGAGAATGGAGCGCACTGTTTGTGTCAGGAGTTGATTTTCAGATGATGACCCTAAAATCATTGTCATGAGCGCTGATTCTAGGAATCCCACATAATCAAGCATACGATCGCGCTGTTCGTCTCTGGACAGCGATCGCAAATCTGGCTGTTCAAACAAGTTGTTCGATTGTTTGGAAATATCAAAATACGCCCCGTTCCTTCCCATAAATTCCGTGTAGTCGGTGAAGGTAGAAGTCCCATCGGGTTTGGGGTAATCTAACGCTACCACTGGAATATTATGGGCTAAAGCTTGAGTTAAAATACCCGATACCAACACCGATTTCCCAGCACGAGTTGTGGCAAACAGTGCTAAATTTTTATGCTGGTTAAACAAATCTAAATGAACGGGTGTTCCCCCTTCTTCTGCTATCAACTCAAAGCCTCGTTTGTCGCCTGCTTTGGTTAGCGTTAAAGGCATTAACCCTTGCACTTCACTTGTTAAATAAAGTTGACGACGGTTGAAAGGTTTTGCTAGCAACCCCTCCCACACTATAGGTAGTGTTTGCAACCAAATTTTCCAAGCATACTCTGTTTCTCTAACAACTTGCGCCGGACGTTGAAAACAACTTTCTATATACTTTGTCGCTTCGTCTAACTTCTCTAGATTTGGGCGATGCACGAGAAGAGCTACAGATGTATAAATTGGTACTGCCCCTTCATACAATTGCTCTTGCGCCGCTACCGATTTTCTCAGCTTTAATTGAGCGTTGACATCGATAGTTTTGCTTTTTTCTTGTGCCGTCAAAGCTGTTATATTCGACTGCTTCAAAACCCTTTGCAAAGTGGTTTTTACTAAAGCGGGGTTAGCCGCACTTAACTGACAAAAAATCTCTGTATCAACAATTGTTTCTCTTGCTAGTAATTCCCATAAATAGCGCAGTTGAGCAGATTTGTTTTGCCAACCACCGGGTTTTTCCAAAAACGACATCACACCAACAAAGTTATTGTTAACATGAACCCAACGGCGATCGGCACATGGTACACTAGACTCCATCAGCAATGTTGTACTGTGGAGATTGTCTATCAGCAATTTAGTACTCGCTAAGTCTGAATAAACTTGTTCGTGCAGTCCTTTTTCATCTAAAATTAGCAATTGAGGAATATCTATGGGCTGAGTGTCATTAAATCGCCTCCAGATTTCCTGCCAAAGTTCAACAGCAGTCAGAGGTTTAACATTCAATCCCATTTGGTTGGAAAGAAGCTGTTCCCAACGACGAAATCCTTCTTTGTAAGCAGTAGCGATCGTAGCTTCAGTTTGCTCGTTTCTGACATCTACGAAATCACCTTTGAATTTTAACCACCACTGTTCGCCTCTTGCCAAAAGTTTCTCTATCCAATCATTCGTTGCTGAAGCACTTGGTTCAACAGTGTACGTCACATACACGCGAAGAAATTTTGGTTTGCGGATTCCAGTACGAGTCAGTTCTTTAATACGAGCTCGTTCCGCCATCAGCAAATATTTTATATCTGGTGATGGGGCACGTTTAATAAGAGATGCCAGTTCTTGTTGTCGCTGTTTATCGGAACTAAAAGACCCCATGTGAAAGGTAATTCTTTCTTCCCCAGGAATGTCTTTTAACCCGACCTCAATATTATTGCAAATTGTCTCGATTTGATCTGTTGTTAGGGTAGTATGAATACCTTGGCACTCAAAACCAAAAACAAAGCAGAATCTATCTTTCTGAGTGCCTTTTGTCAAAATATAAGCACCAATATCTCTACTATCAAGGGCAACACGAAGCATTGTGGCTAAATGTAGGGCATCTTCAAAAGGTGTGAGTCTACTTTCTCGACCCGCGATGCCTACGCTTTGTTTTCCTATTTTTTCTTTCATGGTGAGATTCTAGAAAACTTTTATAACGGGCAGTGCCTCTTGTCCAGGTCGGAACACCTATAAACTTACTCAGAAATCGCCAACTTCTACCCCCTGTTAATATCCACCAAGTTCCCATGCCCCACCCAGCAATTAAGATAGTCCACAACCATTTTTGCCATTCATCTCGGAATGCACCCCCAAAAAAGCCGTTAACAATCATGTAGGAGAGAAGGGCAATTATTGTCCAAGGAAAGATTTGATCGGCAGGAATTGGTCCTAAGGAAGGTTGGCTTCCCAGAATTTGGTTGACAGGTCGAAATTCTTTGTCTCGGTCATCAGCCATAACGCATCCCCAAACTTAGCCAATGATAAAGGATGTCAACACATCAGCAATGGTAACAGCAATAACTACCAATAGGGGTGTTCTGGCTACGACTTGCCAATCTTCATCTTTACGAACGGCATTCACAACGCCAATCAGGGCAACAGCAATGTAAAGTAAGTAAAGCGCTCGTATAACATTAAACACCAAACTCACTGCGGCTGCGGTTCCACTTCCCTGTGGAGTCCCCTGAGTTAAATTGTTTTTGAAAAAGTTTTCCGCTTTGCCAAAAAATTGAGCTGCGGCTGGAACACTGAAGTAGTCTATCCAAAAGAAGCTGAGAATTGCAGCAATTGCTAGGGTTTGCAAAAGAATCAGCCAGTGTCTGGATATATGTGTTTGCTGTCCTATCTGTTGAATGACTGTTGTTGCTAAACCAATAAAAAGCAAGCAAAGCAGTAAAACAGGACTTTTCCAACAAATAACACTTAAGAAAACAGCACAGGTAAGCAAAAATGGCACAGACGCAAAAAAGTGAGCGCACCAACGTTTCACCCGATGGAATGATTCTTTTTGAAAATTTTTTACAGACATGGACGAATTTTCCCAACCTTTCTATTAGTAACGACTTGCAAGCTGCTGTGCCTTTTTGTCGGTCTACCCTTCAAGTCAAGGCAAACCTCTCATTCTACCAATTAGCAGGGTATTTTGCTTGTATTTTATTATACATTTTAAAAGTTAGACAAGAAAACTAGTAAACAAGATAACATACTAAAGAAGAATTATTTTCTAAGTGGATAGCCTTGTCTATTTTAAAGCAACTATTAAATAATTAAGATAGAAGATACAAGCATTAGACATAAAATCAGAAAAAATTGTCATTGGCTAATTACTAGAAAACAAATTTTTAGTGTACCGTGGAGTTACTAGTAGCATTTTTTAATACAAAATGTTGTATTTGTACGTAAAGACGATTCCGGTTAACTCCGGTTTCCTGTTACACTAATCTCAGATTCTATCAAATATTATTCTTTAATGACTTGAAAAGAAAGGACGTAGTTATTAATGACTGCATTACCTTCTCTTAACCCGAACTTTCTGACAAAATAAGGATGAAGGATAAAAGGTGAAGCACATTATCTTTCATTGTTTAAATAAAAAGAGTCACAAAACCAGAACTAGTTCCAGTTACACGCACAGTTACGGTTAGCGATCGGCAAGCGCTTTTCTTTCCCTTAGTCGATGCTGCCAACGTGGAGGTTTGACCTTGAGGCGAAAACTGGAGACATCTGTGCTAGCTGGTAACAAACATTGATAGGAATTAAGCCACAGTTAGACATTTCCGGAATCACTTGAGTTCTTGTGTACTTAGTACTAGAGTACACAATTAAAGTGAATAACCTTTGTTATGGGGTGTATTTTTCTTAACCAAAAGTATTCACAGGTTGTGTTTCTACCATCGCTACTCTTAGCCTGCAACGATTTATGGTTGGTAATGGTATACAAAGACACAAAAAATCTTTGTTGTTTTTTTTAAGCATAGTTGTAGTATATACGGTATTATTCTTTGTTTCTAATCAACTCCGATTTGCTCCCATATGGGATGAAGGACATTTTTGGGAAACTAGCAAGCTGTTTAGCCATAGTCTGATTCCTAGTATGGATACCTTAAAAAGTTATAAGGAGTTGAATACTCCGCTTCCTTTTATAGTTTTTGGTGTTCTTGAGCATCTCTTTAATGGCGGCATATTTGCTGGGCGCTTGGTGAACTTTGTTTTCTCATTTGCGATCGCATTGCTGATTGGATTTTCTTCTAAAAATCCAACTAGAAACAGTGTGTTGGCGGTTTGTGGACTTATGCTGTTTCCTTATTACCTCTGGTTGGGGACAGTTATTTACACAGATATTTTTGCCACGTTTTTTGTTTTACTTGGAGTTTGGTTTTACACGCGCTCACAGCATATCATTAGCTGTCTCGCTTTCATTTTAGCGATCGCATCACGTCAATATATGCTGGTATTCCCCGTGGCTATTGCGAGTCATGAGTTGATTTCTTTTCTAAAAAATGGATTTCGGATGAGTCGTCGCTGGATAGCTCCGCTAATCGCTGCTTCATCTATTTTTATCTGGATTTGGCTCTTTAATGGATTAGCTCCTTCCACAGCGATCTCACAACAAACAACTCCAGATGTTCAAAAGTCAATTTCGGCTTTTTCACTTCATTCAAGCCTTTATTTTCTAGCTTGTATGGGAATATATTTTGTCATTCCAGAGTGGATGTTGTTTAGCAGAAATTTGAATAAGCAAAATTTTTTCAACAGGAGAAATATTTATATAGCTCTGGTACTGCTAGTATTATTTGTATTCTTTCCTCCGTTAGAAGCACATGGAATTCTGATAAAATTGGAAGGTTTTTTACCAAATGATTTCTTGAGAGTGGTTATATTTTACTGCTTTGCTGCCTTAACCTGTATGCGGTTCTCACGTATTAATCTTGCATTCTGGCTGGTGTTCATCCACTGTGGACTCATGCTGAAAGCTTATCCTTGGGATAAATATACTTTGCCATTGGTTGTAGTGTTCTGGTATTTGAAATCTGTTGATGCTTTAGCCAAAAAGGATATCAAAGAACCCAGTTTCTTTGACAAACTTTAATATTGACCTAAAAAATTCAGCGGTTTTGTAAAAAAATTGTAAATTTTGGTTAAAGAAATTTATTTATTGGTATAAAAATTATAATAAGGAATAGACTCTCTCTGTAAATTTTTTAGAAGTGTCAAGAAAATAGCTCTAAAGCTAGTACAGATTGGCAGAAATAAACCCCCCATTTGAAATGTCTAAAACCCTGACACAACGGTCATTCAAAACTCAGAATTTGGAATTCCAAATTCGCCCAACAGTCTTAGAGACGCAAAGTCTGAGTGCATGACAGGGATCGCATTTGCCAAGTAAACCTATAAATTAGCAGAACCTTGGTGAAAAACGAGCCTTTGCTTATAGAGCCTAGTATATCGATTATTATTCCGGTCTACAAAGGCGGTGAGAGTTTCCGTAAATGCCTGTCAAGTTTGGCTCAGTTTGCTCCAGCCAATGTAGAAGTCATTGTTGTTGTTGATGGTGAAGATGATGATTCTTGGCAAATAGCTCAAGAATTTGGGGTAAAGGTGCTGAAACTAGCTGTGAATGCCGGACCTGCACGGGCAAGAAATATAGGAGCACGTGCAGCAAAAGGCAACATTCTGTTTTTCATAGATGCAGACGTGGCTATATTGCCAAACTCCATAACTCAAGTGGAGGTTGCTTTCCATCGCCAACCAGGCATAGCAGCCGCCATCGGCTCTTACGATGATGAGCCTGGTGAAAGCAACTTTCTCTCTCAGTATAAAAATCTACTTCATCACTATACTCATCAAACAGCGAACGAAGAAGCATTCACTTTTTGGGGTGCTTGTGGTGCTATACGTCGTGAGGTGTTTTTTTCCCTAGGAGGCTTTAACGAAAGTTATCGCAAACCTTGCATAGAAGACATTGAGTTAGGTTATCGTCTAACCCGAGCAGGTTATAAAATTCGATTGTGTAAAGATTTACAGGTTAAGCACTTAAAACACTGGGGTGTAGTTTCGCTATTGAAAGCTGAAGTTTTTTACCGTGCTTTACCTTGGACTCAATTGATTTGGCGCGATCGCCAGTTAAATAATGACCTAAACCTTGGAGTATCTAGTCGTTTGAGTGTCATTTTAGTCTTCAGCTTATTAGGTGCTTTTATAAGCTCTTTATGGTGGGCTGGATTTTTAGCAGTGGCTATTGTCTTGAGCCTATTGCTACTAACAATCAATGCTTCTGTTTATCATTTCTTTTTGCAGAAGTGTGGTTTTTGGTTTGCGCTGCGAGTCATTCCTTGGCATTGGTTTTATTACCTCTATAGTGGTTTAGCGTTCGCAATTGGAACAATTCAACACTTATCGTATCGATGGTTTTTACTCAGACCTAGTGTGTCTACTGCCTCAAGCAAATAACAAAAGATAACCTAAGAAACGAGACTTGTACAAATGAAAAAATATCCTGTTGTCATTATTGGGGCTGGTCCGGCTGGTCTTACTGCTGCCTACGAATTGGTTAAGCAGGGTAAAGAGTCAATTGTCTTAGAACAAGCTGACAAAACTGGAGGAATTTCCCGTACAGAGGTTTATAAAGGATATCGCTTTGATATTGGCGGACATCGCTTCTTTACAAAAGTCTCAGAAGTACAGCAGCTTTGGCAAGAAGTTTTAGGAAATGATTTCATCAAAGTTCCACGTTTGTCGCGAATCTATTACCAAGGTAAATTTTTTAATTATCCACTCTCTCCATTCAACGCACTCTCAAATTTAGGAATTATCCAAAGTTTCTTTATCTTACTCAGTTATTTAAAGACAAAACTTAAGACAAAATTCCGACCTGCTGTAGAGGCTGAGAATTTTGAAGAGTGGGTGAGCGATCGCTTTGGTCATCGCCTCTACAGAATATTCTTCAAAACCTACACTGAGAAGGTATGGGGAATTCCTTGCACTCAAATCCGAGCAGACTGGGCGGCGCAACGGATACAAGGAATGTCTCTCAAAAGAGCGCTGATTAATGCACTGTTTGGAAGCCAAAACGCCAAAAGCTTAATCAAAGAATTTGACTATCCGGTGTTAGGACCGGGGATGATGTGGGAGAAATTTCACCAAAAAGTCGAAAGCTTTGGTTCAAAAGTGCTTCTGAACACTCAAGTAACCCGTATAGAACGTCAGGGTAATGTGATTAAGAGCATCACTGCAATGCAAGGCGATAAAACAATCCAAATCTACGGCGACCAATTTATTTCCACGATACCTGTGACAGCGCTACTCCATAAACTCACTCCTGCTGCACCTGACGATGTTCTAGCAGCAGCACGCGGTTTAAAATACCGAGATTTTATGATTGTGGCGCTCATGATTGATAAAGAACACTTATTCCCTGACAACTGGATTTACATTCATAGCCCGGAGTTCCAAGTTGGACGCATTCAAAACTTTAAAAATTGGAGTCCTGCAATGGTTCCCGACCAAAGTAAGAGTTGTTTGGGGATGGAATATTTTTGCTCTGTTGGCGATGATCTCTGGGAAATGTCTGACACAGAACTCATTGATTTAGCTAGCCGTGAGATTGTTGAGTTGGGTTTATTAGATAAGGAGTCCAAGATTGAAGACGGAGTTGTCATCCGCCAGCATAAAGCTTACCCCGTGTATGACAGTGAGTACCGCCAGCATCTTCAAGTTATACAAAATTACCTGAAAACCTTTGAGAACCTACAAACTGTAGGTCGTAACGGGATGCATCGCTATAACAATCAGGATCACTCAATGCTGACAGCAATGCTTGCCGTTAAAAATATCTTGGGTGAAAAGCACGATTTGTGGAATGTCAATACTGAACGCTCTTATTATGAGGAGTTTACAAAACAGGAATGGTCGAAAGAGGCATTAACCACAGATAATAACTTAACTTCAGTAGCATCACAGAGCTACTAACCGTAATGGAAAAAATGGTAGGAGATAGAAAATTTAAATGTATTTTCTACCTTCCACCAAAACCTCAAATATCTCTATCAAAATAGATTGATGATTACACAAAGTCCATTTGTTTCTGTCATTATCCCAGTTTTCAATGATGCTAAACGATTGAAAATCTGCCTAGAAGCTTTAGAAAACCAGTTTTACCCCAAAAATCTATATGAAGTCATCGTTGTTGATAATGCTTCAGATACAAAGGAAAATATTGCCAAGGTAGTCGCTCAATTTTCTCAAGCATTTTATGCATATGAAAGCTTACCAGGTTCCTATGCAGCCCGAAACAAAGGAATCTCTTTGGCAAAAGGAGTGGTGATTGCTTTCACTGATGCAGATTGTATTCCCGTTCAAGATTGGATTGAAAAAGGTGTGAAGCATTTATTACAAACACCAGGCTGTGGATTAGTAGCAGGTAAAATCGAAATTTTCTTTAAAGCTCGAGAGCAAGCAACACCCGTAGAACTTTATGAAAGTATTACAGCTTTTCCTCAGAAGCAACTTTTAGAAAAGCGCCGTTTTGGAGCAACAGCAAATCTTTTTACATTTAGAAGTGTTCTGGATAAAGTGGGGTTTTTTGATACTCAATTGAAATCAAATGGTGATGTCCATTGGGGACAAAGAGTGTTTGCTCACAGTTATAAGCAAGTTTATGCGGATGATGCTTGCGTATATCATCCAGCCAGACATTCTTGGCGACAGTTGTATAAAAGAACAATTCGTATGGCTGGAGGTGCTTATGATTTACAAAACCGAAAAGAAAATTCCTTTATTCAACGAAATTTAAGATTTTTAATAAATTTATCAACGGATTTAGTACCTCCTTTAATATTTGTGATTAATGCTTTTTTTGATTCCCGCCTGCAAGGCTTTGAGAAAAAAATCCAGGTTTGTATTGTTATGTTTTTCGTTAGATATATTAGCGCTTGGGAAAAGCTGAGACTAAAAGCAGGAGCAACTTCTGCCAGAGAATAAACTTTCTCAAAAGCTTTTCACTCATAATTTATGCATCACAAATCCAACTTAGTTTATAATTACACCAATGATAGAACCACAAGTCACAATTGTTGTTGTACCTAGAGAGCGTTTTAGCTTTACGCATGAGTCTCTTGAGAGCATTTACGAATACACGGACTTCCCCTTCAAGTTAGTATATGTAGACGGCGCTTCACCGCCTCATATTCAAAGTTATCTCGAAACTCAATCACAGTTAAGAAATTTTCAACTCATTCGGACTGATTATTATCTCTCGCCAAATCGAGCTAGAAATATCGCTCTTAGTTATGTCAGTAGCAAATATGTAGTGTTTATTGACAACGACGTAGTCGTCGCACAAGGCTGGCTGAAGCAAATGGTTGAGTGCGCCGAAGAAACAGGAGCCACGGTAGTGACTCCATTGACTGGTGAAGGACAACCCGTGCATGAACGAGTGCATTGTGCGGGTGGTGAGGCTCGCATCATAGTTCAAGGCGAAGGAAGCCAAGCCAAACGGTACCTCCATGCTAAGCTTCTCTACCGAGGGCGACGATTAAAGGATGTTCAAAGCAAACTAAAACGTCAGCCCACTGAGCTTGCAGAGTTCCACTGCATAATGGTTCGTACTGCGATATTTGAGCAGATTGGATTGCTAGATGAAGAACTGATGAATACCAAAGAACACGTTGACTTCTGCATGAGTGTAATTCGTGCGGGGGGCAGTGTGTATCTGGAACCCTCTGCGATTGTAACTTACGTTCCAGGATCGCTACTTGACTGGTCAGATTACCACTTTTATATGCTTCGTTGGAGCGATGCATGGGGAATTTCTACTTTACAGCATCTGCAAAAAAAGTGGAATCTGACAGAGGATGAGCTTGGAGTTGGATATTTGGTATGGAGGCGTAAAATTGCCATTATCAAACCCTTGATGCTAAACCTTCCTTTTGGACAAAAAAGTAAATTGTTGCAGAAAATTTTGGTTTTTGTAGACATAATTTTTAACCGATTCATTACAAGTTACTATGCCCTAAACCAGCTTCGACATAAAAAGGATTCAACTTCAATCCGTTTGTACCAACATAAAGCTTCAACATGAGCATTAAACAAAGGGCAGTAAAAGGAATCCTTTGGTCTGCTATCCAAAATTGGGGAAGCCAAGCTGCTTCCCTCATTGTCTTCTTTATACTAGCTCGCTTGCTAGATCCTGAAGCTTTTGGTCTTGTGGCTCTAGCAAACATCTTTTTAGCTTTTATGCAAGTCTTTCTTGACCAGGGATTTGCTCAAGTTTTAATCCAAAGACAAGAGTTAGAGCCAGAACACTTGGATACTGCCTTTTGGACTAATCTCGCAATTGGTGTGTTATTAACAGTTACAGGTTTCACCACAGCCGATCTATTTGCTAACTTTTTTCAAAAGCCACAGCTAGCGTCAATCTTGCAGGGATTTTCTTTGCTTTTTTTAATAACTTCTTTTGGGAATGTTCAACAAGCACTTCTCGAAAAAAAATTTGCTTTTAAGGCAATTGCTATTCGCTGGCTAGTAGGAACATTTATAGGTGGTTGTGTTGGTGTCATCATGGCTTTATGCGGGTTTGGAGTTTGGAGCCTCGTTAGCCAACAATTGGTGCTTGAATTTGTCGGAACCTTTATATTATGGAAATCTAGTGATTGGAGACCAGGAATCAAATTTTCTTTCAAACATTTCCAACAGTTGTTCAGCTTTGGGATTAATATATTAGGATTCAACCTTTTGAGCTTCTTCAACACTAGAGCCGATGATTTTCTTATTGGCTATTTCCTCGGTTCGGTTGCTCTGGGCTATTATACCATTGCTTACCGTGTGTTGGGCGTCATGACGCAGTTACTTGTAAATACGGGAAAACAAGTTGCGTTACCTGCTTTTTCCCTGCTTCAAAAAGAACCTGAGCTTTTTCGTAAGGCATTTTATACTGCTACGCAGTTAACTGCTTTGGTAGCCTTTCCTACATTCCTCGGTATGGCTGCTTTGGCACCTGAGTTAGTTTTGTTGTTGTTTGGAAAGCAATGGATACCCTCTATTCCGGTGATGCAAGTCTTGGCTTTTGCCGGAATATTCAAGGCTGTTACCTTTTTTAAAGGTTCTGTATTTATTGCAATGGGTAAACCGTCTTTGACTTTTTGGTTCGGTTTACTAAACGCAGTACTCAATGTGATTGGTTTTGTACTAGCAGTGCGATGGGGAATTATTGCTGTGGCAACAGCATACGTAATTCGTGGTTACTTAGTTTTCCCTATTAGTCAATGGGTCGTTAGTAGGTTGATCCAAACGCCACTGCTTGCATATCTACGGCAATTCATTGTTCCATTGATGAGTTCTCTCATAATGGTCATTGCTATTTTAAGTGCAAAAAAACTTCTCTATGGCTTAGTTAATTCACATACTCTGTTAGCTATTTGTATAGGAATCGGAACTCTTATTTATGGGACAGCCATTCGATTATTTTCACCAGAGTTATTTCAAAAGTTACTAAGTTTTATTCATTTAGCTCTGTCACGTTCAAAAAGTAAAAGTTTATAGTTGCTGGTGAATCTCTAATGGAACAAACACAGTTATTGTTTTCAATTATAATTCCTACCTACAATCGTCCAGAACAGCTGACAAATTGTCTTAATTCTCTAACTCGTCTGGACTACCCACGCGATCGCTTTGAAGTTATTGTTGTAGACGATGGCAGTACAACGCCCTTAGAGTCAGTTGTTGCTCCTTTCTACAAAGAGCTTAACTTCACACTACTCAAACAAACCAACGCCGGACCTGCATCAGCAAGAAACACTGGCTCTGCAAGAGCACAGGGTAAGTTTTTGGTTTTTACCGATGACGACTGTGTACCTGCGCCTGATTGGTTAACAACCCTAGCGACTCGTTTTACAACAGCACCAGATATCATGGTTGGTGGTAAAACTCTCAACGCACTGCCGAATAATCTTTATTCCACTGCTAGCCAATTACTTATTGATTACCTCTATACGTACTACAACACTGATTCCGGACAGCCAAAGTTCTTTACGTCTAATAACTTAGCCTTGCCAACAGACCATTTCCATGCTCTTGGGGGGTTTGACACAACTTTTCCTCTAGCGGCTGGAGAAGACAGGGAGTTTTGCGATCGTTGGTTGTACCAAGGATACAAGATGATTTATGCTCCAGAAGTCCAAGTTCACCACGCTCATAATTTAACATTACCCAAGTTTTGGCGTCAGCATTTCAACTACGGTCGCGGCGCGTTTTGCTTTCATACCCGGAGGTCACAGCGTACTGATAAGCGTATCAAAGTTGAGCCGCTCCCTTTCTATCTCAATTTATTGACATATTCTTTATCGCACAACTCCAAGCAACTAAGGATATTAGTAACAGTATTGTTCCTGCTGTCCCAAGTCGCAAATGTAGCAGGATTTTTTTGGGAACGTTTTTCTAGTAGTCCACCATATTAATTTTGAGGGGCAGTCCAAACTTCTTACTACCTCGTTCCCAACTTGAGGCTGGGAATGCCTTACGGGAGGCTCCGCCTCCTGTACTCTACCTGGAGTGCGAGGCAGAGCCTCGCGGCCTGCATTCTGTGGTAGAACCACCGGAACGAGAGGAGGGGATCGGTTTACTGACTCATCAAATTCAATGTGGCGGACTACTAAGAATGATAAATAAAAGTCTTGAAGTTTGATAGATATCAACTATCAAGCAATAATAAGAATCAAAAATAAAACTGTTTATTCTCAAATCAACTGAAAAAGTTATGAATATAAGTCCAAAACTCCATCATAAATTATTATTTGTCAAGATAAAGACCTAAACAATGAGTTATTAATTATAAGATTACCTCTTCTTAACCTAAAAAGCATACATTCATTTTTGGGTATATAGTACACGGGTTCAGTTTTAAGGTTTCTTAAAAACTCAATCCTGTACTGACAGCAACTGGCTTTTAATTTGCTGGAAAAAAATCAGAGTTTCCAGAAATTTTGCAATGGAAAATTTCGAGTCATTTTTGGCTCCTTGCCATACAAGACAAATTTTATAAGGGTGAAAACTTAACTCAAGGGGGAACTTCTATCATGTCCAAGTTTGGTCGGAGACAAATACTGTTATTCTTTGCAGGCACTGCAGGTGCTGTAGTGTTCGATCGAGTTTTAGGCGGTACTGTTGATGTTGCACAAGCAAAGGGTCCGCGCTCCCTCAGTTTTACCCCTGTACGCTTGCCACATCCTCTCGACATTTATCAAGACAAAAACAGTTTCTTGCCAGAGTCTATCGGTCAAGGAAAAGTTCTGGATACCTCTACTCTCAATCTCACCAGTTACAAAGTGATTGATGATGTCGTTGTACCACCAGAATATGAGCGTTACACAATTGTCGGTTGGGGCGATCGCGTTTTCCCTAACGCAGAAGAATATTTTGGCTACAACTGCGACTACACTGGTTTTATCCCTGCCGACGAAAGGGATAATGAAGGCTATCTATGGGTGAATCATGAATACGTGAGTTATCCCATTTCCTTCTTAGCGCCAGAGACACCTACAAACTTAGCAGGATATCCAACAGTTTTTGAAAGTGTCATTGGGTTTTCACTCCCTTCAGAAAGAAACCTTACCGTAGATGGAGAATTTTTATACAACATAGGTGGTTCTATCGTTCGTATTAGCCGAGAAAACTCCAACGGTCGTTTTGTAGTGGTCAAAGGAGACGCGAAAAACCGCCGCCTTCACGGTTTGTCAGGATTGGGAATTAACAGCGAACGTCGCGATGGATATGAAAAAGTAACCTCTTGGGGTAGCTTGAGCTATCAACAAGGTGATGAGAATTACCTTATCGGTACTGGGCCTGCAGCACGTGAAGTGTTTTCTCTCAGTTCAGACGGGTTAGGTAACAGAATCATTGGCACGGGATATAACTGCTCCGGTGGTACAACTCCTTGGGGTACAATCCTCTCTGGCGAAGAAAACTTCCAAGGAAGTGCAGAGTTTTTTGTTGGTGTGACAGAATCAGTCAAACCTGATGGAACTCAAACAGGTTACACCAGAGGAACTGTTGGTGAGACTTTTGGTTTAGTTGGAGAAAAATACGGTTGGATTGTAGAGGTCGATCCCGCAGATCCCCATTTCCGTCCGCGCAAACATACTTGGTTGGGTCGATTCCGCCATGAAAACGTTGGTTACCGTGCTGAACCAGGCAACAAATTAGTTGCATATTTAGGCGATGACAGACGTGGCGGACACACTTGGAAGTTTGTGAGTGAAGGAACGATTAGTTCAGTCACTGATAAGAGCAACAGCCAGTTGTGGGAAGAAGGAACACTTTACGTTGCTCGTTTCAACCCAGATGGTACTGGTGAGTGGATTGCTCTAAACTTAGACACGCCAACCAATCCTATTCCACCATCAGTTATTTCCTCTCTAGAGTTTAATGCTTTGGGAGCAGCTCAAAGAGATGGTCTGTTGAAATTACCCAGACGCAAAGACATTGCTGGACAAACAGAAGATGGCGGTGCTTTTAACTGCGATCGCAGAAACGAAGCAACAGCTTTACCGGATTATCAGAATAAAAAACTTTCTGACTTCTATACCAGCCAAGGCGCAATTCTTAGCGACGCCTTCTTAGCTGCGAACTTAGTTGGAGGAACTCCCACAGCCCGTCCCGAAGATTTAGAAGTGCATCCTTACACCAAAGAAGTGTTTGTTGCTTATACAGACGGTGCGCCAGGAAGCGACGGCTACCCAGATTCGCGGATTTTCCAAGTTGCTAAGTTAAGCTCCGCAGTTAATGCTACCCAACAATCTGGTGGGCTTTACAAGATTATCGAAGGTAGTGAAGACGGCACAGGCACTACCTTCCGTTGGGAGAATTTTAAACAAGGTGGGGAAGATGGTTCTGAGGGAGGCGCTGGTTTTGCCAACGTAGATAACTTGCTCATCGATCCTAAAGGAAATATTTGGGGTGTCACAGATATGTCTACTGACACCCACAATGGTTTTGGTCTTGGTGCTAATCCAACTCCAAACACAATTAACCACACAGCAACTGGTAACGTTTCTACCTTTACTGGTGTATTTGGTAACAACTGGTTGTTTGTCATTCCCGTCAAAGGTCCTGATGCAGGAAGAGTTATCCCCTTTGCTTACGGTCCAGTTCGTTGCGAAATGACCGGACCCACTCTTGTAGGTGATACCCTGGTTCTTTCCGTACAGCATCCTGGTGAAAACGTGCCAGTTAACGATGGTACTGAACTTAGCCGTACTATCGAATTACTGGATTTGAATGGTAATACATTTAACCAGACACGTACATTACCTCGCGGTAGTAGCTGGCCTAGCAATATTCCTACCGAATACGGTGGTAAAAATGACCCCACAGGTGTACCCCGTCCCACAGTCATTGGTATTCACCGTAAGGATTCTAGAGGCAAATTTTTCTAAGGGACTTTAAAGAAGGCACAAGTGCAAAGGCAGAGGGCAGAAGGCATCTTATCTTCTGACTTGGAAATAGGACTTGGGAACTGGGGACTGGGAAAGATTAATTTTTATTCTTGGTTGTGGGTTTTTTCCGTGAATGACTTCAAAATAGCAGATGGTAGCTATTTGAAATACATTTTTCATGCATGGTGTGACAGTTTTGTTCTTCAAGGCTTTCCTCTGCCTTTTGCCCTCTGCCTTTTTCAATGTTTTTTGAAAATCCCTAAATCACCATTTCGACGATTAAAGACCCAAAAGCCCAACTAGAATCCTCTTTCTCTAAATATATGGATCGACTGACTCAGCGCAAACTATTTTCAGCTCTTTGTCACGGAGCAATATTCTTTAGCTCAACTATTGTCTCTGTAGGTGTTCCCATAGGAATTTTGTTAACGACTGAAGACTCTGTTGTTAAAGACAATGCTAAAGAATCGCTAAATTTTCACATAAATCTCTACATTTATGGATTTATTTTTGCATTATTAACTCTTTTTATAATCGGTTTTCCATTACTCGTGATATTAATTATTGTTAGTATTTTCATGCCAATTATTGCGATCGTTCGAGTGCTTGATACTCCCGATGTATCCTATCGTTATCCATTCATTTTTCGCTTGCTTTAACAAAAAAAGTGACCATTACCAAAGTATTATAATAGTTCTCATAAAGCAACCGTATTAAATTTTTGAGAAGAAAAATATCAAATTAAAAGAATATTAACTTTCTCTTTGTGGGAAATTAATGTCCGAGTGATAGGTTAAATTCGGCAAAATAACAATTGTTGTTTGCGTTCATTTACCTGTCAACCAGGGGCAAAAGAATGATGGATTACAGGGCTTTCGAGCGATTTCTGTACAGTCGAATCAAGCGACGCAATTTAATCATTGGGGCAGGAGCATTGACAGGGTTGGCGATCGCCAACCAATTTTCCCATCAACGAGTGCTTGCCCAAGTACCATTCTCTAGCTATCCTTTTACACTTGGTGTAGCATCTGGAGAACCATATGCAACTAGCGTAGTTCTTTGGACTCGTTTAGCTCCAGATCCCTTAAATGGAGGTGGGATGCCACAGGTTAATGTGCCAATTCGTTGGCAAGTGGCAACAGATCCCAATATGAGCAACATAGTAGCAAAAGGCACGGAAATTGCAATTCCAGAATTGGGTCACTCAGTTCGCGTTGTTGTTAATGGGTTGAAACCTAACACTTGGTACTGGTACAGATTTATCTCAGGTACGGAAGAAAGCCCAATTGGTCGCACTCGTACAGCGCCCAAACCTGAAAGTGACCTCAGCAAATTTACCTTTGCATTTGTCTCTTGCCAACACTACGAGCAAGGGTACTATACAGCCTATAAATACTTAGCTGAGGAAGACCTGAGTTTAGTTGTGCATACTGGTGATTATATTTATGAAGGCGGAATCGCAACAAATACTCCCAGACGGCACAACAGTCCTGAAATCAAAACCTTAGAAGATTATCGCAATCGTCACGCTCTGTACAAAAGTGACGAGAACTTACAAGCAGCACACGCTGCATTCCCTTGGATTGTAACTTGGGACGATCATGAGGTTGAGAATAATTACGCTAATGCAACCTCTCAAATTGATGATGATGACCAAGATCCAGCTGAGTTTTTACGAAGACGGGCGATCGCATATCAAGTTTATTACGAACATATGCCCCTACGACCCTTCTCAAAACCAGAGGGACCAGATCTACAACTTTTCCGCCGCCTTTCCTTTGGAAAACTAGCAACCTTCCACGTGTTGGATACCCGTCAGTACCGCACCGATCAGCCTTGTGGAGACACGACTACACAACGTTGTGCAGAAGCTTTTGACCCACAAGCAACACTCCTTGGCGATCGCCAAGAAAAATGGTTATTCAACGGTCTAGATCGCTCTCAGGCGACTTGGAACGTATTAGCTCAACAAGTACCAGTTGCTCAGAGAGACTTTACACCAGGAGAAGGTCAAACCTTCAGCATGGACAAGTGGGATGGATACGTTGTTGCTCAACAAAGACTGCTAAATTTCCTCGGACAGCGCAAACCATCCAACCCAGTTGTTTTAACAGGTGATGTACACTCCAATTGGGCAATGGAGTTAAAAACTGACTTTAACAACCCAAATTCTGCCACTGTTGGAAGCGAGTTTGTGTGTACCTCAATTAGTTCCGGTGGAAATGGTGCAGACTCCAGCCCCACAGTTGAAGCTTATTTGCCAGACAATCCTCACATTAAGTTTTACAACGGTCAACGGGGATATGTACGTTGTGTGTTAACTCCTCAGAGTTGGACAACAGACTATAAAGTTGTGTCAGAAGTGACAACTCCATTTGGTACGATTAGCAATCGTGCTTCATTTGTGGTTGAAAACGGACGTCCTGAAATCAAACCAGCTTAACTGATTGAACCAATTTCTTACTGTACAAGAGGAGAGAGCGATCGCTTTCCCCTCTTTTGTGGTGGCTGTTTTTCATAGCTCAACTGGTTTTGAAAAATCAAACATATCCATATCAGAGATATTTTTTTACAGCAAATTTCAACTTGGTGAGGTACGAAAATTACCCCCCTCTGTCCCCCCTTACCAAAGCTACGGTGTACACACAAAGCGAATTTACCCCCCTTAGTCCCCCCGATGGAAGGGGGGAAATTGAATTTCCGGTTCCCTCCCCTTTCCAAGGTCTGGGTTAGGGTGGGGTAAGAAACTGTTAAATAATTCTTATTCATTTATCGACAAAGCTTCCCTTTTAGGGAAGATGAGAAGGCTGGAATAATCCGGTTAATAGCGTCTCTAACTTTTTGATAGCAGTTAAGATGCTGATGAATTTTTTCTAGACCCCAGACTTGATAAGTATAGCCAATGGTTTTCTGCTCAATTGGCTCGTTGCTCCTAAAGCCTTGATTGTGTTCTTTTTTTGAAAAGGTACTTGAAAACCTATATAGCCTTTCTCAGTCTAATGAGGTACACCCCCCTTTCATCCCCTTAGTAAGGGGGGACAGAGGGGGGTAATTTTTGTACCTCACTAGGTTGAAATTTGCTGTAAAAGCTTGAGACTTACCAGCAGCAAGGCGTACAAACCAGTCTTCCATAGCACAAGATAAAATTTTTCATTTATAAAGGTTAACTTATGAGCTTAATGCTTATACTGTCATTCGTAGATTAATTTTTTGATAAAATTTGATGATTATAAATTTATGAATAGTACCGATCGCCTCCAAGCACTCTTAGCTAATTCCCCTGTTGGCGCTGTATTACCTGCGATCGCTCAAATTAATCTCCCTAACTGGTGGTTGGCTGGCGGTGCAGTACGAAATACTGTGTGGAGACAGCTGTTTGGTGAAGCGTGTCAGTTAGTTATCAAAGATTTTGATATTGCCTTTTTTGATGCGGAGGGCGATCGCTCTCAAGAACTAGCCGCTAAAGCAATCCTGACGGAACAATTTCCCAATTACCTATTTGATATCAAAAATCAAGCTAGTTTTGCTCGTTGGCGTCCCGGTAACAAAACATATGACAGTACAGAAGATGGCATTAAAAATTGGTTGCATACTGCTACGGCGGTAGGAGTGCGCGTAAACACAAATGGGGAGTGGCAATTTTTTACACCTTATGGTTTGGATGACTTGTTTAATGGTACTATCCAACCAACAACAGCACATATTCACAATCCAGATGCAGAACGTAAAGCATCTGAGTTTTTGCAAAAATGCCCTTGCTTGCGAAAAGCATAAAAATTCACGAAATTCACGGTGGTCTAATAACTTCTATGAAATGGTACAACGAACCGCTCTCTTGGAAAGATGAAAATGGGACTGTTACTGTTACCTCAGGAGCAAAAACTGATTTTTGGCGTGTCACTCACTATGGTTTCATTCGTGACAGTGGAAATTTTTACTATCAAGAGGTCACGGGAGATTTTAGCGTTACTGTGAAAATCACAGGACTTTACCAAGTCTTGTATGACCAAGCCGGAATCATGGTCAGGTTAAATGAAAAAACTTGGATTAAGACTGGTATTGAATTCGTAAATGGCTTACAGCAAGTCAGTGCTGTTGTTACGAGAGATTATTCTGATTGGTCAGTTGTACCATTATTGCAAAATCCTCCTTCTTTGTGGTTGCGTTTGTATAGAAGAAGCACCACAGTTGAGGTGCAATACTCATTTGACGGTCACAATTACACCATGCTCAGGTTGGCGTATCTGACTGAGGTAGAAACACTGCAAGTCGGTCTTATGTGTGCGTCACCAGAAAGAGAGGGATTTCAGGTCACATTTGAGGATTTCAAGATAGAAACTCTGTGACAGAGGATTCTCTTAACCCGTTTTAGTTAAGCTAATGACGAACTTCTTAATTTCTTAAGAAGCCCACACCGACACGCAAGTGCGGTGTGTGGAGCCGTCACAGATATTCATTCGTGTTAGAAGTTACTGGTGCGGTAAATAATTTCTCCGGATACCACTTGACCTCTGACTCTTGCTATAGTACAATAGTACTATAAAAATTGTTTTGCAAAGCAAAGCGCTAGTACGTTTTTAACTAGACAAATAATACTCTGATTATACCAGCAGGAGAGAAAACTTGAATGAAACTGTCTAAGATAGATTTGAGCAATCTCGTAGCGATCGCTCACTCAGATGAGTACTTGCAATTGTTGATTGACCGAGGTGACGAGTATGAGTGTGTGGCGATTCCCGCACCGATACAAGCTTATGAAGGGCTACAGCAACTGAATGCGATCGTTGCTGACTCTCCTGCACTGCCTTCATCATCGGAATCAATTGAGATGTTACCTGTAAGTTCCTCAATGGCTGACGCGGTGGGATACGATCCCGAGGAACAGGTTTTGCAGGTCGAATTTCATAACGGAGCAGTCTATCAGTATTACGGGGTAGAGGCTGACACCTGGGAAGAGTTACATGAGGCTGATTCTATTGGCAGATTTTTCAACGAAAACATCAGGGGTAGATACTCATCCGAGCGCATTGATGATGCATATTACACGGATGATTGTTGTTGTTAAATAAAAAGAAAATATCAAAATCTTAAGATTTTCGGCGCTCCTTGAATCGCTGGCTGCTAATTGCTCTTCATGCAACGCCATTAGCAATTAGCGATTTTCTTGGCAATTGTCAGCTGTTGCGCTTTTATATCAAATCCGGTAGCATCTAAATGATTAAAAAACCGCAGAGGACGCAGAGGGAGAGGACAGAGGAATAATTCCGATACAAACGGATTTGATATTACAGCTATTTTTAAATAAATAGACCATATCTGTAGGGGCGCAAGGCCGCCGCGCTCCTACCAACGGTGTGGTTCATTTAGGTTTTCTTAGAGTTCCACAGCCGCCTGCGATCGCCATCGGTAATTGAACGCATACTGTAGTTCCGGTTGATGCGTCAGATTGAATGGATAATTCTCCACCATGAGCATTGACGATACGTTTGGTAATGGCAAGTCCCAACCCAGTCCCACTAGGTTTTGTAGAAAAAAACGGCTGCGTTAGTTTTGCGAGGATTTCTGTAGGAATAGGCTCGCCACTATTACACACATTTATGCAGACTTTGGGAGACGAACTGTCTACTTGCCATTTAATGACATCTCCTGCTGAAACTGCTTCACAGGCATTGCGAACAATATTAATAAACACTTGTTTGAGCTTATCTCTGTCCCCCAAAATTTTGACTGTAGATAACTCTGGGATAAATTCAATTTGTCGTGACAGCGCTTCTGGCATTTCACGAATTGGCACGAGCAACTCACGAATGAATTCATTCAAATCTAATTCACTGAGTTGCAGCACCTGGGGCTTGGCATAGAGCAAAATTTCACTTAGCAGATTTTCTAGACGACTCGCTTCGCTAAGTGCCAAAGATAATCGCTCTTGAGCTGGTTCAGTCAAAACAGTTTTCTTAAAATACTTCAATCCCATAATCATTGTCGTTAGGGGATTGCGAATTTCATGTACGATCGTCGCAGCGAATTCACCAATCGCTACTAAGCGTTCCTGTTCTACAAGCTTGGCTTGTGCTCTCTGTAGTTGAGCCGTGCGTTTTTCTACTTCAACTTCCAACAATTGATTAAATTGGCACTGTTTTTGGTAAAGATGATAGTGGTCGATCGCTGTTGCCGCACGTTCTGCAAACAGTTCCACAATTTGGATTTCTTCTTGTGTGAATTCCCTTGGTTGCCGATGAAAAGAGCAGACAGTTCCGAATACTTCACCTTCGGTAGTTTGTAATGGTATTCCCAGGTATGCTCGATAACCTGGTGCAGGTCTGCCATACTCCGGATGTGCCACTGCATCCTTAACAGCCAATGAGCGACCATTTTGAATAACATTGGCAATTAACCGACCATGCAATGCATAAATACGAGGCGCATCTTCAGCCATTTCAAGGCTACTAGCTAGAATAGTTTCAAATCCCTCTTGGCAAAAAGTAACAACTGTCCAATCTACATCAATGAGTTCGCTGACTCCGCAGGCAATGTTATGTAAATAGCTGCCTAGTTCACCAGTGCGATAGTTCAATGAAGACAAGCGTGCTATGATTTGCCGCTCGCGCTGCCAAGGTTGTTGCAACAACATATCTTGATCGTTAGCTTTGCTCATAGATGCTGGTTGCATGGTTTAGTAAATAAGTTTAAATATTAAATATTAAATTTTGGATTTTTCAGGTATTATCTCTGAATGCTCCAATAAATTAATGACGTGTATTTTACTATATAAATATGCTATTTTTACAGCATAAATACGATTTTATATATAAATAAATGTAAATTTGACAACTTGTAAGTTACGAGCAAGGCCTTCATGTTGGGTTTCGTTCCTCAACCCAACCTACGCAAAATCAGGTTTTTAGCTTCGCTCCGATGCGGAAAATTTAGATTTTGCTGAGAAATTTCTGAGAAGTTTCTAGACAAAATTTCAGCTTTCTAAGTATCAATCCTTAGATGTTAATAATTTTTCGACAAATTCTTCAAGCAACAATTAGGTTACAGTGTAAGGCAAAAGTCCAATACCAATTGATGTACTGAGGCATTTTCAATTATGAAATTAGGATATTTATTAACACTAATTCTAGCTACCACGGTTACGGTTAGCTGTACAAAAGAAATTTCCAAGAATGAGTTAACCCAAAGTTCGGCTCCAGCAAATGAATCAGTTCCTGTATCATCAATTCAGGCGCAGGCTCAAAATGCAAGTGCTATAAGTTCTGGCACCTTTGTTTCCGGAGAACATACAACACAAGGCACAGTTCGTATTACCAACAAAAATGGTAAAGCAGTAGTGGAGCTTGAACAGTCATTCAAGACTTCTGAAATGGGACCTGATTTAGTGGTCATTTTACATCGTTTAGAAAATGTAATTGGTTCAACTAAGCCACCAGCATACCCTTTAAAAAAGGACGATTACATTGTTATTGCTCCTTTAAAAAAATTTAGTGGTGCTCAAAGTTATGTGATTCCTGACAACATTAATTTAGCCAACTACAAATCTGTGGCTATTTGGTGCCGCAAGTTCAATGCCACTTTTGGTGCTGCTAGTTTAAAAAGTTAAACATTAATTAACAACTCAACAATCACAAGGAGAAAATTTATGAAGCTACAAGGTAAAGTTGCTTTGGTAACTGGTAGCAGCCAAGGTATCGGACAAGGAGTTGTCTTGCGTCTTGCTCGAGAAGGAGCCGATGTTGTCATTAATTATCGCTCTCACCCAGAAGGGGCAGAAGAAACGCTAGCCAAGGTAGAGGCTATTGGCAGTCGGTGTTACATGGCTCAGTGTCCCAAATCTCATGGTTACACCCTGAAAGCAGATTTGGGCAGCGTGTCGGAGGTGCGTCAACTTATAGCGGAAAGTATTGAGCATTTTGGCAAGCTAGATATTCTGGTTAACAATGCTGGGATTGAAAAACATGCGCCATTCTGGGAAGTGACAGAAGCGGATTATGATGCTGTCATGAATGTCAATTTAAAAGGTGTGTTCTTCGCCACTCAAGCCTTTGTTCAACACTTGATTGAAACTAAACGTACTGGAAAAATCATCAATATCAGTTCGGTGCATGAGGAATTGCCATTTCCTAATTTTACAGCTTACTGTGCTAGCAAAGGTGGGATGAAGATGTTAACTCGTAACCTAGCAGTTGAATTGGGTTCATTAGGGATTACAATTAACAACGTTGCACCAGGGGCGATTGAAACTCCCATTAACACCAAGCTGTTGAACAACCCAGAAAAGTTGGGTGCTCTGTTGCAGAACATTCCTCTTGGTCGTCTCGGACAACCGCAAGATGTTGCCTCTCTGGTGGCGTTCTTAGCTTCCTCTGATGCTGACTACATTACAGGCAGTACCTTTTTTGTAGATGGTGGGCTGCTTTGGAACTATCAGGAGCAGTAATACCTTACTATTTCAGTAAGTCCAAAATTGTACCGATCGCAAAAGAGGAATTATGACAAACGCCCCTCTGTTCATTCCTGTCATTTTGGGTACTCCCCGTCAAGGCCGCCAAAGCGAGCACGTTGCCAAATTTATTGTGGAGCAAATTGCAGTACGAAATGATGTAGAGACGCAACTGATTGATATTCGTAACATTCCAATTACCACCAATGATGCAGGTGAATCTATTAAAGACCCTGAATTCTCCAGTACTGTTGAGCGGGCAGATGGATTAATTATCGTTGTACCAGAGTATAACCACGGTTATCCGGGTTTGCTCAAGCACGTACTCGATACTTGCCTCAAAGAATACATCCATAAAGCCGTCGGGTTGTGTGGAGTTTCGGCAGGACCTTTTGGCGGTACGCGAGTCATCCAAAACCTTTTGCCAGTGATGCGTGAGTTGGGGCTAATGACGATTTTCTATGACCTCAACTTTAGCAACGTCCAAAATTTGTTTGATGAATCTGGTCATTTGATTGACAAAGAAACCTACATTCGCCGTCTCGAACGGTTTATGAATGAGTTAGTTTGGATGTCAACGGTACTTAGGTATGGGCGTTTAGAAGTCAATCTTGCTTCCCTAACATAGCAATTGTTTACCCATTTTTAACAAATATATTATGACAGCTCATCCAAACGCCATATATCTACAACCCAGTGAAGGCTCTTCATCTTGGGTACTGGGAGACTTATACACCTTTAAAGCCAAGGGCGACGATACAGGTAAAGCCTATGCGCTGATAGAGATTGTTATGCAACCTCACAGTGCAGTACCGCCCCATATTCACACTCACGAAAATGAATCTTTTTACATTCAAGAAGGTGAAATAGAGTTCCAACTTGCGGGACAAAGTATTGTAGCTACACCGGGAACTTTCGTTCATTCCCCGAAAGGACAGCCCCACAGTTTTCGTAACATCGGCAAAAAACCAGCTAAATTTTTATGTTGGTTAACGCCATCTGGGTTGGAGCAGTTTTTTATCGAAGTGGGTACACCAGTATCAGAGAGCGCCACATCACCTGGTGTCACTCCCGAAGATCTAGAAAAATTGCTCTTCACTGCACCTCAATACGGTTTAGAAATTCTTCCTCCTTCCATTGTGACTGAATAGTTTTTGGACATCAAACAAAAAATGCAAAAATTGGATGTGTTTGATGGAGGAGTGCCATGGCTGTTAAATTTAGTCAGAAAATTGCTGGGACAATTGTATCTTCGGTCGTCTTTGTCACAATAGCCCTGACTCAAAATTCAGTTCTATCGCAAGTTCATCGACGGGAAGATAACCGTTTTACGCAAACAAGCCAGAGCCAAACATTACCATTACAGGCTGTAGTTTCTACAGTAGAATCTGTAGGGATGACTGTGTCGGATATGGACAAAGCTATAGAGTTTTACTCCCAAGTGTTGTCCTTCAAAAAAGTTTCGGATGTAGAAGTGTTAGGTACTGAGTATGAAAAGCTGCAAGGACTGTTTGGCGTAAGGCTGCGAGTTGTGCAGATGCAGTTAGGTGATGAATTTATAGAATTAACAGAATATTTGACACCCAAAGGAAAACCAATACCAGTCGATTCGCGTAGTAATGACCGATGGTTTCAACATATTGCGATCGCAGTCAGCGATATGGACAAAGCCTACCAGCACTTGCGTTCTTACAAAGTACAACATACCTCCACCGCTCCCCAACGCATTCCAGATTCTAACAAAGCAGCAGCAGGAATTCGCGCTTTCTATTTTAAAGATCCAGACGGACACAATCTAGAGATTATTTACTTTCCACCGGGAAAAGGTGACCCCAAGTGGCAGAAGCCAACCAATCAGTTATTTTTGGGAATTGACCATACAGCAATTGTTGTATCCAACACAGAAGCTAGTTTGAAATTTTACCGTGATTTACTTGGTTTGAAACTAGCGGGAGAAAGTATGAATTACGGTACAGAACAAGAGCATCTCAATAACGTGCAAGGAGCAAAATTACGTATTAGTGCTTTGCGTTCCCCTGCAGGTCCCGGTATTGAATTTTTGGAATACTTGACACCACGAGACGGGAGACCTTTACCAACTGATGCTCGTCCTAATGATTTACTACACTGGCAAACGACGTTGGTCGTGAAGGATGCGGAAGCCGTTGCCCGAGAGTTAAGAACTAGGAAATCTACGTTTGTTTCTCCTGATGTTGTGGTGATTCCCAAGCAGACATTGGGATTTAAAAAGGGATTTTTGGTAAGAGATCCAGATGGTCACGTTATGCGGATTGTAGAGAAATAAACGCTTTGAGGAGTTTTCATTAAGGCTTTAAACCCATAACTAACGTTTTTTACGCTTAACAAAAAACGGGAACTTTTTGTTAATAGTTCCCTGTTGAAAGTTCCTTTTTTTTTGGAATATACTGATTACCAGAAAGTATCCGTATTTCGGAGATATTTATAGGAGTAAACGTTAGGAATTAGGGTCGTTAAATCCTCAATATTGCGTTTGATCGTGTTGCAAATAGTATCTAAGGGTAAGTCGTTAGCATCGTAACCAAAAGGATTTTCGATCTCTATAGCAATGGCTTCAACGCCAAATAAAGTAAAACTAATCAAAGCAACGCTAATACCCGTCCACCAACCTAAACCCTCCACGAGTTCAAAAGGTATCAAAAAACAGTAAACTAATAACACTTGTTTGAGATGAATAGTATAGCCTAGCGGTAGAGGAGTTTTTAAAATCCGTTCGCAAGCTCCCAAACAGTCTACCAGATTATTCAACAATTCTTGCATAGCTATTAATTGATAGCTATTTATGCAATTGAGATTGTGCTGTAGTTGCAAATAATCTCCAATCCAAAAAGCTATCTCCAAAGGAGGGTTATTCATTGTTTTTAGTGTAAGATATTTAGCAGTAGGCATTAATGTCTCTAACTCATGATTTACGCATTCTCCCCGCAAGTGTATTTTAGTTGCCACTGCAAAAGCGACTATTAACCGCAAAATCTCTATTTTACTCTCTCTATTCTGTGGTGTTCTTTCATCTACTGATACCCAAACTTGCCTAGCAAGATTTCGGACATCGTTAACGATACTACCCCAGATTTTTCTGCCTTCCCAAAAGCGATCGTAAGCAGTATTTGTGCGAAATACTAGTAATGAACCTAAAACAATACTCGGAATAACCCCCTCTGTCCAAGGATGGGAAACAGGTAATTTTAAATAATACAGCACAGAAATAAAAACACCAAACAAACCGCAACAAAAAACGCGTTTGTAAATAGATTGAAGCACCGAACCTTTGAGTTGGAAAGCTATTTGAAGCCACCCATTTTTTTCTGAATTCGATATTATATGTGGTGAAGAATATCGATTGAAAGGATGAAGAAAACCTTTAATTTTGGATATTTTCATTTGACTTAAGCAATAAAAGATAGGCTTTATTTCAATAACCTCACCGGAGCTAGAGCACCGATACAATACTCCCAAAAACTCGGTTTCTTTTAGTTGAGTCAACAATCGACTCAACCTTTACAAGCAGGACTTACCCCAATACTGCAAGGGATCTCGGAAATTGTAGGTTGGGTAGAGCACGAGCGTTACCCAACAAATGCTGATAAATGTTGGGTTTCGTTCCTCAACCCAACCTACGTTCAATTTGAGTTTTTAGCAAAACCTACGTAGTATTGGGACTTACCTAACCTCAACGGTATTTTGGGAATTTGATACCGTTTCTCCAAATGTTGGCAACAGATAATCCCTCTAGCCCCCTTCTAAAAAAGGGGGGCGATCCGTAAGTCCTAACAAGAAAAAAGGCAGCTATGCTGAAGGGAAGATGAATGAAATTGTTTTGCAAAAAAGTAAGTATGGGTGTCCTATTGGCTTGTAGGATCAACACCCATCTTTGAAAAGGGGATAAATGAAGAGAGTTAAGAACATTCACCTAAAAGCTCTCTTCCATAACGGGAGAGAGACATAACAGCATAGCTAAAGACCGTACCTTTACCTTCTTACAAAGCTAAAAACTTTTGACTTTCGCCTTACGTCGCTAGGGTGTAAAAGACTTTTTGCCTCTTACGCCTCCTTCCCAGGCTCTGTATGGGAATTCAGTCGCGTAGGCTACGTCTCCAATAAATTAACAAAGAAAATTCCGCGATAAATTAACAAAGAAAATTCCGCGAAGTGAAATACAAGTGTAGTTCAGGTAGTTATGTATGGCTATCAAGGTTTATCTCCTGTAGTCAAGTACAGGTAGATGCTCTGTATATTTCTTTTATTTATAGTGTAATGTTAATAACATTATAAGTGACGTTAATCACAAAGTTGTCTTGCATAAAATCACTGACAAAGGCAAATGGCAGAAGGAAAGCTAAGAAAAACCGGGTTTTTAGCCCAATTTTTAAAGGCTGAAAAGCTTTCAAAATTTTCCAGCAAAATGTGACCAATGGATAGAAGGTAGGAGAGAGGTTTGGGTGAGGACTGATGAGTGCTTTCTCAAACTAACGTTTGTTTTAATTAACGTTGGTTTGGTGACCTTGCGCCCCCACTCCCCACTACCTGCGATCGCTTAGAGCTATCACAACAAGCGGAATACAACTGGACAATTAATGATGTTACCTGTTGAACCGAATTTAGCACCGTTAGGTCCAGTCAAGAAACCAGTTTCAACAAGACCCAGAATTTGAAATTCTTCTCTTAGTTGTGAACGATAGCCTTTGCTAATTGCTTCTGCTGTCCACTCATAGAGGTTTGCATCCCAAAGTGGGCTGTAATCTGTAGCCAGAGTTGGAATGCCACCAAAGGTATTATTCGGGCGGAAACCATCTGTTAAAGCTGCAAACAAACCTTGACGTTGTGGGTTTTCGCAGGCGTTTTCAGAGGGTCCATTGACAGCAATAAAGATCCGCTCAACAGCACTGGAGAAGCTATCATCATTGCCCACTTGTATCCTTCTTAAAGCAGGGGCAAAGGTTGCACCTTCAATTGCAGCAACTGTTGGATCGTTTGCATCCATTGATATGTACCACACTGGACGACCAAAGCTAAAGCCGTTAACCAGGTTTAGAGTTACTGTCATCCTGGTAGTGTCAATGGCCACCACTTCATCATGGACTAACTTATAGTCTGGGTTACCGCTAGGGAAATGAATCTGAGAGGCATCTACGTTAAAAGCAATCATTGGTGCATTATAGACATGACCGCCTGAATTACGAATCCGAACCAGTGGGCTGTAAGCAGCATCACCCATTGAGCCAGGTTGTGCGGCTATAGGCGGAAACGGACGATTGCTAAAGCCCGGTTGTACTTGCCGTTCTGGAGTAAAATCAACTTTACCCTCGTTAAAGATTATTTGCCCTGCTGAATTAAAATTCCCAGTACGTACTCCTGATGCTGAGTAAGCTAGCTTGGAAGATAGATTGAGACCGAGAGCTTTAGCATTTTGAGCATCATCGGTGTCCGTTAAGATGTACCAGACAGTCTCGCCAGTTCTCAACTGACCTTTATACAGTGGTATTGTGATAGTCCCTTTTTGGAAATTAACTTCTCCTGTATTCAAAAGCTGAACTGGACCAACTAAACTAGGATTGACACTGGACGGTGGAGGGCCAAAGTAAGATGAGTCTACAGCAGCGCCTATTGCTGCTGATGGAGGAAAAAAGTTGCAACCAAGACCGGGTCCTAAAGGGCCGGGACCCGGTCCAGACTCAGCAATAGCCACTAAGGGTAGGGCGATGGCAACCGCTACCGTTGTAGCAACTGCTTCTAATGCATTAAAAGCCGACCATAACCACTGCTTCCGGTTCATAGATGTTAGCTCCTCAAGTCATTATTTGCTTAAATTCATATCTTGGTAAACTTTTGCTCATCGGCAAAAGCTTATATGTAGCAAGATGTAGGGTTCCACAAAAATATAAATTTAAAAAGCTAGGAGAATCTGAATTTTTCCTGAGAAAAAACCTAGTTTCTCCTGAAAAATTTAACTCAATAAAGTCTATCTTAAGATGTATTTTAAATACTGCGAAATTATCCTCTTTATCTGATTATTGATTCATGCATAACGATTATTTTTTTTCTGAAAGCACTCTAAGAATTCCCTGAGAAAAATTTTAGATTAACATGAGGTTTTCTTAAAAAAATCATAGAAAAATTAAAGCTTAATAAAAGCTTGACAAATACTAAAAACCAAGTATTCTATTCAGTATTGATATATTTGCGTTTTGTTCTAGGACTTCTATTTTATTTTTGAAATACCTGTAAGTTGGGCAATGCTAGCACTGTCAATGTGAGCGTTTGTACTAAACATTTATAAGGGTTTCAGCCTCGCACCCATTAAAATTTGAAAGCCAAAAATTAATATTTGCGCTCAATTTTAAATTTTATGATTGGAGGTGCAACGTAAGAATAAAGCTTTGAGTTAGTACTTTGTTAGTACACCTTGACAGGGCGCTTGTGGGCAATGCCCACCCTAAAGATACTTAATTTTTTTCACAAATCAGATAGGATTGCTACTTTAGCTTTAAAATTATTAGTAATTTGCCAGCTTTTTCACTTGGTAAATTGGCGTTTTAGTAGTACTTTAAATAAGCAAATATAGTTCTGATGAGGCAAGAATTTCTCATGAATACTTCTATACTGGTAAATTCGGAGTCTGAAAATGTTACTTCTTTTCAATCTGCAATTATTAATGGAGGGTTTGACACTGGTAGTTTTACTGGCTGGTCAACTAGTGGTATGTCATTCGTTGATAAATCAGAATTGGAAAATATACCATCTAAAGGAATTTATAGTGCTCTACTGCTAACTGGAGCAGCAGAAGATGGAGAATTAAATGTATTTTCTGATTCTGTAATAGAATCTTTTTTAAGCTTGCCAAATGGCACTTTGGATGCTCTCATAGGAAAAGACACGATTGAAGGCTCTGCAATTCAGCAAACCTTTGCAGCAAAAGCAGGAGATCGTTTGAGTTTTGACTGGAATTTTTTCACGAATGAAAGTATATCCGAAGATTTCAATGATTTTGCATTTGTTACAATCAATGGTGTGGCATTTAAGCTTTCTGATACTTTCTCTTCACTTTTTAGTTCTTCATCAAATGACTTTGATACAGAAACTGGATTGAACACTTTTTCTTACACTGTTGCCGAGCCAGGAAATTTGACATTAGGATTTGGAGTCTTGGATGTAGGCGATACAATGATAGGCTCTGGGTTATTAATTGATAATCTAAAGCTAGAGAGTAGTATAAGTGATTCAGCAATAACCATCATGTAAAAATAAATTCAGGATAATCCCTTTTTATCGCCACAATGGAGTAGCAATGGAGTTTGTTATAGTTAGAAGTTAATACTTAGAGCCGATGTTTAACTGAGCGCGATCGCAATCAGATGAGTTTTTCCTGAGCCTATGCTGTATTTGTCTTTAACTCTTTCACTGCCAATTTTTCATCAAGGGATCAGTCTTACTTAAGGTGTAGATGAGAAAGTACAGATAATAAATAATTTAACTCAATCAGAGTATGCTAATCGCAGGAGATAATGTATAATGACAACTCCAACTCAAGAAGAAATCAGATTAGAAGCAGCGAGAAACAATCAAGCAAAATGGCGTAACTGGGGACCTTATTTAAGCGATCGCCAATGGGGAACGGTGCGAGAAGACTACAGCCCTCACGGTACTGCTTGGGACTACTTCACTCATGACCAAGCTCGTTCTCGTGCTTATCGCTGGGGTGAAGATGGCATAGCTGGAATTTCTGACGAACAACAACAGCTTTGTTTTGCGATCGCACTTTGGAATGGTGAAGACCCAATTCTTAAAGAAAGATTCTTTGGTCTCACTGGAAGTGAAGGAAATCATGGGGAAGATGTTAAGGAATATTACTTTTATCTTGACAATACACCCACCCATTCCTACATGAAAATGCTTTATAAATATCCACAAAAAGCATTTCCTTACGCTCAACTAGTAGCAGAAAATCAACACCGCAGCCGTAAAGAACCGGAATTTGAACTCTTAGATACAGGTGTGTTCAATGAAAACCGCTACTTTGATGTATTCGTTGAATATGCAAAAAATTCTGCTGAAGATATTCTCATTCAAATTCAGATTGTGAATCGGGGACCGGAAGCAAAGACACTGCATTTATTACCTACCCTGTGGTTTAGAAATACCTGGTTTTGGAATGGAGAAGAAGTTAAACCAACACTCCAAGCAACTAAGTTTGGTCATCACAATACCATAGAAGCCTCTCATCCATCTTTAGGCAAAAAATGGATGTACTTTGAAGAAGAAACAGATCTGTTATTTACCGAAAACGAAACCAATAACGAAAAGTTGTTTGGGTTTTCTAATGCTTCTCCTTATGTAAAAGATGGTATTAATGACTACATTATACATAATAAACAAGAAGCAATTAATCCAAATAAAAGAGGCACAAAAGTTGCAATTCATTATACACCTAGTATTAATGCTGGTGAAACTAAAACTATAAGATTGCGATTGAGTGATATACCCAATTTAGCTGAAACTTTTGGCAAAGACTTCGAGACAATCTTTCCTATTCGCAAACAAGAAGCAGATGAATTTTATCAAAATCTGACTCCTTTCTCACTGAGCAAAGATATGCGAAATGTACAGCGACAAGCCTTCGCCGGGATGCTGTGGACTAAACAATTTTATTACTACGATGTAGAAAAATGGTTGAAAGGCGATTCTGCTACTCCACCAAAAGAACGTAAATATGGCAGAAATCGTGAATGGTTTCACCTCAACAATCAAGACATTCTTTCTATGCCTGATAAATGGGAGTATCCTTGGTTTGCTGCTTGGGATTTGGCATTCCACTGTATTCCTTTAGCGATGATTGACCCCGATTTTGCTAAAAATCAATTGGATATTTTGACGCGGGAATGGTATATGCACCCTAACGGACAAATTCCCGCCTATGAATGGGAATTTAGCGATGTTAATCCTCCCGTTCATGCATGGGCAACTTGGCGCGTCTACAAAATTGAACAGAAGATATATGGACGTAGCGATCGACAGTTTTTAGAACGGGTATTTCAGAAGTTATTGCTCAATTTCACCTGGTGGGTCAATCGTAAAGATGCTGAAGGGAACAACGTTTTTCAAGGAGGATTCCTGGGATTAGATAATATTGGAGTCTTTGACCGCAGTGCAACACTACCCACAGGTGGACATATCAATCAATCTGATGGTACGAGTTGGATGGGGATGTATTGCTTGAATATGCTCGTCATAGCACTAGAACTAGCAAAAACTAACCCAGTTTATGAAGATATTGCCACTAAATTTTTTGAGCATTTTCTTTACATTGCCGATGCCATGACTCATATTGGCGAGGAAAAAACCAGTTTGTGGAACGAAGAAGATGGATTTTTCTATGATATATTGCATCTACCAGAACGAGAAATTACGCTAAAAGTCCGGTCAATGGTGGGACTTATTCCTCTATTTGCTATTGAAACCATCGAACCTGAGACTTTAAAAGCACTTCCTGCTTTTAAACAGAGACTCGAATGGTTTATAGAAAACCGCCCCGATCTACGGCGAAATGTAGCTTGTATGGAAACACAAGGGATAGGTGCTAGGAGATTATTAGCAATTGTTTCCAGAGATAAATTGCGAAACATTTTACAAAAAATGTTGGACGAAAGCGAATTTTTTAGCCCCTACGGTATCCGAGCAGTTTCTAAATTTCATGCCGAACATCCCTATATTTTTGATGTGAACGGCTCTCAATTCCGAGTCGATTACGAACCAGCTGAATCCAGCATAGGTTTGTTTGGTGGAAACTCTAACTGGCGCGGTCCCATTTGGTTTCCAGTAAATTTTCTCCTTGTTGAATCCCTACAAAAGTTTCATTACTATTTGGGAGACGATTTCAAAGTAGAATGTCCAACGGGTTCCGGTCAAATGATGACTCTTTGGGAAGTTGCGGCTGAATTATCGCAACGGCTCATGCAAATTTTCTTAAGGAATTCTTCCGATCAACGCCCTGTTTATGGTGGAACTGAAAAGTTTCAAACTGACCCTCATTGGCGTGATTTAATTCTGTTTTATGAATACTTCCACGGTGATAATGGAGCGGGAATTGGCGCAAGTCATCAAACTGGGTGGACAGGTTTAGTTGCTAAACTTATTCAGCAATTTGGTGAGTATGAAGCACAACATCAAAAACCAGAAATTGAAAAGGAAAAACCAGTGCTTGTTGTATAAAAAGTATGTTATTCTTTCCGATTTTACGTATGGGGCTAGGCGGATAAAAACTTTAGGACGTTAGTAGTTCTCTCACCTCTTACCTCTGCGTACTCTGCGCCTCTGCGGTTCAAAAGTAATTTACTGAACCGCAGAGGCGCAGAGGGCACAGAGAGAGAAGATGAGGAGTCAATACTGCCAGGGATCTCGGAAATTGTAAGTGTTTTCGCGTTTTTAGGCTTAACCGACAAGTATTGGATGAGGAGTCACCTTGGCAGGACGAGAAGGTGCAAGATATAAGCTCCTCGACTTCTAAGAGAAGTCGAGGAGCTTATATCTAATTCTCAGCAGAAATTAATTTAATATCTCATCAATTGATATATCTTTTTATTAAGAAATACTTGAAAAATCTTATTTCTGACTCATCATAGTGAATTCTATTCGCCCAAAACCCGTGAAATACATTAGAAATGTTTGGAAAAATCTAGATCCTTTCTCATTACAGTTACGCCTAACAATTGGTATGGCTGTATTTTCTACCTTGGTATTAGGTAGTGTCGCTACATGGACGAGTTGGAAAATGCAGCAAATTTTGATTGATAGTCACAAACAAAACATAGAACACATAGCCCAACGCTTACCGCAGGATGTGCAACTCTATAGTGAAATGATGCAACCTGAAACTGGACTACAAAAGGCTATTAAAAATTTAGAAAATACCAATACATTTTTATGGATAAAAAGCCCCGAACGGAAAATCTTGGCACAATCGACTAATTTAAGTTTTTTATCTAAGTCTATGGTAGCTGAGTTAATGTCTTTAACTCAGATGCCGCTTAAAGCACAAGTTTACAAAATTAACCAAAGCTACTTTATTTTATCAGAAAATGCTGTGCAAGTTCAAGGTAAGCTACTTGGTGATTTATTTGTAGTTAAGAATATCACCCGCGAACAGTCAACGTTTGCGCTTATGGTACAAAGCTTAGTTATTATTAGTATTTTGGCAATTATTGTCCTCACAATTGCTATCTCATTTTATATCAAGCATTCTCTGCAGCCTTTGCGCCAACTCAATCAAATGACAGCAGTCATCTCTGTAGAGGACTTGGGACAAGCACAGCTCTACCTGAACAATGCACCCAGTGAAGTCAAAGAATTAGCTCAAACCTTAACAATGCTGTTATCGCGTCTCTCCGAATCATGGGAACAAGAGCGAGAATTTGTAAGTAATGTTTCTCACGAACTACGTACACCGTTGACAATTGTACATGGTTACTTGCAGAGCGTCTTGCGACGGCAGAATAATTTAACTCAACTCCAACAAGAAGCTTTAGAAACTGCTGCATCAGAAGCTGAACGTACCATCCGCCTGCTCCAAGATTTACTAGATTTAGCACGTGCAGATAGTGGTTATTTGCACTTTAAAATGAAATCTTACGTACTCAATGATTTAATTGAAGAAATTGTTATGATGGCAAAGAAATATAGCGATCGCGTCATTACTATTGAGGCACCACCTCACCCAATTGAGGTCAAAGTAGATTACAGTCGTCTCAAACAAGTGTTACTGAATTTAATCGATAATGCTATTAAATATTCTGACTCTGGTACACCTATAATTTTTAAATTATATCAACTTCAAGACAAGGCGATTATCCAAGTTTGCGACGAGGGTTACGGTATTCCCCTACAACACCAAGCACGTATTTTCGAGAGATTTTACCGGGTAGACGAATCTCGCAGCCATGCAACTGGTGGTAGTGGTTTGGGTTTATCGATTGTCAAGACACTTGTAGAGGGAATGGGAGGTAGTGTTAGCGTGCAATCAAAGTTAGGAGAAGGAAGTATTTTTACAATCAGTTTACCTTTATAAATACTAAAACACTCGCAAAAAAAGTAGCCTTTATAAAACTGGAAAATAATACCAGATTTAGCCAATGACTTATAAATTCATTGGTTTGTAGTTGCGCTGTCTTCGCATGCATTGCAACTACAAAGTTAAAACACAAATAGCTGATAACTAACTAATTAAGTTCTTAACGAATCAGGTGGAGTACATCCCGAAGAACGCTATAACCAGCTAGATCCCAAAGCAGATAGGCAACAAAATCAACCATTGCCAAATGACCGTTTAAACCAAATGTTCAATGATGCGATCGCCAACGCGCAAAGCATTCGCAATAATTGTCAGCGTAGGATTAACAGCAGCACTAGAACAAAAGAAACTTCCATCTACCACATATAAATTATCAACGTCATGAGTGCGGCAATTGAGATCGAGAACTGATGTTCTGGGGTCTTCACCAAAGCGACAAGTACCGCACTGATGTGCTACACCTTGCAACGGTATTTTTTTGCGGAAATAGAAGGAATAAGGAATAATCCGTTCACCACAACCAATCATTTTCAAGACTCTTGTCCAGCGATTGACGAGACGGTTGTAAGCTTCAGTATTGTTCTCTGTGTAACTCAACTGGATAGAATCACCCCGGAGTGTGACGCAGTTGTTGGGATCGGGCAAATCTTCCGCCGTGAGCCACCAGTCTACGGAGTGAGTCGCGATCGCCTCAAAAGTATGTCTCTCCTGAAAAGAAGCTCCTAAAACCGATGGAGACTCCTGGGCAATCATGTCTGCATTGACTTTCCCCAGTAACTGTACGTGTCCCATAGGGTAATCGAAATCCTCATCACCCCAGTAAAAATCGTTAATTGCTAAAGTTTTTTGAAATACCGTGGGATTGGATTTCAAGCTGACTCCAATCATCGCTCCGTTTTGATGCTTCATTAAATTACGTCCCACGAGATCGGAACTGTTTGCCAATCCATTGGGATGGCGATCGCTTGCAGAACGCAATAACAAAGCTGCTGAATTAATCGCGCCACATGAAACCACGACAATACTGCTAGAAAAGAAACAAATTTCTCCATTAATTTCGACTTCCACAGAAGTCACTTCTCGCCCGGAAGGACTTGTATGTAGTTTCTTCACCTTGGCTTGCGTTATTAGCGTGACGTTATCGTACTTCTCTGCGGGACGCACGCAATTCACATCAGCATCTGCTTTAGCATCGACTAAACAAGGAAACCCATCACAGGTATTACAACGAATGCAGGCACTCAAACGACGGTTCACCTCATTGAGCTTAATAGCAAGTGGCAAATAAAATGGATGGTAGCCTTCTCCTTGTAAAGAATCGTGAATTTCTTGAATACGCGGTTCGTGACGAATAGCCGGATAAGGATATTCCTCACTAGCAGATGGTTCAGTCGGGTCTAAACCACGCTTACCGTGAACTTCGTAAAGTTTTTCTGCCTCAGTATAATAAGGTTCAAAATCACGGTACTTCAAAGGCCATTCTGGAGAAATACCGCCCTTATGAATCACCTGCTCAAAATCTTGTTCGCGCCAACGAAAGAGAGCACCACCATAGACTTTCGTGTTACCACCTACAAAATATCCAGTACCGGGATGAATCTCGCGCCCTTTTTGGTCGTACCAAGCTTCATTGGTGTGATAGCGGTCTTTCTGAACCACTTCAACCGTATCCCAGTTTGCTTTTTCACGAGGTAAAAAAGAACCTCGTTCCAAAATCAGAATTTTCTTACCTGTAGGAGCAAGATGATAAGCCAGTGTACCGCCACCTGCACCAGTACCAATAATAATCAAATCATAATGTGAAGAGGTCATTGATTTTCTCCAAGTAAAGGTTTTACATATCGTTGTTAGAAGCGGTAAGAGCATAATCGGATGCTGCTTGGGCGCGACGGCGGCTCATTTTTTGTTCGTAAGCTTCGTAAGCAATGCACATCCAGATTAAAGTCATGAATAAAATGTTTTTATTAAAGCTTTCTGCTCCATTAGGAAATAAACTGCCAGCAGGTACGATACCAAATGCCAGAATGATGCTAAATGTCATAAGAATCAGGAGCAATCCCGTCCACCGTACCCAATAATTGAGAGCAAACAATGCACCCAGTACAATTTCTGCTAAAGGTAGTAACCAAGCATAGGGAATAGCAATTAACCCAGGGAGCGGTCCTATACCTTCCCAACCTGGTGGAATTCCAGGACCGATGATTTGAAGTTTTTGAGTCAGGACAGTTTGGTAGAAACCATTAGGAACGTTAAAGTTGAGATAATTAGCAATACCAGAGACGAAAAAGAAAACGCCCATTGTTACGCGATTGACAGTTACAGCAGTCCGGAGGTTGAGTAAGTATTTCATAAGTATGCTCCTAAAGATAAGACCAATTTGAACAAAGAATGCGACAGTTATAGATAGGTGAAATTAAATCCGCAACGCTTTTGCAATCCAAAATCTAAAATCTAAAATCCAAAATCTCTTAATCCAAAATCCAAAATCCAAAATCTCTTAATCAAAATTCTATTAATACAAAATCCAAAATATCTTAATCCATAATCAAAAATACAAAATACAAAATGAAAAATCGAAAATTGTATAATTTTGAA
>NZ_WJFC01000030.1 GCF_009725235.1 Scytonema sp. UIC 10036
GGATTGAGGAGGGAACTGAATTTTTCTTGTTTCCCCCCTTTCCAAGGGGGGATTAAGGGGGGTAATAATTTAACAATCCAATCCCCAAATCCCAAATCCCAAATCCCAAATCCCAAATCCCAAATCTAAAATCTAAAATCCGTTAATCCAAAATCCGTTAATCCAAAATCGTTAAGAGGAACAACCAGTGTATCCAGACATTCATTGCTACACAACCGATGGCGGAATTTTTGTGTCTCGCTCTGTCACTAAGACTTCCATTGAAACTGGTATTGAAGAAGTTTTACTACGTCTTGATTCCCAACGCGGAGGTATACTGAAAAGTAGCTACGAGTATCCTGGACGTTACAAAAGATGGGAAATTGGTTTTGTCAATCCACCGCTAGAATTGGCGACTCGCGATAATTCCTTTACAATTACAGCATATAACGAGCGGGGAATGGTTTTGTTACCTTATCTAGGAGAACTCCTGAGCAAAAATCCATACTTGCAAGAAGTTTGCAGAGAACACAATCGTGTTATTGGTTCTGTGCGACCAACACAACAGTTTTTTGCAGAAGAAGAAAGAAGTAAACAACCGTCCGTCTTCAGTATTGTTCGAGAGATCGTACATACCTTCCACAGCCCTGAAGACGAGCACTTGGGACTGTACGGTGCTTTTGGTTATGACTTGGTTTTTCAATTTGAACAAATGTCAAAACGTATAGAACGTGCTGACAACCAACGAGATTTATTACTCTATTTACCTGATGAAATAGTCATTGTTGACCACTATTTACAAAGCGCATTCCGTTTGCAGTACGAATTTGTGACTCAGTATGGTAGCACTCGCGGCTTACCTCGTACAGGTGAAGTCATTGATTATCGAGGGAAACGCCTGACGCCCGATAAAACTTCTGACCATGAAAAAGGTGAGTATGAAAACCAAGTAGAGACAGCCCTTGATTACTTCCGACGTGGCGATTTATTTGAAGTTGTACCCAGCCAAAGCTTCTTTCAAGCTTGCGAAAAGCCTCCCACCCAGCTATTCCGAACATTGCAGCAAATTAATCCCAGCCCTTACGGATTCATTTTCAATCTCGGTGGAGAGTATTTGATTGGTGCATCGCCGGAAATGTTTGTGCGAGTTGAAGGCAGACGTGTTGAAACTTGCCCGATCAGTGGTACAATCAAGCGCGGAAAAGATGCTATTGATGATGCGGCTCAAATTCAAAAGCTGCTTAACTCTCGCAAAGACGAATCTGAATTAACAATGTGTACGGACGTAGATCGCAACGACAAGTCGCGAATTTGCGAACCGGGTTCAGTTCGAGTGATTGCCCGCCGCCAAATTGAATTGTACAGTCATTTAATCCATACAGTCGATCACGTTGAAGGTATAGTGCGACCTGAGTTTGATGCTTTAGATGCATTTCTGACTCATCTGTGGGCTGTTACGGTTACAGGCGCACCCAAACGCTCGGCAATGCAGTTTCTCGAACAACACGAACGCAGTGCTAGACGCTGGTACGGTGGCGCAGTTGGATACTTAACTTTTAAAGGAGATTTAAATACGGGTTTAATTCTCAGAACCATGCGATATCAGGACTCCATTGCGGAAGTGCGCGTGGGTGCAACGGTTCTTTATGATTCCGAACCAGAAGCCGAAGCCCAAGAAACAATGACTAAAGCGGCGGCGCTGTTTCAAACTCTCAACCAGAGCAAATACAGAAGTTCTAATTCCGGCGATCGCATCACTGCTGATTCCTCTCAAACAAATCCTGGGATCGGTAAACGTGTGCTCCTTGTTGACCATGAAGACTCTTTTGTTCACACCCTAGCAAATTACATTCGTCAAACTGGAGCAACAGTCACAACGTTGCGTCACGGTTTTTCAGAAACTGTGTTTGATACAGAACGCCCAGACCTTGTTGTTCTGTCCCCAGGACCGGGTAGACCAAGTGAGTTCCAGTTAGCACAGACAATAGCAGCTTGTAAAAAACGTCGAATTCCCATCTTTGGTGTTTGTTTGGGATTGCAAGGGATTGTAGAAGCACATGGTGGTGAACTGGGAATTCTTCGCTATCCCCAGCACGGAAAAGTTTCTGGTGTTTCTGTGATTGCTTCAGAGTCTATCATCTTTAAAGGTTTACCACAATCATTTGAAGTCGGAAGATATCACTCACTATATGCGTTACCTGAAAGATTACCTGAAGAATTAAAAGTAACAGCAGTCTCGGATGATGGCGTGATTATGGGAATTGAGCACCGGGTATTGCCGATCGCCGCCGTTCAATTCCATCCAGAATCAATTATGACCATGGCGTCTGGAGTTGGACAAGAAATTATCAAGAATGTTGTCTATGCATTCGCTTCAAAACCCTCTGCAGTTCTTGTTGGCATTGAGCCATAGCTGGTCTTTATGATGGCAGAACAAATCATAGCGATGACGGAATTACATACGCTGAGTTTCAGCTTGATTTCTTTATTGATGATATTAAACTAGAGAATGGCAGGCGAGGCGAGCGCGCTAGCAGCCAAATCTATCAAGAAGTTTTACATTATCTGAAAATTGCCTCTGTCGATCTGAATAAAGATGCTGAAATTGATCGGAAGCTCAACCGGGCTAAAGTTAGCAATTGACTTCAGAAGTTCTATTATTCGTGCCCGTTAGAGGTTCCCAAAAACAACAAACCAAAATCCCTCATACCTCAATACTGCTCGGATAAGAATTTTTGTAGGTTGGGTAAATTCGTGTGTGAAACCTAACAAATGTCTGTCAATGTTGGGTTTCGTTCCTCAACCCAACCTACGTGTTTTCGCATTTTTAGGCTTAACCGACAAGTATTGCCTCATACCTCATAGGTATAAGGGATTTGACTGGACGACAAAAGAGTCTCGAAAGCTTATGAAGTAAAGTGTGTAGCAATCTATGGTAAAAAAAATAGGTCTAGTTTTGTCAATAAAGCCTATTTGTTGATCGTAATACCTTTATTGTATTTGGAAGCATTACCCACAAGGGAGATGAGCAAAACTAAGGCATTCATTTCTCGCCCCAGAAACCAGCCGATCAAGACAAAATTGAGCACAACAGCAGGGGCCCCCCAAATTCGTCCATAGAAATAATCAACTCCTGAGGCTTCAACTTCTGAAGAACCACTTAAGATGGCAAATCCGAATCAACATCCTAGGCTAGGGGGATAGTGATGCAACGGTAGACTTTACAAACATCCTCTTATACATCTAGACTATAAACTATACAACTAAAACTTCATCTATAGATTGAGCGAGAAAGAGACAGAGTTCGATGAACGCAGACGCTTCAAGAAAGAAACCGGACGAGAACGCCTATTGGCTGAAAAGAAAGTCAACAGATTTCTCGAAGAAATTAACCAAAAACTTAGAGATTTGAGCGAGAAAATTAAGATTCTAGAAAAGGATGGACTGAACATAGAGGAAAGGCAGAATATTCAAAACAATTATCTAGAGATAATCAAAGAAATTGGATTAGAGGTGATAGGCTCTCACCAAGGCAAGCGAAGATTATTTTCAATCAAAGAATTAGCCGAAGAAGATACGCTGATGAATTCAGTGAGAACCTGGTATAAAACATGGCTCAAAGACCCAGATTTGACAGAGGAAGACCCCGATAATTTACAAGAAGAATGGGAGAGAAAAATTGAATTGCTGAAGCTAAGAGTTAATAAGTTGTATCAGAATATTTCCCAACACAAAGTTGATGAAAGGAAACTGGACGACTCTGTCTTAGAATTAGCTAATTGGCTTAACGAAAGGTTCAAAAGTCCCCAATCATTGTGGCAAGCTCCAAAAATTTGGATGGAGAAAATAAAGGAGAACAGTAGTCAACAAGTTGCATCAGTAGAATATATTGTTAGGTTCTTCGTAGACAATATTAAATTGGAACAATGTCAGCGTGGCTATCGGGTCAAAAGCGAAGTTCAAGGTGAAGTTATTCGGCAGTTGCGACAATCATACTTGTATCGATAACAGTAACCAAGACCTATATTTGTATAGTTCATAATACACTTTCGGTATTCTTCTAGAGCGCCGGTACAGTAATGCCATCTACCTGGTTTCTTTGAATTTGGACAACGAAAAACTCGTACTTTCAGCTGTACGTTCGCTCCTGGTTGAAAGGGGGAGAGGAATTAAGGTCTGACTGGGTAAGGTTTCAATATGATTGTGGATCTACTAAAACCCCACCCGTGTATTACATGGAAAAAGCTGAGTTAGCCTACCCGTGTATTACAGGGAAGAAAGAAAATTCGCTGTTTCCATGTAATACATGGTTGGAATTGGTCGTAAATCTGCCTTAAGTGTAATACGCAAGTTACATTCTCGCCTTCACCAATAAGCGCGTTAAACTTACGGTGTAATACACCGAAGAAGAGTTATGTTGAAGCGAGACATTCAAGGGAAGTTTGCTCTGAAGAACGATGATTATCGTCAAGTTCGCTCACTCAGATTAACTGATGAAACTTGGGAGATTCTGGGGATGAGTGCTGAATGCTTGGGTATGACTAGAGCCGATTACTTGGAACAGCTAATGAGGGGGAATGCTAGACCAATTTTGACACGGGAGAAAGAGCCAATAGATCGAGCCAAAACTACTGCGGTCGAACTTGCGACTACGCCACGACAGGTGGCAACACTTGAAACTTTACGTGACCAAGTTTTACGCTTATTTGAGGTTAGGCAAGCAAGCTCCTGGCTACAAAGCAGCACTTAAAGCCCTCAATTACTTTATTACCGTACTAACTAGCTAGTTAGCACAGGAGTATTAATCCGCTTTCTGTATCAGTGAAGGTCGAAAAACAATGGAAATAAGTTCTGAGCGAATTGACGATATTCCTGTTACCTGATTCTACCATCTTCATCACAGCTTTGTGTGAGCTACAAAAACAAATTCTTCGTTTAATGAAAATGCCCGATTCCCTTTATCAAGTAGATTCGGTGGGTAGCTTGACATGATTTTACCACTTGCGATAATACACGCTCATTGCCATCCCATTTCAACATGAACTCTTACCGTGTATTACACCGTAGATTCAACTTTGAATAGTGCTGCCATCCCCTGTATTGCAGGGTAGAACCGGGATTCGTGTAACACTCTTGTTCGAAATTTCCTTTCCCATGTAATACACGGACTTCCTCAGTTTCTTTTCCCATTCTTTTTCCATGTATTACACCGTCATTCTCCTCCACCTTTTCCCACGTATTACACGGTAGTAGCACAATCTCATTCTTTAGGGGGTTTTTCCTTACCCTGTCAGGCATTAATTCCTCTCTCCCTAACAAAATGAGCGAACGTACAGTCATAAGACCTGTCCGAAAATTAAGGTTCTACCCTTGTCAAATAAGCGTTCTACATTAATTTCCGGACGAGTCTATAGAAAAGATATAATCCGTGACGAAGGGCTAAATCCTGCACTTGTTCTTGGCTAAAGGTTGGGATAGTTTGCATGATATCAAGGAGCGGTCGGACAAATCCCGCTAAGCGATCGCTTAAGTAAAAATAAACGTTTGAGCCAAGGGTAAGCAGTGCCCACTCCACAAAATTCTCAATCATCATGGTGGTGCAAGATATGATTCAAGCTACCCTTATCCCCAATACTCGTTCAGTATGGGATTGAGATTCAACTGCCTGAAGAGATTGGCACACAACCAGCCCAAAAATTCATTGAGTTCGGCAAAAGATGATGAAGATGTTGCCCATGTGGACTCAAAACGGATGCGGGAGATTCGCCTGACGAAAGTGTCGATGGTTTTTCAGCGATTTGGGCAATTAAACCGTCTAAAATTATTTTAGAACCCCAAACCAAACTTGATACTCCGCCATGCTAGAGTACAAATTGCCGCAATATCTACCTTCGGCAGAAGAACTGCCCGACTCGGACGAAACACCTGTGGATAACGAACTGCAAGAATTGTTACCAGGACTGTTAAAAGCCACCCTACTGATGCTTTGGTCAGAGCGGATGGACTGGTTTTTCGGCATTGATATGGGGATTTACACTCACCCAGATGAACCGCCAATAGTGCCGGATGGATTTCTCAGTTTGGGTGTGGAAAGATTTTATGATGAAGAGTTACGTCCAAGTTATGCACTTTGGGATGAAAATGTCGTCCCAATTCTAGCTTTAGAAGTCGTATCCCAAACTTATCGTAAAGAATACAGTGCCAAAAAAGATGAGTATGCAACGTTAGGCGTACTCTACTATGTAATTTACTCATCGCGCCGCCGTCGCAAACCTCGCTTAGAAGTACATAAACTAGTCAACGGTAAGTATGTATTACAGCAGGGAAACCCAGTTTGGATGCCAGAAATAGGGTTGGGAATTGGCTGTGCTCGTGGAAGTTATGGCGGAATTACCCGTGAGTGGCTGTATTGGTACGACGAACACCAACAGCGCTATCCAACACCTGAAGAACAGGTCAAAATAGCTCAACAGCAAGCACAAGCCGAAGCACAACGGGCACACAGTGAAGCACAACGGGCTGAAAAACTGGCTGCCAAATTACGCGAGTTGAATATTGACCCCGATCGTATTTAGTTTTCGAGCAGAATAAGTTATATAAGCGAACTGCTCATACTAGCAAGAACATCAGACGCTTCAACAACACCTTGAAATTTCTCTTCGGCATCAACCACAGCAACCTGTAGTCCTTGTTGGTAGAGGTGCAAAATATTTTCTAGGCTGGTTAAAGCATTGGCTTTAGGAAAGTTTTTATGCATCACGTTAGGTCTTCACATCCCTAGTAAAGGCGCGGATGTAGTCGGAGGCGGGTTGGGTAATGAGTTCAGAGGGGGTACCGACTTGAACAATAGAGCCATCTTTCATAACGGCAATGAGATCGCCAATTTTCAGCGCCTCATGAATAACGAACGTGTTATCTCTCAACTTACAGCATTTTTCACTTATTTAGACCACACTCTTAATTCTTTTGCGCCTTTGCGCCTTTGCGTGAGATAAAAAAGATGTGGTTCATTCACAAAACTATTGTATTTATTAGCCATAATATTCAAGAGTCACTAAAAATTGGCGATCGCATCGAATTAAAGTCAATATTTTAATCGGTAGAGTGGCTTGAATTTCAATAGATGTCTATTGGTGATAAGTTAAGCCTGTATGGCACTAAAGAAAAATAATTGCGGAAGTACTCTTGATAAAGCTCGCAGCTAACAGTTGCTTGATTCTCGATTATATGCACCAATCCTAAACTTTTTAACTTAAACGCCACCTCCATCTGTAACTGGATTGGAGCCGCTAAAACCTGTTGAAAGGCGTCAGCTAATTGAGGATACTGTTGAAGCTACCACAACTGATACTGAAGATGTTGTTGATAGATTCCAGAATTCGTGCAATTAGGGAAGTCTTTCCCATCTTTCGAGGTGCAAAGATGCGAATGAAGGCACGAGGTTGAAGAATTTCTTGATAACAAGTTTGTTCGATAGTCAGTCGCTCAATGTAGAGATTGGAAGCGAGGGGAACCGATCCTTCTGGAGGTTCTAAAACAACGTCGCGTTCTGTAGGAAAGATTGTTATCGGCATTGCTGCTGTTGTCTCAATTTTCTGAGAATTATCCCGAACAGTCTGGAGGATAGTTGGCATACAGTCAACAGCTAAACACTCATCTATATTAGTATAATGAGTCTTGAGGGTTTGCACAGCGATGTCACTGCGATCCAAAATATCTTTTGCTTGTTTGAGAAAAAATTTCCCTGCTTCTGTGAGTGTCAATCCATGAGATTTTCTCTCAAACAGTAAAACGCCCAGTTCATCTTCAAGGTCTTTGATTTGACGGCTTAACGCAGGTTGGGAAATAAACAGTCGGACAGCAGCACGACTAAAACTCAGTTCTTGTGCAACAGTCACAAAATATTTAAGATGTCGTAATTCCATAAATCTATTTGATATGCCTATAGCCTTTCTCAGTCTTATGAGGTACACCCCCCTTTCATCCCCCCTTGGTAAGGGGGGACAGAGGGGGGTAATTTTCGTACCTCACCAAGTTGAAATTTGCTGTAAAAGTTATATTCATAATAATTATAAGGCATAGGGATTTAAATTAATTATGTACTTAACATAAACAATTCTAAATAAAAATAATTTCATATGCCTAAAAGTTATAGCTGTTATCATCATAAGGTATTGGGATCTAAATTAACTATCCCATCTTCATCAGAAGCAATTAAATCCTCAATATCGCCATGCAGTTTGCGACAAAGATTGTCTAAAGGAATATCATTTGCATCGTAACCAAACGGATTCTCAATTTCCAACCCAATTGCTTCAATGCCAAACAATGCAAAAGCAACAACGCCAACAACTGGTACTGCCCACCAATGCAAATCTTTGACTATTTGAAAAGGCAGGGCAAAACAATACAAAATCAATAAATGCCGTAAATGCATTGAATAAGCTCTGGGCATTGGTGCATTTAGAATACGTTCGCAGCGCGATAAACACTCAACTAATTGGTCAAGCAAGCGGTTGAGAGCAGAAAATTGAAAGCTATCTATGTGTTGATGGGTATATTGTTTAGTTAAATAAGCTCCAATCCATTGTGTGATTTTGAGTGGCATATTGCTGACATTTTTTAAGTTCAAATAATGTTCTGGCTCTAAGAGAGATTTGAGGCGATCGTCTACTCCTTCTCGCCGCAAATGTTGTGTCATAGCCACAAAAAATGCGGCAATTAATCGTACATAAGTAGCTTTCTCCTCTTTCTCTGCCAAATTTTTAACGATGATATTCATCCACATTTGCCGGGAAAGATTGCGCCCTGTAAATATTGTCATCCCAGCAATCTGCCAACCTTCCCAAAAGCGTTCATAGGCAGTGTTAGTGCGAAAAACCAGCAGTAAGCCCAACACTATACCTGGAATCAATCCAGCTAGACTAGGTTGGCTAAATCCGGTGTATCCTTTTTCGTAGATGGTTGTAACGATTAGAGCAATGAACATACTCACTGCTACCTGATATTTAATATCTTTAATAACGGAACCGCGCAAACTCAGAACTAATTTAAACCAATTTTTTTCATAGCTCATGGCGTTACACTTATACCTAAAAGACTTTTGTCTTTAGCTGACAGCAATTTTCTGCAAACTCGCATAGAAAATTGATACGAAGCCCAATGTTTCTTAAGCCTGATGGTGAAATGGACACTTACCAGTTGTAGATTCCGTTTTCCAGGGATCGCGTTGGTAGAAATAATTGGGTTTGAGAAGACGGTTTTCAAACTCTACAGTGTATACCGGAGTTGTTGAAGCGGATATTGGTGGAATTAGCCAAATGCGATCGCCATAAACGTGACGACCGCATTTTTGTTCATCATCCACAAATTGCATAAAAGAAGCAGTCAGTGCATGGTGATCTAATATCCGTACTCCATTTTTTTTGTATGAGTGTAGTACAGCCACATTCAGTTCTATCAACGCTAAATCTTGCCAAAGTGTGCTCGTTTCGCTACAGTCTAAGCCCATTTTCTCGGCAAGAATCGGCAGCATATTGTAGCGATCGCGATCGCTGAAGTTTCTCGCCCCAATTTCCGCACCCATATAGAAGCCATTAAATGGTGTAGGGTATTGAATGCCACCCATATCTAACATCATGTTAGTAACCGCAGGTAAGGCAAACCATTTCAATTCCAATTCCTCAAACCAGTCGTAGCGGGGATGGGAAAGAGGAACTTCCATAATAATTTCTGGCGGAATTTCAAACCATTTTGGCTCTCTTTCTCCAATTTGAATAATTAACGGTAGCACATCAAAGCGGGTTCGAGATTCTTTAGACCAACCAAGTTTCAGTGCTTGCTCAGTCAACTCCACATTTGCAGGATCGCCTAAAATAGTACCATCTGGTTGCCGATAACCTGCATATCGCAGCATCAAATTGTTCCATACCCGAATCTTTAAGCAAGGACTGAGAATGCTAATGGTCGATCGCAAGTTGCCATTATTGGTGGCAAACTGAATGTGTTCCACTAGAGTTTGGAAAATCTCTTCCTCGGTTTGCAGATGTCGCAGATCGCGTACTTGCAAACTTTGCCAAAAATTTCGTCCCAGGCAACGGTTACTATTGCGCCAAGCTAGCTTTGCGCCATAGGCAAGTTCATCATAAGTGTGTTCGTAAGTTCCTGTTTGCTCAATGGCAGCTTTCACTTCTTGCCAGCGCGGCATGAATACTTCTGCTAATCCTTGTTCCAAGTAACATTGTTTAAGAAAGACTTCTGCTTCTTGCATGACTGAGGCGACTGGCTCAACATATATGCTGTATTGCTCAATCGGCGTAATTCCTCCTGCTAGTTGAATAACCTGCCGGACGGGAGCTTTAACTTTACCCTCTTCATCCAACTTCGAGGAAAACAACTCTTGACGAATGGCGCTATCTTGCCAGCCCGCTTGCTGCAAATAGTCGCGCATTGCATCCATGAAGGGTTGAGGACCGCACATGAAAGCAACCGTGTTATTTGTATAAGGATACAGACGTTGGACTGCTTCTGCATTGAGTCTGTTTCCCGATCGTGTTGCTCGCAGAGTGAAGGTCAAATTCGGGTGAGATGCCGTCAATTGCTCCAATTCCGATCTAAACACGAAATCTTCCGCATGAGGAGCAGACCAATCGAGGTGAAACGGGCGGGAATCGCTGCAACGCGCAAGGGTTCGCATCATAGCGATCGCGGGAGTCACCCCAATCCCCCCAGCAAAGAACACGACGGGTTGTTCATCTTCTAAAACAAACTCGCCACGTGGTTGGGAAATGCGAATCAGGGCTTCGGCATCGGCGCGATCGCACAACCACCGCGAAAATAATCCTAACTCCTCGCGTTTAACTGTGATTTCGTAGTACTCTGTTTGATGGGCAGGTGAACTCAAGGTGTATGCGCGAGTCACCCAGTTACCATCGACCCGTCCTTGAATCAAGATATGTTGTCCCGGTTTAGAGGCAACGATTTCTTCATACACCGGACGAAACTGGAAGCACACCATATTTCGCCCTAAGTCCTGCTTGGCAATAAGTTCGGCAACTGCCAGATTTGCCGAACCCAGTATTTCTTCAACTAGCGGTTGACAACTTCCACAGACCATTGTAACTTGGGTTTGCTCAACAATTCTTTCTAGCGTATCCAGACCTGTATCCAGCAATTCTCGTACTTTGCCACAGGTCGTTTTTGTACAGTTGCAAACGATATCGCTATCAGAACCCAGTGTAATGGCTTCTTCAATTTGCAGTTCTCCTAGTTCCCGGAATAAAGCAACCTGCCAACGTGGCAAAGGTTCATCTTGAAAGAACAGTTGAATTGCCAACCGCCGCCCTACCCAACGTCCTTTAACCGACAAGCTCAAGAGCTTGCTGTCTCTCAATTTAAGAACTCGTTCATCCCCATTTTCTGCTGTATAACGAACCTCCTCTACATGAGTGGTATCCTCATCTGCCCTTCGCCACTCCAAAAGTTCCCCATCAAGGGTGCGCTGACCAATGAGTATGCGGTTATTAGCTTGCAACAGACGAGTGCTGAGTGCAGGTTTTCCTTCTAATAATCCTTCGCTGACAGTAAGAATGCCTCTTCCCGGCAGAATGTAGACGTTAATCAATTCTAAAATATGTTGGCTAGCCCAATCTGTAAGAGACGGATTGGGCAAATTCAGCCATTGCGTTACAGCTTGCCCTTGTGCTGGTAAACCATGCTGAGCCAATGTTGTGAGCCACTGTAAGCGGGACTGAGCTGCTTTATCATTCATGCCGCCCATCATCCAGTCATGCAATGCAGCGGATGCAGGTACATCAAAGTAACGCACCTCTGTAGGCACGTCTGCCAAGATTTTGTTAAGATGCTCTTCTAAGCCATGAATGAATTCTTCAAAATCGATTGTTCCACTACCGTCTCTATCTGCCTGTTGCAGAATTGTTTGGGCATCATCATAGCTGTATCCTAAATCCAGTAGATAGGGCAACAGTTCTGCTGCATCAATGCATCCGCTTCGATCTAGATCGAGTGCCTGAAATCGCAGTTGAGCAAACTGACGTGCATTCATGATTTGTGTCAGTACATCTGACAGCCCTCTGGCAATATCTTGTCCCATTAGTTGAGTTGAGCCTGTCAGCACTTCTGGAGGCTGATTGTTTAGTTCACCCAACACCCACTTATACAGTCCGTTAACAATTACAGATGGTGCTAACCAAGGTAAACTGCTGTTTCCTAGGGGCAGAGATAGGGTGCGGCGGAACTTCAATTCCTTCTTGTGCTCCAGTAAATCGGACAGTAAGGGTGCATGAGTTAGTACTAATGTTTCTAATTCTGAAGAACGCACAAGATTTGCAGCTTCAGTGAGGCGATCTCCTAGCTCTGTTCCCTGAGGACAGGCTGGTGCAACCCAAGCAAAACGGCGCACTCCGGCTTCAGAGGCAATTTCTAAGAGCGATCGCGTCAATTGAGTCACATCAGATAAATCCGTGGGCATGATAAATACAAATGCCGTTTCAGCACCACGAAAATATTCTTGAATGACATCTGGAGACACAGTGTTGATATTCAACCATTCAATGGCTGAATTGGCTGATGACACATTACCAAAACGTTTTAATGCGCGTACTTTTGAACACTCTGCATCTGTCAACAAGCGCATCAGCTGCATAGCAGGTGCATAGTCAGCATCGGACGCAAAAACTATAAAGGTTGATGCGGGTGTATACACAAATGTTTTATCTGCCAGCATAAATTCACAAAAGTTAAATTCACTTATTTTTATAGTTATGTCGTTTCATATATAGCAATCCTATTTGATCTCCAAACAAGGGAGACAAGGAATACAAGGAAGAGGTGTTTGTAAATCATTTAGGACTGCTATATTTGATTGCTACACATGAGCAGCAGAATATATGATTTTTATTCTTAAGTCAATGGTGTAATTCAGTTTACAGAACCACCCCAAATTGTTTGCATTATCTTAGGGAGCATCCCAATTTGGCAGATTGCCCTCAGAATAGAATTCTGGGGCTATACAAACAAAGTCCACCTACGTGGACTATAATGTGTAGCCTGCGTAGCGCCCTCTTAGTTTGTGCAGCCGTGATTTCCAATCACAGGCGTGTTTTTTCCAAATTGGGATGCTCCCTTATCTTACGGAACATCAATGCCTCCTGCATCTGCCTCCAGCCTTCTTCAATGTTCATTTGTTTATCCAAAGTGCCTATAAGGAAAGATATTAACAGTTTTATGTTTGGGTGAAAATAAGACGCAAACGATACCAGACTTTTCCGACTCTATGTTAGCGTGAGAATAAGACGCAAACGCTACCAGACTTTTCCTACCAACTGGAGTTTCTGTTATTGCCATGATGTTTTAACGAATAAGAACTATCAGATTCTGAAGTTGCTGTATATTTACAGGAAATGCCGCCTAGTGAGCAAGTTAGAGCGTGTGCAGCTTCTGAAACTTCTCCATCAGCACCAGCAACAGCTCAATTCCCGTAACCACAACAGATGTGGGCAGATTCAGGGCATAGTGCAGACACTCAATTGGCGTTACAGTCTTTGACTTTAAAAGAATACCGTTTGCCATGGTTTTCATGCCAAGAATGCCAATGTTGTTTTTGACTAGTTCTGGCACAACTAATTTTGCAAAGCTTCGGTAGTGCGCGTCCATTACATTAAGGGGCATTTGAACAGCATCAAATTTAAAACCGCAAGTGGCTGCAACTTCAAGCATATGCAAATGAATATGAGGATCTTTGTGTCCGGTAAAGCCTATGTATCTGAGCTTACCAGCTTCACGCGCCTCAATAAAAGCGGCATTCGCTCCTTCTTCGTCGAACACTCGATGTGGGTCTTCATATCTGATAATTTCGTGGTGCTGCACGAGCTCGATGCAATCAACTTGAAGGCGTTGAAGAGATTCGTCTATCTGTCTGGCAGCTTCTTTTTTGGAGCGACCGTCAATTTTCGTCATCAGGAAGACTTTGTCTCGGTAACCATCACGCAGCGCTTTTCCCATGCGAATCTCGCTGACCCCACCGTTGTAATCCCACGAGTTATCCATAAAGGTAATACCGCGATCGATAGCTGTGCGAACAATACGTATACCCAATTCCTCATCAACGTACTTCAATCCGATGTGCCAACCACCCAGTCCGATCGCAGAAACTTTCTCTCCCGTACTACCGAGAACTCGATATAGCATTTCTGAGTGTGACATCTTTTCTGATTCCACTTTCTTGTATGCCAGCTACTGTTTAAATATATATAGCTATTAGTCAATTCAAACACAAAGGGACGTTACAATTATCTTTCTAAAGACACACTAAATTCAGAACTACCATCTTTACCTGTCTCCAAATGACTTTTGAATTAGAACTCAAAATTATTGTGTTATAAATAATCTGAAAAAAGATTGATTTTACTATAAAATCTACCTTAAGAAAAAGGGTAAAACAGAAAATTAAGTATAATATAGCCATTTTGGCAATCATCTGCTAAATTCATTAAGAATCACCATAAATAGCAATTAGGCATAACATTGCAGGCAAAATTGAAATAATTAAGTATAGCGAGAAACGACTCCTTTTCCAGTCTAAAATGAACGTTTTTTGTAGGTAAGGTTATGCCAAACGTTCACGATGTGGGGCATAGCCCTACCTACTGGTCACCGATTGCTAATAATTTGTATTTGCGATTACAAGTTGATTTAACAGAAATCAACTTCTTTGATAAGAGGTTTGTTAAAGCTTTAAAAGTTAGTTTGGTTGATGAGCAAATATAGGAATCCTATATAAAAATTTCGTTGAAAGTTAAAAGCTATAGCTATTTCACTCAAACCACTCCGAAACCAAGTTATTGTCATTACCGGTGCCTCCAGTGGAATTGGCTATTTTTGGTCTCTGTACAGAGGTTTCAATACCGGACATGAAGCGCATGTTCAATACCAACTTTTGAGGAACCGTTTATGGCTCGCGTGCTGCTGTCAAGCACTTTAAAGAGCGTGGGAGTAGCGGGGCGCTGATAAACATTGGTAGCTTTTTTGGCGATCGCGCAACACCCGTTCAGTCTACCTATTCAGCCTTAAAGCACGCACTACATGGCTGGACAGATGCTCTTCGGATGGAGTTGGAGGCAGAAAAAGCCCCTGTCTCAGTGACGTTAATTCATCCCGGACGCATCGACACCCCATATAACGAGCACGCCCGCAGTTATATGCTCAAACAACCTGCCCATCGCGGTACGATCTACTCACCGGAGGCAGTGGCTGAAGCCATTTTGTATTCTGCAGAGCATCCCAAGCGAGATATGTACGTTGGTTTCTAGGCTAAGTTCTTCGCCGTGCTAGGTGGCATATCTCCACGCCTGATGGACAAGTTAATGGAGATATGGATGTTTCCTTCCCAGCAGTCCGATCGCCCTTCGCGAGATAGAGAGGATAACGCACTCTATCAGGCTGGGTATGGCATGCACGAGAGAGGAACGCATCAAGAATGGATTAGATCGGGTAGTATATATGTGAAAGCCTCAAAGCATCCAGTTTTCACAACTATAGCTGTCGCTGGTCTGGGTGTAGCTATTTGGTTGGTGGCAACATCTGTTGTATAAACTGTCTGCTTCCAGCGAAAAAGATAGGGGTGTGAGGTTGGATGAGGTTCGATCTTGGGCAACAATTTTCTCTTCAGATGCAAACTCAGCGACTACTTTATTAAGTGCTGGTGAGTTGATTAGCATAGTTTCAAGGTCATGAGTATCGGTGCGAAGCAGATTAGGGCTGCTGTATATAAAAGTTTCAAGGCGTTCAAAATCTGCATCAATGATAGCTAGAATTCCTTGGAAAGTTGATTTTTCCAAAATTTCTAGAACAGCGATAACACGCAGCTTACTGGAGGGTTTTCCCGAAACGCTGACTAATTGACAAGCTGCCTTATCAACAAAGCGATCGTAGAAAGTTTTGTCAGAACTCCCTTCCACTAATAAAAAAGTTCCTGAAAAAGTGCTCCGCCGTAATCGAATTTGGTTGGCTTCACGGTCAACTGTCAGAAACTCTCTCACTTTTCTAGCCCTTTGAGTTCAACCGTTAAATCCCAGCGATCTTGAATGATATCTGGTGAATGAGTAGCCATTAGAACATCTAAATCTGTAAGCTTTATAATTTCTTGCAAGTCTTTTAAAAACTGAATCTGCCATCCTACATGAAGAGATAGCTCAGGCTCATCAATTAAGACTAGGGAGTTAGGCTCGACTTTAAATAGCAGTTCATAGAGAAGCACTAACTCATGTTGCTCGCCAGATGATAAATCTGTTGGCAAAAGAGTTTTTGTATTAGATAATGGAGATTTATAATGTGTTGAAAAAACAAATCCCTTATCCTTACTAAAGCTTATCTCTTTGTAGGAATAAGCAAATTTGTTATTAATAATTGTCCTGAGCAACTCAATTTTGTCGGCTACTTCAGCAAAAACACTCAATTTCTTTTCAACATCCTCTACGTATACAGACAAAGCATTTTTAGTGCTTTCATCAATATCTTGAGGTTGGATTTGAAATTCTGTATCTTCGTCTTTATCTAAAAGACCTACTTCTATAAGATGAGAGCGCATTTCCTCAAGATTGTTTAGTTGAATGCCAAGCTGTTCATCTGTTAAATCTGAGGATGGCTGTTGCTTCACCACTCTTACAGGAAAAGTTCTATCAAGAGATTGAGATATTGTACCGTATTCCTTAAATTTATCTTGCATCAGCTTAGCAAGTTCATCAGAATAGGCTGATACAGTTGACAACATTGAAGGTGTTGGACGATTTATTCTGGAAGAACGCTTAGGAACAAAGTTAAGCAAGCGTTGTGATTCAATCAGGCGAATATGAATATTACTCTTCAGATTTTCTAGCCACTTCGGCTCTTCTTGTGATTCTTGTAGTTTAAAAAAATTGGCAGGCAATAAATTTTCAAAACGCTCTATAACTTCTTCTAAAGAAAGTGTTTCCTCAGTAAGATATAGCCATTTTCTTGGTCCTATTCGTTCTAGTCCTGGTATCACGTCATCTAAAATACTAATTGGAAAGTCTATGTCAGAACGTATCTGTATTTGTTTTGGATAAAAAGAAAGTTTTTCTAAATTAGGTTGATAAAAATAAAAACCAATATCATTATATTTTTTTTTATCATTTTCAGAGTTTTTTATAATTTCAATAACACTGCTATCATCAAACTCAACTCGAAAACTTCTAAATGCGAGCGCTCTTAATTCTGAATATCGGGAGTTAAAAAAACCATTTAAAAGTCTTAATATCGCAGTCTTTCCAAAACCATTTGGACCATGAATGATGGTGATACGTTCATCCAGGTTCAATGGAATTATATGCTCAAAAATTCCGAATAAGCCTTTGACGGAAATTTGCTTAATTCTCATAGCTACCGAGTCCTACAGGCATTGGCTTCATAATCTTGATTGTAACCTCTATCTTCGTCTTAGAAAGTACAGGAAACACAGAGACGCTTTCTTTTGTATCCTCTGTATTTATGTAGTAAAATTCTAAACTACTAGCGACGCGATCGCCATCCCACATTATATAGTGCTAATTCAAAAGTTCCTTGACTCGTCCCTTGGCAATACTGCAAGGGATCTCGGAAATTGTAGGTTGGGTAAACCCGTGTGTGAAACCCAACAAATGCTGATAAATGTTGGGTTTCGTTCCTCAACCCAACCTACGTGTTTTCGTATTTTTAAACTTAACCGACAAGTATTGCGTCCCTTGGGACTCCTCTACCTACAAATAGAAAATCCGCATTTTTATCAGATTTCATCAATTCTTTATATATCTGGAGTAAACTGGGATGGGTTTAACTTGTGAGACTACACATATGTTGGTTAGCTCCGTTTCCCAGACTCATTAAATCTTCATATGCTTAAAGAGCAGTTTATTTATTAGAAGAAGACTGGGGGGAATACTAGAGTAAATTGGGTTGAGCACAGTGATTATCTATGGAGCAAACATCTTCTATCATCAAGACTTGTCGTTGTCAAAATGTTACACGCTGCCGGACTAAGGAAGCAGGTAGGCTCTTTCTCTGGTTCCCCATTCCACATACCCTGAAAAAAGTCACCTCCTACCTACAGCAGTTCCAGCTTAAGTATGAACTGATGCACGAGCGACCGGGGCTGAGTTTGGAGTGTAAAGCCGGACAGACGCAAGAAATTGCTCGTCACTTGGCTCAACTCCTTGCACCGAGAGAATTAAGAGAGACACAAGTCCTTTTCATTCGAGGCGCTATCCAACCTCAACTTCAGGACTTTAGTGATATCGCCTCACTGCAACGCTTTATTAAGTTTAGCCAGTCCGACTGGCTGGTTGAAATGCTGGCAACAGAACGATTCACCAGTCACTTTCAACCGATCGTCTCAATCAAGGATACATCCCAGATTTACGGATATGAATCTCTGTTGCGAGGACTAGATGAACAAGGCAATTTAGTGCCGCCGGGACAGATCTTGGAGTTAGCAACTGAGTCAGGACTTTTGCCACAACTCGACCGAGTTGCTCGCCTAAGCGCGATCGCTCAAGCTAACCGCCATCAAGTAAGCGGGCACATCTTCATCAATTGTTCGCCAACTGCACTTTATGACCCCGTTTCTTGCCTACGCAGTACGGTAGAAGCGATCGACAAAGCAGGGATTTCCCACGAGCGAGTTGTCTTTGAAGTTGTCGAGTCAGACAATCCTCAAGATTTAGCCCACCTCAAAACAGTACTTCAGTACTATCGAGATGCTGGTTTTTTAGTCGCTCTTGATGACCTCGGTTCTGGTTATTCTAGCTTAAACTTGCTCCACCAGTTACGACCAGACTTTATTAAGTTGGACATGGGTTTAATTCGAGATGTGCATCAAGACTTGTACAAAGCCTCAATTACTGAGAAGCTTCTAGAAATTACGCAAAAGTTAAATATTCGGACTGTCGCTGAAGGGATTGAGTGCATTGAAGAACTGAACTGGTTGCGAGAACGAGGAGCAACCTTTGCTCAAGGTTATTTGATTGCCAAACCCAGTGAAGTGCCAGCTACTACAACCCCTCACTTTGATGCGATCGCTTTAACTGTAGCATCGGCATCTTGTAAGCTGGTTGAGCAACGTATCCAACACCAAAGCGAGTCTGAGCGAATTGTAGCTGCTGTGACACAGCGCATCCGACAATCATTGGAGTTAGACTATATTTTGCAAACTACGGCTTCTGAGGTACGGCAATTGTTTGAAGTAGACCGAGTGGTGATTTATCGGTTTGAACCAGACTGGAGTGGGTTGGTTGCTGTAGAATCCCTAGCACAAGAGTGCATGTCTATTCTTGGCTTTCACGTCATGGACACGTGCTTTCAATCTACCCATGCAGCTTACTACCAACAAGGTAATACCAGAGCAATTGAAGACATTGAAACTGCAGGGCTAGCACCATGTCATGTTAACCTCCTCCGGAGTTTGCACGTCCGGGCAAACCTTATCGTTCCCGTCTTGCAGCAAGAACGTTTGTGGGGATTATTAATTGCTCATCAATGCACTAAAACCAGACAATGGCAGCAATCGGAGATTAACTTGTTTAACCAACTCGCAGCTCAAGCAGCGATCGCCATTCAGCAATCAGAACTTTACCACCAACTACAGCAAGCAAACCAGGAATTACAGCGCCTTGCTTCTTCGGATGGGCTGACCCAAGTAGCAAATCGGCGCTGCTTTGATGACATACTCAACGCCGAGTGGCAAAGGTTGGCACGAGAGCAAGCCGAGCTATCGTTAATTTTGTGTGATGTCGATTGCTTTAAGCTTTACAACGATACCTGTGGACATCTGGCGGGAGATGATGCACTCAGACACGTTGCCAAGGCAATCTCTCAGACAGTTAAACACCCTGCTGATTTAGTTGCTCGGTATGGTGGAGAAGAGTTTGCAGTCATTTTACCAAATACCAATCTCGAAGGGGCTATTGCAGTTGCAAGAGAGATTCAAACCAATGTTAGTGCATTACAACTATCTCATCCGAATTCTCAGGTCAGTCAATTCATCACGGTTAGTCTTGGAGTGGCGAGTATAATTCCTCACAGTCAATCATCAAGCGCAACCTTAATTGCTGCTGCTGACCAAGGACTTTACCAGGCGAAAGCACAAGGGAGAAATTGTGTGGTGCATATGGATTGTGAAAATGCTGGTTAAATCTCTTCATGTGCTAGTTTAGCAAGCACCCCACTGTACAATGCCATAAATTTCGATTCTTCTATGGGTGCATTGCTGTTATTGACAGTAGCAACCACACAGTAATTTTTGCCGTTCTTTGCTTGTAACCAAGTTGTCAGATTGAGAACACCAGGCTCAGAGCCGCCTTTATACGCTACCTGTTGCCAATTATCAGCATTGGCAACACCAGGATTAATACTCATTAGTGGCAAATCGGCAACTTGTCCTATGAGTTTGCAGAGTTCTTCTGCTGTAAAAAACCATTCTATATCTAGGGCAACTGGGTTAGTTCCCACAAATTCATTCACATCAGGAAGTGGCTTTTTGGCAATCTCTTTCAGAATTGTGCGGCGTTGGGATTCGTTGCTTGTTTGATAGCGTTTCAACAAGTTCCGATTTCCGGAACCTTTCAAAACGAAGAGTTCGCGGGTCGTTAGGAAGGGACGGTTACGGGGTGACACTGGCTCAATTTCCTGTCGTCCCAGCAAGTTAATTAATATATCTGTTGCCGTATTATCACTAAGAGAAATCATTAAAGATGCCAGTGTTTGCACTGTCAAGTACGATCCATCTGGCCATGTTTGTAACATTCCTGATGGTAAACTTTTCTCAGTAGGTTGCAGTTGCACGACATCTTTCCACGTCCGTTTGCCTGAAGCAATTTCTGATTTCAGTGCTTGGAGTACGGCTAGCTTGAAGGCTGAACCAACAGCTAGGGGTATTGTGGTATTTAATGCAGCCTTTGTCGTTTTGCCTTCCTGAACCAGAAAACTCACTTTACCGGGTAAAGCTTTAAATTGAGCAAGCGCTTCTTCCAAACTAATGACTTTGGCTTGCGGTGGTTGGAATAACAACCCCGAAATCTGTCCTTTGGTATTCAAAACTATTTTAGTTGGCACTGAGGCTTGGCTAAAGAGAACCAAGAAATCTTGAGCGTTATTTTGTATGCCTTGATAAGTTCCCAGTTGATTCTTTAACTTAGCAATTACTTGTCGGATCTGTGCAATTGAAATTTGAGCTAAAAAGTCCGATGCAAACCACTCAGGTTGTATTTGTTTGCTAATAAATAATCTTTCTAAAGCTGCTTTGGGAGAAATTGATTGTGCTGTAGTTTGTATCTGAGACAAGGAGGGTGTTTGAAGTTTAACTTCTGCTAACGCCAATGGAGGAAATATTAGGTTTGCTGTTAGTAAGATAATGAATAAAAAACTGATAGTATATCGAACCATAAAAAATTTTTACCCTCAAAGTCCCAATTAATCTTGATTTTAATGTGTTGAAACGCACTTTTTACTATATAGCAGTATTTTTTCGCTAAAATAATACTGTTTTACTACCCGCAAAGTCCCTAGCAACGGAATTTCATAAACTTCAGCAAATTGTCGAATCGAATAGCCGTGCTATCCAAGCATTAACACAAGCCTTTTCGCAGACGTTCAGGCATGACGTAAAATAGTATTAGTGTACTCGTAATTGATATGACTGAGAATAGCCAGCCATTAGAAGATATTTTAGGGACAGCAATAGTAGAATATACTCCCAACGCCATTAAATTCAGTGGTTTATCTTTGGATAAGTTAGAGCAATTGCTCACCCAAAGTTATACAACTGCAAATACTTATTACAATGCCGCACCGACAATTACTAAGTTTATAGAATTTGGTAAACGCTGTGTTGATAGAGGAGCAGTAGCGACATTCGATGGTGTTGCTTTTACTATTGGTGATGCGAATGTAGCTATTGATGGTATAAAAGTCGTAGGTGTCAAAGATTTAGACTTTGCAGGCGAATTTGTAAAATTTACTTTTAGTTGTGACGAGATTGAGGTCTCATCTCAGTACTTGTTTGCTTGGTGGGATTAACATTCTTAAATTGCGACTCTAATAACAGCACATTCTCTCTTTATCTAGAGAACAATCTCACTACCGGAGTATTTACCAGCGATCGCTTGCAAGTTCTTAAACTGTTGATTGCTCAGGCAGCAATTTCATTAGAAAATGCTCGGCTGTATGAACGATTAGCAGATTATTCCGAAATCCTGGAACGGAAAGTAGATGGATGCCTAAGTGCCAATCAGCTTTAATCACCTACAAGGAACAATCACCATGTCAACACAGGTGATCAATGTTGAAACCATTGTTTTACCAGATCGTATCGAAGGTACAAGTGATGGTGTCTACGGAGTGACTGTCAGTAATGGTTTTTACTCAGTGATGCTCGGTCAAGGCGTTACAGTCAATTGCTTTCAATGTGTGCGTGTCTGGTACAGAGAATAAGCTTCACTGGAGAAGAAATAATGAAACGATTTACCTTATTTACTTTCCTGTACCTCGCGCTCGGAGTTTGCCTGACAGCGATCGCGCTTGGATACGCAAATCTGCCTTCGGGTCTTCAAACCAGCCTGTTCTTCAGTGCAGGAGTATCTTACCTTGTTTGTCTCTTTAGTACCTTCCTATTTTGGCGGGAGACGACGATCCGCTTCTATCGCAGCCGCAATTCATCGGTCATCCTATCCTCGTTGGTGATTGGATTCAATATTGTTTGGATGATCTGGGAGGTTCAAAGTCAGAACTGGACGATGGAAGCCATTTTCAATTACAGATTTGGGGAACTTGGTTATTTTATGCTGTGTTGGTTGATGCGCGGAGATGCTGTCGCCGACGAACTTGCTTTACCTTTTGACTCCATTTATGCGCGAAATGATTTATCGCGGTCTTTACCATTTTTATATTGCTCATCAAAAAGGTCTCGCTTCTGACCCTATCAAATATTTTGCTGCGCCAGAAAATCAAGATTTAGGCATTGTTAAACGACAACGAAAACCCAACGTTAGGTTAATTGTCGCACCCTTAAGCGAAAAGCAACGAGGCACACCTGAATTTTTCTTTCAAGCACCTTCATTAATCCCCTTGACAACTAGCTTACAACCTTAACTTGTGACCAATGGCTTTCCCGTGTATTACATGGTAAAAGGCAAATAGGTTTTCCCGTGTAATACATCGTTAATCTCCCAACGCTTCTCCCAAGTATTACATGGTACCCCTACAATTAGATCCGAATTAGATTTTTTCCTTGAACCATAAGGCATTAATTCCTCTCTCCCTTCAAAAATAAGCGAACGTACAGTACGAAAGGGGCGATCGCACTTATCAAGGCTGCTCCCACTCAAAAACTGCCGGATAATGATCGCTAGCACTCGGCACATTGTCTGGTGGGGCGAGTCTTATTAAACCTTGAACATTTGTAACGGCATAATCCAAAATATTTCCACTTTGGTGAGTTGCCCTGTCGCCATGAACAACATAACCACCAGGTACATTACCTAATTGCTCAGGAGTGAGATTGAAATCGCCCAAAAGAATCCATCTATTATTTCCTTCTAGTTGAGTGATTTGATTTATTTGGGCAGTAACCCATTGACGTACATGATCCTCAGTAACATCACCAAACACAGGTGGCGCATGTATTGTATATACTGTGAGCCTAGTGTTTTGATTGTTAGAAGGAATATTTACAGTAGCCCAAGGCAGATTCCTAGTATTACGAGGTATGAAATTATTTACATTCACAGCAGGGAGAATCCCCACACTCCCTCTATGAATGTTACTAGCAAGAGCCATACCGCCTTGCGCCCAATTATTTTCCCAGTACAAAAATTCCATGAAGTTATCATTCATCAGCCTGTTCAAGGTATGGCCCATTATTCCACCAGTATTCGGATCGAGTAATGGGCGATCGTTGACAAAATTAGTGGAGTCTGACAGGTGGCCGGTTTCTTGTAAGGCAAGTATTTGAATTAAGTTATCATTAAGTTGAGCAGGTGATCGTTGTACCACTTGGTTAAGATATGGGAGGTTTCTGCCACCCTGCATATTCCATGTTGTAAATCTAACAACTGTTCGTGTATTTTCTCTTTGCTCTGCTGTTCTACTGCTCTGGGCAAGAACCGAAGCGTTGCTGGATACTCCCATTCCTGGTGCGTCTCCATACAAAGATTCTGATACTTCCAATGATGCCCCAGTTCCCGCTTGAACCAAGCCCAACATCGGTTGGAGTTGTGATTCAGATGCTTCTGTTGGTTTAATCATCATCGCGATCGCTATGCCGATAAATCCCACGACAGCGAGCACCGCCGCGACGGGATTCCGTGGTTGAAGATCTGTGTTTGCTTGGGGTGAATTTAGGGTCTCTGTTATCGTATCGTATACGTCTTTAGACGGAACCGTATTGCATTCACAATAGAATCCCACGCCTTCAGGCACTGTCATCGTCATCTTCCAATCACCTGGCTTGGGGTCTTGGACAATAAGACATCGAACTGAAGAACCGGACATAATCACCAGTTGGTTTTCTTCTTGAATATCGCGATCGTATTTGGTTCCATCAGGTCCTTCAATTGTCATTACTGCACCAGTTGGGAAATCGATCGAGTCATCGTCTTTAGTGAGGACTGCATACAAATAAGGCGCTCCCGCTTTGACATTCATCGTCTTGTTAGAGGCATGTCTTTGTTTGTTATCAGTAGCGCTATTACATGCACAATAACAATATGAATTGTCACCATGCAATTCAATCCAGTTGGAACGAAAGGCCGGTAATGTTAAAACTGAACACAAAAGCTTGTCGCTTCCTTCGTTGTGAGTTTCCACTGCTAACTGCCCGTTGCAAGCAACCTTTGGCACTTTACCGTCGCTATAATTTTGGCTCTTTTCATTATCCCAGTCAATGGTGTTATTGTTAACTTGACCTGTGCCGTGATACCAAAGAGTATCATGACTCTGAGACTTGTGAACCTCTACTACTAGCCCGTCATTAGTAATGGCAACTGAGGGTTGTACTCCATCATCATATTTGTGGCTCTTACCCCAATTGATCTTGTCACCGTCAACTCTACCAACGTGATAGTAGAGTGTATCAAAATTCTCAGACTTGTGAACCTCGACCACTAACCCATCATTAGTGATGGCAACTGAGGGTTGTACTCCTTTGTCATATTTGTGGCTCCCACCCCAATTGATCTTGTCACCGTCAACTCTACCAACGTGATAGTAGAGTGTATCAAAATTCTCAGACTTGTGAACCTCGACCACTAACCCATCATTAGTGATGGCAACTGAGGGTTGTACTCCTTTGTCATATTTGTGGCTCCCACCCCAATTGATCTTGTCACCGTCAACTCTACCAACGTGATAGTAGAGTGTATCAAAATTCTCAGACTTGTGAACCTCGACCACTAACCCATCATTAGTGATGGCAACTGAGGGTTGTACTCCTTTGTCATATTTGATGCTCCCACCCCAATTGATCTTGTCATCTTCAACTCTACCAACGTGATACCAGAGGGTGTTCGCGGCCTGAGATTGGTGAACTTCTACAACCACATTTCCATCATTCAAAGCAATATCTGGCTTTATACCAGTATCGTAGCGATCGCCTTTACCAAAATTACCATCTCCAACAATTGAACCTTCTTCAACCGATGAACCATCTTCTAATGCTTTTGACAGCAACGCCACTCTAGTCGTAGGGTTGCCTGAGTTTTGGTAAAGGGCTTGGATGACACTCTTACCCCCTTCCCGAACATCTCTCTTACCCCCTTCCCAAACATCATTGGAAAGTTCCCAAATAATCACACCCTGCGCTCCGACACTCTTTAAAAAATTTAACTTATCAGTAGCAGTCTTGGGCGTTTCAAAGTAGATATTGTGAGTGTAAAGGTAAGTTCCAGGCGCAGAGACAAACGGCGGTCTGGAGGTATTTCCAGGTACTTTAATATTGGCATTTGCTGCCGTAGGAGCATCTGGAAATTGGCTGAGGATATCTTTGTAGCGGATGCTTTTATAACCGGGCGCAATCTGTCCGCTCAAATCATCAGGTTCTTTGCCATAGGCAAAGTCATAGCCGTAAATTGGCACTCCAGCAGCAATCTTATTTCTTTTAAGGTTTTGTCCCTTTCCTTGCCAATTGGTGAAAAAAGGATTCGTCCAATACCAGAGCGAATCTTCCACTGAAAGAATCGGATTGTCTGACATGGGATCGGTCGCATTCCCAGAACTCTTGCGATTGGCAGGCCATTCTCCCTGCTGTTCCTTTGCATACTCCTCTTGCTTGCGAATCTTCAGTAGAGCAGTTTGCGGTCCCACTGGTGATTGATTCCAGGAGCCAGTCAAGTCGTAGGTCATGAGGCCGAGCCAATCCACATACTCGACCAATCCTGGGTCATAGCAATTGCCATACCAGGAGGTGGCAAACAACGCAGCTGAAATGATTTTGTCCGGCATCGCTTGCTTTAATTGTTTGGCAAATTCCGTCAATCCTTTGCCTGCTGGATGAGGACCATCACTCTTAAATCTGCCACCCCGATCCTTATTCGCATCGTTGTTTTTATCCCACCAGCATTCCAAATCCAGATCGACTCCATCCAAACCATGTTTCTTGACAAAATCGACGACATTCTTCACCGCTTTTTCGAGTACGGGATCGTCAGGATTCTTGCCAATCCGTTCCATCAGGTAAAGGAAACCGTAATCCACTGCGCCGCCAAGGGCGATCAAAATATGCGTACCGCAGACATGTCCAGTCAGCAAAACATCGCTGAGAATGGCATTAACATCATCAACTGACTTGGATTCAAACTCACCCAGATCGGTTTCACTAAACATGAGAAACGAAACGATCCCATGCGTGATATTGCGATACATCTCCACATTGGCATAGTCAAATCCTTCTTCTTTTCGCCAAGTTGGAATGTAGCCAATAATTTTAGCAGGTTCAGCGGCAGGACGAGAGGTGACATCATACAGTTCATCATGCAGTCGCCAGCCGTTCTCACTAGGCTCACCCTCCCCTGGTTTTGAAGCCCAGAATGCAGCAATAAAGACATTGCCTTCGTATTTCACCATCTCGCCAGTTTTATATCCTTCAGGCTTTTCCACCCAGTCAGGTACATCTGAGTATTCGTTGGATAATCCCATAATCGAACTCCTTTTTATAGACGTAAATCAGATTAGATATCTCCAAAAATTAGTCTGAAACCTTTGTCTTATCCAGGCTAAAAGTTAATTTATGAAGATATTTTTTAATGAGGTAAGGTTGCTTGGATACATCCTACGTTGGTAGCAATTTTCCACGCAACCGCCATCTCCAGCGATCGCTTCCACAGCCCATTGGTAAAAACTTAAGGTATGAAAGCATTTGTCAATCAGCAATGGAAATCTCAGAATTTACTCGGCTTTTGGGTAGAAAAGTCAGAGAGAGCGTGCGCGATCGTGCGATCGCGCGAAAGCACCCTATATATGTCGATCGCTCCCAAAGCGCGAATTTTCCACTCTTCAAACAGCAGTTATTTGAGCGCTCTTACTGATTGACAAATGCAATTAAGCCTTAAGTTGTTAGCAATACAGCCCAGCCAAGTCGATCAACCTGTTAAACCTGTTAAGGGATTTGAAGTTTTTGACCAACTTTCAAGTTCTCAGGTTTAAGATTGCCATTAGCATCGGCAATTTTTTTCCACTGATTGCCATCGCCATAATAGGCTTGGGCAATATCAAATAATAGGTCGCCATCTTTGACGGTGTGAGTTGTTGGAGGATTACCTTGTTTATCAGCCATGTTTTTTCTCCTTTGGACAATTTGCAATTTGTTTCAACTCCAAGCTGTCTTGGCTTAATTAATACGATAAGTAAACAGATGGAATGAAACCAGAGTAGCTTGTGCGAAGTTAAGTGATTGAGTTAATATTTCCTGTTGCTCGCGGAGCTAGTGGTCTGGCAAGTTAACTTTGCTAGGTGATTAAAAAACCGCAAAGACGCAAAGGGCGTTAAGGAAGAGGCAAAGAAGATGAGTCTAAACGTTGTTTGACCTAGCAAAATTAATGGGACAGACCACTAGTGGTCCGCCACATTGAATTTGAGAGGTGATTAAAAAACCGCAGAGGCGCAGAGGGCGCGGAGGAAGAGAAAAAGAGGATGAGCTTGAACATCGTTTTACCCATCAAAACTTATGTGGTGGACCACTAGTGGTCTATCGCAAAAGTTTTGATAGGTTAAGTTGGTCTAGATCTCCGGCTTCTTAAAGACGTTGGAGATCTGACAGCCTCTCAGAATTAATGCGATGAACCACTAGTTATCATTGCAAAATTCTGCAATGGTTAACTACATGAGCGGAATAATTTGCAAGGATTTCTTCTCAGGTAGTGCAAATGAAACGCGCGATCGCATCTATTGAAAATACTGTGTGAGTTTCACCCTATTGATTTGCCAAACGGAATTTAAGCTTCTGTATTCTTAAGGGGTGTCAGCAAAATCAACTTATGCACTTTTGGCAGTGAAATGGAAAAGAATATTTGCAAAAAATCTTGATAGCTGAAAGTTTGGACTTATCTTGTAGGCTCTCCTAGCCTAACTACAGCGCACTCTTATTAACTATCGCAATCTAAACTATTTTTTCTCTCTACCTACAGTTACAATTCTGTTTATATCTTTAAGTAGATGGAACTCTATTTTCACATCATCTCCTCTGTTGCTCCCACTACATTAGAACTTAACTATATTTCAAGCCAAAGACAGGTGACAAATGGTCATTTACCGTTGTAAAAACCGATTGCGAGTGTGTACAGCCACCCCCCAATCCCAAAACGGCAAGATTGAAGATGAACCAGGGCGCAAAAGTGGTTGGCTTGACCTCAAGCGAGTCCGAATCTCAGTCGTTCCCACTCAAGAATTGCAACAGATGTTTCGAGAAGCTTGGCGGCTGCAAAAGGACCATTTTTGGGTGGAGGATATGTCCGGTGTTGACTGGGATCGGGTTTGGCAACGCTATCGCCCAATTCTCGACAAGGTTTCTACCCGTGCCGAATTTTCCGACTTAATCTGGGAGATGCAAGGAGAACTTGGTACATCTCACGCCTATGAAATGGGTGGCGATTACCGAAAATCTCCTAACTATCGATTAGGGTTTTTGGGTGCAGATTTCACCTACGATCCAGCAGCAGATGCTTACCGGGTAGAGCATATTGTTCTTGGTGACTCTTGGAATGAAAAAGCTGATTCTCCTTTGAATCGTCTTGGTGCTAACATTCAAGTGGGCGACCTATTACTGGCAGTGGGTGGACAACGAGTGAGTCGCGATCGTTCCCCACAAGAGATGTTGGTTCACCTAGCAAATAACGAGGTCTCGTTAACTTTCGCAGGCTCGACGAATGAAGAGCACCGCACTATTACCGTTAAAGCTCTAAAAAATGAGAACAAAGCCCGCTATCGGGAGTGGGTTGAGCGCAATCGTCAGATTGTTTGTGAAAAAACGGGTGGTCGGGTTGGCTATGTCCATGTGCCAGATATGGGACCAACAGGTTATGCAGAGTTCCACCGTTACTACTCAGTGGAGGCGCAGCATGAAGGGCTGATTGTGGATGTGCGCTACAACGGTGGTGGGCACGTATCGCAATTGTTGCTGGAGAAATTGTCACGCAAGCGCATTGGCTATGATGTCTCCCGGTGGAGTCAGCCGCAACCTTATCCATCAGATTCTGTAGCAGGACCAATCTTGGCGATCGCTAATGAGTATGCTGGATCGGATGGAGACATCTTCAGCCATAGCTTCAAGTTAATGAAACTAGGGACGTTGATTGGTAAGCGCACTTGGGGTGGTGTCATTGGCATTTGGCCCCGTCATTCCTTGGTGGATGGTAGTGTCCTAACGCAACCAGAGTACTCCTACTGGTTCATTGACGTTGGTTGGAAGGTGGAAAACTACGGCACCGATCCAGATATTGAAGTGGAGATGTCCCCCCAAGATTGGGCACAAGGTAAAGATCCACAGTTAGACCGAGCTATTGAACTCATTCTAGAACAATTGGCACAGAAACCTGTGAGCTTACCCGATTTTGGCGATCGTCCTCGTTTATCGTTACCAGATTTTTGATGTTCCGCAAGATTCGGTGACTTCGTAAAAGTTGTTAGGCATTTGACTGTTCGCGCTGCACCAAACCCGGTTTCTTCAAGAAACCGGGTTTGGTGTTCCGGCTTATTCAAGCAGAATGGGAAGGACTTTAAAAAATCTCGCATTCACCCACTCCTTATTTATTACTGCCGATTAATCCGAATCAAATCCGTCAAGATACTATCCAAACTGCCATTGACTTGGATTTTCTCAATCTTCTCGGCAATTCGTTCGAGCACTTCTAATTCCTTCAGACGCAATGCCACAGGGTTATCCTCCATGACTTTGGCGGTGTTCAACATACTGCGAGTTGCAGCAGTTTCTTCACGACGACGAACTCCGTTAGCTTGGGCTGCTTTTTCCGCTTCCACAACCTTACTCAAAATTGTCTTAATTTCGCCAGGGAGAATAATATCTTTCACCCCAACAGAATCCACTTCAATTCCATAGTCTGCAGTTTTCTGGCGAATGTATTCAGAGACACTTCTATCAATTGCGCCTTTATCTTCCAACAATGCATCTAGAGTTCTTTCCCCAACAGCGCCACGTAAAGCCAACTGTAGTTCTTTGTACAAGTAAGTGGTAATATCCGATAAACCATTTTTGGCTCTCAGTGGGTCGAGAATGCGGTAGCCAGCAGTTAAGTTCAAGCGCAAAGGCACTTTATCTTTAGAAAGAATGTCTTGACCTGATACTTCCATTGTTGAGTAGCGAAGATCAAAGATTTCTGTTTGCAAAGAGCGTCCAAATAGCCACCATGCGTGCATTCCTGGTTGGAGTTGTGTTTGATACTCTTGATTGATGTAGAGTAATCCCAGGTGTTGCGCTGGAACTTCGCGGATATGCAAACAATTGCGGCTCAAAGCTAGAGTCTCTGGCAAACCTGTAACTAACTCAGCAACTAAGCGAGGTGGTAATTTAGCATCAGTGCTGATGTCAATAACCTCCACTTCAACGCCTTGCCAAAACAGCTTGCGACTGCACGGTGGTAGGATGGAAATAACTTTCCCTTGATACCGCACAATTGCTACTTGATGAGTCAGTAATTGTACGATTTCACAGTAAGCCGCAACAAAGTCGGGATGTTTTTCAATCAATACATCTTCAAGGGGAAAGCCGGGATTAGGTAAAATACGGCTGAGAGTCCGGAGCGAAACATCTTTGTCATGCGACCAAAAAGCGTACTCGCCTGGTTCTAAAGGTCGGATAAAGTTATTTTGCACGTACAGCAAACCAATCTCATACTCTGAGATTTGAAACTTTTTCAGTCCATTCAAGGCGATTCCGCGTACTTGCTGTACGAATTGTGCAGGCAATTCCAAGCTTTCTTCTAAGTTGAAGACATGGGGTTCTACTTCTATAAAACCGCGCCAAAAAGCCCGCAGTTGATTGGGTGGAATACTTACCCAATTTTGACCCAAGCGTACTAAAGCAACTTGGTTGTAAGCTGTTCGGACGACTAAGAGATGTTGTTGTAACTCGGAACTGCGATCGCGCAGCAAAAGTTCGAGGTTCTCAATCTTAGCTTCTGGTTGGTTGAGGTCATAGGTTTTTACTTGCCAGTGGCGACCAAAATACGTGTAAGTACCGGGCTGCAAAATTTTCTTAAAATCACTGCGGTGATATAAGATTCCAATTTCGTTAGGTTTGATATAAAAGGTTTTCCACATAGAAATTTGAATGGGTAACTTGGGCATTCTTACCCAACGTAGAAGGTTTGATAGAAACATTGTTAACTCCCGTTTAACCTCACCGATATCGCCTATCCGAGCTGAGGAGACAGGCGGAGAAAACTGTATATTAAAAGCGATAAGCCAGCTGCCTGCGGGCTGAAGCCCGATCGCGGCTTTGAACAAAGTTCAGAGGAAGGCTAGCTGTATATGGTTTGTAATACAGGAACCTTCCCGATCGCTTAAAGCTTATGGAGCTTTCAATATGACTATCTGTATTATATATACTACAAAATATTTTTAAACTCTGCAAATGTAAGTGTTACAGTTCAGTTGCGGGCGAATAGCGTCTCCAAAACTGGATTAAGGAAGCAGGGCGTTACTCTGGTTAGTACCAGTCTTCGTGACTGCCATATTGCTGTAATTCCCTCTATCGGGAAAAAACAACACTCAAATTTGCCGTTCGGTTTGCCAGTTCCAGAATTCACGGAGAGAAACTAGATATGGCAAACGCTCGTGACAAACTCAAGTTAGGGAGAAAACAATTGCACTGGCTTCTTTACTGTGAGTACCAAACATTACTAGTGGTAATCGGTAGCAGAACACCAACACTGCAGAGTTTACAAAACCAAAACAGATTTTTTCCATTCTGGCTTTTTCCCGTGTCTGTAACTGCGAAACTGCCTTGTCCCTAACAAGGTGCCCAAACTAGGGCGAGGATGTTGTGGCTGAAAGTACAGGAGTACATCCTGTTACCCATCGGCGATCCACCGATGGCTTTACTAAGTAAAGTACACTTTCTTGAGATAGTGACATAGAGCAAGGGCGGTATACGCTCAATCCATTGGTTGACGTACCAGTTAGGTATGTAGAACCCGCACTACTGCTTTGCACAATGTATTCCTACCTTACTACTTAATGTAACCCAAGGAAATCTGAGGAAACAGGTGGGAATTACTTAACAGTGACCAATGACCAGTGACCAGTGACTAATAACCAATTGAAACTCTGCAAATATAAGTGTTTTCAGTAAAGTTGCGGGCAAATTGTGTCTCCAAAAACTGATTAAGGAGGCAGAGCATTACTCAGGTTGTTACCAGTAGTAGCGATCGCCATATTACCGTAATTGCCCTTATAAGGAAAAACAGTACTCAAATTTGCCATTCCGTTTGCCGATTCTAGAATTCTCGTGGAGAAACTAGATGTGGAAAACGCCCATGACAAACTCAAATTAGGGAGAAGACAACTGCGCTGGCTCCTTGACTGTAACGACTGAGCATCACAAAGTGACGAGCAGCCGCGAACACCTACATTGCAGAGTTTGTACAATAACGGAGTCGAACCGTCTTGGGATTTCTCCCATACCATATAAGTAAATTGGCTACCGTGAAAGGGTAGTGTCTTTTAACCCGGACAGGGTTGGTGGAAAGTGCAGGAATCGAACCTGCAACCAATCGATTATGAGTCGATCGCTCTATCCAGTGAGCTAACTTTCAAAGAGGGGAGTTTGATGTAGGATTTTAACCTACGTCCGACCGATGGCTTCGGTTGCTCTATCCAACTGAGCTAATCAAACAGTCAGTAGTGACGCATTGCAAGAACGGTATACGCTCAATCCAATGTTTGGCGCACCAGTCGGGTATATAGAACCCGAACCACAGCTTTGCTGATGTATTGCTACTTGCTACTTAATGTAGCACATGTAATTAAGTTAGTCCAGATCCCCGACTTCTTAACGCTCTTTCATCACTTTCTCTCGTTCCGGGGCTGCTGCCGAGCGATACAGGAGGTGGCAGCCCATCTTTAGGCATTCCCAGCCAGAGGCACCGGATCGAGGTGGTACAAAGTCTCAATCGGCCCTCAAAACGTATGTGGTGGAGTACTAGTCAAGCATTTTGTACCATCCAGACTAAAAGACCAACTTCTCGATCTACTGCTAATACTCCTATCCAGCTTGAAGATTTCCTAATTAAATGAACCGCAAAGACGCAAAGAGCACGAAGAAAGAGGAGAAGAAGATCGGTAATCTTGTGGCGGAAAGGGAGTAATTCTGAACGAGCTTTCTCACTTCCAGTTGCGATCGCTAAGGGTAAACTTTCTTCTAAAAATTCAGTTAAAGTTGAGGAAGGTTCACATGGTGATATTTAAGGAAAAAAACGGACTCCCTCAATCGTGGAGATTCCAAAAGCAGATTTGACTTTTCCTGTAGAATCAAATTGGCTGTAAGGCAACTGTAGATTCTCTGATTCTTTGAAATAACTTTTGCGCTTAGGCTCCACTATTTGATTTAAACAGCGAGCGCGTATTTTTCAGTGTAATTGCGGTTCTCTATAATTTGAACCTCGTGAAAAGCTGAGAGCAACGTGCAGTTCGTCATAGGTATATTATTAATGTCCTCATCTGGAAAATCAACTCTTGAATCCTATAGTCTACCCTCAGGATACTCATTCCGACGAGGTAACTTGAGAGAAATACTATGGCAACACTTTAAAACCTTTTTTTGGAAACATCTTGTTTTATCTGTCTTATTGGTAGCGCTCTTCCTTAAAGCAATACTTAAAAGAGGCTTGGAAAGATTATACGCCCATTATCATGAATACGTACATGAGTTTGGAAATTTGCCAGATAATTTCCGGAATGATTGGCAACAAATTTTCTCGTTGCTAAGCTCCATTGATCTGCCTGTCTTTGTGGGAATGTGGGTTCGCACATTTATACGTACTTTATAATTTCCACTATTTGATGTAATCAACGTACTAAGCGATGAATGCAATGATGAAGCAGATAGCTGCGGAGAGCAGGGTGGGGATCATCAATACGCCGAACCAGCCGATGTAGAGGCGGTTTTCAGTGGAGGTGATCCACTCACAGAAGCGCTCCCACACGTTGGCGCTTGTGCGCACCTGGAAGGTTGCTGTCATGATTTTATGATTGCGGTTGTTTTTTTATGAATGAATCAGGCTTTTCGTTTGCCTGTAACTTTACTTTACAATCCTTTACTTAAGTTTACAATACTTGGAGCTTTATGAAAAGTGATTTGAAATATTAGCTTGAGTTATCATTCGTCTAAGGCTTTGGCGGAAACCCCTGAACTGAATGGGACTAGAGCGCCGATCCACTAATATATGTTGACAAAATCTAAATTATGTGGGTTAGAGGATGTTTGAAAAGTGGTTGGCTGTCATTTTCATCACATTATTACCCCCCTTAGTCCCCCCTTGTAAAGGGGGGAAATAAGAGAAGTCCAGTTCCCTCCCCTTTCCAAGGGGAGGGTTAGGGTGGGGTAAAAAATATTTGATACATCAATCATGACTTTTCAAACATCCTCTTAGCCATGGGGTCAACAAAAATGCCCTTCAGTGGAATACTGCATTGCTTGTAGGTCGTAACATAAAATATATAAGAGTGGTATAAGTTTTTCCGGTTACATAGAGAATTCAGTTAATCATTTGGGAATAATAAATCCAAACATTTTAAAGATTTAGGGTATGACTAGTAGTGTTCTTGAGAATATTCCCGGATATAGCATCAGTGAAGAACTCTATAATGGCTCCCGAACCCAAGTTTATCGAGGTTATCGAGAAGTCGATCGACAACCAGTAGTCGTTAAATTACTAAAAAATCCTTATCCCAGCTTTAACGAACTTTTGTTGTTTCGCAACCAGTACACAATTGCCAAAAATCTCAACTCCCCCCTGATAGTCCAAACCTACAGTCTAGAACCTTGCCAAAATGGTTATGCACTAGTTATGGAAGACTTTGGGGGGATTTCTCTTAAGGAGTGGGGAACTAGAGAAACCCAACAATCTTTAGAAGAATTTCTAGTGATAGCAATCGCTCTGTGCAACATCTTAGATTTACTCTATCATGAGCGCATTATTCATAAAGATATCAAACCCAGCAATATATTAATCAACCCCCAAACCAAACAAGTTAAATTAATCGACTTTAGTATTGCATCATTATTACCCAGAGAAACCCAAACCCTAGTCAATCCCAATGTTTTAGAAGGAACACTTGCTTATATATCTCCAGAACAAACTGGGAGAATGAATCGAGGAATTGATTATCGCACAGATTTTTATTCCCTGGGAGTGACATTTTATGAATTCCTCACAGATGAGTTACCATTCCAGTCTTATGATGCGATGGAATTGGTACATTCTCATATTGCCAAAACAGCACCATTAATACATGAAATTAATCCAGCTATCCCCTCAGTTATCTCAAAAATTGTAAGTAAATTGATGGCGAAAAATGCCGAAGATAGGTATCAAAGTGCATTAGGATTGAAATTTGATTTAGAAAAATGTTTAATTCAGCTAAAAGAAACTGGTGAGATTCAAAGTTTTGATATTGCTAGTAGGGATCTGTGCGATCGCTTCATCATTCCTGATAAACTCTACGGTAGAGAAGCCGAAGTTAAAACTCTCCTTGACGCATTTGATAGAGTCAGTCAGAGTGCAACAGAAATGATGCTCATTGCTGGTTTTTCTGGAATTGGGAAAACCGCCGTTGTTAACGAAGTACATAAACCAATTGTACGTCAACGTGGTTATTTTATCAAAGGCAAATATGACCAATTACAACGTAATATTCCCTTCAGCGCTTTTGTGCAAGCCTTCCAAGATTTAATGGGGCAATTATTAACTGAAAACGATCTTCAAATAGAACGATGGAAAAATAAAATTTTAGATGCTCTTGGCGAAAATGGACAAGTAATTATTGAAGTTATTCCCGAACTAGAAAGCATTATTGGCAAGCAACCACCAGCAGTAGAATTATCAGGAATTGCTGCACAAAATCGCTTTAACTTATTATTTCAAAAATTTACCCAAGTCTTTACCAGTGCAGAACAGCCCCTAGTAATATTTTTAGATGATTTACAATGGGCGGATTCAGCATCATTAAAATTAATGCAGCTATTAATGGCTGATACAGGTCATCTATTTATCATTGGTGCATACCGTGATAACGAAGTGATACCAGGACATCCATTAATGTTGACTTTGAGTGACATTGCTAAATCAAAAGCAACGATGAATACAATTACTTTAGCACCACTAAGTCAATTACAAGTCAATAAATTAGTTGCTGAGACACTCAAATCTTCTGAAGATTTGGTATGGAAACTTTCTGTGTTAATTTATCAAAAAACTCAGGGGAATCCATTCTTTGCTACCCATTTTCTCAAAGCATTGCATCAAGATGGACCGATCCAATTTGACTTTGAGTTAGGTTGCTGGCAATGTGATATGGCAGAAGTGACGGCGCAAGCTGTTACAGATGATGTTGTGGCTTTTATGAGTTTTCAATTGCAAAAACTACCACCATCAACTCAACACGTGTTGAAGTTAGCTGCTTGTATTGGCAATCAATTTGATTTAGCGACTTTGGCAATTGTTTCACAACAATCTCAAATCGAAACAGCAGCTTATCTGTGGAAAGCATTACAGGAAGGATTGATTTTACCAATTGGTGATGTTTATAAGTTTTATGTTGGGAAAGGAACCCCAGCGCATACATCAGAAAATCAACAGACTGTTACATACAAATTTTTACATGACCGAGTACAGCAAGCGGCTTATTCTCTGATTCCCAATGAACAAAAACAGACGACTCATTACCACATCGGACAACTGCTGCTGCAACAGATTTCGCCAGAAGCAAGAGTTGAGGGTATTTTTGAAATCGTTAATCAATTAAATTATGGAACTTCTTTAATTAACGAACAAACACAAAGAAATGAACTAGCACAACTTAACCTCATTGCCTGTCGCAAAGCCAGAGCTGCTACCGCCTATCAAGCGGCGCAGGAATATGCAGCAGTGGGATTGTCTTTGTTGGGAGAACAAGCTTGGCAACAAAAGTATGAAATGACCCTCGCCTTACATGAATTAGCGGCAGAAGTGGCAATGCTAAATGGCGACTTTGAGGCGATGGAACAGTTGATTGATATTGTCACCAAACAGGCACATTCGTTACTAGAACAGGTCAATGTTTACCGCATTAGGATTCAAGCCAAAACTTCCCAGCGTCAACTTAATGAAGTGCTGGAGATCGGCATTAAGATCCTGCAACAGTTGGGCGTAACTATAACCGAATCACCTACACCCGCAGATATTCAAAAGTCAATCCAAGAAATTAGCGAACTCATTGGCGATCGCAAAATTGCAGATTTTATCCACCTGCCTGTAATGACGGATGTCAACAAAATCGCCATTACCCAGATTGCCAGCAGCATCATGGCAGCCGCTTACACCTGTGGATCTCTTTTGTATCCATTACTAGCTACCTTGTTAATCAAATTATTCTTGCGGTACGGTAATATATCTATTTCTGCTACTAACTATGCTTGCTATAGCTTGGTTCTCTGTAATGTGCAAAATATAGATTTAGCTGCTCAATTTGGGCAGTTGGCATTGAATTTGACTGCAAAATTCGATGATAAAGCAACTAAACTGGAAGTATTTTTCCTGTTGGGAAGTTATATTCTCCACCGCAAATCTCACCTCAAAGAAATGTTACCCCTTTTGAGTGAGAGCTATACCCTTGGGCTAGAAGTTGGCAACCTAGAATACGCTGGATATGCTGTTCACAATTTCTGCTTAATTTCTTCTTGGGGTGGTCAACCCCTTGCTAACTTGGAGCAAGATACACGCACTTACTACAATGCTTTAGTACAACTGAAGCAATTGGGAACAGCTAATTACTGTCTCATCTATCGGCAAGTGATTTTAAATTTACTAGGTTTGGCAGAGCATCCTACCATTTTATCTGGATCGGCTCTCCAAGAAACAGAATTTCTCCCTCTGCTGCGGTCTGCGAATGATATATGTGGACTATATATTTTTTCCTCATATAAGTTGACACTTTGCTTTTTATTTGGAGAAATTGAGCCAGCTAATAACAATGCCCTTGAATGCAGAAACTATTTCATGGCGGGTGCAGGAACAGTTGCCGAACCTGCATTTTATTTCTATGATTCTTTAATAGCTCTAGCACAATTGACTCAACTGTCAGGTGAAGTATCAACCGCATTAGAAAGGGTGGCAAAAAACCAAACTCAGTTGCAGCATTGGGCGGAATATGCACCGATGAATCATCAGCATAAGTTCGATTTGGTAGCAGCGGAAAAATGTCGAGTCTTAGGAAACAAAGCCGAAGCCAGTGAACTATACGATCGGGCAATATCTGGAGCTAAAGCCAACGAATATATCCAAGAAGAAGCACTTGCTAACGAACTGGCAGCAAAGTTCTACCTAGATTGGGGTAAACAGCGTATTGCCCTTGAGTACATGATTGAAGCTTATTATGGTTATGCGCGTTGGGGAGCAAAAGCCAAAGTCACTGATTTAGAAAAACGCTATCCCCAATTACTCGCCCCCATATTACAGCAAAGCCGTTCTGTTGTTTCAACTAACGAAACTATCTTCGCCTTAGGGACTGTCACAAAAAGCAGTTCTTCGGCTTCTAGCAGCAGTGTCTCAGAGACTCTAGATTTAAAAGCAATTCTCAAAGCATCTCAGACGATCTCTGGTGAAATCGAACTAGAAAAACTACTTTCATCGTTACTTTTCATCATCATCGAAAATGCTGGGGCTGATAAATGTGTGTTAATGCTGTTGCGAGACGATCGCTTGCTAATTAAAGGCTCAATTACCCAGGGAACAAACCCAGTACTATTGCAGAACCTTCGGTTTGAAGAGAGTCAAGACATTCCCCACAAGCTCATTTACAAAGTCAAGCACAGTCAACAGACTGTTGTCTTATTAGATGCAACCGCAGATACCACCTTAGCCAACGAGCCATACATTATCCATCAGCAGCCTCAAAGTATTTTGTGCAGCCCGATTTTGCATCGAGGTAAGTTGTTGGGGATTTTATATCTGGAAAATAGTTTAACCACAGGGGCATTCACAAGCGATCGCGTCGAAATACTCAATTTAATTTGCGCTCAAGCTGCCATTTCTCTAGAAAATGCCCGACTTTATGAATCTGCTCGGGAATATGCCCAAAAGTTAGAGCAATCTTTTGTCGAATTGAGCACCAGTAATTCTCGCTTTCATAACTTGGTAGATAATGTTCCTGGAGTTGTTTATCAATTTAGTGTGTCTGCTGATGGTGAAATATCTCTACCGTACATCAGCGCAGATTGTTATAAATTATACGAGATAACAGCCGAGCAAGCGATCGCCAATGTGCAGACTCTTCTTGATTTAGTGCATCCAGAAGATGCGGCAGATCACCAGCAGTCGATAGCCGACTCAATGCAAACTTTGACTCCTTGGCAATGGACAGGTCGAATTGTCACACCTTCGGGAATTGTTAAGTGGATTCATGGGGAAGCTCGCATTCAAAAACTTGTTGATGGCACAATTTTGTGGGACGGCTTATTGTTAGATATTAGCGAACAGCAAGCTGCACTTCGTGAACGCAAACGAGCAGAACAAGAACTACAACAAGCCCAATTACAAATTATCCAAAGTGAAAAAATGTCAGCTTTGGGTAATTTAGTCGCTGGCGTTGCCCATGAAATGAATAATCCTCTTGGTTTTATTGCTGCTACTCTCAAACAAACTAAACCCAATTTAGCTGACCTGACTGAACATCTCAAACTCTATCAAGCAGTTCTTGAAAATCCTGGTGATGAAATTCAAGACCATGCGGAGGAAATTGACTTAGAGTATCTTTTGACAGACTTACCTAAAACAATCGATGCAATGGTCATGGCGTGCGACAGGTTGAAAAATATTAGCACTAGCTTGCGGACATTTTCTCGTGCTGACAAAGATTACAAAGTAAAATTTAATCTCCATGAAGGAATTGATAGCACAATTTTAATTCTCAAGCATCGTCTCAAAGCCAACGAACAACGCCCAGCAATTGAAGTAATTACTAACTCTAGTGATTTCCCTTTAGTCAATTGTTTTCCTGGGCAATTAAATCAGGTGTTTATGAATATTCTTGCCAATGCTATTGATGCGTTAGAAGAAGCAAATATTGGTAAGAGTTTTGCAGAAATTAAAGCTTATCCTAACCGCATCACAATCACAACATCAATCATAGATCGTCAATCCGTAAAAATATCAATTGCTGATAACGGCAAAGGCATGAGTGCAGAAGTCCAAGAAAAAATCTTTGACCATTTATTTACTACCAAGGGAGTCGGTAAAGGTACGGGATTAGGATTAGCGATCGCCCGTCAAATTGTCGAAGAAAAACACGGTGGTAAAATCACAGTTAATTCTGTTCTGGGCGAGGGGACAGAGTTTATAATTTCTCTTCCCATATAGAGAGATTGTTCCTAAAGGCGCACAACAGTGCGCTTTTGAACAAAATAGCAGTAGAAGTATAGGTGAGGATCGATTCTCTCTGGTAAAAGGTAGAATTAAGGCAAATTATTACTCCCGGTTCGCCCATTTTTTTGGGATGCATAGATAAGAGCTATTGCTGAAACAAGAACTCAATAACTTATCTTTACTCCAAACAACCATTCATAATAACATTACCAACAGTAAATTAACCATTTTTTTGCGCGTAAAGTTCCTGAACTCGTTCCAGTTCTAAATCGCTCAGATAATCTATTGTCCAGTTAGCTTGGCGCTGTAGCATATGGAATGGGTAGGTATGCGCTACTCCAACAACTTGCATCCCTGCTTGTTTTGCCGCTTGTATGCCAGCAAAGGTATCTTCGATCGCCAAACACTCTTCTGGCAAAAGGTTTAAATCGGGATATTCCTGGTTTAGGCGTTTGACTGCAAGCAAATAACCGTGCGGGTCTGGTTTACTAGTGGTAATATCATCATCTGCAACAATGACTTTAAAATGTTGAGCTAAGTTGGCGCGATTAAGTATTAGGTCAATTTCTTTACGGATCGCGCCACTGACGATTCCTATTTTTAAATTACGAGCACGCGCTTGAAAGAGTAAGTCATCTAACCCAGGATATAGAGGCAATTTTTCACCTTTTTCTATCTCCCGAACATAACTTTCTGCTTTACGATTAAGCAACTGGGTGAGATAAGTTTCACTCACCACACGCCCTCGTTTGGCTAGCAGTTCTTTGACGCAAACGCGATCGCTACGTCCCAAACAAATTGTGCGGTACTCACCTGGTTTTATGGTCAGGTTTTCTTCAATCAGAAGTTGCTCTATAAGTTTCTCGTGAATGGATTCATCATTAATGATGACACCATTAAAGTCAAACAGAATCGCCTTTAGACTCATGGAAGTATATTAAAAGCTGGTGATGGAAATCCCTGCAACTCTCCATTATCTACTGTGGTGTCCCCTTGTGTAGGAGTGTAACGCATGGTATTCCTTTGGACATTGCGATCGCCAGACACAATTGGCTTGATTCCACTTGTGACTTGATTGATCCACCAGACATCCTGAGTTTGTACACTGCCAAATCCGGCTGCACCCATCCAAGCATCAATGCTTCCTGCTGCATATTCCTGAATGTACGGCTCCTCAAAAACATTATTCAGCCAATCCAACTGCCGAATAGTTTTTTGATTACCATCCAAAATCAAGACTTGTCCCCCAGATACGAGTAACCGGAAGGCTTCGCGTAGAATCGCTTGAGAGACTGCAACTGGTGTTTCGTGGAATAACAGAGAAGCAGTTACCAAGTCAAAGGAAGCATCTGGAAAACTAGTTCTCTCAGCATTGCCATGTCGCCAGGAAATTTCCAAACCAGCATTTTGTGCTTTGTGTGAAGCCCTCACAAGCATATAAGGCGATAAATCCAAACCTATGACTTCGGCTTGAGGGAATGCCTGCTTTAACATTAAGGTTGTTGAACCCGTCCCACAACCCAAATCTAGAATTCTTCGCGGTTGTACCTGAATCGCATCAATTAACGCTTGACGAACAACAGTTTCGTTAGGGGGTAAAACGTATTGGGTAATGGGATCGTAGGTAACTGCTGCACCAGGGTTAAGATAACCACGCTTAATTCCATGAAAGTTTTGACTGGTGTAATATGTGGGAATTGTCACATCAGCACGACGGTAGCGATCGCTTTCTTTTTCCCAATCTACACTTTCCGCATACCGCTGCAACCCCTGTTCATCAATCAGGAGACGCACGACAGGGGATAAAAAGCGTTCCCAGATAGTATCTTGACGAACTGCCATAGAATTTTGTGTACTTTTCTTTACCTATTATAATTAATATTACAGGGAATAGAGACTGGGGATTGAGGATTGGGTATTTTCGTGCTTAGTTGTGAGCGAACTTTTAAGACTTGTCATTGCTAATTTAACCATACTACAATAATATTACATTCATGAATGGTAGGTTGGGTTGAGGAACGAAACCCAACAAAGCATGAAGAAAGTTGGGTTTCGCTATCGCTCAACCCAACCTACATGGTTTAAAATTTATGACTTACCCAAGCAGTATTAAGGTGAGTGAAATTCATGCAATTAGCTTGTGTAAAAAAGCCCAATTCAATTAATCCAAAATCCAAAATCTAAAATCCAAAATTTTATGCCCTACGAAGAATTAGAACTTTCCACACCATCACCCGTCCTGTCTTGGGCAAACCACCCATTAGGGACAGAAGAAACCAAGATGGCAAAAAATGTAGCATCACTACCATTTGTATTTAAACACGTAGCATTGATGCCAGACGTTCACTTAGGTAAAGGAGCCTTAGTTGGTTCAGTTATCGCCACAAAAGAAGCCATTATCCCCGCTGCTGTCGGAGTGGATATTGGCTGCTTTGTAGGTGATACTCTTATTCCTCTAGTCGATGGTAAATTTTACTCCATAAAAGATTTAGCTGAATGTCATGAAGAGTTTATAGTTTACTCGTGTACCTCCACCGGAAAAGTCGTAGCAGCTAAGGCAAAAGCAAGGTTAACCAGACGTAATGCTCCTCTTGTAAAAGTCATTCTGGACAATGGTGAAGAAATTATCTGCACACCAGATCACCAATTTATGCTTAGAGATGGAAACTATGAGGAAGCACAACATCTTCAATCTGGAACATCTTTGATGCCGTTCTACTCAAAAACAGACAAAGATGGTTATACCTTAGTCTCTCAATCTCAGTGTAATCACAAAGTTGTAGCTGTTCTATCTTTAGACTATACACAAGACGTTTATTGCCTTACAGTACCTGAATATCACAACTTTGCTTTAAAAGCGGGTGTCTTCGTTCACAACTGTGGTATGATGGCGCTAAAAACGCCATTCAATGGTGACAAACTAGAAGGAAAACTGAAAAAAATCCGCTTGGATATTGAAGCAGCGATTCCTACGGGATTTAACGAAAATAAAGAGGTTGAAAAAACTGTTACCAACTGGCAAAGCTGGCGCGACTTTAAAGACTTGCATCCAGGAGTGCAAGATTTACAAGGCAAAGCGATGAAACAAATGGGTTCTCTAGGAGGGGGTAAAGAATTGCCCCTTGCTATAGTAATATAGTAATCAAAACTCGTCCAAATCGGTGAAGGCTGAGAAATAGTAAATTTTTTATATATTTACTTGCTAATACCGAGGGAAGTGGTCAAACACCCCGTAGAGAGCAGAGGGACTTGGGCATCCTAGTTAATTTGTGAATTAGGATGAAGGTGTGCTCCGAACTATACCGAATAAGGAAGGTATAGAATCAAGCAGAAATGCCTTGGTCGATTGTAATGAATTAAGAGTATGGAGACTCAATAAGCTTAATTTTTACAATTAGTAACAAATTGAATCATTTTCTAGAAGTTTGCCTCGATACAGAGAACCAAGTTTGGCTGATGTTGCATTCCGGTTCGCGCCATATTGGCAATAATCTCGCTCAATGCCATATCAACACTGCTAAAAATTTAGCAAAAATGGCAGATAATAAATTGCCAGACCCAGATTTAGCCTACTTTATTGCTGGTATGCCAGAATTCCAAGCATACTGGCACGATTTGCAATGGGCGCAGGACTATGCGCGTGTCAACCGTGAGGTCATGATGGCGCGTTTTAAGCACATCATTGAGAAACATTTAGCAGGTGGTAGATCGATTAAACCTTTATTAGAGGTTAATTGCCATCATAATTATGCTGAGAAAGAAGTGCATTTTGGCGAGGATGTATACGTCACTCGTAAGGGTGCAGTTCGTGCAGAAAAAGATGACTATGGTATTATCCCCGGTTCAATGGGGGCAAAATCTTACATTGTTAAAGGTAAAGGTTGTGCCAATAGTTTTTGTTCTTGCTCGCATGGTGCAGGTCGTTTGCTATCTCGAAATAAGGCAAAGAATGTTTACACTCTTGACGATTTAATTGAGCAAACAAAAGGCGTAGAGTGTCGTAAAGATGAAGGTGTTTTGGATGAAATTCCAGGTGCTTACAAACCTATAGATGAGGTAATGAACAATCAAGCCGATCTAGTTGAAGTTGTAGCAACTCTCAAGCAAGTTGTTTGTGTAAAAGGTTAGCTTGATTAGATCCCCTGATGGGTCAGACCTCTCACCTCGTTCCCAGGCTCAGTCATAATCTCTGTAGAGACTAGCCATGCTAGTCTCTACATTTTGACAATTGTGCTAACAAACTTTAACCGAGTTGTATTGCGTTAGACTACTATAGAGATGATTGTTTTAAGTGAATCACCAGAACAACTAGAACCATCTGCAAGTGTCAGCAATATTAAATTATTGACTGAGGCTGCTCAAATACAGGGATGTACTGTATATAATATACCACCAGACTTTGAACGTTGTGGCACGGCGGAAAATGCTTTATGGCATATTCCTAATTACACTCAAGAAACTACTGCTATTTGGATAGGATATATTCCAGAATTTGAACGCTATCAAGCTATTTACAATGCTGCTTTAGTTAAAGGGATAAAACTAGTTAATTCACCACTACAACATCAGTTAGTAACAGAATTTGATTTATTTTACCCATATTTACAAGGTTTAACTCCTGAAAGTATCATCGTTAAATCAGTTGAAGAATGTGCTCATGCTGGTGAAGTATTGGGATTTCCTATCTTTGTTAAAGGAGCAGTTCAATCAAGAAAAAGACAGGGATGGAAGTCTTGTGTTGCGAAGAACTTAGAGGAATTAGAAACGCTAACAGAATGGTTATTAAAGCTCAAATATGGTTCGCGTGGTAGAGCGATCGCTAGAAAATGTGTGAATTTACGCTATCAACGCTTAGCTCCAAATGGCTTTCCTATGGGAAGAGAGTATAGAGTTTTTATGTATAATGGGCAAGTTTTAGAATATGGATACTATTGGGATGGAAATGACGACCTAAGCAAACTTTCACAACAAGAAGAAAAAGAAGTCTTAAGCTTAGCTACTTTGGCATCTCAGCGCCTCAATGTTCCTTATGTGGCGATTGATATCGGACAATTAAAAAGTAGAGAGTGGGTAGTAGTAGAGGTAGGCGATGCTCAATTTTCAGGAACTTGTCACATCCCCATACTGGAGTTGTGGAATAAGTTAAAAGATATAGATTCTTAGAAAAAGCTATGATTTATCAATACGATCGCTTGATTCACAGGTAGCGCATATGGTACAAGCACCAACGCAAACACTGACCTTAGAAGAGTTTCTGAAACTCCCAGAAACTAAACCTGCAAGTGAATACATTGATGGTGAAATCATTCAGAAACCTATGCCCCAAGGAAAACACAGCAAGTTACAAGGTAAACTAGTCACTACCATTAATGACATAGTAGAAGAGCAGAAAATTGCGCTTGCCTTACCTGAATTGAGGTGTACCTTTGGTGGACGCTCAATAGTTCCAAATGTAGTGGTCTTCGCTTGGGATAGAATTCCCCTTGATGAAGATGGGGATATTGCTAATGTATTCGCGGCTGCACCAGACTGGACGATTGAAATTCTCTCACCAGAACAAAGCCAAACCAAAGTGACTGGAAAGATATTACATTGCTTAAAATATGGTACCAAACTAGGTTGGCTTGTCGATCCTGGTGAAAAATCTGTGCTAATTTATCCACCAGGACAGCAGCCGGAACTTCTAGAGCAACCAGAGGATGTTTTACCTGTTCCAGATTTAATGAAAGATTTCCGCTTAACGGTGGCTGATTTGTTTGGATGGTTGAAAGTAGTCAAAGGGTAAACTAAATCTGTGTAAAGCTTAAAATACCCAGAAATGTCTTTAATTACTGTTTTTGACAATTTGGTACAGGTTTTAGCCCGGATTGTTGAGTATGGTACTCTCCTAAAAAACTTTGCCAGTACAATCATTTGCAACACGCGCTGGAAATGCAGATAAAGCATCGCAAAGTAGTTTGCACCTTGAATGCTTGAGGGATTGTGCCTGATAGTAAATAATAGTAGCTATTGTGTTAGGAACATGAGAGAAATACTGAGTGAAATTGATATCCCACCCCAGTTTCCCGACCATACCCAATTACCAGAGTCGGATGGTACGTTTGTGAAGAATTTCCAAGAACATCCTCAATGTTTAATGTTGACGGACTCCATCGCGCCTGTGTTGCAGAAACTACATCCAGATGGACAGTACTGTATCGGTCAAGACTGTGGGATCTACTGGCGAGAAACCGAACCACCAGAAAAAGGAGCCGAAGCACCCGATTGGTTTTACGTACCTGATGTACCGCCAATGCTAAATGGCAAAATACGTCGTTCCTATGTTTTTTGGCGGGAATACATCCCCCCACTCATCGCCATCGAACTTGCAAGTGGCGATGGCGAAGAAGAAAGAGATGCAACACCCCTAGCGCAGGCGCGTCAGAAAGGTACAAAGCCGGGAAAATTTTGGGTATATCAACAAATTATCAGAATTCCGTACTATGTTATCTATGAAATCAATCATGCCAAATTGGAGGTGTATCACCTGGTAGATTTTTCATACCGCAAGCTGCAAGCGAACGAGGAAGGAAGATACTTGATTGAACCTTTGGGAGTGGAACTGGGGTTATGGCGAGGGAGTTACTTGAACAATCCAGAGCAATTCTGGTTGCGTTGGTGGGAGACAAATGGCAAGTTGTTACTCATTGGCAAAGAAGAAGCTGAGCAAGAAAGACACAGGGCTGAGCACGAGAGACAGAAGGCTGAGCAAGAAAGACAAAGAGCTCTGGCTGCAGAGCGAAAAGCTGCAGAACTAGCAGAACGGTTGCGAGCAATGGGTATTGACCCAAATGCGGTAGACTAGGTAGCGAGGAGTGAGCAATGCGATCGCATAATGGTATAAGAACATGGGTGAAATGTTTACTGAAATTGATATCCCACCCCAGTTTCCCGACCATACTCAATTACCAGAGTCTGATGGTACGTTTGTGAACAATTTCCAAAAACATCCTCAATGTCTGATTTTGACAGACTCCATCGCTCCTGTTTTGCAACAAATGCATCCAGATGGACAGTACTGCATTGGTCAAGACTGTGGGATTTACTGGCGAGAAACCGAACCACCAGAAAAAGGAGCCGAAGCACCTGATTGGTTTTACGTACCTGATGTACCGCCAATGCTGGATGGCAAAATACGTCGTTCCTATGTTTTTTGGCGGGAATACATCCCCCCACTCATCGCTATTGAACTTGCGAGTGGCGATGGCGAAGAAGAAAGAGATGCGACTCCTCTACCCCTCGCCCCTCATCAAGAAAGTGCGACGCCCGGTAAATTTTGGGTATATCAACAAATTATTAGAATTCCGTACTATGCTATCTATGAAATCAATCATGCCAAGTTGGAGGTTTATCACTTGGTAGATTTTTCCTACCAAAAGTTGCAACCCAATGAGCAAGGAAGATACTTGATTGAACCTTTGGGCGTGGAACTGGGGTTATGGCGAGGAGTTTACTTGAATAATCCAGAGCAATTCTGGTTGCGCTGGTGGGATACAAATGGTAACCTTTTGCTAATTGGTCATGAAGTTGCTGAGCAAGAACGACAACGGGCTCTTGCCGCAGAGCGAAGAGTTGTACAACTAGCAGAACGGTTACGGGCAATGGGCATTGACCCAGATGCGGTAGAGTAGTTGTAACCTTTTGAGTTTTAATTTTTACCAAATCTGGGCGGGCGAGGACGCCCACCCCACAAAATGTTCACTCCACAAGATGTTCACCTCATAAGAATTTACAGCCTAAACTCCTCAGTAATTACCACATATTGTTTTTACCCCACCCTAACCCTCCCCTTGGAAAGGGGAGGGAACCGGAAATCTAGTTTCCCCCCTTTCCAAGGGGGGATTAAGGGGGGTAATTTCAACTTTCCAAGGGAGGATTAAGTAAGTCTAACTTGATATAAAAATGGTATCAAAGTTCGTACTTCAATGGACAATGTTGAACAATACACAGTTAGATAAATATAAACAGAACCTGCTAGCTGACTTTAATTCGCGAACTCATTACGATCGCGGTAGATTTCATGCTCCTGTTGCTCATCGTTTAATTGAATTTGCTCAACTTCAACCGGGACAAACTGTCTTGGATATAGCAACAGGGACTGGTTTAGTTGCACTTGCTGCTGCCAAAAAAGTAGGTATTGAAGGTAAAGTCGTTGGTGTGGATATTTCCACTGGAATGCTAGAGCAAGCAAGACAAAAGCAAATTAATTTGGGTTTACAAAATGTAGAATTTATTGAAGCGGATGTAGAAATTGTGGAATTTAGCGATCGCTCTTTTGATGTTATATTTTGTTCTTTAGCAATTTGTTATTTGACTGACATTTCTCCTGCTTTAAAAAAATGGCATGAGTGGCTTAAACAAAATGGAACTTTAGCCTTGAATGTTTGGGCAGAAAAAGCTTTTCCTCCATCAGTTTTGTTTAGAGAAGTCGCCCAAAGATATGGTATAAATATTCCTAACCCTAACGAACCATTTGGTACGCTTAAAAAATGCTATCGGCTCCTACAAACAGCAGGATTTAAAAGTATTCAAGTGATACAAGAGCAGTTTGGTTGGTACTTTACCCCTGACTTTAAGAGTGCTGAAGAATTGTGGCAAATTAATTCTAAGAACGTTTTTGGCTCTCAAGTCTTTGAACTTTCCGCAGATGAGTTAGCTCGGTGTAAGGCTGAATATATGGCGGAAGTTCAGGCTTTACCGACGACAGAACAAGGTGCTTGGTGTGATGCTTCTATCTTTTTTGTCATAGCTCATAGGTGATATTATTTTGGATGCGTTGATTTTAGATTTTGAATTGGGAAAGCATTGCTTGGACTACATTTCACCCTACAAGCTGACGTTCAGCCAGTATCAGATGAAACTCCATACCGTTTCCTACTGAAATTGGACTACTCAAATTTATAATAATTGGATCTTCAATCAAACCAAAATCCGCTCTAACTTTAAAGTATCAACTCTAAACCAATGCTTGTTTTACAGGAGTGTTGATATGAAAATTTTTATTGCAGGTGCAACGGGAGCAATTGGTCGTCCACTGGTCACAGGTTTAGTTGCTGCGGGTCACGAAGTGATTGGAATGACTCGAACATCAGAAAAAGCTCATGTTCTTACCAAACTGGGGGCAAAAGCCGTAGTGGTTGATGCTTTTGACGCAGTAGCAGTCCGTACTGCCATGACTCAGGCTCAGCCCGAAGTGGTTATTGAGCAATTGACTTCTCTACCTCAGACCTATACGCGAGCATCAATGACTGCGGCGGCTGAACTAGATGCTCGATTGCGGCGAGAAGGTGGTGCAAATGTACAAGCGGCTGGTGTGCGTCGTTATATTATCCAGTCAAGCGCGTTTTGGTATGCTCCTGGTTCGGGACTGGCGACAGAAGAAACACCATTTGCCTTTGATGCAACGCCTGCAATAGCATCCGGTACTCGTGTATACGCTGATACTGAACATCGAGTCCTTACAGCAACCAATCTCGAAGGGATCGCTCTCAGATATGGCTTCTTTTACGGACCAGGAACTTGGTTCGCAATCTTATGGAGATGTCGCCAACCAAGTCCGTCAACAGCAATACCCAATTGTGGGAGAAGGAAAAGGAGTTTGGTCTTGGGTTCATATTGAAGACGTTGCTGATGCCACCATTGCCGCAGTGCATCAAGGTATCCCCGGTATTTACAACATCAATGACGACCAACCAGTCGAACTCCGAGTGTGGTTATCTGCTTATGCTCGTTGGCTGGGTGCTCAACCACCTGTTCGAGTGACTGAAGAACAAACAGAACGTGCTCACGGTTCAGACGCGGTTTACTACGCCAACCACCTGCGTGGAGCATCAAACGCTAAAGCAAAACGAGAACTGAATTGGCAACCCAGACCACTCGAATGGCTTGCAGAAGTTTCCGCTAATATTGACCCTTCCTTTTAGGGAATGTCTTCATTTTAATACCTGCAACACTTCATGAGGCTGACACGTAATTTATTTTATACAAGGATGACTCATGCTAGGAAGTTAGCGATCGTGATTGTCTCAAACAAAGCGATATCTCTGGCTGTTCGGACTACAAATGATGAGCAGCGTTACACAAGATTGTGGCAGAGGTTGATATAGGACTAGTATTTGATTTCTGAAAAACTCGTTAGACAGATATATTTCACTGTATTATCTCGTAGGTTTTTAAATCGAACCGTGATTACTATATCATCCAAAACATAAGTATTTTCCGGAGATAAATCTTTAGTTCTTGTATCCAAAAAATAGGTAAGTCTATTGAGGATAGCTTAGTATGCCATTTAATCATGAACTAGAAGACCAAGGAAGCTTGTTGTTTTGGGAAGAAGAGTCGGGAGAAATTTCCTCTGAAGAAGGGACAATTGCGCCGGGAAGCGGAATTATTCAAGGTACACAGGGAAATGACTGGATTGAAGGGACAATTTTTGATGAAGAGATTGAGGGTTTAGGAGGGAACGATACCATAAATGGAGGCGGAGGAATCAATACCATTCGAGGTGATGATGGGGATGATGTAATTATCAATCTTTTGGGGAGTGTGAATGGAGGAGCTGGTAATGATACTCTGATTGCAGATTACAGCAATTTCACTCATCCTGATTTGATTGATGGATTAGGCATTCAGATTACTTTTGCTGGTCTAAATCACATTAACACCCGCTCAAGTAATGCCATACTGCTCACATTCTCCAGCATCGAAAGATTTCAAGTTATCGGCACAAACTTCGATGATGTTTTAAGCGGCTCAGCAGGTAGTGATACCCTAATTGGGGGCGCGGGGAACGATATCATTACAGGTGGCAGTGGCAATGATATTCTTGATGGAGGAGCAGGAATTGATCGCCTCAGCATTAACCTCAGTAGCGCAACCGCCGATCTGACATTAAATCTCAATCTATCAGGTTCTCAACTACTAGGAAATACCACAGCACAAGTCAGCAATTTTGAAAAATTAGACTCAATTATCACAGGAAGTGGTAACGACACTATCATTGGTAATGCTGCAAATTCTTCAGGTGCTATTAGAACGGGAGCAAGCAATGATACTATTAACCTGACTTATGCGGGAAATATTTCTTCAAGAAGAGAAGTAAATGGAGGAGTGGGAAATGACACCCTCATCGCAGATTTCACCAACGCTGTTCATCCCAATCTGACTAACGGACTCGGTATTGATATTCCTGCTAATACTAGCGTTTTTCGCTTCCTTTCAAGTGGTGCAATATTTCTTGACTATTTGAATATTGAACAGTTTAATATCACTGGTACAAGCTTAAACGATTCTTTAAGAGGTCTTGGGGGCAATGATACCCTTAATGGCGGTGCAGGCAACGATACCTTGAGCGGAAATTCAGGTAATGATACCCTGAACGGGGGTTTAGGTAATGATACTCTTTTGGGTGAAACTGGACTCGATCTACTCACAGGTGGTCAAGGTAATGATATCTTAACAGGTGGGCAAGATGCGGATATCTTCAGTTTTAGTGGTGTGAGTAGCTTTAGTGATTTAGGCATAGACACCATAACTGACTTTACCAAAGGCAGCGATAAAATCCAATTATCCCATCGTTTATTCAACTCATTAACCCTAAGTAATGGGATAGCTGCCAATGAATTTGCCACGATTACTGCCGATAGTTCTACTGAAAGCAGTCTTGCAGGCAGTAGCAACGCCTTCATAGTTTACAATAAATCTACTGGCAGCCTTTTCTATAACTCTGATGGTGCAGTTGCAGGATTAGGAAGTGGTGGACAATTTGCTGTTTTGAGCAATAAATCTCTGTTAGATAACAGTGATTTCTCTTTATCAATCACACTAATAACAGGTGGCCCTCAGCCAGCAATACCACTCGGTTAAGAATTGTTCTAGGTGGATTTTCATCATGTTTGAAATTTTACTTACAGGAATGCGGTTCCACAGATCGGTAAGCTCAATGGTATCGAAGAATGCTACTGCCTTGACAATACGCCCGTTTTTCATGGTCATATACCAGGAATAGATGTTGGTATAGGGTTTGCCGTCTTTGGCTGTAGCTGTTCCATCCCATAAGGCAATTACCATGTCGCCCTCGGCATAAATGCCTCGTAAACTGGGTACTATTCTGACGCTCAATCGCTCGTTAATTGGCGCGATCGCTCGCCTGGGAGGGTACGCATGAACACACAAAACACTTGTCTTGAACTTCGCAATTTGCTAAGATAGTTGGAAAAGTTCTAATACCAATTCTCTGTAAACTTGAGCTTAATATTTGGTGACAAACAACGAATTATGTAAGCTTTACAGGTCAAACGATTACAAAATATTAAGCTCATCTTTGTGGAAAATTGGTATTAGCTTTTATCTTTTTGATTGATTAAATTTGACTAATCAGTCAAATTTAAATCACTAATTTTACAAAGGAAAAAGGAGTCTGTGAGCATGATTTTTTTAAAATTTAGGTCTAGAGGACAACCGTTTCTATGCGTATTATCACAGAAGCCAGACTTAAGAAAGCTTATGAAAAGCACCCCGAAGCTGAGGCGAGTATACGAGCCTGGAAGAAACTTGTAAAAGCACAAAACTGGAATAACTTTAACGATGTAAAAGCTACTTCTGTTTTTGCGCCTGACCAAGTTAAAAACTTCGTCATTTTTGATATTGGAGGAAATAAATATAGGTTAATAACTTGTATCAACTATAAAATCAAAGCTATATACATTCGGGACTTTTTAACTCACGCAGAATACGATAAAGATAAATGGAAAGAAAATGACGAATGGTTTGATAGCTAGGTTAAACGCTATCAAATATATAAAACTAAGATTGGTATTTTTTCCAATCCTTAGTCTCAAGAATTAAACTCTATTAGAATAATGAAATGCTACCTCAAAACAAAAGCTTTACGGACTTGCTTATATCGTTTCCTCCGCGCCCCATAAAATCTGAAGAAGACTTAGAAAAAACTCAAACGGTTGTTGATAATCTGCTTGATAAAGGACAATTGACGGAGGAAGAAGAAGATTATTTGAATTTACTGGGAATCTTAATTCATGAATATGAACAAACACAAGATTTAGTGCCAGATATTTATGGAGTAGAACTTCTTAAGGTTTTAATTACAGAATTAAATTTGAAACAAAAGGACTTAGTTCCTGTCTTTAAAACTGAATCAATTGTTTCTGATGTGCTTAAAGGCAAGCGGAAATTAACAGTGGAACACATTCAAAAGCTGGCACATTTTTTTAATCTTTCACCTGCTGTATTCTTCCCTGAAGACCCAACAGAACGAGATTTTTTAGAAGTAGCTTAGTAAATATTCCCACGGCTACGGCTTCATTCATTAGAAGAATTAGTGGTCAACACTGTGGCTTATCTATATAAATAATAACTCCTGATTTAATTATCAGGGGTCTTTTAGTAGTAGCCTGTGAACAGGGTCTACAGTTGAGCGATGAAAGTCAATCGGCACGGTAAAGCTAAAATCTTTACTCAACAGGAGATACAGGTAAGCTTGGCAAAGGTATTGGAATAGTTGAAGGGATTAATAATAAATTGAAGCTATTAAAACGCTGCGGATTTGGATTTAGAAATTTTAATAACTTTGAAATGCCAGCTTTACTATTTTGGCATTTTCCGAAAAGTTTAGCCCACTAAGTACGGAAGAACCCAGTTTCTCAAAGGATTGCAATGTCTATTGTTGATACAGCTAGTACAGCACGGCGGAAATAAATAGACCATTAAATCGCCAAGACTTTACCTTTGTAAGTCCATTTAAAAGGTTTAGCCATTGTTTGATTAAAGTATTCAATAAAACTGAGTATTCGATTTTTTAAATCATCTTTACTAACGAAACTTGCCCGTTTAAGTAACTTGCGAACCAAAATGCTGAACCAAATCTCGATTTGATTTAGCCAGGAACAATGTTTGGGAGTGTAATGAAAAACAATTGTGTGTTCTGGATCACTTAAAAAGGCTGCGCGAGATTTCATAGACTTGAGAATACCAGTTTTACCTTTAATACCTAAATCAATATTCAGCCCTTCTTTCTCTGCAACAAAGCGAACCAGCGACTCCGATTGGTGAGTATTAAGACAGTCCATTATCAAAGAGACGCGGGGCGTAGAGACACGGAGACGCGGAGAGTCCTTACGCCCCGGACGCGGGGCGACAGCCCTAAAGCGGTTTAAACCGCTTTGGGGCTGAAAGTCAATCCTTGTAAAACTTTTGACGATTAGTTTAGTTTCGATCGCGTACAAAAAATCTTTTTTGGCACAGTCCCGCCTTTTGCACTCCTTATCTGTAATCAGTGGATTCAGCCAGAGTACGCCATTGTGCCGTTTCTTGCTCGACGTAAGCGTTTTTCTCAGCAATTGCCTGAAGGGTGTCTGTCCCTAGAGGCAACCGCAGAGGTGGGGTATCTGCGTTGACGATCTCAAGGATCGCCTGGGCGAGTTTGGTGGGGTCTCCCGGTTGTTGATAGTTCAGTTCAGATGCGTGGTGACGGATTTTACCGACTGTCTGGGCGTAATCGGAAATTTCCATGGCTGTGCGCTGGAGCGAGCTGCCATCAAGGAAATTGGTCCGGAAGTATCCCGGCTCCACCACAGTGGCATGGATACCCAGAGGAGCTAATTCATCGTGCAGAGCTTCGGTAATGCCTTCAACTGCAAACTTGGTTGAGGAGTAGATGCCCCACCCTGGAGTGGAGCGGTAGCCCCCGATCGAGGATAGGTTAATAATGTGTCCGGAGCGGTGCTGACGCATACTGGGCAACACGGCACGGGTCACATTCAACAGCCCGAAGACGTTCGTGCGGTATACCCGCTCAACTTCTTCTGCACTGGTTTCTTCAATGCCTCCGAGCAAACCGAATCCCGCATTGTTGACTAACACATCGATCTGCCCAAAGCGTTCCAGTCCGGCTGCAACTGCTGCTTTCACTTGAGCCTCGTCGGTAATATCCAGGCTGAGCGTCAACACATTTTGACTGGACTCGAACTGATGCAAATCGGTTTTGTTGCGGGCGGTTGCAATTAATTGGTCACCAGCTGCCAAAACTGCTCGTGCGATTTCGGCTCCAATTCCACGGGAAGCACCTGTAATGAACCATGTTCTCTGAGTCATCTTTCGATCTCCTTACATTCAGTTAGTAACACAGCTAGATTCTTCAACCGACATCAATTCGTTTCTAATCAGTTGCAAGAGCGGTATTTTTGCTTTGTCCTCACCTCGATTTTGCGCTCGAAGCGATTTGGATTTGCTTGTTGTACCCTGCTCTCTTGCCTTATCCTTTCATTGGATTTTTGTTATAGGTTTATCATAGGTTTAAGTAGAAGGGTTATAAATACATAAATCTCGCAGATTATTGCCCGATCCTCTCAAGCAGTCAGAAAAGAATCCTCTATAATAATCGCAGCAACACGATTGGAGCGATCGATAAACTGCTATGGCAATTGAACTCTTGAAACGCGAGAGGGCAAAGAACGCTTGTCAAGAACTGGTGGAACTAGTGACTCGCCATACGGATGACTTGGGGAACGGTATCCATTCAACTGCGATCGCTCAGTTGGAATTTATGCGGGAATCTGCTGCTCCTACAGCACTCTGTGCCGTATATGAACCGACTCTTTGCATTATTCTTCAAGGCAAAAAAGAAACCTTACTAGGAAAAGAAACCTATCAGTATGGCGCAGCTCAATATATCGTTGTCACAGTGGATTTACCGCTCAGTGGATACATTGTCGAAGCGACACCAGACAAACCGTATCTAGGATTTAAGCTGAGCCTGGACGCAATTCAACTTTGGAATATTATTGACCAAATCCAGCACAGCCCAGATAAAAAAGAAACTTCAGTTAGAGGCTTGTTCGTTAGTGATGCTAATGCACCGTTGATTGATTGTGCCACCAGACTAACACGGCTGCTGGATACGCCCCAGGATATTCCATTCCTGGCACCGATGATTATTCGCGAAATCTATTACCGCCTTTTAATTGGCGAACAAGACGAAGCAGTTCGGCAGATTGCGACATCAGGCAGCAATATGCAGCGCATTGCAGAAGTCATTAAACGCCTCAAAGCTGATTTTACAAAATCATTGCGCGTTGATGATTTGGCTCAGCAAGCGAGTATGTCTCCTGCATCATTCCATCGCCATTTCAAGGCAGTCACCTCAATGAGTCCATTGCAATATCAAAAACAGTTGAGATTATTGGAAGCACGTCGTCTGATGCTGAGTGAAAACGCTGATGCAACCCATGCGGCTTATCAAGTTGGTTATGAGAGTCCTTCACAGTTCAGTCGTGAATATTCCCGCTTATTTGGTGCCCCACCCATGAAGGATATTGAACGTTTACGAATCACCTGAACATTGAAGTTCGCTACATATTTCCAGGACTGGCTCAACCGCTTTATCGCTTGAAGGGCATAGTATTGCTGCTGCCTTCCTCCTGCCCATTCTCCCGCGTCCCAATTTGACGACGACAGGTGCATTGGTGACTCGGTTGTTGTTTGAAGACACCCGTACCGTTGGGGCGGCGTTCCTCAAGCGCAGAACAATTAAATCGCGTTTTAACTCAAAGAACTTGAGTGGTCTAAATTGAGCACGAGCGCTCAGAATGAAAAGTAACTAAAATCGCTCAAGGGCGAAATGGAACCAAAAGTTCAAGGCTTTTCGCTCCTTTTGCTACACTTTGTCAGCTTTTGTCCTGTATAAAAGAAAACAAACATGAATGACTTATTAGCATTAACCATCAACGCGCACGGCGGCATAGAGCGGTGGAAGCAGTTTAAAGCAGTTTCTGCACACTTGGTGAATGGTGGGGCACTGTGGAACATCAAAGGCAAAGCTGGAATGTTGGATGATATCGATGTAACCGTTGACCTGCACCGCCAATGGGCATCTCATACCCCCTTTGGCGCTCCCAATCAACATACTTCAATGGAAGCAGAACGGGTGGCAATTGAAGCCACGGATGGCACAGCGATCGAAGAACTACTGCATCCGCGAGCGTCCTTTAAGGATCACACCCAGGAAACCCCGTGGACGAACCTTCAGTTAGCCTATTTTATTGGTTATGCGATGTGGACTTATTTAACCAGCCCGTTCACCTTCACCTTGCCCGGTTATGAAGTAGAAGAAATGGAACCCTGGCAGGAAAACGGCGAGAACTGGCGAAGACTGCAAGTTACTTTTCCGCCCTACATCGCCACCCACAGTAAAGTGCAGACCTTTTACATCGACAAGGATGGGTTAATCCGACGCCACGATTACGATGTGGAAATTAGCAAGGGCACACCTGCTGTGCATTATCTTTCCCATCATACAGAGGTATCGGGAATTATCGTGCCCACCAAGCGTCTGGTTTACATCCGGCAGCCTGATTTGTCACCGCTCAAGGAACCCCTTATTGTGTCGATCCAACTCAGCGACATCAATCTTATCCTTTAAGTCACAGGTATGGTGACAAATTCTCACGATATTTCGGTAGTTACCCCCTCCCGCGCCCCCAAAGGAGAGGTCGCCGATTTCCCATACCAAACTCCTTAATTATGATTATGTAATAATGGTTACATAATCATAACAAGGAAAGATATGGCGCTCTCCGTCTTTTTGACCACCCGCCAGACAGGGACTTGACATTCGGACAAAAACGTCCGACACTGTTTCTATGAAGGGAAGCGAATTTGTCAAGAAGGTGGAGCAACTTGGAAAGAGTCGCGGGATAACGGTTTCCGTCAACAAGGAATGCGGGAAGGGAAGTCACGTCACACTTTACTTCGGTTCCCGATTCACAGTTGTTCGTAACCTCAAAGATGAACTCAAAAAGGGAACTCTTCACAGTATGCTGAAGCAGCTTGGTCTTTCGTTGGGTGACTTGTAGTAAGGGAGAATATGAGTATGGAGCGGTTTTCATTTCCGGTTACCCTCACGCCTGATAAGGATGACGGCGGATTCGTCGTCACGTTTCGTGATGTCCCTGAAGCGATTACGCAAGGGGATACCGTTGATGAGGCTTTGAGCGAGGCGGCTGATTGCTTAGAGGAAGCGATTGCGGCGTACATTGCCAACGAGAAGGATATTCCCGTGCCATCGAAGCTTGAGCGTGAGGAAAAACTCGTTCACCTACCGTTACAGATGGCAATGAAAGCAGCGGTTCATATTGCAATTCGCGAGGCGGCAATCACTAAGAGTGAGCTTGCCCGGAGGATGAATATCGACGAGAAGGAGGCAAGGAGAATCGTCGATCCTCACTACAACACGAAGCTTCCGAAAATCGAGAAAGCTCTTCATGCTCTTGGAAGACACGTAGAGCTTCGGATGTTTTGATCGTGAGAGCGGCGCTCGTGGTACTTGTTTCCGTTCCCGATGAAGCACTGCCGGGACTCGTTGCGCGTGTCGAGCGACAAGCGCCCCGGAAAGACGCTGCAAAAAAAATGACATCAAATTTCACTTCGTGACCTTGAGCTTCCCCTAACTTTAGCGTGTTGATTTTTCCTACTAGCAAGTTTTGATTTCAGTATTTATAAGATTTTGTGTCATTAATTTATCTTATTCATTTCGGTTTATACATTAGTCTTCGATCTTTTTTCAGAAAATTTACGTATGTATTAATTAAATTATGCTAAATTTTACTTAAGCCTATAATTTTTGTCGGTTAACAGATTATTTGTCGTTATTCACACAATACTGTCGTCGAAAGTAAAAGTCACTCAAGTGTAGGCAGATCAAGAATTGCTTGAGCATATAAGTACAGCACAAGTGCTCCCGATATGTATACTCTGGTGCGAAGGAGTAACATATATCAGCTTTGCATTTTTGGGAAGACACTCCACTTGCAATCCTTGTGCATCCACTGGGACTCCAACCACTTTTGCGCCATAGGACTCGAAAAGAAGACGTATAGGAGGATAGCCCGGATCTTCCACTGCTACCACTGTTTGTGGTTCAATCAGAACTCGCGCAATTAAATCAAATGCTTGCTGTGCGCCATTAGTCACAATTACGTTGTCTAGATGACACCTGACTGCACGGCTGAAGGACACGTATTTGACGATCGCTTCCCGTAATTCTCTCATTCCTTCTGGCAGTCCATATCCTACAGGTGCTTCAGCCAAACGACGCGAACAAAAAGCTAATATGCGCCGCCACTCGTCAAAGGGAAATCTCGGTTTATCAGGAAGACTGATGGAAAAGTTATACATCAAATTTGCTGGTGCAGGAGGTAACAATTCAGCACCTGTTAACTGTTGCCAAAAAGGTTTGATCTCAATAGCCGATTGTTTGAGATTGTGAAAGTAGCGATCGCTTGAAACAATATCAGCAACGAAAGTACCTGCACCAACGTGTCCGTCTAGCAATCCATCACTCATGAGCAAATCATAAGCCTGCATCACCGTATTTCGAGAAACACCCAACCGAGTCGCCAGTTCGCGAGTTGGTAGTAGTTGCTCGCCTGCACGCAAACGCCCATCCAAAATGGCTGCCCGAAGCTGTCGATAAATTTGCCCGGTTAAATCGTGACGTTCAGCCAGCGTCAGATGAAACTCCATACCGTTTCCTACTGAAATTGGACTATTCAAATTTATAATAATTGGATCTTCAGTCAAACCAAAATCCGCTCTAACTTTAAATTATCAACTTTAAACCAATGCTTGTTTTACAGGAGTCTTGATATGAAAATTGTTATAGTTGGCGGCAGTGGGCGGCTCGGTAAAAAACTGGTAAAAAGTCTTCGCTCGCGCGGACATGAGGCAGTAGCAGCATCCCCTTCATCGGGTGTCAATGCCGTTACAGGTGAGGGACTGTCTAAGGTGCTGGTGGATGCCAAGGTTGTCGTCGATGCCACAAGCTCACCATCTTTTGAAGATAAGGCGGTGTTGGAGTTCTTCCTTCAGTCATCCCGGAATCTGCTGGCGGCTGAGGCTCTTGCTGGTGTGAGTCATCACGTTGCCGTGTCGATCGCTGGTGTCGATCGCATCCCCGATAGTGGCTATATGCGGGCGAAAGTCGCCCAGGAAAAGCTAATCCAGTCCGCAGAGATCCCCTACACGATTCTCCGTGCTACCCAGTTCTTCGAGTTCGTAGAAACGATCGTCGCCCAATTTCCCACTGATGGGCAAACGGTTCGCGTGCCTTCTGCCTTTATCCAGCCCATCCTGACAGATGACGTTGCAGATGCGCTGGTCGATATTACACTTGGAGTACCCATAAACGGCATCGTCGAACTGGGTGGTCCAGAGCGGTTCCGTTTCGACGAACTCATTCAACAATTCTTGAATGCAAACCAGGATGCACGTCAGGCGATCGTGGACAGCGATGCCCGTTACTTTGGAGCAAAGTTGAGCGATCGCTCTCTGATTCCAGAAGACAACTCCCGCATCGGTTCAACCCGTTTCCAGGACTGGCTCAACCGCTAAATTTTTCTCGCGAGTTGCATTCATGACTCTCGCCATATTCACAGCGCTCTCCATATTCGCAACTCTCCCCGTATTCGCAGCTTCAGCCAACGATCGGTCTAATGATACGTCTAAGGTAACACTGGTTTTCGATAAGCCGGAGGCTTAACGGCTGAAGCCGTATCGCGTCCTTCCCAATGTGCCTGGAAAGAGTGTGAAAGGCCTCTTGGTTGAATATCAGCCAGGTGGCTCAACACCCGCGCATACGCATGCAGCCTCGGCTTTCATCTATGCAACAGTGCTCTTGGGTGCAATTCGTAGCAAAATCAATGACGAGCCGGAGGAGGTGTATCACGCTGGCGAAAACTTTGTCGAAGTACCTGGCGATCGTCATGTTGTCAGCGCAAATGCCAGTGATACTCAAAGAGCACGCCTGCTAGCCGTCTTTGTCGTCGATACCAATGAAGAGAACCTGACCACACCGGACGACGAGTAAGACGCAAAATTGCACACCTTAATTAATACATGGAGAGCAAGATTGAGGTAAAATACCATTCTCTCTACATAAGTAGTGGGGAATTGCTGTGTTGAACAACACAAAATTGGAGATTTTTTTGCCATTGCTCTTGCCTAAAATGCAAATAAGCATTTATACTTATTTATAAATCGTTGCCATTCCATAGAAAAAGCTTTGCAGTGCTTCATGCTATTTAAAGCAGTCTTAAGATTGCTCACAATAGCTGACGTTCTGTTGCAAAATATCAATGTGAGGAGCGAATTCCGAGAGTGTATTCGCGGTACACTCAAATAGGTTTGTTTGAAAGCGATAAGCCGGGTACGGCTTGCGCTTCACGATAAGCTGGGTACAGCTTGCGCTTCGCGAACGCGAGTAAATTTTCCCAAAATCTACCATAAACGTACTGTTCTCTTTCGCGGCGAACCGCAATTGATAACGGTTGCTTGTGTAAGTTACTGACATTCAGGAATATTAACCATGACTACTGCTGTAGCTGCTAGCTTTCCGATTAATCTTAGCGCTTACAAAAAAATAGCGCTAGACCCAAGCAATCCTAACCTGACCAGCGAGCAACGAGAAACACTCAAAGCTAACATTCAGCTTTGCCGCGATGCAATTGTTTTCTTTACCGCCACAGGTGCTGCTAAAGGTGTGGGCGGACATACTGGCGGTGCTTACGATACAGTACCAGAAGTAGTCATTCTTGATGCATTCTTCCGAGGAGCACCCGATAAATTTGTCCCGATCTTCTTTGATGAAGCAGGACACCGCGTTGCAACCCAATACCTGATGGCTGTTTTGCACGGCGAGTTGGATGCTGAAAGCCTTGTCCATTACCGCGAAGCTCATGCAAAATTGCCCGGACACCCCGAACTTGGCTTAACACCTGGCGTGAAATTTAGCTCTGGACGATTGGGACACGTTTGGCCTTACATTAATGGTGTAGCATTAGCTAATCCCAACAAAGTTATTGTCTGCTTGGGTTCTGATGGTTCGCAGCAGGAAGGCAATGATGCAGAAGCAGCACGTTTGGCAGTTGCTCAAAATCTTAACGTCAAACTTATCATTGATGATAATGATGTGACTATCGCCGGACATCCTTCAGAGTATTTACCAGGTTTTAGTGTTGCTAAGACACTTGAAGGTCACGGCTTGACTGTCAATGAAGGTGATGGCGAAGACTTAGACGAGCTCTACCGCCGCCTTTGTGCAGCAGTTACCCAGCCAGGACCTGTTGCTTTAGTCAACAAGCGGAAAATGGCTGTGGGAATTGAAGGTATCGAAGGTTCAACCCACGGTCATGATGTGATACCTGTAGATAAAGCGATCGCATACTTAGAAAAGCGTGGATTAACTGAAGCTGTCAACTACCTCAAGAGCATACCCAAGCCCAAGCAAAGCTACACATTCCTCGGTGTCAGCGACAAATGGGGTTCCAACCGCAACGTATTTGGCGAAGCAGTAGTTTCCGTCCTCAGCCGCTTGAGTGAAGCTGAACGCAAGGAAAAGGTACTGTGTATCGATAGCGACCTAGAAGGTTCTTGCGGGTTGAAGAAGATTCACGATGCATACCCAGAAATCTTCGTCAGTTCTGGAATTATGGAGAGAGGGAACTTCTCCGCCGCCGCCGGATTTGGAATGGAGAAAGGAAAGCAAGGTATCTTCGGTACCTTCAGCGCCTTTTTAGAAATGTGTATTTCTGAAATCACAATGGCGCGGTTGAACTATTCCAACGTTTTGTGTCACTTCTCCCACTCCGGAATCGATGACATGGCAGATAACACCTGTCACTTCGGCTTAAACAATATGTTTGCCGATAACGGGTTGGATGATGGCTACGAAACACGGCTTTACTTCCCTGCAGATGCGGCTCAAATGAAAGCGTGTGTTGAAGCAGTGTTCTTCGATCCTGGTTTGCGGTTTATCTTCTCCACCCGTTCTAAAGTTCCCCACATTCTTGATGCGAATGGCAAAGAGTTGTTTGGCGAAGGTTACACCTTTGTTCCTGGCAAAGATGAAGTTGTACGGGAAGGAACAGCAGGTTATATCGTCAGCTATGGCGATGCATTGTATCGTTCTCTTGATGCAGTGGAACGCCTCAAGCAACAAGGAATTGATGTTGGTTTAATCAACAAACCCACACTCAATGTTGTAGATGAAGAAACCCTTGCTAAAATCGGTGCAGCACCTTTTGTACTGGTTGTAGAATCCATGAGCCGCCGCAACGGGTTGGGTATCCGTTTTGGAACTTGGTTACTCGAGCGTGGATTTACTCCAAAGTTCGCTCACCTCGGAACTCATCATGAGGGTTGCGGTGGTCTTTGGGAACAGTTCCCCCATCAAGGAATTGACCCCGATGGCATTATCAATAAGGTCAAGTCATTAGTCGGCTAGTACCATTTTGGATTTTAGATTTTAGATTTTGGATTGAGAAAGTCTTACCGAGACTGAACTTCAACCAACTATCTATTGCATTATTTGTTCAAATTGGTATAACTTTATATCTCTAGTTAGTGGAAATCACTAATCTCTCTTGTGGGACGGGCATCTTGCCCGTTCTTTATTGATAAGTTTAGATTTTAGGTTTTGGATTGAGAAATCCCCTAAAAATACGAAAATATGTAGGTTGGGTTTCGTTCCTCAACCCAACATTTACAGACATTTGTTGGGTTTCTCCACAGGTTTACCCAACCTACAAAAATTCGAGATCCCTTGCAGTATTGATTCGGAGTGTACCCGATCGAGGTCTAGAAGCATTGGAGTGCTCAGTTTATGAAGCAGGTGGATACAGTGTATGTAAATGCCGCATGGGTTTTCGTTGTGTTTCGCGTATTGCATAGCATTGTCCATTGCACATTCAATCTCATTATTCTTCGGTTCTACCTCTACCTATTTGCTACTCTCGCAGTATGGTTCATCGCGATCCGCGCCGCTCTCATGCACTTTACATAGAGTGGATAGACAGTTCTTTACATATCATTAAATATGCGGTCTCTTGCACCTTGAACGCACCCCAACTATACCGCAAGATTAGTTGGGGTGCGTTCAAATTGGTATTAGCTACTCTGGGAATTCATCTGCTTTCTAAGTTCTCTCAAAACTTTGCTGCTGCCTTCTTGAAACGCCTGCTTTACCAATTTAGGAATTAACTCAAGAATTGCTAAGTCGGGAAAAGTAGGGCTAGTTGTAGATTCTACATATTTGCCATCTGTGAGGACATTAATCGTAAATTTTTCCTCAGTATAGATCCAGACTTCAGGAACTGCTAAAGCTTCGTAGGCATCAAGGGTAGTACTAGAAGTTACATCCGCTTCAATTGCCAAGTCAGGGGGTGGATCGATTGTCACATCGATTCTCATACGATCGCGGACTTTAGGAGCATTTTGAATGTAAAAACAGGTATCGGGTTCAAGTCCTGTAGCATTTGCTTTTTTTCTAAATGTTGTTGAGCCAAATTCTTCCCAATCCTGCTGTTGGACATCAAGCAAAATTTTCACGATATCTCCAATAATTCTATGTGGTCTTTCATGAGCAAGTAGGGGTGATATTATTTCTAAAGTTCCTTTGCTGTAAGCGATTCTATTTTTTATCTCCGCTGCTTCTCGTTCCTCCAAAATGGCTTCAAATTGCTCCCAGGTTACATCATGGATGGCGATCGCACTACCTGGGTTTAACTGAATATTTTTGATAGCAATTGTGACGGGCGTTGCAGTTGTCATACATTTGAATCTCGGTAAACATTTTGGCAAAACTCAAATTGCTAGGACTTATGCATTGACAAAAATAGCTAATTATGATTCTTCCTTGTTACAAGGCTCTGCCAGGGCACCAGACATTGCAAGGTTTTTATTTGAAGATTAGCATCACATAATGGTCAATTTGTACAGTGCGTAAGTCCTAAACAATTAAATATCCAAAATCACCATAGCAGTCCAGCCATCATTGGTTTTTTCTAATTGAAAACGGTGCAATGTGACTGCTTTGACATCCACTCGCTGTTCGTGGCGATCGCGATCTAGTGTTTCTCCCTGAGTTATTGCTGTTAACTGGTATTTGCCATCTTTTTCTTCAAATTCAATGTGCTGTGTCCGCAGCAGCAGTAGCTCGCTATCTTTGTAATAAACAAATTCTTGAAGAAAATTAAATAATAGAAGATCTAATTCATCATCTTCTAATTGAAAAGTTCGTGTTTCTTTGAGTTCTATTGATTCTAAATTTTCAATCATAGTATTGATTGTCGCATCGCCAGCCATTTGGAACAATTCTTCTAAATCTTTGCCCCAAGCACGAAAGGCAATATCAGCAGTGGCAACATCTTCAAGAAATTCATAGGGCATAGGATAACTATAATCTCCAGCTAAAACGTATTTACAGAAATTTCGTATTCTTAACTTGTGACAAATGATTGTTAAAAAATATTTAGTATCTTTTTATCTAAACTCTAATTGCGTATATATCTACTGCTCGCACATTTTCAAGCGATCGATAATTTCTAATTTTCTTGCCTTCACCTCTTTACCAATAAAAACTAACTCTGTTGCTTCTTGTTCAAATGCTTCTAAATCCCATCGCCCTGCTACAAAATTAAATAAATAAATCCTGTCTGAAAAACGCACAAATCCTTTGGCTCTGTAAACATTTGTTTCCAAACTATTGGCAAATTCTTCAAAACATGGACGATTGATAGTAGCGGGAGTGTTGTAACTAAACGATTCAAATTCTGGTTGATGAATGTGATGTGGTGGTGCTTGTACGCGCTCGCGACCAATACCAAAAAGCAAATCTAAATCTACCTTTCCCCGATGACTCCGCAAAATCGAGGCAGTTTCATTGATGGCATGTAACTTGTCCTCTACAACCTCTAACTCTTTTTCTGAAATCAAATCAATCTTGTTAAGAAGAATAATATCTCCAGCCTCTATTTGCATCCGGGTTGTGTGACCGACAGAAGGATATTTTACCAATGAATCGGCATCAATAACAGTGACAACTCCATCCAAGCGTACTTTTGGTAAACTCTCTTGAATATCAAAAACCAGTGCATCCGGTTCTGCAACTCCTGTTGTTTCTACTATAATATGTTCGGGGTCAACAGAATTAATGATTTCATCCACAGCAGCTTCAAACTCACCTACCAAGGAACAGCATACACAACCGCCACCCAAGTCGGCGATTTGAACATTTTTGCCTTGAATGATTTTGGTATCAATAGCTATTTCTCCAAACTCATTCATGAGAATCGCAATTTTTTTAGGCACAGTTTCGAGAATATGACGTAACAGAGTGGTTTTCCCACTTCCAAGAGGTCCCGTAATAACTGTAAGCGGTGTGCGGATTTGCATATTTTGTGCGCTCAAATTTTTGAGTGACAATAGCTGCTTTATTATTTAAGTACATCAGTTGCAAACATAGCTATGCTTCTATCTTAAGAGTGAAGCCGCATAGCTATGTTTGTAAAGGCATGAGTGGTTCACCACTACTGAATTATGAAGGGGAAGTGGTGGGTATTAATGGGTTGCACAAAGATCCTGTTTGGGATACTCCTGAAGTTTATCAAAATAGTTCCCAGCCCGAACGACACTTGCAGGATTTAATCACTCGCTCTAGTATGGCTATATTTATTAGGAAAGAGGCTTTGCAAAATTATGTTAAGGGTAAATTATGAGGTTTAGTGAAAGACTTCCAGTAGTATTACTTGCCACTGCAATTGTAGTTGTGCAGCCCATAGTAGCCTCAGCATTGACAGCCGCAGAAGTTTATCCCATTGCTCAACAGATAACAGTTCGTATTGATGCAGCCAAGTGAAACAATTACCAGGTGTTGATTTGGCAGTATTTCAGTTTACTAGTAACCAAAATTACCCTATTGCAGAAAAAGGAGATTCTGACCAAGTTACAGGGGGTAAAAGTGTTTATGTTGCCGTTTGGGCAGAACAAGCACCTGGTATCCCAGAACGTACTTTTCAATCTTTGTCTGGGCAAATTTCTAGTCGTGTACAAAATCCAAAAGATGGCTATGCTTTGATTTATACAGTGAATTTTAATACCAATTATCCTTTAATATTCCCAATGGGAGTTAAACGTACCACCCGTTTGCTAATCCCAGCTAACGAAGCCGCTTCAATCACATCGTCAATATCTTTGTAAGCTGCACCTGCTTCTTCCGCTAGCCCTGAGTGAGAGGTACTTCTAACATAAATACCTCGCTTTTGCATATCTTTTTGCAGTTGTTCTCCACGATAAGTTTTTCTGGCTTTTGCCCGACTCATTGTGCGTCCGCTTCCATGAGCAGTACTGAAGAAAGTTTGGTCGCCACTGGGTACTCCTACTAATAGATAAGAGCCAGTTTCCATGCTGCCACCAATAATGACTGGCTGACCGATATCTTTATACTTTTCGGGAACATCTTGCATACCGGGACCAAAAGCACGAGTGGCTCCTTTACGATGTACGAGGAGCGATCGCTCTTTCCCATCAACTATATGGCGCTCTAATTTAGCAGTATTGTGGGCAACATCATAAACCATGTGCATGCCCATTTCTTCTGGCGAGTTACCAAGAACTTCCGAAAATACCTCTCGAATGCGGTGCAGGATGACTTGACGGTTAGCAAAAGACATATTAATCCCGCATTTCATTGCGGAAAAATAAGCTTGACCTTCAGGAGAATGAAAAGGCGCACAGGCTAATTCTCTGTCTAAAATTTTTATACCGTACTTGCTCTCCATCACTTTCAGAAAAACCTGCAGGTAGTCAGTAGCAACTTGATGACCAAATCCGCGACTGCCACAATGGAACATCACGACCACTTGATTGGGAATCGTAATTCCCATACGTGCAGCTAACTCCTTATCAAAAATGTGTTCTGGTCGAGCTACTTGAATCTCTAAATAATGGTTGCCAGAACCCAAAGTGCCAATTTGATTAAAACCTCGGTCAATTGCTTTTTCACTGATTTTGGAAGAATCAGCACCTTTCAAACATCCTTGCTCTTCCATCAGTTCTAAGTCTTCTTCGCACCCGTAACCATTGCGAACGCACCACTGTGCGCCTTGCTCAACAACTTCACGAAATTCATTGCGTGAGAGTTTGACAAAGCCAGTGCTTCCCACTCCGGCGGGAACCTTTTGATAAAGCTTATCTACCAGCTTTTTGATATCGTATTTCACTTCATCGTAGGTCAGGTTTGTGACCATCAAGCGCATCCCGCAATTGATATCAAAACCGATACCGCCAGGAGAAATTACACCCCCTTCCTCTATATCCATCGCCGCCACGCCACCAATGGGAAAACCATAGCCAAAATGTCCGTCAGGCATACATAAGGCATATTTAGTTACCCCAGGAAGTGTTGCTACATTAGTAACCTGGTCGTAAACGGCTTCATCCAAGTCCTGAATTAGCTTTTCTGTTGCGTATATTCGAGCAGGAACTCGCATCCCTTCTTTATAGGAAACTGGAATTTCCCAGATTGTGTTAGAAATTTTGTTTAAAAACTCTTTGATAGGCATTTTTACTGTATATCTTTTTTTAATTTGGAAAAATATCCATATACAATAAAAGCCTTTGCTCGGTCACAACTTCTTCCTAAAGAAGCGTCTTGCTTTTCCATCTTAGGATTTAGTTTCATCAATTTGATGACGGAGGGGATTTGAACTAGAAAGATGGAATACTAACAATATTTACCCCCTTAATCCCCCTTATAAAGGGGGAAATGATATCCTGTTTCCCTTATAAAGGGGGAAATGGATATCCTGTTCCCCTTATAAAGGGGGGAAATGGATCTCTTGTTCCCTCCCCTTTACAAGGGGAGGGTTAGGGTGGGGTAAAACTTAACCAAAATAATTCTCAATCTTATACCTATAGATATATTGCATTTTATTGAAAATCGGTATCTATCTCCTTGTCAAATATTCCAGTGAGGTTTAATAGCAATCATCCAGTTGTAAAAGTTACTCCAAAAACACTTATGCCAGTGACTGTTAATACTCAACGTACAGGGCGCTTTATTCATTGGTGGCCTTACGTTGCTCTAGGTGCTTCTGCACTCGTATTTTTATCGTTGATGACTGCTCCATTTTTTAAGCAAACTCTTGTGAACAAGAATGTGCAAGTTAAAGAAGAGGAGCCTTTTAAAATCAAATCATTACAATTGACACCCCAGCTAATAGGTGCATTGCGAGTTGATGTCAATGCGATCGTACCCGATAACAGATGGGTAACTTACGAAATTCAGCTTTTAGACAAACAAGGTAAGGTTTTAGCATCCGGAATTAAAGAAGCTTGGAAGGAATCAGGCTTTTGGTCTGAAGAAGGAGAAACAGGAACTTGGTCTGAAGAAGATTTGACAGCTGGTCTAGACGTTCGAGCAAAGAAAAACGAGGAAGTCACCCTTGCCTTAGCAGTATTGGGCTATGGAGAAACCAGTGGCAAAGAACTTGCTGAAGCCGTACCTTTTACGATGACTGTAGAAAACGGAGTGATTGATACGCGCCCTCTATGGGGAGGTGTATTTTGGTCTACTTTTTTCTCTATCATGGCATTGTTCGCTACACGCCGCATTGGTAAAAAAGCAATTTCCGCAAAAATTAACGATAGCGATCCAAATGGGCGCGAAACAGTTGGTGGTGCCAATCGCCTCGTGCGCGTTAATGTAGATATCCAATCTGACGACACATCTCCCAACGAATTAGAAGTTTATCTATCCATTAATGATGCTTATGGCGAACAAGTTTATGCTGGTTCTTTTCCCGTAAAACTCTCCTTTACAAAAGAGAAAGGAAAAATTACAAAGGTAACAGGAAAGTTGGAGAAATTTTTCATACTCGAACAGCATGCTTCTTACGGTTTTCACGTAGAAGTTCTACCAGATGAACCAGTAGATCGGACATCACTGATTGTTCGAGACGGTGTTCGTACCTTAAAACCGGTAGAAGCGATATTAATACAGTGACCAGTAACCAGGGGACAAGGAAGAATCACTCATGCCCCAATGCCCAATCCAAAATCCAAAATCCAAAATCCAAAATCACACATATGTTTGCAAAAATTTTTGCCGGAATAGCAGTTTTACTCGCCCTTACATCCATAATTGATAGCTACAGTCAAAAGTCAGCTTTTGTACTGCGAGAAGAAAAACAAGAAAACTATGCGCCCCGATATGAAACTCAATTATCGGGTTCCTACAACAGCCATGGAGTTTGGATATATACCTCTACAACCCGAAGTTACTACGGTGACTTTCAAGGTGGAGGTCCTGGTAGTGGAAAGTAAAAATAATTACACGCTGAAGATTCAACAATCAATGGTTAACAATACATGGAACAAGAAATAGCAACATCTCCAGATTCACTAGATGCGGAAAATACTCAAATTAAAGGGAATTTTTTAAACGACAAGCAACGCAAACTCTTGCTAGCAGCAGCAGCAATCTCTTCTGCTTGCGGATTAGCTGTAGAACTTTTACTGGGAACTCTTGCAAGTTACCTAGTCGGTAACCAAGCACTATCCTACGGTATTGCTGTGGGGGGCTTTTTAGCAGCAATGGGTGCTGGTTCTTACCTCAGCCGATTTATTGCAGCGAAAACGGAAGGGCGCTTTCTTCAAAATCAGTTACTACTTGCTTTCGTACAAGTAGAATTAGCGATCGCACCACTCACAGCCCTGTTACCTTTAGGGTTATTTGCCCTATTTGTGCTTGATGGTTCCATATGGTTGGGATTAGTTCTCGTGACTATTTTGTTGGGATTGCTAGCAGGTTTAGAAGTCCCACTCCTAACACGACTTGTAGAAGTATCAGAAGGAGTGCGAGAAGCCCTAGCAGGAGTTTTAGCACTAGACTATCTGGGCGCACTAATTGGTTCGCTCCTTTTTCCAGTACTGCTGTTACCTTGGCTGGGAATGTTTCCCACAGCGTTTGTACTGGGTGCATTTCCCGCTTTTATGGTCTTCGCGATTGGACGATCTTTTCCCCAACTGCGACGCTGGGCTTACTTGGGATTAATGGTAGGTGTGCTGCTCTGTACCTTAGCACCAATTTCCGTACCTATTAGCAATAATTTAGAAAATAACTTATATAAAGCACCTGTTATTAAGCGTATTCAAACACCCTATCAACGTATTGTCCTGACAAGACAAGGGCAAGACGTGCGGTTGTTTCTTAACGGCGATCTACAATTTTCTACACTCGATGAATATCGCTATCACGAAGCGCTCGTGCATCCAGCAATGAGTGCAACTCCTAACAGAAAACGAGTACTCGTATTAGGGGCTGGTGATGGTATGGCAGTGCGGGAAGTGTTAAAGTGGCGTGAAGTTGAGAAAGTCGTACTGATTGAACTCGATCCAGCTGTTGTGAAATTAGCGAGTCGTCACCCGCAACTCGTAAAAGTTAATAACAAAGCTTTAACCGATCCTCGCGTTGAAGTCATTAACGCCGATGCTTTTACGACAGCCCCAGCCCTGAAAGACTCCTTTGATGTTATCATTGCGGACTTTCCCGATCCAGATCAAGAAATCCTTGCCAAACTGTACTCAGATGGTTTTTACCGGCGTTTGATGGGACGACTAGCAGACAGTGGTGTGTTAGTTACCCAAGCATCTAGCCCATTTTTTGCTCCCAAAGTTCTGAGTTGTATTGCTGAAACTCTTGCCCAAACCGGGCTAGCAGTACATCCTTACGTAGTAGATGTTCCTAGTTTTGGTCCTTGGGGTTTTGTGATGGCTTCACGGGCTGTACTTGAGCCAGATCGGCTTGAGCTTCCCGTACCAACACGCTTTCTCACTCCAAAAATTCTGCACCATTTATTTGAACTACCTAAAGATGTGCTGCTCGGAAATACTAAGGTTAACCGCTTATCCGATCCCGTAATTGTTCGTTACCAATTGGATTCTCGTTGGGTTTCGTATTAATAATGGCTCATGGCTAATGGCTCATGGCTCATGGCTCATGGCTCATGGCTATTGACAATTAGCAATTAGCAATTAGCTATTAGCTATTAGCAATTTAAAGAGGTTTATTATGACATTAATTTGGCTTGGAATTATTTTTGCTGGAATTGTTGGTGTTGTTTTGTTCGTACTTCAACAACAAGGAAAACTGTTGACTGGTAGTAACCGTAAGGAACTACCATCGCTACATCGCACGGTTTTTAATTTACAAATTGGCGATATTGTGCAACATATGGGTATTGATTGGGTTGTGGAAGGTCACTTAACTTACACTGTTGGTGAATTTACTTGGTCTGAGTATATGTTACAGGATGGCGATCGCATTAATTGGTTGTCTGTAGAGGAAGACGATCGCGTAGAGGTTGCATTGTTAGAATCTACAAATCAATTAGATATCAGCGATGAACCACCAAAGCAGTTAAACTTTGCAGGCGAAACTTTTCGATGTGTTGACTCTGGCACAGCTAGAATGACTCGCAAAGGTACAATTAAAAAACCTGTTGCTTCCCGTTGTAAATATTTCGACTATGAAGGTTCTAATAACAAGGTGCTTTCAGTAGAGATTTGGGATGGAGAAGTGGAAGTGACTGTTGGAGAACTTATTAATCCTAAGTCCCTGCTGATACTACCAGGTGATGGGAAGAGAGTTTATGACGACTAGAGAACTTTTGCCGCTCCTGTAGATGCTACAATCTAAAAAAGAGTTTTCAAAATGAAGTATGATGAGTTGTTGTCCATAGGTATTGTTAAACCCAGTTTAAAACCGAAAATTACTGAGTTTGTTACTACAGAAAAATCATACCAAGCAGGACAGGGTTATGGAATTCGCCTTAACTGGGAAATTCGTAATTTAAGTTAAGCCCTAACCCTGGTAGTACACCCATTACCCTCAAAGTAATCAATCAAGTTGGGGAGTCAGTCACGCGAACTGTACCTTATAATAGAACACAAATACTAAAAAATAATCTTTTACGTCTCAACCGATGACAGATGTTTTTAAAGCCCTAAAATCTGCTAATTTTCTTGTAGATGCAAACGGTCAACGGGTGGCTGTTCAGTTAAGTATGGCAGCCTGGGAAATTTTGCTGGATTGGGTGGAAAACCAAGAAGATGCAGCAATAGTTAAAGCCGCTATCCCAAAGTTGAAAGAATTGCGCTCTGGTTCGGAGAGTCGAGAGTGGATTGATTGGGATGCTGTTAAGGAACAATGGGATGAGGATTGAGGCTGGCGGATGTATAGTATTAGGTTACTGGCAGCTGTTTATGATGAACGTAAGGTACTACCAGGAAATGTTCGTCAAAGAATGAAGAATTTGATAGAGTCGTTGGCACAAGCACCGCGTCCCCATAATAGTATTGAATTAAATTTAGAAGGAGTAGATATTGATTGGGAAATTAGGCGGATTCGTCTTGGTGGGTGGCGAGTTATTTATGCAATCGACGAAGAATTTCAACAGGTAGCTGTTTTAGGGATTAGAAAGCGTCCTCCCTATGATTATGAGGATATTTCGGATTTGTTAGCTAATTTGGAGTAGTTTGTAAGTTAGGTGGATCGTATTGTTTACCGCTTTGATGCTGATGCGGATTTGATTGAGGTGATTTTGGTGGGAAAGTTTAGAGTTTGAAAATTTTAACGCAGTAAAAAAACTACATAAAAAGTACTTTCAAACGGAACAAAATATTTCTCATCTGTCAGTAAAGTACTAATCAAGACAAAAGATTATTCCCTAAACAGGTAACTAAAGCTATGCGATCGCACTACTATTTCCCTGTTTTGATTCGTGATTGAAATTAATATATTAATAAAGATTTTTTTAGGTGAAATCTAAAGAAGGTTATGATTAAATCAAACTTGTTTGAGTCTGCTTGTGCGATCGCCCTAAACTCAGTAAGCTGAGACTGAGGCTGCAACTTCTGATTAATAATAGCTACGGTTTTGAGCGGCAAATATACGGGACTCAGAACAACAGCAAATACACTCAACCACCTGAAACAACTTTTCATAAAAACCTCGTGGGAAGCTTTGAAATAGGTCGGGAAGCAGAGCCTCCTGTATTAATCTGCCACGCGAGGCAGAGCCTCTCAGACTTCATTCCCAGGCAGAGCCTGGGAATGAGAGGTCGAGAGATGAGAGAGTCTTTACAGCACTAAAGAATCAGCTTTGGTCTCAATTAACTGTGCCAATTCTTGCAAGAATGCTGCAGCGTGAGCACCGTAGATAATCCGATGGTCGCAAGTAATATTCACCTGCATTTGTTGTTTAATACCAAACAAACCATCGGTTGTGGCAACGACTTGCGGGCGAGATGCGCCGATCGCCAAAATCGAACCTTGTCCGGGTGGCAAAATTGCGTCGAATTTATCTACACCAAACATCCCCAAGTTGGATACTGTAAAAGTCCCACTGTTGTACTCTTCTGGTTGCAATTGTTTTGCTCTAGCACGATCTACCAGAGATTTCCAATTGCGCGACAGAGAATAAATATCAACTGCATCTGCATTTTGCAAGACTGGTGTAATCAATCCTCCATCATCCATTGCCACTGCTACAGCGATGTTAATGCTGGAATGGTAAACAATGCCCTGTTCCGAGTAACTAGCATTCAGTAGCGGATGTTTTTGTAATGTTACAGCCACGGCTTTTGCTAGCAGGGCTGTCATTGTTACGCCTTTAGACTTAATTTGTTTGTATAATTTGTCCAGGGCATCGGTAGTTATTGTATAACCAACACGGAATACTGGTACGGAAAGGCTGGCTTCCATATTCCGCACCACAGCTTTTTGCAGGGTCGTCAAAGGTGTTATCTGACCGGGAACTGCTGCAACAACTGGTGCTGGTGCAGGCGCAGGTCTTGCTGGTGCTGGTGCAACTGGAGTCGGTGCTGGTACTGATGGAGTTAGTGTAACAGGGGTGACTGTGGCAGGTGACTTGCTCGGTCTTCCCGCAGCCGCTTCCACATCCTCAGCTACAATGCGACCGTAGGGACCACTGCCAGAAATCCCGCTTAAATCAATTTTTAGTTCCTTCGCTAGCTTGCGGGCGCGAGGAGATACCACAGTCCTTCCATTCTGGCGAGAAGGGCTGCCATTTTGAGATTCCGTTGTTTCTGTAACGCTTGTTGCCTCTGCAAGTTGTTTGCTAGAAGTGGTAGCAGCTACGACTTCTTTGCTTTGAGTACCGGAAGATTGGGCTTGAGCAATGGCAGTTTCGATTTCAGCTTCGGTTTCTGCTAACAGGGCAATGGCAGCTCCTACGGGAGCAGCATCACCAGCTTGCACTATGATATGAGCTAGATACCCTTCGTAAAAGGATTCCACATCCATATCAGCCTTATCTGACTCGACAACCACCACTGTTTCGCCTTTTTCCACTTTGTCACCTGGTGATTTTACCCAAGAGACGATTTTTCCCTCGGTCATGGTGGAACTAAGCGCCGGCATGAATACTTCGTGAATGCTCATAGGTGAGGTTTGGCGAGTTTAAACTAGCTTGTGCCAGATCGAATTGTAACTTGACCTCGGACGTGAGGAACTATATTAAGCCCAATATGTCTATTAATTTGTATTTCTCATCACGACTGGTCAAACTTCCAATCTCCACTCACAAGCTAGACGAAGAATAGTGACACATCAATTTAAAATTCAGAATTGACGACTAACTTGAGTTTCATTCACTTTAAATTTTATGTCGGCAAAGTTCAAATTGTTACTTATTGTGGTTCTTAGTATCTTTGCCACTGCTGCTACTGGAATATATATCACCCAACGCCAGCCATCAGCCGCAGTCTCTAAAACGAGCAATGGGCAACCACAGCATTTTTTGACGGCGAGTCAAGAGGGGATAGTCGCGAACCCCGAACGTGCTCATTATCAAGAAATTCCTTTGGAAAGTATCAACTCGTCTCTTAAAGGCAGTGACCCCACTAATCTTGCCCTCAACGCTTTCGAGCAAGACCTCGCATTACGCAAAGCCCCCAAAAAGATAGAGGTATCTTACCCACAACCCAATCGGGTGCTAGTCACTATTACACAAACCAAGCAGGACAAACACTCAGCCAAAACTGCCAGATACCGAGTTGAACTGACTACCTTTGGGCGATCGCTTTTCGTCAGTTCACCTCAGATGTGGCAAATTATTTGGGCTGGTTCCCAAGAATGTTTTGCTAAAAATTCTCAAAAGGGCTGTCAAGGCTAATGGCTAATGGCTAATGGCTAATGGAAAAAACAATTAACAATTAGCAATTAGCAATTAGCAATTAGCAATTAGCAATCAAATATCACCGCGAATTTCTTCGACAATGCCGTCACGTAACACGATTTCGACTTGCAATTTGCTAATCAAGTTATCCCCTGGTTCCACGCGGAAAAAACCTTCCATTTGGAATTGGTTGACTTCCTGATCCAATTCTAAAAACTGGACTTGTTGGAGGTTTTGCAAACTTTGGTTCTTCTGTTCTAAAAGTTCGCTCTTCTTTTGGTTGACCTGACCCTGAATATTATCGATTTGTTGCAGTGTCTGAGGACCGGGAGGTTGTAGACTCTGCTTTTGAATTTCGGCAACCGCTCTTTGTCCTTGAACGTCCAACTGCTGCAACTGCTGGTCAATTTGATTGATTTGGGTTTGCAGTTGCTGCTGAACTTCGTCTTTCCAAAGGGAGGTCACGATGGCTTTTACGTTAACAACGCGTTTTAGAAGCAATTGAGGTTTGGAGACATCCATAAATGTTTCACGTTCACTCTTGTCATTTTTACTGGGAATTATCAGGCAAACATCCCGTTAATAATATCGCGATAGTGTTCCATCACGACGTGTCGTTTCGTTTTTAGTGTTTGCGTCATCATGCCATTTTCGATAGAAAACGGTTCTAGAATCAGCTTGAATGGACCAATACGGTCATCAGCTCGGTAGCCAGGACGGTTTTGCACTTCCCGATTCAATTCTTGCCGAAATAAATCCTGAATCATTTTACTCTCTAGATCTACTTCAGTAGCCACTGTATTACTGAGGGTTTCTTCGGTGAGTTCTTCCGGTAGACGTAAATGGAGATTCTGAGAAATTGCCCACTTCTGCAAGGCTTCTAGATTGGGAACAATCAAAGCACCGAGACTGCGTTGGTCTTGTCCTACAAGCATAATCTGATCTATGTAGGGCGATCGCAAACAAACATCTTCTATTGGTAGCGGCTCGATATTTTCGCCATTTGTTAATACAATAGTATCTTTGGCTCGTCCGGTTAGTACCAAATCATTTTGTGGTGTCACCCAACCCAAGTCCCCACTATCAAACCAACCTTCGGCATCAATTGCTTTGGCTGTAGCTTCCGGATTTTGATAGTAACCTTCCATCACTTGCGGTCCCCGCAGCAACACCAATCCTTTTTCCCCTGTAGGTAATGACCTGCGAGTTTCTGGATCTACTATTTTTGTTTCTGTTCCCGGTATGGCTTGCCCTGCAGAACCGCGTAAATTCCGCCAAGGACGCCGCGCATGAGTTACGGGGGCTGTTTCTGTTAAACCGTAACCTACCAAAATTTCCACACCAATCATCTCAAAAAAGTCATCGATATGCTTGGGTAGCGCACCGCCACCACTAATCATCTGCTTGATTTTACCCCCTGTTGCTTCCCGTACCTTGGAATAAACGATTCGTTCTCCCAAAGCATGAAGGGGAAACAAGGCTGATGCTTGTGCGCTAGCTGCTAATTGCTCAAATATTGAGGGTTTCAAGTTTTCCAAATCTAACCCTTGAGCAATTCGCCGTGCTTTAATAAATTTTTCGCTAATTCCAAAAAAGAAGTTAATCAGACGTTGCTTGTTCTCTGGTTGTTCGCGAAACTGTTTTTGCGCTCCTTCATAAATGGATTCCCACAACCGAGGCACGCCTATCATATATTGGGGTTGAAATTTTTGTAAATCCCGTTTGATAGATCGGCGGTTCGTGTAAACTTGGGTAGCACCCTGAGAAAGTAAAAAGTACTCACCACTGCGTTCGTAACTGTGCCAAGTGGGTAAAATGCTCAGTACAGTGTCTCCCGGCTGTGGTTGCACCACTGACCTTAACACTAAAACTTGATGTAGTAAATTACCATGCGTCAGCATCACCCCTTTGGGCTTACCTGTAGTTCCAGAGGTATAAATTAAAGTCGCTAGAGTCCCCCTCGTTTGCTTTGTAGGTGTCAGAGTGTGGTTCGCCCCAGTTTCCATCACTTGGGAAAAGTTCAAGATTTTCAAACTCGTGTTTGCTGGTGGGGATTCCTCTGTTAACAAAACAATCAGTTGAATTGGTAACTCTAAAAGACGCTCTTGCAGCTTATTGAGTGTCTTTAGATCTTCAACTACCAACGCCGTGCTGCCACTATTCGCTATTATGTATAAAAGTTCTTCCCGTTCTGCTTGCGAACTACGCACTGCATTCACAGCCCCAGCAGTCATAATGCCTTGATCTGCAATTAACCAGCGAGGACAATTGTCTGCAATCAATGAGATGCGATCGCCTTCTTTCACACCCAATGCTTGCAAACCAGCAGCAAATTGTTGAATTTGTTGTGATAGTTGAGTATAAGTAATAACTTCTTCTGGTTGAGAGTGGGGGTTATGGAGAGCAACAGTGTTACCAAATTGCTTTGCTGCCAAAGGCCAAATTTCTGGTATTGACTCTATGTTGGAATAATTAACGATGTAATCTAATGCCTGACGCTCTCGCTCTGTAATGTTAGATAGGTAAGAAGAGTTATCGTATTTTTTTGACATAGCACATCACCTATAAAAAATCTATTGTACTTAACTAAAGCATATACAGTGACCGGTGACCAGCGAGCGGTGACCAGTAAATCTCTATATTTAAAGGTAGGGATTTGAATAATGAAGCGATTTCTTGTTTTTTCTATAAATGAATTTTGACGCTTGTACCACTTTACTTTTGGTCAAAATGCAGCTTTAGAAAGTGTGTGTATTTACATTACTTATTGTTATTTTTAAGTATTGTAAATTTAGCAATGCTATTTGATTAGTTAAATACCCGTAGGTAGGGTGATGCCGCATAAAAGTTATGTGTGGTGAGCATTGCCTACCCTACACTTAAAATTTTTTATGTATTATTTAGGATTGCTATAGAACCCAAAGGTGAGATTCCCGACTTCTTCATGAAGTCGGGAATCTCAACTCACTCATTCTGCCTATAGTAAGAGTAAGAAACTTCTATATTAAATTTACTTTATGTAAGTAAGAAGAAATATAAAATCTTTTTTTAAGCAATCGGAGAAATTTTGCTTCACAATAGTACTTTGTACCCCGTTAGTAACAAGGAGCATTCCCTATGAACTTAATGGACGGTTTACTTCTGACACTTATCAATACAGTAGCTTGCCTTGTTTTTCCGAAGCTAGTGTCTGTCATTCTTGCCAAGAAAAGCAATTCTACTGCATCCAGTCCAGTGAATGTGACTACAAATGAAACAGGTTCCGGGGTACCTAATTTTTCTCAGGTATCATAAGAGCGGTTTTTCCATATGTACCCATCAATTTTGACCAAATGAGCGGGAGGGTGCATATGTTAATCCCCGCTCACTGCTCACTGGTTACTGCTCACTGTTTCTTAAGTTGCCACAGTCTTCCTGGTTTCAAGGCTTCTACTAACTGACCTTGCTCTGACCTCAGCTTTTTGATAAATTGACCGGAAGGTCGGAATAAAAAAGGCTCTGTGTTGCCCAACAGTAGAGATGTGACGTTTTCTAGTTGCGGGGGTTGGCTCAACAGCACCAGTGAAACATTATCTTGCAATAAGTAGCTTAAGGAAATTAATTCACCTGTATTTGTGAAATCATCGCCAATCTCGCTAATGACTTTTGGAGAAGGTGAAGAGTTAATGTATCGTGCAACTTCAGCGTTATGATAGCTTAAATCTTTGTTCCACCACGTCTCAGAAAAACCACTCACCGTACAGGATGCGATCGCGCCTGCACTTAGAAGTACCATAATACCCTGCCACAGTTTACGCCCTTGTATAATATGAGTCCCTAGGAGGTATGCAACCGCTAGTTGTATCCCAGGATAGCAAGAAATGAGGTAGCGGCTAACAGCAGAACGTTTTCCTCCTAATAGGAAATCTGGCACCGCCAACAGTAGGAAAGGCACGAAGATGGTAGTGATGATAAATAACCAAGTTGCTTTAGAAGTGCGATGGCAAACTTGATAAATCCCTAAGCCAATGACTGCAATAACGAGCGTTCTAGAAACGTAAGTCCAGATATTATTAAATCCAAAATCTAAGTCTAGCAACAACGAACTAAAGCTAAGAATCCAGAGTTTAATTAGGTAGAGAAACTCTTCTTTAGATTTAGTCCAACTTGTTGTAGCAGCCGCACGTTCGTAATTAGTAACCAACACGACTATCCAAGGGCTAAATAATACCAGAGAACTGGCGATCGCAAGGAAAAATTGCTTAATACTTTTATAGTCTATACGGTAGAACTTCCTCTCAGCTTGTATTTTCTGGAACGATACTTTTAACAGCAATACATAAACCGTATGAGCAATAGTTGTTAAACCAAAAAAGGGATGGGTGTAAAAACCCAAAGCACTAGATAAAGCGTACAGACTCCAATTTCTTAGTGTGGGTAAGCGCAAAGCTTGTAGGAGGGTAAAACTACTACCAATGACAAGAGTTGTTAACAAACTGTATTGTCTTGCTGTCTGAGCAAACAATATATCAAAAGGAGATAGAGCCAACAGTACTGTTGCCAGTATTGCTACAATTGGTGAAGCAAAAAGCTCTAGCCCCAAAGCATACATTAAAGGCAATCCCATCAAGCTAAACAGTAAGGGTAGAACACGTGAAGCTGTTAAGGAACTACCAAAAGTTTGCATCCAAAACCGGGCTATCAGAAAGTATAAAGGTGGATGCTGGGGGTCTTCAAGAGCTAGAGATTTAATTGTGTCTTCTGCAGTACTTCCTAATTTAGGGCGTTGATACTTCTGTAACTCTGTAGCGGGAATTATGCGATTTTGAAAAAGTTCTTTGTCAATTTCGTCACGAGTGAAGCCTGCAGCCCTTATGGATGTATAGACTTCATCATGCCAGTAAACTTTGTTATGAAGATTAAACAAGTGAAAAAATATACCTACCACCAACATGGCGATAGCGAAAAACTTAAACCATTTTGGAGTTTTGTTATTTGTCATTTGTCATTTGTCCTTTGTCTTTTGTCTTAACCAATGACCAATAACTAATGACTTTTGACCAATTCACTTTCATTGTGACTTTCTACTTAATTTCCAAAATGTGTAAGATTTATAACTATATAATTTACGGGTTTTGGTATTATACTTTTTTTCTATTGTCTTGCGTAAGCTGGTTGAAGGGTTGAGTAAAAAAACATCAGTAAATTCTTTGGGAAGTTTGGGAAGCGCTTTACCCCTTACCAACAGAAAGCGGGCTTTTGGCTGAACAAGATAGCTAAGAGAAAAGGTATTTCCAGAATGACTGCTAGAAGCATGGCTTATTAACAGGGGACGGTAAGATTGATTGATAATTTTAGCAATTTGTAGATTACCATAACTTATGCCTTTACTCCATAAAGTTTCTTTGTGGGAAATGACCGCACAGGAAGTAACACCACTCAAAATAATTACAATTAAAATAATTTCCCATATCTTGCGGCGTAAAATGTTACCATTGTAGAGTTGAGTTGCCAACAGATATGCAACAGCTAATTGGATACCTAAGTAAGAAGGCATCAAATATTGTTCAGCAGTTGACCGTATTCCTCCAAACATTAAATCTGGTAGCATGAGGGGTATTGCTGGTACAGCAATTAACAGTATAATAAATAACCAGATTTTTGGATGAGTTGTCAGACAAAGAATATAAATTGCGTATCCCGCTCCTATAAAAAATGTTAAGGTCACCAAATAACTGAATGGATTTTCAATTCCAAAATCTAAATCTAAAAAAATACGGCTCAATTGAATGAGCCAAGCTTGAAAGAGAGGCAACAGGGATAATTTAGATGATGACCAACTTGTTGTTTGATGAAATTGAAAGAGATTTGTGAGTATAATTAATATCCAAGGAATAAAGCTAAAAAACCCTGCTAAGGATGCAAGCGTGTAAGCTTTGACTGTTCGAGTCCACTGAAATTCTGCTGTTGCAGTAACATAAATTCCATGAGCAACTGCAACAAATCCACTTAATAAAGATGTGTAAAGACTGAGTGTTAAGGTGACTGTATAGAGTCCCCATACATAAATGTAGTCTTGCTTGTGTTCTCCTGTAGTTTCAAGTCGCAATGCTCGCAGCAGTGATGCACTCGATACTAAAATTGTGACCAGCCATAAAATATATTCTTGTGCTTCTTGAGCGTAAACAAGATGGATTGGGGAAATAGTTGTGAGTGCGATCGCAACGTGGGGAACCGATAGCGGTACAATGAATAATTCTCGGCAAAGCCAATAAATACTGGGAAAGACTAGTAAACTGACGATAGCAGAAAAACTGCGGATTGTTGCCACCGAAGTGCCAAAAAGTTGACTCCACACTCGTATGAGTAAGTAATACAAGGGTGGACGTTGAGGGTCTTCAATTGCTAAAGATTTGAGTGTATCACCTAAACCTTTTTCAGAATTGAGGCTTTGAAACTTATCAAAAGCTTCCTTTTTGATGACACGACCGTTAAAAATTTGTCGTTGAACTTCTGTAGATGTGTATCCTGAAATACGTAATGAAGTCCGGGTTTCATCGTGGGAGTAAACCTTGGTATCAAGATTATAGAAACGAAAGAATATACCGATAGCAAACACCGTTATAATTAGAAACCGCAACCAATAAGGAGCGAGCTTGATTTGCCGCATAAACAGCTTCTTGATTAATTTGCCTGGGGTGACGAGAGTGAAAGACTTGAGGAAATTGCAGTTGCGATAAGCGAAGCTTAACGGAAGATAGCCGTATCGCCAATTGTACTTCGAAACGTGTAGATATAATAATTTGGCGATGGTTATTTCACTATTATCTTTATAAAGCATTTTGTCAAGTTTTGTAAAATTCCTAACTCAATCTTTAGACTTAGACGTTTGCATGGGGGATTTTGCTTTGAAATCAGCTTGAAATAAATAATTGTTTTTAAGTAGGTGTAATAAGTTAAAAATTAAGGAACCGCAGATGCACGCAGATGTACGCAGATAAATATGTACTTCATAAAGGATGAGAAGCGCTATAGATGCTGTGGATCGCGATAATAGTATCTACCAGGCGGTGTTAGCCGATCGAAAAGCGCTCGCCAATCTTCAGGAGTAGTAATGCCAAGTTGCTGTCATACCTGCTACCATTCACGATAAAGCTTCTCAGCATACATCATCACCTCTTCGTTTGGCAGTCTGATTTTGGCGGGTTGGTAAGGATATCGAGTTTCAATCGCAGTAGAATCTTGTTCCACAACCACATCAATGGCTTTTAGCATTGATTGGCGCAAAAGCGGTTTTATCCAGGCAGATTTGAACTTAGCGAAGATTAACTCATAAATCTTAGTTTGATTTTGTTGCTGTGGATATTGAACAACAACCTGGGCAAATGGTCCAGATCCTGTTTCAGCATAAAGAATCAGAACTGAAGGAAAAAAATACTCAACCGTACTCTTGAGAATCTTTGGTATTGCAAACAGAACTGGATTGCTTAAAAGTTCTCTGACTGAGTTATTAGCTCTGGTACTTTCCTGCTTTACCTTGTACCAATAACCATCCTTGACAAATTCAGTCATGTGATTTTGGACAATTTGAAATAACTGCCGATGCGTTCCGTTTTGATGATTGAAATCAGAATTAATCAGCCAAGTGCTTAAGAAATCTCCTTGGATGGTTTTGTCTCCAGCAATACCGACAAAATCATATTCAGATGCAATTTGCTTAACAATGTCAGGAATGCCTGTACGCGGTTTGCAGTCATCATATGTCCAAATACAGTCACCAATCACCGTAAGTTTAAGCGGTTGAGCGAAAGGCTGTGTATCCCTCTTACCTTCTCGGTGCAGCTTTCCTTCACCATCAAACTCTAGTGCATGGAATGGACAAGTGATGGTATCTCGCTCTTTGCAAATCCAGCCATTAGACAGTGGAGCTTGCATATGAGGACAAACGTTGTTCAAAGCAAAAATTTCACCGCGATCGTTCTGCCACAGAGCGTAGTCTTGACCATTTAGCGTCACCTTATGCGGTTGATTTACCCCTAACATTGAGCGATGAGCAATGAGCCAGGGTGCTCCTGGCAAAATGTGAGTCATGAGTTGAGCTTTTATAACTAACTATATTTTCAGTCAGTATCTACTGATTGAAAGTCATTTGTCAATTACTGACCGAATTTTCAGTTAGTATTGGTTCTACTGGTATAAGAGGTTAAGCGTGAGTTTTTCAAGCACTTCAAAGCAAAAGTCAAAAAAGCCAAGACAAGTTCGTGATGCAGAGGCAACTCAGGCAAACATTCTAGATGCTGCCGAAGAAGAGTTTGCCCGTTATGGTTTGGCTGGTACGCGAATTGATGCCATTGCTGCCCGAACAGGTGTTGTGAAAGCCATGATTTATTACTACTTTGAGAGCAAAGAAGGGCTTTACCAAGCTGTGATGCAACGGATCGGAGCCGAGTTGGATACGGCATTTCAACAGTTTGCTGAAGAACATTTACCAGTCGAAGAAGCCCTAAAAGCATCAATTCGTGCTGGCATTGCTTACGGAGCTGCTTATCCGCATCGTGGAATGCTGTGGTTTTATGAAGCCATCCAAAACCAGGGGCAATACGGACAGATGAGTGGTTGGCAGAAAAGTTTCTGGAGTATGACGACAATTTTAGAACGCGGAATGGCTGAAGGTGTGTTTCGATCGCTCGATCCATTTCTGACAACCATCAACATTTTAGGGGTTTGCACTTTTTACTTCAACGCTCATGAAAATCTTAAGTACCTCGATCCGACGCGGCAACTTTTAAGTTCAGAGATGATTGAGCGACAGGCTCAAGAAGCCATTGATTTGATTTTGGCTGGAATCAAAGCTTGATACGGCAACAGACTTCGCGTTCGGGATAATGTCTTTGGTTGGTTCAACCACTGTGGTCTCTTTACCTAAAAATTGCTATAAAAAACTAAGGTTAGGATTGGATAGCAAACAATTCGTCAAGTTTATCTCTCAGTTCAGAAGATACTAGTAAAGGTTTGTAAACTTCCCCTTCATAAGGTTTCCAGAGGTAACCAGAAGTAAAAATTCTGAAGCCGATAGGACAATTCATTTCTTGCCATAAAGCTTTACTCAACACCAGCCCAGAAAAATTTAAATTGGTGTTACTATTTGTTGATAGTAGTTCACTGTAGGTTCTAAATTCATCAACTTCTACACCCACTAAAGCATAGCGAAATGGAGGTGCGGAGTGCAAACGTTGATATAAAAGTATGCCGATTTCAGTCATCTGATAAGCATCCTCAGGAGTAGTAATGCCAATTTGACTAACACCACTCGGATAAACTCTAACCCACCAGTTATCTTCACTGTCTTGAAAAATTCCAGTGTTACATTTTGACTCTACTCCACTCTTCAACTGCCAGGAGATTTGATGAAAGTGTTTTGCAAAGCTTTCTGCATCTTCTAGAAGAGTACCACATTCAGTCGATAAACTAAAAATAAATGCCATAGTTACTTAATTGTCTATTAGTATAAAATTATATTTGTTTAGAAATTATGGCTAAGTACTTTCTCCCAATAATTTTGTGTGTTTGCTAGGGCAGCCTCATACTTTTGTAACAGCATCGTCTGTCTTGGCATAATACTAACGTGAATTGTTGCAAAGAACGTAAACAAATAGGCAGAGTATCGAGCGATGCATTCCCATACAGAGCCACCGCATCGAGAAATCTCAGAAAAACGTTGGATTGTGGCTCCCGAAGTGCCAAAAAATTTTGCCCACACTCGTATTAATTGCTCTGACATCGTTCCATCAAACAGCTAAAAAGCGTTGAATCACATCCTGGCTCAATTCATTGGTTAAACCAGAAGCAACAATGCCGCCTTTTTGCATCGCGTAATAGTAATCGGCTTGGCGGACAAAATGTAAATGTTGCTCGACTAACAAAACAGAAATACCAGTGGTAGTAACTATGCTACGGACTGCAGCTTCAATTTCCAAGATAATTGAAGGTTGGATACCTTCGGTAGGCTCATCCAATAAAAGTAATTGGGGTTGTCCCATTAAAGCACGAGCAATAGCGAGTTGTTGTTGCTGTCCACCACTTAAGTCACCGCCCATCCGCGAAAGCATTGATTTCAACACGGGAAATAGGCTAAAAATTTCTTCAGGAATTTCTGGATTTTTTCTTCTACTAAGTCTCGCTTCTAATCCCAACAGGAGATTTTCTTTTACTGTCAAACGGGGAATAATTTCTCGTCCTTGGGGAACGTAAGCAATTCCCAGCTTTGCCCTTCGATCTGGAGATTTTGAATTTATCAATTCTCCTGCAAAGGTTATTGTGCCATGGCGGGGTTTGAGTAACCCCATAATTGTTTTGAGGAGGGTGCTTTTACCTACGCCATTGCGTCCAATTAAGCACACCATTTGCCCCATTGGTACGCTCAAATCTACATTGCGTAAAATGTGGCTTTCGCCGTAGTAAACGTCAAGGTTAGAAATTTGCAGCATCGAAAAGTTTTTAGTATAAAGTTTAATATTAGTTGCTGGCGACAACTTGTCCTAAGTAAACTTCAATGACACGCTTGTCGTTTTGTACTTCTTCAATAGTGCCTTCACATAACACGGAACCTTCATGCAAAACTGTTACTTTCCGAGCAATTTGACGCACAAATTCCATGTCGTGTTCAATGACTAAAATTGAATGACTCTGTGAGAGCGTTAATAGGAGTTCCCCTATATTGTAGGTTTCTTCATCTGTTAAACCAGCAACAGGTTCATCAACAAGTAATAAATCGGGAGATTGCGCCACTAACATCCCAATTTCCAAGCGTTGCTTTTCTCCATGAGACAGAGAACTCGCTCGTCTATTTGCTTTATCAGCTAAGCCTATAGTTTCTAATAACCCTGTAATGCTCTTCTTTTCAGCAGTACTGGAAGGCTCGAACAAAGTAGAAAAAACATTTTTATTGCGGTTAGTGCTTAGTTCCAAGTTCTCGCGAGGTGTTAAGTTGAGATAGATTCGAGGCGTTTGGAATTTCCGCCCAATTCCCCGTCTGGCGATTTGATGTTCTGATAAAGAATGCAAACTTTTGCCTTTGAAAAAAACTCGTCCTTCCGTTGGTTTTACTTTACCCGTAATCACATCCAGAAATGTCGTTTTTCCAGCACCGTTGGGACCAATAACGACTCGTAATTCACCTACATCCATGCTAAAATTTAGTTGATTGAGTGCCTTAAAGCCATCAAAACTAACTGTGAGGTTTTTAGTTTCTAAGATTTTGGCGTTCATGCTGCACCTCGGAATTTTCTTCTAGGCTGGGATAAGTAGCAATTTGCTGGCGGCGTTTGAAAAGCTGAATTCCTGAAGTGCGGAACCACCCCACTACCCCATCAGGAAGAACAGTAACAACTATCAAAAATAACGCCCCTTGGAAAAATAGCCAAATTTCGGCAAATTGTTCGCTTAAAAAAGCACGGGCATAGTTGACTAACAATGCTCCTAAAATGGCTCCGATTAAAGTAGCACGTCCTCCTACCGCTACCCAAATCACCATTTCAATGGAAAAGGCAATATCCATTGCTCTAGGTGAGACAGAACTACTTTGCAAAGTATACAATGCTCCTGCTATACCCGCGATCGCACCCGAAACTGCAAACACTAACACTTTAAAATCTGTCGGATCGTAGCCAGAAAAGCGCACTCGACTTTCGTCATCACGAATTGCTATTAACAACCGTCCAAAACGCCCGCTTGTCAACCAACGGCAGAGTGCATAGGTAGCTGCAAGAAACAATATCGTGAGGCTATAAAAAACAAATTGGGTGTTTGTATCGCTAACTGTTGCTCCAAATAAAGTTGTAAAATCAATTAACCCATTTGTACCGTTGAACAACCCTTGTTGACCGTTAAAGAAGTTAAAAAATACAATCGTTGCGGCTTGAGTCAAAATAGAAAAATACACACCGCGAATCCGGTTGCGGAACACCAAATATCCCAGTAATCCTGCAAGTATTGCGGGAACCATGACAACAGCTATAACTGCAAAAGGGAACGAATAGAAAGGTATCCAAAACCAGGGGAGTTCCGTGACACCATAAAGCCCCATAAAATCAGGTAACTCTCCTGGAGGAACTTGCAATTTCAGATGCATGGCGATCGCATACCCACCCAAACCAAAGAAAATCCCGTGTCCCAAACTCAGCAACCCAGTGTAACCCCAAATCAAATCGATCCCCAAAGCAACAATAGCAAGCGACAAAAATCGCCCCAATAAATTCAGCCGAAACCCCGAAAGCACAACTGGTACAATCGAGATGAGGATGAGAGCGATCGCCACCACCACTCCCACCTCAATTAAAATCAACCTTCCTCCCTTCCCTCTCATTCTCTGCGTCCTCTGCTTCTGGTGTGGTTCAATTCATACATCAACAGTACGACCTTTCTGAGGAAAAATCCCCCCAGGCTTCACCTGTAAAAACACAATAATCAGCGCAAACACCGTTGCCTTTGCCATACTTGTTGTTGCAAAGAACGCAAACAGATCCGCTAGAGGTTTAACAGGAGTCAACAACGAAGCCAAAGTTGCAGAACCAATCAAGTAATTCGCCGTACCAATTCCCAATGCTGCCACAATAGTTCCCACCAGGTTCCCCACACCACCCACAACAACAACCATAAAAGTATCGATAATGTAGTTTTGCCCTGTATTTGGACCCACCGAACCGAGTAAACTAATGGCACAACCAGCCACACCAGCCAATCCCGAACCCAATGCAAAAGTAATTGCATCAACTTTTTGAGTCGGAATGCCCAAACAAGCGCTCATGCTGCGATTTTGCGTGACAGCGCGAATCCTTAATCCCCAATGAGAGCGTTGCAAAAATAGGTAAATTCCCGTTACACAAAGAATCGTTAAAGCAATAATAAATAATCTCGGATAAGGCAATTGCACGCCGAGCAAAGATATTCCATCTTGCAACCAACTAGGAGCAGTGACATCCAAATTTTGAGCACCAAACCAAGGTTGAGTCATTGCTAACTTATAAGTTTCGCTCAAAAACTTACCAGTTGCGATAGCCACCCCCACTGACAGGAACAAGATCGCAGCTACAACCAAAGAACGAATTCTGCCAAAACCCGTGCGCCTCTTTAAAATCCACAAACCGCCAAAAAACAACAACAGAAACAGGGCGATGCCAATGACAAGCACCGAATTCACACTCCGAACAAACTGCTGCAAAATTAAACTCACACCCCAAGTTGCCAGTAAAGTTTCTAAGGGACGCCCGTAGAGATATCGAATCACCCCCCGTTCTAGCAGCCATCCCACAGCAGCCGTTAGCAAAAAAGCTATAATTAGGGCAAAAAAGATATAAATTTCAAACCATACTCCACCTAGTTGTTTGCAACCATTTTGCACAACAAATGTTGTGTATGCTCCCAACATCATCAACTCGCCATGTGCCATGTTGATAACGCCCATGAGTCCAAAGACAATAGCCAATCCCAGCGCTGCAATTAATAACACAGCACCAATACTAATACCATTAAATACGGCTTCCAAAAACCCTGCAAACACTTTTTCCTCCTTAATTGTTAGTTGTTAGTTGTTAGTTGTTAGTTGTTGGTTGTTGGTTGTTGGTTGTTTTTTACTACTAACCACTAACCACTAACCACTAACCACTAACCACTAACCACTAACCACTAACCACTAACCACTAACCACTAACCACTAACCACTAACCACTAACCACTAACCACTAA
>NZ_WJFC01000031.1 GCF_009725235.1 Scytonema sp. UIC 10036
GTACTCTCGTTCCCAGCCTGAGGCTGGGAACGAGGTGAGGGGTCAGACCCATCATTCACCAGGGCATTGCCCACCCTACTTTATTTCTCTTCCCTAACCTCTAATCCCTATCCCCTATCCCCTATCCTCTTCCCAAGCGAGTCAATTCTTCGCCTGTGACACGGCAAATTCGCCAATCATCCAAAACGGTTGCTCCCATACGGCGATAGAATGCAATAGCTGGCTCATTCCAATCCAAAACGCTCCATTCCAATCGTCCACAACCTCTTTCTACAGCTATTTGAGCAACTTTTGTCAGCAGAGATTTCCCAACACCCTGTCCTCTGAACTCTGGTAGAACAAACAAATCTTCTAGATATATTCCTGGCTTTGTTAAAAATGTTGAATAATTATAAAAGAATAGGGCAAACCCTACAGTTTGCCCTGCATATTCTGCTACTATTGCTTCTACGTATTTTGGCGTTCCAAATAGGTGTTCTTTTAATAAGGAAGCATTGCCTGTGACAGCATGAGATAGCTTTTCGTATTCTGCTAGCGCCTTAACTAATTCAAACAGTGCATCACAATCCGCTGGTTCAGCAAAACGTAAAACAGTCATTAGTTGTTTGTCCTTTGTGATTTGTCCTTCGTCATTTGTCATTTGTCCTTTGTCATTTGTCCTTTGTATTTTAAAGATTGATAATCCAATGACCAATGACTAATGACTAATGACCAATGACTAATGACTCATCATACCAACCACCCTTTCAAACGTTTAGCGATATGAGGACGGCGCAACTTCCGCATGGCTTTACTTTGAATTTGTCGAACTCTTTCACGGGAGAGGTTAAACATATTGCCTACCTCTTCCAAAGTGCAGGGTTCGCTGGTGACTAACCCATAGCGCAGAGAAATCACGTCTTTTTCTCTTGGAGTTAGCACATCGCCCAAAACTTCCCATATCTCCTGGCGCATCATGCTTTCGTTCATTTTTGCTTCTGGAGATTGGTTATCTTCATCTTCCAGTAAATCCATGAGTTCCGTGTCTTCTTCTTTACCAACACGGTGGTTGAGGGAAAGGGCTTGACGTCGTAATTGTTGAAGCTGGCGTAGTTGTGGCGCAGGAATTTCTAAAGCTTCCGCCATCTCCAACTCTGTTGGATTGCGACCAAGTTTTTGTTTGAGTTCCCTCTGGGCTTTTTTGAGTTTATTAAGTTTTTCAACAATATGAATGGGTAAGCGGATTGTTCTTGCATCATTGGCAATAGCTCGTGTAATTGCTTGTCTAATCCACCAGTAGGCGTAAGTGGAGAACTTATATCCCTTGTCGGGATCGAATTTTTCTGTCGCACGATTTAATCCCATTGCACCTTCTTGAATGAGATCCAGGAAAGGAACTCCGCGATTTAAGTATCGTTTGGCAATGGAAACAACTAATCTTAGGTTTGAGCGAATCATTTTGCGTTTCGCGACCCGTCCCTGATATAAGCGATTTTCTAATTGTTTTTCTGTCATCCCTAACTGGGCTGCCACTAGTGATTTACCCGGTTGATACCCCAATTTGTTATGTAAAGAAGCTTGTAATTCTCTAAATTCTTCTAAAAATCTGACTCGACGCGCTAATTCTACCTCTTCATCTGCTTTAAGCAATGGGTAACGCGCCATTTCTTTAAAAAATGCCCCTACAGCGTCATCATATTCGGTTTTGTTATACCCCGAAGGACGTGCTGCTGCCATGCCGTCTCCGTCTCGATCTTCGGTTTCTAAATTGTCTGCGATTCCAGATTCTTCTATTGCTGCATCTATTGCGGCGTCTACTACTGCGTCTAAATTGAAAGCTAATTCTTCATTATCAGCAGTCGTTTCCAATTCAATAGTGCCTAAGTCAGCAATACTCATGGTTTCCATTAGGGATTGTTGCTCTGTTTGGTACATAGGTACATAATTAACGTGATAGTGACAGATGTGTAGAAATGCTTGTTTTCTTTTTCCACGGAGATACGCACTTAGGGGTATGTTTTAAGTGCAAAATGTAAAGCCTTAACAGTATCTATATCCTTGGTTAAAGTTGAGGATCTACTCGTCATTACCAAAACTTCCCTCTTTGGTTAAAGTGTTTCAGCTAACAACTCTAGCAGGGGTGTCACAGGTAGGGAATGAGGTTGAAGTATGAAGAAGATATAGGGAACACTAGCATACAACTGTTTTTTTAATTGACAACGCTTATTTCATACTTCATCTTTAACACTTAAACCATAGAGTTGTCTTCATCTTTTGGTTACAAATAGATACTTTCCTAAACTTATTTCGCTATTGCGCTTTACAGATATTCTGTCAGACCACTGACATATATCTTTCTCATTTTTTCTTACAAAGAAGCTATTTCAAACCCCCTCTCAATTAATTTTTTTTTATTTTTACATAAGTTATCTTTTTACCCGGCGATCCTTAAATATTCATATGATTTTCTAAAAAAGTTGACTTTTTCTGCTTTGGTAGCCACCATAAGATATGTAAGCTTCTTGCTGCGGGGCTGTGCATTGCTGTTAGCTTTCCCTTGGTGGCACCAAATTGATGGGTAAAAACTTTAGCAATGACTTCTCTGATAAAGGATCTCACAGACTTCAAGGCTTGAATATCTATCATTGGGCGGAAAAGGCTTCTTTTCCATTTACGTATCCGGAGAAAATAAAGCGAAAAAAGTGGAGATTGCCTATTTGAATCCGAACTGGCATCCGTTGATTTACCGCTATCTAAAGTTGAGATGAATTTATCTCCCGGATTACATAAGAGGAAACTTATCAAGTATTATGTCTTAGGACAGTATTGCTAATTACATTTTTGATGAAAGGGTTGCAAACAGTTAGCTTCAGTTGGCAAGGTTAAGATAAACAAACAGATGGACGAATATTATTTAGACTCCTCCCAGGTAACGATTATGTATATGAATGGTGTCAGTTTGCTCCCTATGACGGTTGCTGAACCAAGCAAATCTTATAACACAGAAGTCAATAGGAATCGCTGGATGGAGGTGTTGGTAGATAATCCGTCCGGTTCCGAGCTTTACGTTTATAGAGCGCCAGAACAATTGGCAATAAAACCTGGGGATATTTTAAGTGTGCCATTCGGGTCTCAATTGATAGGGGGAGTTGCCATTCGTTTTCTAACACAACTACCAGCAGATATACCACTAGAAAAAATTCGGGATGTGGAAGAAGTAGTCAGTTCGGGCTTTTTTCCATTGGCGTATACAGAACTGGTGAATAGAGTTGCATCGTACTATTGTACGCGCTTGATTGAAGTGATTCGCATGACTCTACCTCCGGGCTTGTTAGGGCGATCGCAGCGGCGCATTCGCTTAACTGTAGCTGGGGCAGCGGTTTCTACCAAAACAAACTCTGTACTAGAGAAATCCCCGATAGATATTTCCCTTCCCATTTTGAGTTTTACCAATGTACGAAAGTCTCATTCTTTCCCGATACATTTTTATTTACTTCATGTTATTGAGAATAAGGTCTTACTGACATTATTAATCTTTCAACAGTCAGTGGGTAAAATCAGTAATAAAACTGCAAATCAAATATTACAACTTCTTCAAGAACAAATAGATGGAGACTATAGCTTTGTATATCTTCAGCGTCAAGTCCCAAGCGCCCACAAAGCTGTCCAAGAATTGTTGCGTCGCGGTTTTGTAGAAAGTTATTTAGAACCTCCACAGTTAGCTAAACCCAAATACGAAAAAGCAGTGACCCTAGTGGGAAATGTGTTTGACCGGGATCTAACCTCTCGCCAACGAGAAGTGCTGGAAGTCCTGAGAAGACGAGGGGGCGAGTTATGGAAAAATGAATTGTTGCGGATTAGTAACACAAGCTCTACAACTCTTAAAAATTTAGAACAAAAAGGTTACGTTGTCATCCAAGAAAGGGAGGTATTGCGAACAGAAAGTTCCTCTACTCCAGGGGAGATGCTAGAAAAAGAACAAAGTAAGATATTAACATCCGATCAGGCAAAAGCGTTAGATGAGATCGCTCGTTTGGACGGATATGCTAAAGTACTCTTACACGGAGTCACAGGTTCCGGAAAAACAGAGATTTACTTGCAGGCGATCGCTCCAGTGTTAGCGCAAGGGAAATCAGCCCTTGTTCTAGTCCCTGAAATCGGACTCACACCGCAGTTAACAGACCGTTTTCGCGCTCGTTTTAGTGTAGGATTCAACGGAACCTCACCCGTACTGGTTTACCATAGCGCCCTTTCTCCAGGAGAAAGATTCGACACCTGGCGGCTGATGCTAGCAGGGGAACCCCAAATCGTCATAGGTACGAGAAGCGCTGTATTCGCTCCATTGCCAAACTTAGGTATCATTATCTTAGATGAAGAACACGACAGCAGTTTCAAGCAGGATACTCCCGCCCCAACCTACCACGCCCGCACCGTCGCTGAGTGGAGAGCAGAATTAGAAAATTGCCCCCTCATTCTTGGTTCCGCTACACCTTCTTTGGAGACTTGGGTAGAGGTTAGGGACAAGGGGGACAAGGGGGACAAGGGAGAAAGACTAATAACTATGCTCAATGCCCTTTTGCCCAATGCCCTTTTGCCCAATGCCCAATCCAAGAAGTAAAATCTTACCAAAGGCTGTGAATTTTACCGATGACTTCCTTTTTCAAGTTTATTAAGGAAAAACAGTTTTCTCAGGTAGCGGTACTCTTACTGCTGCTAGTACTGTTGGCTCTAGGAGCTATTCCAGGTTATCTCAAAGGACGCTGGGAGTGGCGCGAGCCAGCAAGAATCGTGACTCTCAAAGAATTGAGACAGATACGCCAAAAGGGAATATCTATCCCAGGCTGGAAAACTGTAGAACAACGGGAGCAAGAAATTAGCGCACACAAGTGGTCTTACCAACTCATTCAAAAAGAAGGTCAGCAGACTAAGGCAATTGTGTTATTGCTACCACAAAACGGACCTAGAGATCAACCTCAAGTAGAATGGTCAGAAATTGATAGTCTGTGGCAGTGGCAAACTGCTCAAAATCGTGCTGCTGAATTTACCGTTAAACAATCTCAAGCATCGGCTTCTTCAAATACCGAAATTAAAGTACAAGCAAATTTTTTCCGTGGAACAGCTAACAGACAAAGTTTTGCAGTTTTGCAATGGTATGCTTGGCCTACCGGTGGGAGTGCATCACAGATAACTTGGTTCTTAGCCGATTTATCAGCACAGTGGTACAAGCATCGCGCTCAGTGGGTAGCAGTTTGTGTTCTCCTTCCGATGGAACCTTTGGGACAAGTAGAAAAGACTTGGAATGAGGTTAAGTCAATCGGTCAATCAGTCCAGATTGCTCTGATGACAGGACCTTTGAATGATTCAAAACTCAAAAATCAAAAGTCAAAATAAGGTTTGCACGATATTTATATTTAGAAAGGGTGTTTCGTCTTTTATAGAAGTAAAATAAAAATTCGTGACTCGAACGCAATAATTTTTTATAGCTCCTGGTTATCTTATGCGTATATTTAGCGCCCTATCTTTCATAGGTCTTCATGTTGGCGTCTATTTAATCGCAGCAACTGTTCAACCTGTTGCTGCTCAGAATGTCCCAACTCAAGAGTTACCACCAGGATCATCTACTACGCCTCCAACGAATATCTTAGAACAACCAAGACAAATTGAACCTCCTATACCTCCCTCTAGTCCTGAGGTCGATCCCTCTCTTAGCGATGGTATCTCACCTCAATTTACCCGCTACCTCTTAGGACCGGGGGATGCTGTCAACGTTTTAGTTCAGCGCCCTTCTGGTAAATACCGTTTAGGACCGGGAGATGGCATTGCTGTTTCAGTTCAACGCTTTCCAGATTTGAGCTTTCAAGCTCTCATTAATCCAGAAGGAAATATTGCAGTCCCTTTATTGGGAACAGTTTCGCTCAAAGGCTTGACCTTGGAACAAGCCCAAGAAAAAATTCGTGTTGGTTTAAATCGTTTTGTTGTCGATCCCATTGTGACATTAGCTCTGACAGTACAACGTCCGGAGTTAAACTTTGCGGCTCAAATAAACCCAGAAGGCAACATTGTCGTTCCACAAGTAGGAACAATATCTTTACAAGGTTTAACTTTGGATGAAGCCCAAGAAAAAATTCGTCTGAGTTTAAGCCGTATCTATGTCGATCCAGTTGTGTCAGTATCCTTAGCCGCACAACGACCGGTTCAAATCACAATTAGTGGAGAAGTGACTCGACCGGGAATTTATTCCATTTCTGCTGCACTACCCCGTGTTGGGGATGCTTTACTCGTAGCTGGTGGTTCCTCTATGACGGCAGACCTGCGACAAGTACAAATACGCAGGCGCTTGGTTGATGGTTCTGTCGCTACACAAAATGTTGACCTGTACACTCCTTTGCAAAATGGGGGTTCGGTACCAAATTTACGCTTGCAAGATGGCGATGCTATTGTGATACCCCGTCGGGAAATTGCCACAGATGATGGTTACGATCGCAACCTGGTATCTCGCTCGACTTTAGCTGTACCGCAAATTAGAGTCAGGGTATTAAATTATGCCTCTGGAGGGGTTGTCACCATACCGCTCCCTAATGGTAGTAATTTTCTAGACGCTTTAGCAGGGGTTAATCTTGACACTGCTAACCTTAGGGGGGTTAAATTGTTTCGTTTCGATCCGGAACGCGGTAGAGCCATTGCTCAAACCCTCAATGCCAGAAAAGCACTTTCAGGCGATGCATCTCAAAATGTTCCACTTCAAGATAATGACGTGATCGTAATAGGTCGGAACTTAATAGGTAGAATCACGAACGCTATAAGTATTATTACTCGTCCTTTCATCAGTATAAATGCTTTCCTCGACTTCTTCAACGACTTTGGTCGTGATTAAGTGTTTGGCATAACATAGTAAGGTGTGGGGCTAACAGTCACCAGTGACCAGTGACCAAACCTCTCACCTGAAATTTTTAGTTCGACCTGTTTTTATTAAATGTTGCTATGACTCCACCGATTGTTAAACGCTACCTCATCGCCTTTGATAAATATAAGTGGATTGGTCTTGCTAGTTTTGGTTTGGTTGTAGCGGGTTCAACGGTGGTAGCTTTGCAACCAGAACCAGCACCTACCTTTATAGCAAATGGTGCGTTAACCTACGCTCGCCCACCAGTTTCTTTTTCGGCAACTGGTTCTGAAATTAACCTGCAAGGGCAAGAACTCAGTGAGGAAATTTTGCTATCAGATCAACTCGTTGAATCTGTAGCAACAAAATTAAACATCAGCCCTAAGAAAATTGCGGCAGGCATTAGCCTTAGACTGCCTCCAAAAGTAAAGGAAGCAGCCGATCCACAACCAACAACAATTGAACTAAGGTATAGGGATAGCGATCGCACGCGAGCAAAGGAAACCTTAGAAGAATTGATGGAGGCAATGATCCGTTTAAGCGCTGACATCAACACAAGGCGATTAAACTCAATTATTGCAAAAGTCAACGAACGTGTACCATCTGCAAAAAGAGATTTACAAGTCGCCGAGCGGAAACTAGAACTTTACGATCGCAGAGAAAGACCGGCAATATTGGCTGCAGAAAATGGGAGTTTGCTTAACGCGATTACTAGCAGTCAAATTCAACAGAGACAAATTCAACTCACCCTTTCTGGAATTGATGCTCAAATTCGGAGCATTCAAGAAAAATTAGGATTAAATGTCAACCAAGCTTACGTTTCTTCTGCTTTGAGTGCAGACCCAATTATCGCCAACTTGCGAACGCAAATCTATCAAACGGAATCTCAAATAGAAGTTTTCCGGAAAGATCTCCGACCCGATCACCCAACAATGATTCAGTTGCAGCGTCAGAAAGAAGCTTACGAGACTCTATTACGCCAACGTGGTGGAGAGGTGATAGGGGGAGCAGATGGCGCAGCACCTTTACAAGGAACAGTATCCATTCGTTCGCGAAGCAACTTAGACCCCGCAAGACAAAACCTGGCAAATCAAATGGTGGCTTTGCAAACCCAACAGGAAACGCTGCGACAGCAATTAACAGACTTAGGACAGGATGAAACCCGATTGCGGCGAGAGTATGCATTGATACCAAACAAACAATTAGAGCGATCGCGTCTGGAACAGGAAGTCGCACTGAAAAAAGCCGTGTACGACCAAATGCAGGTGAAGTTGACCGACGCCAAAACAGCAGAAGCGGAAACAGTGAGTAGCCTGGGTGTTGCCAGACAAGCCGTAGCGCTTCCTGTTGTGACGCCACCCAAGAATGCAGCCATCACTTTAGGTGTAGGTAGTTTACTAGGACTGGTCGTTGGTGGTGGAGTGATATTTTTGTTAGGAGCACTCGAAGGAACATTCAAAACCAAGGAAGATATCCGCGATACCCTCAAACAACGCGAAGTGCCTCTCTTGGGCGAGTTGCCTTTGATGCCAGTTGATGATTTACCCCCTGGAGCATTGCCAGTCATCTTATCTCCAGAGTCCCCCTACCTGGAATTTTATGAGAAGTTCCGCAGCAACCTGCGCCGGATTGGTGGTAGGAACTTAAAGGTCGTATTAATCGCGAGCACTAGCAGCAGTGAAGGTAAGACTGTGAGCGCTTATAACCTTGGAGTCGCCTCCGCCCTGGCTGGAAAACGCACCTTGATTATCGAAACCGATTTGCGATCGCCCTCTCGTGCGTCATCCTTGAGAGTCAGCCCTGACCCCGACGCCATTGTCGATCCATTACGCTATTACGCTAGTTTAAGTGAATGTATCCGCCTAGTACCTGATGTAGAAAATTTATACATTTTGCCTAGTCCGGGACCCGTGCGTCAATCAGCGGCTGTTCTGGAATCGAGTGAATTCAGACGACTGATGGAAGATGTCCGCGAACGCTTCGATTTTGTCATATTAGATACTCATTCTCTAAGCTTATCGAACGATGCTCTGTTAATTCAACCTTACAGTGATGCCATAGTACTTGTAGCACGACCCAACTATACCCAAGAAAATATGCTCACTGAAGCTATTGACCAATTAACAGAATCAGAGCTACCACTGTTGGGAACAATTGTCAATGGTGCTGATGTTGTTGTTACCCTACCACCGCCACCTCTACAACCACCCAACACCCCCCCAGAAGAAGAACTTTCAGTCGGAGCCAGAAGATAATACCCTCGTTCCCAGCCTGAGGGTGGGAATGCAGAGTGCGAGGCTCCGCCTCATGCGGCTAGCTGAATACAGGAAGCGACAGCCCACAGTAAGGCATTTCCAGCCTCTGGTTGGAAACGGAATCTTGTAGATTGCGTGATATAATCAATCAGTAAAAAAGGAAAAATAGTTAACAATAATATTAATTATTGCTGACCAATGATTTTTCTCTAAATCTTAAGTTAAAAAGGTTATATAAGAATACGGTTGGTGTGGAAAGAATAAAGGATAAAGTATAAAAGATGAAGTATATCCCAAGTATGAATTTGTGGGTAAGAGATAAAAATCATTCAAGATTAATCTTTTTTAAAAGAGAAATTTAGGGGCTGCATTTACTTAACAAAGAAACACTCACCTATATAAGTAGGCGAGGCAATACTGCAAGGGCTCTCGGAAATTGTAGGTTGGGTAGAACGCATAAGTGTTACCCAACAAATGCTGATAAATGTTGGGTTTCGTTCCTCAACCCAACCTACGTTAAATTTGAGCAAAAATCCCGACAAATATTAACAAATGACAAATGACAAATGACAAATGAACACAATTAAGACTGGGGGCATAACCAATATTTTTGAGAAACGCCGTTTCCTGGCTGCAAAAATCAAAAGTATAGAGACAGATTTTAAATCGTTGGAATCGGAGATACAAAGACTTGAAGAAAATCGCCAGCAGTTGTTAACATCTCCTAATGTTTCCAATACAGTTAAAACTTGGCCAGAAATCAACTTAGCAGAACTACAGCAAAGTATTAGGAATGAATTAGAAAACCTGCATAAAATTAAAGAACATTATTGTCAAGAAACAATAAAAATAGGGGTTGTTGGACGACCAAAACAAGGAAAAAGCCGATTATTACAAAGTTTAACTGGATTAACGAGTGCTGAAATTCCAGATGGACACAGACAGCATTGTACGGGAGTTTATTGTAGTATCCATAATAATTCCGTTGAGGAAACTTATGCAGAAGTGTGTTTTCACTCCGAACATTCGTTTCTTATGGAAGTCATTTATCCCTACTATGAAAAGTTATCTTTAGGGGTAAAGCCCAAGACAATAGATGAATTTGCAGCTAAAACCCTACCCCTGTTACCAAATGTTTTTTCCTCAGAAGCAAACCAGGAAACCATGTATTTACGCTTGGTCAGGTATCATATCAATTTAGAAAAGTACCGACATCTCATAGGACAACCTTCTCCCCGTCGCATTTCTAAAAATGAAATTCCAGAATATATCGCACAAGAAACTGCTTACGGAGAGCACAACTTTTTTAACTACTTAGCTGTTAGAGAAGCAACAATTGTTTGTAAATTTCCCAATACTGATGTTAGGCAAATTGTCTTTGTGGATATGCCCGGTCTTGGCAATACGGGTATTTGCAACGAGCATTCTCTAATTAAAAAATTAGCACAAGAAGTTGATGCCATTTTGTTTGTACGAATGCCAAAGTCAATGGGAGACACCTGGCAAGAGGTAGATATTAGTTTATATGAAAAAGTATGTACTGCAATAGCTGAGGTGCCATCTCATGTATGGTGTTTTCTAGTACTGAATCGTACAGAAGCTCATTCACCCTATCGAGATAACTCAAAAATTTGTCAAGATTTAGTATTAGATATTACCAATAAAAGCATAAATGTAGCTGAATATATAATAGCTAACTGTGCAAACAGGCAAGAAAGCCACAAACTTTTAGAACATTCCCTAAATCATATAGAAGAAAAAAATCTTGATTTAGGTTACAAAGACATCTTGTTGAGCCAGCAAAAATTAGCTATAGTGCAAAGCAAAGTTAATGCTGAGTTAGATAAAGTGGTGAAAGCTCTAGATTTAACAACTCAAGACGCTCGGGAATTTGCATTAGTTGAGAGAAAGTTCCAGGAAGTTATGCGAGATTTGACAAATGGTCTTGAGAAGCTACTTCAAGAACTGCGAAAAAACCGAGAATCCGTTGATTTGGAATTCAAAAAGCAAATTGAAACTGCTTTACAAGCGTGTCGAAACGATACAGGAATTCCTTCAGTTCAAGAAATAGAAAATCAGTATACTCTGGAAAAAAGCTACCATGTGGTCTATGAAAAGTATTTACATGAAATTCGCGCCCGGTTACTACAGCATTTTTTGTTATTAGATGAAGGGTTAAAGCGATCGCTCAACAAAGTCAAATCACAAGTAGCAAAGGTATTGATTGAGAAGGGACATTTAGGAAGCCTGACACAAGAACGAGGAACTGAATTTATTCATGCACTTGCGACTCAAATACCAGATGAACTGATTCCAGGGAGACCAAGCCAGCTAAAATACGGATTCAAAACACTCGCTGAATATCAGCTTTCTTACCGGGGATTCATACAGCATCGCCTTCGTCAGTCCCTTGATGGGCTGACTCCGAATGAAACTGCAACACTCAAGCTCACAAGATCCACTTCAGCCGAACAAGTCCTCTTAAATCTCAAGATTGCTTATGCTGAAACCCTCAGCAAGTGTGAAAATACCTTGAAACAGTTGCTAAGCGAACCAAATCAAGCAGCTTACGCAACTGTAGAAGAGTTTGTTGACACCATCCTTCGTAAGAAAAACATAGAAAACGAGTGGAGAATCTTTTTACAACAAGAGAGAGAACAAAACCGACAAGAAACTCCACAAGAAAGCGATCGGCTTTTGACATCACGCGACGTACTCGACTTCGTACAACCCTCACCAGTCACAAATTAAAATTGGTTTGTAGTTGCGCTGTCTTCGCATGCATCGCAACTACAAACTGAATTAACAAGAATTTACATCTCGTTATATAGTTTTACTGTTTTTAGCAAATTTATTTCAGCAGTATTAAGATTATTTGCTCTCACTTAACTTAAGCTAACTTGACGGAAGCTAAGTTCAATGAAAATCCTTAGACGGATACGGCTATTTACTACAACACTATCATACCTTCTGGCAGTCTCCGTAGTAATAATGCTTGAATTAGGAGAGAAAACCTCTTGGCACCACAATTAAATAATAAAAATGTATATGATATATAGTAATTGGCTGGATAATACACCAGCTATCCTAGGTTTAGGTTTTACAGGCGTGCGGCTTATTTATCAAGCATTGCTATTGAGCGAGATAAAAATTACTGTTGAGCCAACCAAGCGAGCAAATTCCTAACCAAAGTAAAATCTAACCACTTCTGACCCACTGCTTCTAATTCCTTAACTGACAAAGACCGGAGGCGTTTAACTAGCTTGTCTTCAATAGTAGCGAAATAACGATTAAGTAAGGGTACGCTCGACGAAAGTGCTATGAAGTGATTCCCTTTTTCAATACCACGTCCTTGAAAACTAGTAATATGGAAGACTTCGGGTTGTTTGCGATCGCCCGAGTGCTTACCAATGGCAGCTGCTAAAAGTACATATTTCAAGTTTTTGAGTTGTGAACGTACTCTAAGAACTTCAGAGGGGAAAGCAAGCACAATCTTCTAACAGGTTCCCTGGAACTTAAATAAAACTTATTAAAGATAACAGTGTTGATTCGGAAGACATAGTTACTGTAATTAGACCACGATCTTATATGAGATGCACAAGTTAACGAGCTGTGTGTCTATAGGTTTACTCATAAACTAGCCGCAAGTACCCATGTCTGACACTCAAGAGCGTAATTCCGCTTTTAACGCCACTGCTATGACCAACATTCAACACGCCAAATTACAGGATTTATCCTTAAATACGGCGCGTAGATTACATAAAGCTGGTATTCGACCTGGTGAACCTTCAAGAACCAAGATACAAGCCCAAGAAATGTTAGAGAAAATCCCTCCATCTCAACGTGCAGCCATAGACAGCAAATCTACAGCTAGTAACGCTAAAAACTATTTATCTGATAAGCACGCTAGTCACATCAAAGCCCATAGCAAGGGTGGCTCTAATCATCCCAACAATATCAAATGGGAAAATGCCAAAGACAACATCGCTCGTGGCGATCAACCTATGACTTGGGAGGAGCAAATGAGACTGAATGCCAAATGGCATTTTGACAATTTAACAGGTGCTGTTAAAGCAGGTCTTCAGGCTGCGCCTTTGGGAGCTGCTGTCGGTGTAGTGACAGCAGCGCCTTTTTCGCTCTTAACGAATGCACTGCGTGTTGTTCGGGGTGAAATTTCCGCACAGGAAGCGACTACAGCAACATTAAAAGATACTGTTATGGGTGGTGCAGTCGGTGGTGCAACAGCATTTGCCACGACAGCATTAGCAGCAGCTTGTCCACCAATAGCGATCGCTTTTACTGTAGCAGCACCAGCCTTAGCTGTTGTTGGTACTGCGGGTATGGTTTACGAGTTTTTCAAAATCCTCGATAACCATAAACAAACTGTGAAAACCTATTACGAATCTTTAACTCAGCAAGAATTAGAAAGATTACAAGTCATTGAAAATGAACTGATTTACGAACACAAGAAAAATCTAGAGTTTTTAGTTGAAGCAGAAGTCATTAATCAAGGCAGAAGTAGCCAAAGAAATGGGCGTTCTGACTATTGGTGTGGTAAATCGTTCATTTTTCGATAGTCAGATAGAACAACTCAAAAGCCGAGTGGATACGCTAATTATTATTCCTAGCTCAAAAGCAGATTTGGCAAGAAGAGTACAGTAAATTAGGTGAATTTGATACTAAGAAAATTTCCGCACGTTTTTATGAAGTAGTAGGGTGGCGTGTCATCAATGGCTGTTTAGTATCTTCTTCCCTGAACTTTTCTCTCAATGCACCGTTAGGACATTTGCCAGTGAAAGTAGCAAGTCGAGGTGGGGGTGTGGCAAGTTTTTTATGCTCCATGTATAAATGTGAACAAGAAGAGGAAGAAACGCTAGAGCGCCGGTCGAGTAGAAGTAGTTGACATAAAACGCAAGATATGCAGAGTGTTAAAATCTGGAATTTTAGTATTCCGTCTTTATGCGTTCGCGTAGCGTCTCCAAAGGAGAATCGCTAAAAATCAGACCCAAATATTTCACCAAAAATCGTGGTTTTCCCTCGACACACATAATTATGCTTTTGTCAATCGTTATTACTCGACCGGCGCTCTAGGAATATATAAGAAACTCAAAAATTTTTTAGCAGATGGGAAATGGAGAGAAGCTAACGAAGAAACTAGGATAGTTATGCTCAAGGTAGCTGGTCGAAGTCAAGAAGGCTTTTTTCAAGAAGAAGATATTGAACGATTTCCCAGGCAAGACCTAGAAACTATCGATAGACTTTGGCGTAGCTATAGCCTCGATCGTTTTGGCTTTAATATTCAAAGATATATTTGGCAAAACGTGCAAGAAGATTGGCATGAATTTGGCGATTGCTTGAAATGGGGATATTATGATGAGTGGGATAACTTTCAATGGATATCAAAGGAAGAAATAAATTTTACTTTAAATGCACCAGAAGGTCATCTTCCTGCTGTTTTCCCATGCTTAACTCAATCTAAACGGTACTCGTGTGGGATGGGGTTTTAAAAGACGTAAAGATTATCTCTGGATATCATACCATAAACTAAACTTCAGTTTAGATGCTCCATTAGGTCATCTTCCTGCTGTTTTTCCATCGTTAAATCAATGTAGAGGTTTTGATGAGCAAAATGTTTGCTCTATTCTCTCTAAATTTGAATTTATTTCAAAATAAAGATGATTTTAGTAATTGTATAGCAAAAATACCGCACAAAGTAAGTTTCATGCCTTTCGGTAATCCGTCTCTAAGTGCGGTATTTTTGCTTGATTTACATCTTCATTATAAGAGTGTTTTTCGGATACGTCTATTAAAAATTTGTTCAAGATGCCATGAGTTTAAATCTTAATAAACTAACGCCACAACAAGAGGCTTGTATTCCTTTATATCGGGAAAAATGGCGTACAATTTCCTTTTCTACTTTGCCACTTGTCGAGCAGAAAGTATCTGAAGCGGTGAAAACTGCTTATGAAGTTATTGGAGAAAAAATGACGAACTTAGGCGCATATTACTTGACGAAATAGGATACGTCCAAGCTTCAGACTAAGATTTTTAAACTTTATTATCCACAAGAGCATGAAAGTAACCCTGATAGCTTTCCCTCTAGCTTGTGAGAGCCTAAGTTAGCTGCAAATATATCATTTTCCATAGCAGCAATAGTTTCTTCTATTCTGGCTTGCAAGTCACCATTACGACGAGCAAATTTTCGGAAAGCTCTTTTAAATTTGCTACTAGTAACTAATCTATACATCTGTTTCGTTTGGGTTATTGAGATATTCTCGTAACTCTTGAATTGTTTCGGCAGCTGTTTGAACTTTGAACCTACCTGCGCGGAATTCAGCAATAGAAGCTGCTGCGTCTGAGGCAATTTCATCTCGCCGACTTTCAATAATTCGGTTAGTGAGAATTTCTACCAACATTTCTTGCTGCTCTAAAGGAAGCTCCATTGCCGCATCTAAAACTCTATCTAGGTTACTCAATTGCTTCATCCTCTTAATTAGTTGTGTCGATAACAAAAATGGATTTCTTAAGTATTTAGGTAGCTAGTGGAGGTTTCTTCTAAAGCTTCCACTATTTTAGAACCTAAATGGCTTGAAAAATAATTCCTCACGAAACCTGTTGTTGTTAATGATAGCGTGGCAGCCTTAGTCACGGGTCGGACGCATTGAATTCAGCGTAGGTAGAGCTATGCCACACTGAAATACGCAGTTATTGGCAATTGTGTTAACCGAACACCTGAAACCCCATCTTTCCGAGAGGTGTTTTCACCCTTCCCTTGCGTTCCATAGAACAAATTCTTTTTACTTTCCTTCCAATCTGTTGCAACGCATGGAAGCTTACCCTGGCTTGGCAAGTTTATTAATGTAGCTTGACGCTTGTGCATGGAAGAACTAAGCTAGGTGTAGTGTTAAACTACAGATGTAGCGCTATGAGTGACGGGAAAGAAAAGGAGGCAGTGTAATGCTTAGCGAATACATCAAAGCTGCCATGCACCGAGCCAAGTACGAAATCCTTAAGGAAGATAGCACTTATATTGGGAAAATCCCGGAGTGCCAAGGTGTATGGGCTTCTTCCGATACCTTAGAAGCTTGTCGGGATGAACTACTTGAAGTGCTAGAGGAATGGATAATTTTGGGGTTACAAATGGGTCATCCACTGCCAGTCATAGACGGGATTGACCTTTCTTTCAAGAAGGACGAGGCCGCCTAATGCCCCCGTTTGGCCCCATCAAGCGCCGCGACTTGATTGCGTATTTACGAGAACTAGATTTTGATGGCCCGTTCTCTGGCAAGAAACACCAGTTCATGTCTAAAGGAGCGTTGCGGGTACGTATTCCCAACCCACATCAAGGAGATATTAGTAAAGGATTGCTGGGTACAGTGCTGGAACAAGCGGGAATCAGTCGCTTGGAGTGGGAGCAGCTATGAGCCAAATCGACTATGTAAAGGTATGATTTGTTAATAAAGGGGCGCGACTGGAACTGACTGAGTACTGGGTTTGAAGCAGACGAGTCAGCTTTTTTGTGGATGTGTGACCGTTTGTTCATATCCCCTAAAAAATCGCTTTAGAACTGGCATCCGAACGGCACATTTGACGTTGGTGTTGCGCCCCTTATCAGGCAACGATCGCCCTCAACTTTCTCCCCAAGCACTATGCAAGTTGTCCTGTGAAGTATTGGTCACACAAGGAAATAACCGTTTTCTATCGACCCATCATTTGACCAAGTCACAGTGGAAGAGTTAAGTTTAAGGACATAAAAGTTGCTACTTGCAAATAGCTCAAAGTTATGTCGGTTGGTCATCCTGTCCGCCCAATTTCTGCAAATTAAATGTGGAACATCTGAGGTCAAAAATAAACTACCAAAAACCACTTGACTGATGAATAATCCTGGGGCATATCCTGTTTTACTAGCGGAGGACAATGAGGGCGACTTAATTTTTTTGCAGCGTGCTATCCGTAAAGCAGGTGTGCCTATTTCTCTTCATGTTGTCAGTAACGGAGAAGAAGCCGTGAGCTATTTGTTAGGAGAAGGTCAGTATGCAGACCGAGAACGTTACCCCGAACCTGTCATATTAATCACGAACGTGAAAATGCCAAGAATGAACGGTTTAGAGTTATTGACATGGGTTAAGCAGCAATCAAATTATAAACATCTGCCTGTTTTAGTTATGAGTAGCTCTGAAGAACCTGAGGAAATGAACCAGGTTACTGCTTTAGGGGGCTGTGTATACTTTGTCAAAACGAGTAATTTGGATACGCTGACAGAATTTGTGAAGCAGATGATGACGTATATCCGTGACCAGGAATCAGTGACCAGTGACCAGTGAGCACTCCCCAAAGGATAAACTTGAGAGAAATAAATTGTTTTGTTTGCTACATCGAGTGGTTATGCAAACGTTAAAGGAGAAAATTCAGCTTGAAGAACGTTCAAGGCTACTAAGTTATGCGATCGCAGTTGCTGTTAGCCTGCTGGCACTGCTAATTTCGCTCGTCTTATCGCCACTCCTAGCACAAAATTCCCTAGTCTTGTTTGTTACAGCTGTAGCGATCGGTTCCTTGTATGGAAGTTTTGGTGCTAGTTTGCTAGCTACTACACTCTGTAGTTTAGCTTATACTTACTTCTTCATAGCTCCAATTTATTCTCCTGCTATTGCTACTGAGAATGGGATTCTGGAATTGGGCTTATTTGTGGGAGTATGTTTGCTAATCAGCAGTCTCAGCACTGCTCGTCACTCCACAGAAAATCGCCAACGCAAACAAATCGAGATTGAATTGCAGGAAAGTTACAACTTACTTGAAACAATCATTGAGGAAACCACGGATGCTGTCTTTGTCAAAGACCTTCAGGGGCGTTACAAATTCATTAATGCGATCGCAGATCGGATTTTGGGCAGAGCAAAAGAAGAAATCATTGGCTTTGATGACACAGAACTCTTACCTCTTAACTTTGCGACGGCTTTGAGAGAGGTTGACCAAAGAATTATGATGAAGGGAGAGGGGGAAGTTGTGGAAGAGAAGGCGCTCTCGGATGGCAGCGTCCACACCTATCTTTCAACAAAAGATCCCTATCGGGATACTCTTGGCAATATCATTGGTTTAATTGGAATAGCACGAGACATTACAGAACGCAAGCAAACTCAAGAAGCATTATCGCGCTCTCTTCAACGCCTGGAAACCCTGCAACAACTCGATCGTGCTATCCTGAATGCGGAGTCAACCGAAGAAATTGCTCGTGAAGCACTTTTACGGATGCATTACGTACTGCCTTACGTTGAAGCCACCGTTGCACTATTTAATTTTGAAACAGGTAATGCCCAGATACTGGCAGGCACAATTGATGGTGTGTCAAGGGGGGAAACCGTACCGCTCGAGCAGTTGATACCAAATTTTATTTCAAGGGAATCAGAGAGAATTCGTTATGTAGAAGATATTGCCACTCTTGAGGAGCGCCCGCTTTTAATTGAGCGGCAACTTTTAGAAGGCAAGCTGAGTTTTTTGGCAGTACCACTGGTGGTGGAAAGAAATTTGATTGGTGAACTGAGTCTATTTGCCAATCAAAAGGCAGCGTTTAGTCCAGAACACCAGCAAATTGCTACTGAGGTTGCAAACCAGCTAGCAGTAGCAATTCAGCAGGCTCGACAACGAGAACAACTGCAATGTTACACTATCGAACTCGAACACCAAGTAGCAGAGCGAACGGCGGCACTTGAGGAATCCAATGCTGATATGGAAGCCTTTACTTACTCGATAGCTCACGATCTACGGGAACCCGTGCGTGTCTTACAAGGATTTGCGCGAGTTTTGTTGGAAGATTACACCGACGAACTAGATCCGGTTGCACAAGACTTTATCAAGCGCATTTTTACCAACGCCGAGCGGATGGAAAAGTTACTGCGGGACTTATTGGCATACAGTCGCCTGAATCGGCTGGAGTTATCAGCTAAGCCTACTAGCTTATCAAATGTGATGGCGGAGGTGCTGACTTTACTGGAAGTACAAATTCAGCAGCAGCAAGCGATTGTGACAGTAGAAGAACCACTGCTGACGGTGATGGGGAATTATACCGCCCTTGTTCAGGTGGTCACAAATTTATTGAGCAACGCTATCAAGTTTGTGGCTCCTGGAGTTCAACCTTCTGTGCGGGTATGGACACAAAAGCAGGATCTGTGGATGCGGTTGTGGGTGGAAGATAACGGTATCGGTGTCGATCCAAGACACCAACAGCGCATTTTCAGAGTATTTGAACGCTTGCACGCGCAGGAAGTGTATCCTGGTACTGGCATTGGCTTAGCGATCGTCCGTAGAGCAGTTGAACGCATGGGAGGGCAAGTTGGTATTGAATCGGCAATAGGGCAGGGAAGTCGGTTATGGATAGAGTTGCCAGTCACTCCTCAGTAATAGTACTGCTTACTGAAGGTGAAAAACTATTCTATAACCAACGAGCAATAGTATAACTTACGCCAAAGTCTTATAAAGACTACTAGATTAACTCATAGTGTTGACCGTTTTAACAAATTTAAATGTTGCGCCTTCTTCTAATTGATGATAACGAACATGACCGTACCTTGATTATTTACAGATTAAGGTGTGAATTCCCTGACCTTAAGGTGGAACAAGTTACACAAGCTGAAGACTTCCAGCAAGCATTGGAAGCAGGTCATTTTGAGTTAGTCATCACTGATTATCGTTTGCGTTGGAATGATGGGCTGACTGTTTTGCGCGATATTAAGTCCCGCTATCCCAACTGTCCGGTCATTATGTTTACTGATAGCGGCTCTGAGGAGATTGCAGTTGAAGCAATGAAGACGGGGCTGGATGACTATATCATCAAATCAGCAAAGCACTATGTCCGTTTGCCCGTTGCAGTCCGCTCAATCTTACAACGATTGGAACAACAGCAAAGAGCAGAGAAAGCCCTGCAAGAAGCGAATCAGCGTTCTGCCGATATTCTTGAAAGCATTACAGATGCCTTCTGTGCTTTGGATGAACAGTTTCGATTTACTTACATTAATCAAAAATTAGAGCAAATTTTGCTCAAAACGCAGGCAGAGCTTCTCGGCAAAAACATTTGGGAAGAGTATCCGGAAGCGATCGACTCTGTATGCTATCAAAAGTATCATGAAGCCGCAACAACAAAACTTCCTGTCCAATTTGAAGCGTTTTGTCCCCACCTTGATATGTGGTTGGAAGTGAGAGTTTATCCACAGGCAGATGGACTGACTATTTACAGCCATGATATCAGCGATCGCAAGCGTTCCGAGTTAGAACGAGAGCAATTTCTTGCCCGCGAGCAAGCCGCCCGTGCAGAAGCAGAAGCTCAAGAGAGGCGTTCCACCTTCTTAGCGGAGGCAAGCCGCCTTTTAGCTTCTTCGCTCGACTACCATACTACGCTCAGTCACGTGGCAAGTATAGCAGTCCCAACTCTTGCAGACTGGTGTTTTGTGGATATTGTTGAGAAGAATTTGACTGTCTTTAATGAACCAATAATCGTTGCATCCGATCCAGAGAAGGAAGCGCTGATTCGAGAACTCAGGCAACGGTATCCCCCCCCAGCCGATGCAGATTTTGGCGCACCGAAGGTTTTGCGAACAGGACAGCCGGAAATGGCTACTGAAATTTCAGAGGTACTTTTACTGTCCATAGCACAAGATGACCGACACTTGAGCTTGTTGCGCCAGTTGAATGCACAGTCTTATATGCTCGTGCCACTGATTGTTGGCGATCGCAAGCTCGGTACAATCGCTTTTACGTCAGCACAGCCAGAACGTCGATATCAAAAGGCAGACTTAGCGATGGCTACTGAAGTGGCTCAACGGGCTGCCATTGCAATTGACAATGCACGGCTATACCGGGAAGCTTGGGAAGCCAACCGGATTAAAGACGAGTTTTTAGCGATCGTTTCCCACGAACTCCGCACGCCACTGAACTCCATACTTGGTTGGGCAAAAATGCTGCGTCAGCGAAAATTAAACCAAGCTACTGCTACTAAGGCTCTTGAAACCATAGAGCGCAATGCCGAACTTCAAACGAAACTTATTGAAGATATTCTTGATGTTTCACGGATTGTCCAAGGCAAAATCCGCCTTAATTTACGTCCCCTTTACCTAAAACCTGTGATTGAAGCTGTGGTCGAAAATACACGTCCTAGTGCTGAAGCCAAAGCAGTTCAGGTTGGGTTAGTAATTGACCCTAATGTCGGTCAGGTGACAGGTGACGCAGATCGCTTGCAACAGATTGTGTGGAATCTGCTTTCCAACGCCGTCAAATTCTCCCCTTCTGGAGGACGGGTTGAAATTCGGCTCGAGCAGGTAAATTCAATGGCTCAAATTACAGTAAGCGATACAGGAGCAGGTATTAGCGCTGATTTTCTGCCCTATGTCTTTGAACGTTTCCGTCAGGCTGATGGCTCAACAACTAGAGCAAATGGTGGACTGGGTTTAGGGCTGGCGATCGTGCGTCATTTAGTTGAGATGCACAATGGCACGGTTTATGCAGCCAGTGATGGGGAAGGCTTGGGCGCAACTTTCACGGTGCAACTACCGATTATAGAAGAACAAATTGTACAGCAAACTCCCATGCGCTTAAACTCTAATAGCGAGTTTCCATCTCTCAATGGTTTGCGAATTCTTATTGTAGACGATAATGTTGATACTCTCGAACTGATTACCTTCATTTTAGAACAGTGTCAGGCACAAGTCAAAACTGCGACATCAGCCAGTGATGCGATCTCAATCTTCTTACAATTCAAACCTGAGGTTTTGATTAGTGACATCGGTATGCCCGGTGAGGACGGCTATTCGCTGATTCAAAAAATCCGAACTCTTCCACCAGAGCAAAATGGACAAGTTCCAGCCGCTGCTCTCACGGCATTTGCTGGAGAATCTGAAAGCAGTCGCGCACTAGCAGCTGGGTTTCAAATACATATTTCCAAACCAGTTGACCCTACTGAGTTAGTCGCAGCCATTGTGAAGTTGGCTAAACTCAACGGACAGGTTTAAAAACCTCGGTGTTTTTTTGTATCTGTGGGAGTGGCAAACTGGACGCATCTTAAAAGCGCAGGGAAAAATCAAAGAGGCGATTTCTGCCTACAAGCGGTTACAAGTTCCTGACAGAAGTACGAGGGCAGAGGGCAGCTATGTAATGCCCTCGTACTTCTTTTCCCACAGGAGGTATGCGGTCTGTACTAAATGAAGGTGAATCAACTAAATCGCCCACTGCAACTACGTCTCGCCGTCCTTGGAAAGTGGGAGACCCAATTGTGGAAGCGCAAGGTGTTTACAGACTAGCGAATGGAGAGCTTGTTCTGAGTCGCGAGTGTCCTTAACTCCTTAAAATCGGAGTTTGAAGAGCCCCTCTCCTCCTAGGAGAGGACTTCTAGCCATTCCGGCTTCACTTCCAAACCGGAACGCATCTCTAAGGGAGTGTAAAACACACCGTCGAGTGCCCATTTAACTTTATTTAACATTTCATTCATTGGCAAACTTTTATCTGCCACTGTAAATCCACCTTCGTGAAGGCTAATAGCGGGTTTTAGCCGCTTTAGGGCGCGAGATTCGGCAGTCTGCACTACAATATTAAGAGTCGGATGCTCCTGCATCAGCAAATAATATTGGTCTTGCTGTTGGCTTTCAGAACGATTTACCGAAGATAACTCCAAATGCCGACGTATAATGAATGACTCTTGCAACAGCCCGTTCCGAATAGTCTCTCCTTTCTCACACATTCTCATCCATTGCTTACTGTACCACCAAACTAACGCTTGTTGTGCCTGATGATGAGAAACAAGCAACCACCAGACAACCAAAACACTGCTAATAATAAGTACGCTTTCTTTCAGAAGAACCATTTCTGTATTTTAAATAGTTAATTGTCTGCAATGGCATAAGTGTAAACGGTTCATTTTTATGAATCATCTATAGATTAAATAGTATACTTTTCTTTCAGGCGATGTTAATTGCAAGAAAGGACAAAGCTCATTGCATAAAAGTGCAACCCTATTACCAACAATTGTGTTATCCCTGTTTTATGACTTTGGGTAAAGAAAAAATAAGAATCAACTCAACTAGCAATTATTTTTGCACGCTTCTGACAGCACCAAAATTTATTCACGCCCATCTACTTCATAAAAAAATACGTTAAACTCAGCCATGCTGGAAACCATCGCTATAGATTATAATGTTATTTATAGATAATTCTTATTTCTAAACCTAAAGATAAATTATGCAGTACCAAATTTTTGTTCAAAGTCAAAAAGATAACTTTGTGGCATCAGTAGTTGGGATACCAAATATAATGGTTGAGGCGAATACAGAAGAAGAAGCTATTTCAAAGGTTAAAACGGCGTTAGAAACGCAATTAGCAACAGGTAAGTTTGTGACTATTGAAGTTAATCCCAAAGAACTACCTCACCAAGAAACAAATCAGATGAAGTATGCAGGAATATTTGCGAACGACCCAACATTTGATGATTTTATGGAGAAACTAGCTGCTATCCGCAAAGAATCAAATACAATGGTAGATGAGTGATGATTTATATTTTAGATACAGACCACTTAAGTCTTTATGGACGAAATCATCCTATCCTCATCCCAAAACTATTAGCAGCGAAAATACAACTAACAACAACTGCGATTAATGTTGAAGAACAATTAAGAGGTCGTTTGGCTCAAGTTGCTGAAGTAAAAGAGGGAGTCGTCCAATCAAATGCTTATCAGCGATTAGTTGAAACAGTCATGCTGCTATCGGAATTTAATGTCCTTCAGTATGACGAAAAATCTCAATCAATTTATCAAACCTTCAGAGCACAACGTATTCGTATTGGAACTCAAGATTTACGTATCGCTTCAATAGTTATTGCGAATAAAGGAATCCTCTTAACAAGAAATCTGCGGGATTTTGAGAAAGTTCCTGGACTAAATATAGAAGATTGGTCGAGTTAGCCATTAATTTTATTATGCCAATTAAAAATTACACGGGTTACTATCTGTGAATCTGTTCATCTTGATAAAATTGATCGCACAAGAGAGAACCGAGCTTGGTGTCAAGAAAGAGGTATTATAATGAGCGAACCTCATGACGGAAGACCTTTTCATAATTGCCACTGCTGACCGTACCAGATGTTTATCTTTTTGCACAAGCGATCGGCATTGTAGAAGCATCATTGCACTTTAGTTCTGGGGGATTGGGTAGCGATCGCTTTTCAACAAATGAAAAATGCAGTGCTACAAAAGTTAGTGGTTTGACGGCGAAGCGATCGACTACCTTCTTCAACTCCCTTAAGTATTGTAGAGAAATTGCGACAAGTCGTTTGGCATCGAACGCTTATGTACGAGATGATTGTTCGCGAGGTACTCAAGTTCTGACGGGGTCGAGCGGCGTCCTAGAACCGCGTTGCGATGAGGATGACGACCAAACCTTGCAATTACGTCCCGATATCCGCGTGCTTGCGCGGCAATAGTAAGGAATATCTCGGCAAAATCAAGTGCTGACAGTGATTCTCTACATTAACCTTAAGTAGGCGGCGTAGAAATTATCACTGTGTTGTAGTTGCGGTACATGCGAAGACAGCGCTACTACGAGCCAAATACAAAGATTTTACTTTTCGTTACATAACTATATCTTGAATGAGGTGAGGTCTTTCAGGAGGCGGAGCCTCACTTTAAGGCATTCCCAGGCTCCGCCTGGGAACGAGAGTCCCCCTACTCCCTATTGCTGTCTAACACCACCAACAACTGGCTTAACTTCACTGGGATCGGAGAAAGGATCGGTTCCACCACTCCAGTTGAAATCACTGATTCGGAAGCTGATACCACCTAACTGCTGTACTGGGTTATAACGCAAAGTGATTCCGTAGGTACGGCGGCTGTATTCCACCACGTAGTCTGTACTGGCGCGTTCTCCAGTGTCTAAGTTGATTGAGGTTTCAAATCCAAAACGAAATGGTCCGTAAATCTGCTGAGTAATGCCCGCTCTCAGCACTTTGTTATCCACGGAACGATCGAACAAAAAGGGAGATAAACCACTGTTAAGACCTTGGGAATAGCTAATCACAAAGCCAGTATAGTCAAAGAAAGGTCGGGAAAAGTGACCGAATTGCCCTTGTAAACCAACTGTTGCAAACAATGTATTTTGACTATCTCCACTGCTGTAATGACTGGTTGTTCCAGTTAATCCACCGAAAGCTTGCACGTAAGGTACAACTGGATTGGCTGTATACCGCAATCCTTGAGTGGGTGTAGCAGGTAATGGTTTCCCTTGCCATAGTGTTACTCCACCGTTCAGGGCTGCACTCGCTTGCAGGCGCGTCAGGGAGACACGATTGTTTCTGCGATCAACTTCTAGCAAGTCTGGGCGATCTGTATTCGCTTCGATTAATTGAGCACCCCCTTGGTAGCTGAGGTTAAGACCGCTTTTTCCTAGAGGAATAATGGGAGAGGTGATAATACCTCCAAGACTGCTTTGTACGGTTTGAAAGCCGAGGGTACCGTTGTAAAGTCGATCGCGATAGCTGTATTCCAGTGTGAGAGTGTGGGGGTTTTGCTCTCCTAAAAGTAACTGGCGCAGTCGCAAACTGGCTCTGAGGTTATCTTCTATATCATTCAGGTCGAAACTGGTCAATAATCCGGTCCCTTCTAGGGATGTCCGTGGACTCACAGTGGCTCTCACTGTTGATTTTATACCAAACAGCGACGCGGCATTCCCGGCTCCACTCTGTACTGCTTTTTGAGGGTAGAACTGGGGCGTAAGACTGAAGGTGACTCCTTCTGTATCTATAGGTTTAAAAGTCCGTTCAATATAAAGTCCTCCCCGTTGGTCGCCATCATAACCAATTGAGAACAATCCTGGTGTGACATCACGTTCCCTACGGTCAATCACTTCCTCGTTCTTGGGAATTGGTACGGAGAATCCTCGGTCAAAAACTAAACGCTGTCTTCTCGTTTTGATGCGATCGCGTAAAGGTGCTTCCCGTGTCAGGGTCACTGTATCTGCCCTGACTTCCAATTCAGGAGGTGAAAAGGGGTCATTGGTTAGGCGGACATTTCTCGCTTGCCAACCTCGGGAGTAAAAATCAATTCTTCCTGCTTCAAAACGGACGCGTCTGACTTGTCCCCCTTGTTGTGGTGTGGGTATGTTGCTTGCTCCTCCCCCACCGCCCAAGTTGACATTCAGCCCACCAGGGCTACCCGCTTGTAATGGTTGATTTTGTCTGATGCGATCGCTCAAAGGACGCGCTGGGACTCCTCCTGTTGTCACATCCGTGGGTAAAAAACTCAAATCCTGACCGGCACTGGGAATAAAAACCTCACCACTGCCGTTGAGTAATTCCCCATCGTCCTGAATAAAATTATATGTAAACTTCTGTCCGCGCAGAACTTGATCTCCCCGTGTCAGGGCAACATTGCCGTCCCCCACAGCAATCAAATTATCCATATTAACTTGCACGCGATCGGCATCCACAACAGCGCCATCAAATCTCACAACCACGTTACCCTCAGCCGTAATCACCCGTCGTTGCGCGTCATACTGTTGTCTGTCAGAAATAACTTCAACAATTCTTTCTCCTGGTGCTGGGGTGCTTGGTGCTGGAGTTGTACCGGATGGTTGGTTTTGTTGTGGTGTTGTGGTATTATTTTGCGTTTCGGGAACCGATTGAGTTTGGTTGGGATCGGGTTCTGTCCCTTCTTCACCACGCACTTTGAATTCTATTTGTACTGGCGGACGATTTGGAGATTGTTCGGTGGTGGTAGGGCTTTGATTTTGTACCTGGGCTGATTCTTCTACCGATGCCGTGTGCTCTTGGGATAAATTCTTAAGTCTCAGTGCTTTTGGTAGTTCTTTCGCTTGCGTATTGGAACCACTACCGTTATTGGGGCTGGAAGATTGAACTTGCTGTAGGGGATAACCAATGGAAAGATTCTCACCTAAAAATGCTGCACTTTTTGAAGCGGTAATAGGCGAAAATTCAGGTGGAAAAGTTTCTGGCTGACTGGGTGTGGATAGTGTTTGAGCAACTTGTAACTGGTTTTCAGTTGAAGTGTTCCCAGTTGTTTGGAAATCGAGTTTTTCCCGTCGTCCTTCAGACTTTTCCTTGTTTTCCGATGTCTTTTCCGACACTGGATTGAATCCAATCTCGCGGACAAGTGGAGTGGTAGGACTAGCTGATTGTACGGGTTCAACGATGGGAAGCGGTTCGGGCGGCAGAACTGGATGAAGCATATCAATCGAAAAAACAAGCTAACAAACAGCCAATAAATAGCCGGAAGGACAATACACTTTTTGCCTTCCGACTTTTGCCTTTTACACAAATTCAGGCAAGCCGCCCGGAGGAGGACACTGCTTTGGGCGGGTTTCCCCACTTGACACAAGCGCCCGTAGGCTTATTATGTATGAGCCTCCCGGCAATCGAGCGCGGACGATTTGTCGTGACTTTACTCGAAATCCCGACGACCGGGGTTACGAGCAGGGTCATTTGACAAAAAGCCAAAGACGAAGAGACCAACAAAGAAGGCAACAACTATATATACAACGATTTTTAAAGTCAGCATTTAGATATCTCCTGTGGGCTTGAGTGGCTCTCAGTATCTGCAACGCAGAAAAGATAGCTCTACTATCTTACCCAAATCTGGTTCATTTTTAGGAGATTGGGGATTGGGCAAAAGGGCATTGTTTTTCCCATGCTAGCTTGTCCTATTCACCAAGTTGGGTTTAGCTGCGGTTTTGGCGTTTTGCCTGTATGCCGACTTTTTGTAATCTGGCAGTATGGAAGTGACAGATGTGTCTGACTTTTAAATGCTCCTTAATTTTAAGTTGTGACTTGGTTAATGTCTTTAGTTAGTGGACGTTTAGTTAAAGTGGATGTTTCCGACACCAGAATTAGGAATTGAGGATTAAGAGGTAGGTGGTAGTACGACAAACGCATCCCCATTGCCCAATCCCCATACCCCTAATCCCCAGGGAATGGGGACTCCGAGTTCCCCATTCCGTTTTTCCTCTACAACATTATATTATCAAATGATAATATCGTAGTGAATTGTGGTTTTATAAGGAATAACAAATAGTGGTAGTGGAAACTTTTCCATCAGCCTTGGCACAAATGGCTGATTATTTTAAAGTTCTTTCCGAAGTGAGTCGCCTCCAGATTTTGTGCTGTCTCAAATCAGGTTCTAAAAATGTGACTGAGATTATTGAGCTAACTGGGCTTGGGCAAGCAAATGTTTCCAAACACCTCAAAATACTCTCCGGTGCAGGAGTTGTAATGCGATCGCCACAAGGAGCAAATGTATTTTACGAGATTGCCGACCCCATGATTTTTCAACTCTGTGACCTCGTGTATCAAAGTTTGTCTATCAGACTTGAGGAAAAAGAAAAGCAGTTGGAGTTACTGAAAACTTTGCGAAGCTAATTGAAACTTCTTTTGTGCCTATCTCATCAAATTTTTTGGCAAAAATTATTCCTTATTTCTACTTTATGTATTAAAATAACCTAACGTACTTACGTGTAATTTTTTGTCACGTCACTTAAGTTTTTTTACTTGAATGGAGTCAACTTCAAGAAAGTTTACACCTGAGCTTCTCATGGAAGTTCAAGCCAGCTTGCAATTGGCAATACCTCTAGTTATTGTCCAAATATTGGAGGCATCCATTCCTTTGCTGGATGGGATGATGATGGGCTTACTGAACGGTCAAACTTTAGCTGCGGGTGCCTTGGGTGCAGTCACTTTTTCCACCTTGGCTTCTGTTTGTCGTTCTGCGCTTTCAGCAGTAGGTGCTTCTGTTGCAAACGCTTTTGGAGCCGGCAAGATAGATCGAGTCAGCCATGCGGCAAGTCAGGGTGTTTGGTTAGCTGCAACCCTTTCCTTACCTATGATGTTTGTCATTTGGCATTTTGACTCTATTCTCCTGCTTACCGGTCAAGAGGAAGCTATCGTATCATTAGCTAAAACATATTTGCAAGCTATTGTTTGGGGTTTTCCTGCAGCGTTGGGTTTTTGCGTGTTAAAAGAAGTTGGGTCTGCCCTGAATCGCCCTCAATTCCTGACAGTCATTACAGTCGTTGGGTTAGTGTTGAATGTGGCTTTCAATTACGTGTTCATGTTCGGTAAATTTGGTTTACCGTCTCTTGGTTTAGCGGGAATCGGTTGGGCAAGCGCTCTTGTGCTTTGGTTGAATTTTATTGCTGCTGCCATTTGGGTATGGTGCGATGATTACTTTAAGAAATACCAAATCCATTGCACTTGGCGTCTGTTTGATAAGGATATGTTTGTGAATATCTTTCAAACAGGGTCATTCTTGGGTTTGCAGTATGCAGCAGAAATTGGCGTGTTTACAGCTATTGCCTTACTCATGGGTTGGTTTGGGACAGACACTTTAGCAGCTCACGAAATAACTGCTGAGACAGAAAGTTTTGTTGAGACAGTGTCCATAGGTGTTTCCTATGCCACGATGATGAGAGTAGGACAGTTAAAAGGACAAAACGATCTCCAGGGTGCAAGCAGAGCAGGATTCGTTGGTATTGCCCTGATTGCTCCGGTTGCAAGCATTGTGGCATTCATTTTTTGGCTATTTCCCAACTTTATTGTGGGCTTGTATTTGGATATCGGTCATCCAGATAATATGGAGATTGTAGGAACGGCAATTTCTTTCTTGGAAGTGGCAGCAATAGTGCAATTATTTTATGGGATTCAGACTATTGCTGCTGGTGCTTTAATAGGATTAAAGGATACCCAAACGCCAATGGCGATCGCTCTGTTTGCCTACTGGGGAGTGGGTATGGGTGGAGGTTATCTCATGGCATTCACGTTGGGTTGGGGCAGTACAGGTTTGTGGTTGGGTTTAGCACTTGGATTGCTTATAAGTACAGTGCTTTTAACTTTACGTTTTTACCATTTGACGTCTGAACCCAATTCATAAAGAGTATCTTTGCCGTGCTGATTCGACTATCTTGTCAATCAACTGGATGTAGGATAAACCTGCAAGCCCTGCCATAATAGACAAGTCAGAAAGAACATGGTTGAGACCTGGTAATGGATTGATCTCCAGAAAATTCAACTCACCGCTAGCATCGCAGCGCAAGTCCACACGAGCAGCATCCCGACACCCAAGGATATGGTAGGCATCTAATGCTAGTCGTTGCGCTTGTGCTGAAAGCGGTTCGGAATCTTCAATTAGACGATAGGATACCCGTTCTAGATATTCATCTTTGTTGAGAGCAGTATAGGCGACAGTCTCTGCTTTATTTGTAAACAGGACTTCCATCACGCCCACCACTCGTGCAGTGTTACCATTCCCAACAATGCCTACTGTGACTTCTCTCCCTGGGAGAAAGGTTTCTACAAGTACAGACTGATGGAATTTGTCGATCGCTTTTTGGCATTCCGTCACTAGCTCAGTGCGTTCTTTCACTAAGGAACGCCCTGTTACTCCTTTGGAACTTCCCTCAGCAACTGGCTTCAGGAAGAGTGGCATGGGTAGCGATACGGCTGTTGCTTCTCGGATACTCCCTACAACCTCAAATGGGGCTGTAGGTAAACCGCGATCGCGGACTACACTTTTAGCAAGAGCTTTATCAAGTGTAAGAGCACAGGTTAATGGGTCAGCAAAAGTATGAGGTTGAGCAAATAATTCACACACAGCAGGCACTTGAGCCTCACGAGAACGACCTTTGACCCCCTCGGCAATGTTGAAAATTAAATCCCAGCGATCGCCTTTTGTCAACCGCAAAGCAAGTTCTCTACCATTACCAACACGTTCAACCTGATGACCCAAACTATCCAGTGCCTTTTCCAACCCAATCAAAGTTTCTTCTGAGTCAAATTCCATCACTTCATCGGCGGTGAAACCTTTGTTCAGATAATCTTGCTTGAGGTCATAACACAAACCAATAAAAATTCCCATAATCTCAGCTTTATATTTCCGGATCTGTATATGTAAACGTCTGACCTTCCCAGTTACGAACCAGTGCTGTACCGTTCTCATAGGCGAGCAGTGTTTCTTTTTGAATAGGGACTTTGCCACCACCACCAGGAGCATCAATTACATAAGTTGGGACAGCGTAGCCCGTGGTGTGACCGCGCAATTTAGAGATCAGATCCAAACCTGTTTGTACGCTAGTCCGCAGGTGTGCAGTACCTACAACTGGATCGCATTGGTAGAGATAGTAAGGACGGACGCGCAGTTTCAGCAAACCGTGAAACAGCTGCTTGAGTGACTCCTCAGAGTCATTCACGTTTTTCAGCAATACAGTTTGACTTCCTAATGGAATACCACCGTCAGCTAGTAAATCACAGGCATACGCCGTTTCTGGAGTTAGTTCCCGTACATGACAAAAGTGTAACGACAGCCACACCCGATGCTTGCGAAGCACGGCAACAAGTTCTGGAGTAATCCGTTGTGGTAAGAAACTCGGTACGCGAGACCCAATACGTATAAATTCAATGTGTGAAATAGCACGCAATTGTCTTAACAAGTTGTCTAAGGGTTCGTCCGACATAAGCAGGGGATCGCCACCAGAAATCAGCACGTCACGTACCTCAGTATGCTCTTCTAGGTAAGCAACGATCGCTTCCATTCGTCGAGTCAGAGGGTACATTTCACCTTGACTAACTAAGCGAGAACGCGTACAATAACGGCAATATGCAGCACAAGAGTCAAGAGCAAGAAATAAAACTCTGTCAGGATAGCGGTGTACCAATCCGGGCACCACGCTGTCGTGGTCTTCACCGCATGGATCTTTCATATCCGCAGGATTAACTACAAGCTCTGCTTCTCGTGGTATGACTTGCAACCGTAGCGGACAAAGCGAATCTTCTGGGTCAAGCAGTGCTGCAAAATGCGGTGTCACGGCTATGGCAAACTTCTCAGGAGACTTCAAAAGTCCCTGTTCCTCTGCGGGAACAAGATGCAGCAAACGCTGGAAATGTTCTGGTTTAGTTAATCGATGCCGCATTTGCCAGCGCCAGTCATTCCACCGTTCTGGATCGTAAGTTTCCCCAAAAATTCGACAAATTTCCTGGCGTCGGGTGTTATGGATGACGATAGGATTGATTTCAGTGTAAACCATTATACTTAAATATACCCTTAGTTATTTGCAGTCAGTAAAAAAGTACCCACATATGATGGGTTCCGCGCCAATACTGCATATAGTTTTAATCGAAGTTCTTTACAAAGTGAGATGTGGTAATTACTGTAATAGAAGTAAAGAAATATTTGTATTTGATATGTATCGCCAAAAATCTATAGTAAAAGATAATACTGCAAGGGATAAGAATTTTTGTAGGTTGGGTTGAGGAACGAAACCCAACAAATATCTGGCTCACTTTAGATAAGCTATGCTGCGGAGTAGTTCATTATTTTAGGTAAGTAAACAGGAGGCGGAGCCTCGAGTAAGGCATTCCCAGGCGGAGCCTGGGAACGAGGTGCATGAGGTGCGAGGTGATATGAGGTTTTAATGTGGTGGAGTACTGGTGTTAACTCACAGTAGAAAGTTCCCGCTTGAAGAAAGCCTGTAAAACTCTGTCAGCAATTTGGGGACTTGTTAAACCTAATGCGGCTTTCGATTCGTTGGGTTCGGCATGTTCTACCAACAAATCGGGTATACCGATGCGTTTAACAGGAACTACGATATCGGCGTCTAAAAGCGCTTCTGCAATTGCCGATCCGAAGCCTCCTGTAATACAGCCCTCTTCCAAAGTCACAACGCGCCCAATTTTCTGAGCAAGTGGGAAGATTAATTCCGTATCTAAAGGCTTGGCAAAACGCGCATTAACCACAGTTGCTTCAATACCGTGTTCGCTAAGGATTTCGGCAGTTTGCAGTGCGGGTTGTACCATTGTGCCGTAGCCAAGAAGCAACACATCATCGCCAGTACGGAGAATTTCCCCTTTACCGATTTCTAAAGCCTCCCAGCCTTCCTCCATCAAAGGAACACCGTAACCGCTACCACGAGGGAAACGCATGGCGATCGGTCCGGATGTGTGATTGATACCAGTGACTACCATCCGTTGCAATTCTGCCTCGTCTTTAGGTGCCATGAGTACCATGTTGGGAACGCAACGTAGATAGGCAATATCATACATTCCCTGGTGTGTAGGACCGTCAGCACCAACAATTCCTGCTCTATCCATACAGAAGAATACTGGCAGGTTTTGAATGCAAACGTCGTGAATAATTTGGTCGTAGGCACGTTGTAGGAAGGTAGAGTAAATAGCAACAACCGGACGCATACCTTCAGATGCTAGTCCGGCTGCTAAGGTAACAGCGTGCTGTTCGGCAATGCCTACATCTATATATTGATTGGGTAGCTTTGCTTGCAATTTATCTAACCCCGTTCCTGTTGCCATTGCGGCGGTAATACCAATAATTTTGGGGTTTTGTTCGGCAAGTTGAACCAAAGTGTGGGCAAAAACTTTATTATAACCGGGTGGCTTGGGCTTATTGGAGGGAACTGCTTTCCCTGTCGTTAAGTTAAAGGGAACTTGGGCATGATAGCCAACTTTATCTTGTTCGGCAATTTCATATCCTTTACCCTTGACAGTTGCGACGTGTACCAAAACAGGTCCTGGAATTTGATGCGCCTGTTGGAAAGTGGCAATTAATTCCTCTAAATTGTGTCCATCTACGGGACCGATGTAAGTAAAACCCAGTTCTTCAAACACAGCGCCAACCTTGGGAACAGCCAAGCGCTTCATCCCTTCTTTGATGCGTTCTAGTTCGGGTGAAAGGGATTCTCCAACAAAGGGAATATGCTTGACTTGTTCTTCAAAATTATCTTTAAGGAACTGTACTGGCGGACTCAGGCGCATTTTGTTTAAGTAGCGGGGAATCGCACCAACGTTGGGAGAGATGGACATTTCATTGTCGTTAAGGACAACCAGCAGGTTAGTCTTGGGCAAATGTCCGGCGTGGTTGATAGCTTCTAATGCCATACCACCAGTCAGCGCACCATCACCAATGATAGCGGCAACTTTAAACTTTTCTCCTTTGAGATCCCTTGCTAAAGCCATGCCCAATCCAGCAGAGATACTGGTGGAAGCGTGTCCCGCACCGAAATGGTCAAATTTACTTTCACATCGCTTGAGATAACCGGCAATTCCGTCTTTTTGCCGCAAAGTGTGGAAGTTAGGGTAGCGCCCTGTAATGAGTTTGTGAGGATAAGCTTGGTGTCCTACATCCCAGATAACCTTATCGCGGTCTAAATCCAGCGTTTGGTAAAGCCCTAGGGTCAATTCTACAACTCCCAAACCAGGTCCGAGGTGTCCTCCAGTTGCTGCTACAGTTTGAAGATGTTTATCTCGAATCTGACGGGCAATTTGTTGTAACTGGCGAATCGACAAACCATGCAGTTGGTTGGGATGAGTAATTTCACTCAAGTGCATAACTATAGGGTTTTCCTCTCTACTTTTTGCATTTCTGATTTTCCCACGGTGGGGTTGTCAGCTTATGAAGCCATTGTCAAACAGTTACAAAAAAGAACCTAGTACATGAAGGCAGAAGTACGCTTGTTTGAGGGCAGAAGGCGCAAAAGCTTTGATTGTAAGCTTTTTATCTGTTACTAATGGTCTATTTATCTACGCGCCAGCTGTACTAGCAGCAAAAAACAACAGGAAAATATTTATTTCCCCTTTGTCTCCCTTGTCTTGACTGTGTCTAAGATTCTCCCTCGCTCGCATCCGGAACCTCTGGCGTTTGCGGTTGCGGCTGCTGTCTTTGTAAATACTGACTTAAGACAAAAGCCATGTCCCCACGAGTCATGGGCTGCAATGGGGAGAGATTTCCTTGTCTATCGGTATTGACAAATCCCTCGCTAGCTGCTGTAGCGAGTGCTTTCCTCGCCCAAGCTGGTATAGACGCAGCATCGGGATATGAGGCAAGAATCTCATTGACCGTTTCATCAGGGAATTGAAAAACGCCGTAAGCTTGTGCAAAAATTGCTAAAGCCTCCGCTTTTGTAACTCTTTGATTCGGGAAGAATAAATTTCCCCGATAACCCTTCATAATATCAGTTTTTAAAACTATTTGAACATCATTAAACGCGGGATTGGAAGGGGATACGTCAGCAACTTTGAAATTTTCTTTGGTAGCCGCCTGTCGTTTATCCAGTCGAAATGCTTTTACCATAATCGAAGCTAATTCTGCTCGGCTGACAAACCGTTGTGGGTAAAAATTTCCATCTGGAGCGTTAGACATGAATTTGGCAGCAACAACTTGTGTTATGGGATCGGATGGTTGTTCGGTGTTGGCTTGCTCAAGTGCGATCGCTCTTAGCGCAAGCCTCCCCCGGCTTATCGCCACATCGGGAAAAGATTGTAGTAGTGCGACTAATGAGAGAGTACTTAGAAGCTGACGCATAATTGTATACACTTTAAGCAACTACTGCTCTTCAAAACCTCTTTAAAGACGAATATACAGGATGAGATGTTGCAACCTAGTAGTTTGTCACCTCGTTCCCAGCCTCAGGCTGGGAATGACTTACGGGAGGCTCCGCCTCCTGTGTCTCTACAAAGCGAGGCGGAGCCTCACTCTCGTTACCAGGCAGAGCCTGGTAACGAGAGTGAGGAGCCTACCTACTTATCCATTATGACTATTTTCAACTCCCATAATTGGAAGTAGGATTACAAATTCTGCTCCTTCTTCCAATCTTGAATTAACTTCAAGACTTCCTCTATGTTTTTCTAAAACAATTTGCCGTGCAATGGCTAGCCCCAAACCCGTTCCCTTACCAACAGCTTTAGTCGTAAATAAGTAGTCAAAAATCCGTGGCTTCACATCTTCTGATATCCCTCTTCCATTATTTTTAATATTAATAAAAACTTGATTTTTATCGGGAAAGGCAGAGGGCAGGAGGCAGCTATGAGTCACGGGAATTCTGGCTCCTGCAAGGCTGCCCGCGTGTGAAGGGAACAAGGGTTTAAGACCCCCATTGAACTCCTGTGAGCGTGGCTACCGTTTAGGAGGGGTCTGAATCCCCTTCTAAACGGAACATAGCTGCCATCTGCCATCAGCAAGGCTGCCTTCTTCAACCTCCTGAATAAAAGTTTTAACAGTAATACAATTAGAAGTTTCTTTAATTTTTTCATAACTCAAACCAATATTTGAATCATCCAGAGCATCAATTGCATTTGCCAAAATATTCATAAAAACTTGATTTAATTGTCCTGGAAAAAATTTCACTTTTGGTAATTGACCGTAATTAGTTATCACCTGAATTACTGAGCGGGTTTCGTTAGCTTTCAGGCGATGTTTGAGGATTAAGAGAGCGCTATCAATACCATCATGAATGTTGAAGCTAACTTGATTTTCTGTATCTGCACGGGAAAAAGTTCGCAAACTATTTGATATATTTTTACTACGTTCTACACCCACTTGCATCGAATCTAAAAGTTTAGGTAAATCCGTTCGGATATAATCTAAATCAATTTCTTCCAGTTTAAATTCTATTTCTCGGATGTATTTGTCGGTGAAAAGGAAATAAGCTTTACATCATAGTATTCCCAAAAGTTGGGGGTATTATATCACATAAGACGGAAAATAGATAACAAAACCATGTAGCTCTAATCCTTTCTCTTAAAACCGTTTTGCTTACCTTTACCTTTTTCCCTTACCCTAAACAATAGTTTATGATTTGAGGAGCTTTGGGAATGACCGCAGCAACAGACCCCACCAAGTTGATGAAGCAAGAAGTCGGCAAAGCAGCAGCCGCTTTGGTAGAATCAGGTTCTATTGTTGGGTTGGGTACAGGGTCAACAACAGCATACGCAATTCAGTTTTTAGGCGATCGCCTGAAATCTGGAGAAATCACAGATATAATTGGCGTCCCCACCTCATTTCAAGCAGAGGTGCTATCCAAACAGTTTGGTATTCCGCTAACCACTCTAGACGCTATCGATCGCATCGACATTGCCATTGATGGAGCAGATGAAGTCGATCCCCAAAAGAATTTAATCAAAGGTGGTGGTGCCGCCCACACTCGCGAAAAAGTCGTTGATTACCTGGCAAACCGATTCATTGTCGTAGTGGACGCTGGTAAATTGGTAGATCGATTGGGTTCGGTTTTTCCCGTACCAGTAGAAGTCATCCCAATGGCGATCGCACCTGTGACACGTGCAATTGAGAAATTGGGCGGCAAACCCGAACTCCGCATGGGTGTAAAAAAAGCAGGTCCAGTCATTACCGACCAAGGGAATATGGTGATAGATGTCAAGTTTGACGCGATCGACGACCCCGTTAACCTGGAAAAAACACTTAACAACATTCCCGGAGTCTTAGAAAATGGAATTTTTGTTAATTGCGCCGATTTAGTGTTGATTGGTGAAGTAAAAGACGGTCAACCAATAGTTCGGCAATTGTAATAGGTAGGGGGTAGGGGGTAGGGAGTAGGGGTGTATCTCGTTCCCAGGCTCTGCCTGGGAATGCCGTCCACGAGGCTCCGCCTGGGAATGCCGTCCACGAGGCTCCGCCTCGCACTTCCAGCTAAGTACAGGAGGCGGAGCCTCCAATGAATGCATTCCCATGCAGAGCATGGGAACGAGGGAAGCACGAAAATCGCTTTTCCCTACCCCCTATCCCCTACCCCTATCCCCTAGTTAAATTTAATCTTGTCTATAGGTATTATATTTAGCATCCATTAACCACATTTTTTCGAGAAGACTCTTCGCCGACGAAGAACAACAGTACGATATCTTTTATAAGTTGTCATTCCCAATAGTAGAACTATAGGTAAAGAAATAATAAAAAAGCCTATAAGATTGAGAGTATAGGCATCAGCAGCACCCTTAGAATAAGTATTCACATTTGTGGTTGGCTGAGTGCTGATGTGATGTGGCATTGATACCTCCGGAGATTTTTTAGTGGGACTAACCGAGACTTCACAGAGAACGTTTCATTTTACGCAATACTCCGATAAATTTCCGGGTACATTGCCAAATTCAAGCTCTTTCCCTTTGTGCTGTCATGGTCTTACTGCTTTTATACAGATAAGTCAAGATAGTACAAATACTTAAAATGGAGCTAAGTCTTGTATTTTTTGTCGCAGTATGGTATGTAAAAAATGAAATCCATTCTTTACACGGACAGAATATTTGAGATGGACTAACGTTTTAACATACAACCAAAAATCCAAAATCCAAAATCTAAAATTTAACGTCTAATCATGCTTTACAGACGATTTGGGCGCACAGAATTAAAAATGCCAGTTTTTTCCTGCGGTGGCATGAGATATCAGTATAAATGGCAGGATGTACCACAGTGGCAAATCCCTCGCGATAACCAGGAAAATCTAGAAGCGACGATTCGACGGGCAGTAGAATTAGGAATTAATCATATTGAAACCGCCCGTGGTTATGGTAGTTCTGAAATGCAGTTGGGAAAAATCTTGCCAACTTTTGAGCGCGAACAGTTGATTGTTCAAACCAAAGTCAGCCCGAAAGCTAATGTTAAAGAATTTCAACGAGATTTTGAAAAATCGCTAAAAAATCTTCGCTTGGATTATGTTGATTTACTAGCAATACACGGTATCAATAATGCGGAATTATTGAATGATAGCATTCGTCCTGGTGGTTGCTTGGAGTTCGTGCGTAAACTTCAAGCACAAGGAAAAGTGAAATTTATTGGTTTTTCTACACATGGTGCCACAGACATTATTATTCAAACAATAAATACAAACCAGTTTGATTATGTCAACTTACATTGGTATTATATTAATCAAACCAACTGGGCTGCTATTGAAGCTGCAACCCGCCTCGATCTGGGCGTATTTATTATTAGCCCATCGAATAAAGGAGGGATGTTATATGAACCGCCACAAAAACTTGTAGAACTTTGTAAGCCTTTAAGCCCAATGGTTTTTAACGATTTATTTTGTTTAAGCGATTCTCAAGTTCATACATTAAGCCTGGGTGCAGCTAAACCACAAGATTTTGACGAACACTTGAAAACATTAGATTTACTAGACAACGCATCAGAAATTTTGCCACCTATTTTGGCTAGGTTGGAAGAACAAGCAATAGCGGTTTTGGGAGAAGATTGGGTCAAAACCTGGCATATTAATTTACCAACCTATGAGAAAACCCCTGGTTATGTGAACATTCCAGTGATTTTGTGGTTGAGAAATTTAGCTTTGGCATACGATATGCTGGACTATGCCAAAATGCGTTACAACCTGCTTGGCAATGGGGACCATTGGTTTCCTGGTACTCAAGCAGACAAAATACGTCAATTAGACTTGCAGGAATGTCTCAGTCGCAGTCCTCATGCAGAGAAAATTCCTCGCTTTTTAGTAGAAGCACATCAGATGTTAGCAGGTGAAGCAAGACAGCGATTGTCACAAAGTTAGATAGTGGTTAGTTGTTAGTTGTTAGTTGTTAGTTGTTAGTTGTTAGTTGTTAGTGTTCAGGTGGTCACTGGTTACTGGTCAGGTGGTCAGGTGGTCATTGGTCACTGGTCAGTGGGAAAATAAGGACTGCTCAATGAAAACATTCGTCGCAGTAAAGTTTTATGAGTGTTAATCGTCGTCATTTCTTGTTTTTACTAGGGTCTGGTGCTGGGGTTTTGGCGTTAGATGCTGGTACTTTTGCACAAAACACTCCCAGAGGAAACCAGCCTAGTTCTAATGTACCAGGTGCTATTCAACTACCACCACTACCTTACGCGTACAATGCGTTGGAGCCTCATATCGATGCAAAAACAATGCAGTTTCATCACGATAAACACCATGCGACTTATGTAAAAAACTTGAATGCGGCATTTAGCAAACATCCAGAACTTAAGGGGAAAAGTGTTGCAGCCCTTCTGAGCAACTTAAACAATGTACCAGAAGATATTCGCACAACGGTACGTAATAATGGTGGCGGTCACGTGAATCATGCGATGTTTTGGAGAATTATGAAGCCAAAAGGTGGTGGAGAACCTACAGGTGCGATCGCATCCGCTATCACAGAAAATTTTGGCAGTTTCGCAAGTTTTAAAAAGCAGTTTAATGAAGCTGGCGGCGCTCGTTTTGGCAGTGGTTGGGTTTGGCTAGTTCGTACTAAAAATGGTAACCTTGCTGTGATGACCACACCCAATCAAGATAGTCCCATAGTTGAAGGAAACTACCCAATTATGGGTAATGACATATGGGAACATGCATATTACCTCAAGTATCAAAATCGTCGTGCTGATTATTTAAATGCATGGTGGAACGTCTTGAACTGGGATGAGATTAACAAGCGTTTTGCTGCATCCAGTAAAAGGCAGTAGGGGACTCACGATCCTCATTTCATCCTGAAAGGGGAACTCAAGTTCCCCACTTACTTTTTCAACTTTTTTCCTAGTAGTTTAGGAGTCATTTTTTCTGGAATACCTTCTATCCTGCCTTCCGCACCCCAACGCTCGCAAACGGTAATTACTGAGTGAAATCTCCAAAAGAAGAGTAAAACTATACGATTTTTCTGATAGAAACAGGCGAGAAAGCGTGAAAACTGGGATATGAGACATCCAAGTCATTCTCAATTATTAGCAATAAGACGGTAAGCGGTGCTAACGCTAACCCCAAATCCTCAAACGTTCAAATTCGTAGTGTGACACTTTAGGGCTAGCTGCGGTACGGAAGGTAGGATCTATCTCCTCCACTCCATAATATGCACTATCTCTAACAAATAACTGTTATTTCTCAGTAAGCAACTGTGCTTTATTAGACTATATCTACACTGTTCTATCGTTTGGCGATTGGCAATTGTTGACAATCACTGCTACCGCACAGTCTTGAGGCTCTCCACACTGGAGCTAAACATATCAGTAAAAATGCTCATGACGGTGCGCTCCCTAATCTTAATATTGGTACTCACCGACATCCCGGTTGGTTCTTAGCCAAGTGATAACGCCTTCCACCACAGCCATTGCTATCAATAGAAATCCCAACACATGGAGGGTATTAACACCGTTTTGGATAATAACTTTATCAATAATGACTTGGGTAATGAGGGGGTTAGCCAATCCCAAGAGTTGTACAAACAAGGAAGCAATAAAAACTTCGATAAGTACTGTACGATGCTTTTTGATAGCAGGAAGAAACCAACTCAAACCAAAGCGACTTTTGGGCGTTTCTTTTGTAGGTTGCAGCAGTAGTACTTGACCTTCTTCCCCCCAAATATCGGCAAATGCTGTGGGGTTTAAACGTCTGATGCCCTGTTCTGGTATTGCCAAAACCAATTCTTTGGAAGTAGCTTTGTAGAGAATGGCGAAACTGTCCTGCCAGGGGAGGAGTGCTGGTACTGGTAGGCGAGGGACACTGAGTGCTGGAACTTGTACCAGTTGGGAGGTGAGCCCCATCAGTTCGGAGAGCGCACCGCACAGTTGAATGGAAATGCCACCCGTGCGCTGAAAGTTGTTAACCAAGGCGCGTTTGATGACATCTCGCTTGAACGGCATTCCCCAGTACTGAGCTAGCATTTGGAAGCAGGCGACGGACGCATCCACCGGACCTCTGCCACGAACGTGAGGGTATTTGACCGATTGGGGGCTTGGTTCTTCTGGTTCCTCCGGACGTTCTGAAGCGTAGGGTGCATCTTGCCACAAGGAAGAGGGGGAGAGGGCGGGAGAGTGGAGGGAGGAGGAAACAGTGTCCCCTGATATTGTTAGTTCCCGCAAACCAATGAGACGAACTGGTTTGTCAGCTTCTACTTTAATGTATGCTTGTGGGTCATGGGAGTTTAGGCTACAGCCTACAGCATAATTGGAACTACCGCCACTCACTAGCCACAGGAAATTGGGGTCTAGTTGTTGAAGTGGCGTTGTGCCTGAGGGCAAGTTGAGGACAGTAGCTGATGCGTGATGCTGAATTGCCAGTTCTTTAAGATTGGCATTCCCCTTAGCCCTTCTTTCTAGTTCTGCACCCAAGAGGTCATACACTTCAATTAGGGAACAGTGATTGCTATATGCGTCTCTTATCGCTGGTTCGAGTTCTAAAAGTTCTCGAAAATCGGTTGCACTTAGGGTAAGACAGAGGGTTTCACTTGATGCGATCGCAGTTTCACTTGCAACACCCCTCACTAAGCTTGCAGCGCCTAAGAGTGCTCCTGATTTCAACGATTGCAGTGTTTCTGGAACTTTGGCTCCGGGTGCGTAACCGATAAGACGCGCTCCACCTGAGTAGATAATGACAATTTTATCGGGCATGGTTTCTCGTACAAAGATGGCTTGCCCCATGCGATAGCGTAGTGGTTGGAGTTTAGAGGCAATGCGTTCAACACTCCTGACATCCAGCTGGTTGAAGGGGTGGTATTGAGCGAGAAAATCAATAATAGTGGTAGTGCTGGATGTCATCTTGTGAGGAGAACTGGGGTAGGTGTATCGTTAAGAATAGTTGGTTGGGCATTGCGAATGGCTTCTGCAAGCATTGTCTCAAACATCTGATTGAGCAGAAACGCACGCATGGCATCATCTAACTGGGCGCTGATAAATTTCTCCAATCGTAGGATAACTACCCATTCTCCTAACTTGGTTGGTGGTAGCAGTTCTCCCGGTTGGGAGGTGGAAAGCAATTTGGCGATGGTAGGATGGGGTTGTGACAGGGGAACCGGACCTAGCAATCCTCCTGTTTGTGCTTCTGCACCTTGCGAGTATTCAAGAGCACATTCAGCGAAGGTCTGTTCTCCTGCTAGTATGCGAAAGAACAGTTCTTGAGCAACTTCCATGGAAGGAGTGCGGATGAGGGAATAGACAACTTTGTCTAATTGGGATTTATTATTGAGAAATATAGATTCAATCTTCGCTCCCCATGTGGCAATTTTGAATTTCTCAATCCTGAGTTCTTTTGTTGCTAGTGCTTCTAGTTGCTCGGTTGTCATCCCATAAGCTAGCAACCACGTTTGAAGTAGGTCAGGTGTGGTAATTTGGTTCTTCTGGTAGAACTGCTCTTGGGCGCTCTTTTTCTCTTCCACAGTCAGTGTAACAGGAGCAATAGCAGAGTCGATTATCATGGAGCCATAACTGGGGTAGCATTTGGTACTCAGCTAGCAGGCGAAAAACCTCTGCTTCTGTAATTGTGCGATTCCCAAATTGGAGAATTTGAGCCATAGAGAGTTTGGGTAGATGACAGAGTGGGAGGATGAGGTGGTGAGGGGGTGAGGTAGTGAGGTGGTGAGGTGGTGAGGTGATGGGGTGGTAAAATTCTCCCCATCTCCCCATCTCCCCATCTCCTCATCTCCCCATCTCCTCATCTCCTAAACCTTTCACCAAATAGCAAGAGGGAGTGTTGTTTTTGGTACAAACTCCCAATTGCATGATGGCTTGTTGGTTATCTATATCACAATGATAAGTACACGGAATTTGGTTGTAAAGTTGGCAATTGAATGCGTGAAAATACTAAGTGGCTGCTCTATGAGTTGACAATGGGGATGTGGAAAGGCTACTGTACTAATCTGGAGTGAACTTTCGGGTTTGTCTATCCCAAAATGTAAATACACAGAGAGTTTTGAGCAAGCGCGTACAAAAATCCCACGCAGGGCACGGTGATCCAATGTAATTATTCACTCCCCCCCCTGCAAAATCCTCGAAACCCCTGATTTATCGTTGAGAGGTAGGGGGGAGTGTGAAAGGTTACATCCAATGGATCCAATTACCTACAAGTACCAAAAAATATCACCCGGAAGATAACTTGTCTGGTTACATTCGCTACTTTTCCTCTATATTGTTACGGTTCTGATTTTTTTCAAAATATCTGGATAGGAAATCTACGATCCATTTCCCCAGAGTCATGTCTTTAGATGTCCAGTTAGGAACTTGCTCTTCATCAATTCCAGCACCTAAAGTTTCTTCAAGAGATAATACAAGCTCTAGCATATCCCACCCAGGAGTTGGCAAGTTTATTAAGTGTCTAAAGCTATCATCTGGATACAACTTCTCAGGAGATAGTCGATAAGCTTTGCCTAATTCTGTTCGGCAACACTTCACTGTTTTTCTCGCCACCTCACCTGACAATTGCAGCCTGTGGAGAAATTCCTCATCGCTCATACCAGAACGCTGCAAAATCTCATCTAGCTTTTTAGATTGATTAAACCAAAAGTGCATAAACTCCTCCCTTGAGTTCTCTCTAGTTACCTGTAGAGAAATATTGGTCATACGACTTTCGGATAAAAGATCCAGAAGCGTAGCCGACAGTGAAGCCGAAAAGAAAATGTAGTGTCATAAACGTGGTTGATTGTACAGATCGAAACAAGATAGCTCTATTTGCAGTGTAGAGTTCTCCAAAGGCTTGGGTCATAGCATTTCTTCTCCATATCGCTCCACGTACAAGCACATCATCTCCAATTGTCAAAGCTGTAGTAAAAGCTGTGCCAAGTGCAACTTCGTAATCTGGTTCTAATATACCGCCTGTGAAACCAAGTCCAAAACCTGCTAGCAATGCGGCTTGACTTCTTGAATGTGTAGCTATTGCTTTCCTGAACAATTGCCGTGCGCCAGTTTGAATAATTGGTCCTAACCCAGCTGGAGTCAGATAGATAGCCCCACCAAGCATAGCTCCAGCAGCAGCTCCACCAACTGCTCCTACTAATGCAAACTTCAAAGTTTCTTTGCTGAAGACTTCACCTGATTTACTATAGCCGTAGTATCCACCTCCTGCTGCACCAGCGAATGCACCAATAATTGCACTACCAGTCAACACCTCTGTTAATGTGAATTTTCCACTTGGATCAGTCCCGTTAACGGGGTTAGCATGAGTATAGATGTACTTATGTAGCGTCAAAGGTTCACCCAGCCTACCTTCATAGGTATCCCGTCTAGTAAACCGCCCAGTTTCAGTGTCGTAGTACCTAGCCCGTAGATAGTAATCACCTAAATTGGAGTCATACTGCTCGCCAGCAAACAGATACTTGTTACTTACACTGCCAGTAGAATTCAGCAGTTCCCCGTATGCCTCATAGTTGTAGGTGTTTACAACACTACCACTTGCATCAGTGAGCGCTCGCGTGCTGCCCAATCCATCAACATGGTAGAAGGTGCTCTTGATGCCCTGTTTCTGGGAAATCAAGTCCGAGCCGTAAGTATAGGACGCTTGCACCGCGCCATAGGGGGAATACTCTTCCAACACTTGACCATAGGGTTGAACAGTATCAATCAGATAACGAGTTTCTTGATTGTTCACTATCGATGCAACCCGAATACCCTCATCGTTGTATCGATACTGCATTGATTGAAGCACGACACCTGACGAATTCTTAAGCGTTGCGGTACTCAAACGGTTCTCGTAATCCCAGGTATAGGTGGTTGTAATGCCGTTTTCGGTCTTTGTTAAGGTATTTCCATTGTTGTCATAGGCATAACTAGCAATAACTTTCTGATTGACCTTTTCGTTCTCTAGCCGATCGTTGGCATCGTAAGTGTACACCGTATCTGTTGTGACAGCATTCACGGTTTCACTTTTGGTCTTGCGGTTACCTACTTTATCATAGGTGTAGTCGTAGACGCGGTTACCATTGACAGCATCGGTGATTTTTTCTTGAGTTAACTGATACAAGTCGTTATAAGTGTACTCAACAATACGTCCGCTATTTTCTTCCACCTTCCGTCGATTGCCCACAAGATCGAGTGTGTAGGTGTAGCTGGAGATAATTTCACCAGTTGCTTTTTTGTTTTCCAAGACCCGCAGGCGATTGAGCTCGTCATAGCGGCGAACTTCTTGTGTACCGTTGGCAAATTTTGTCAGAAGTAGATTGTTCACCCCATCGTAGTCGTAGTCTGCCGTGACAATGTTGTTCTCAATCACTTTGTCAAGGCGGTTGCGCTTATCAAAGGTGTAGTTCACCGTACCACTCGGTGTGGTAACTGATGTGCGATTGCTTGCAGCATCGTAGGTGTAGCTGATACTTCGGCTGGCTCCACTAATGGTATCAGTGCGCTGAATGAGGCGATCGCGCTCATCGTAATCACTGTCATAGGTCGCCGTTGTCACGTTACTTGCATTTATGAACTTAACAACGTCCTGTAATCCGGTGTTTGTGTAGGTGTATGTGACCTTTGAGCCATCTCCAAACAGCTTTGAGGTCATGCGATTTTGGGGGTCGTAATCGTAGGTAATGGTACGGCGATTGAAGTCAGTATAAGTCCTGAGATTGCCTACCGCATCATAGGTCGTGTCAGAGCGTTGACCCATCGGCAGAATGACTGCCGTGCGCCGACCAAGCTTATCGTATTCGTAATTGGTGCGGCGATCCTTGGCATCCTCCATCCAGATTAAGTTACCGACCTCGTTGTAACCATACTCAGTCCAATCTCCAAAAGCATTTTTCACCCCAGTTAGACGACCCAGCGCATCGTAGCGATACTCTGTGGGCTTCCTGTTTTGGTCAATAGCCGCGAGGAGCCGACCTAATGCATCATACTCCTGAGTGGTGTAACTCTTATCGTGGAAGTGGGTTTCTTTGAGCCGTCCCAAGTCATCATATTTATAAGTAGTAGTGTAGTTGAGCGCCGAAGTTTGAGAAACAAGCTGTCCTGCCAAATCGTACTTATAAGTTGTTTTGGGATTATCAAGTGGGTTTGCAGCTTGTTCATCAGCGTTCAGGATTTCAGTCTGGCGACCAGCTGCGTCGTCACGAAACTCAGTACGATTGCCAAGCTCATCAATTTGCGCTTTTACCAAAGAAAATGGATAAATTCGAGTTAGGACAAGATGCTCTCAAAATATTTCTCGATAGGCTTGGGTAAGTCGCGCTCCTCTAATTTGCTAGTATCTTGAAAAAACTTAAACATCGATGGATTTAGCAGAACTACAGTAGTATCTCCCTCTTTACCTTCTTCTCTCAGTACGTAAAAGCTTTCATTACTATCTGCTTGAGATAGAATAATATTAAGCATCAACAGAATTCTTGCAGTAACAACCCGCCATTTCAAACAATTTTGAGTGAATCCCGATTTAAATTCGTAAGGACAAATTAAGAAATCACCTACATTGGTAATTAGATGAGAATCTCCCTCAGAATCCTCATATTCATTTACATCCTTGATGATAACGCCACATCTGCTTAAACTATTGCATAAGTAATCATCTTCAAATATCATCGGTGGATATTCATACAAATCCTCTTTATCGAAAGGAAAGCAACGATGTGGTGGTAAAGGTCTGTATAAATACAAGAAGTTATCGCTCTCGTCTGTCGCATTATGCATCAGTTCCTCTGCTTCTGAAGATGATGTTATATCCAATGTATTCAAGCTTGCATATCTTCCGTCCCTTAACCAAACGGAATTATTATTCAACTGTAACGCCTGAATTATGGGAACTAAAGTTGGATCTTCGTAAGAATAAAAACCAAATTCTTCCAAATTTTTCAAGATTTCTTTCATCTCTACCTTACTTTCGTTAACCAGATCTATGATTTCGTAACACTATGTAAATTTTCAATGACTAATCAAGTTTTTCAATTGAATAAGTTTCTGCAACGCATATCACTTCCAGGATTGTAACCTATATAGCAATCCTAAATCATTCAGGAGAGAGAAAATTGCTGAAATGCTTGTAAATACCTACTTTTGCTCTCCGTATTTTCTCACGTTTCAATTAGGATTGCTACACGTATTAATTTACTGAAGTCAACATAGCCGTAGATAACAAGTATTTCAAAGCTGTTGTAGAAATACAGGAATTCCATTAGGCATTGCAGGAACACCATTTTGATATACCTGAAATTCTCCAGGTATCCCAGTTGGTACTTTAGAAAGTTTTCCAGTGGTGCCAGTAGTAATTTTGGATAAATCGGTTGCTGTAATTATTTGCCTTTCAACTTCAGGAAAGACTTGATCCCCACGCTTGTAGACAGTTTCAAGCGCGCTCCTAGTACCAACCATTTTCCCTCCTGGATTAATTGAATTAGCTAATTGTACAGGAGTTAACTGTGCTTTAGCTTCAACAAAAATAAGTCCATTTTTCCCTTCAGACACGAAATCAGTTACCTTACCAAAAGTTCTGGATGGAAGGAATGACTTTAACCCTTCCAGGTATTCATCACTGATGAAAGGCGGTTTAAATCCCTTAGAAGCCATAATCCTGGTTGGAAAAAGTCGGGAAGTGCAGGTTTTGGCATTTATAATTGCAGGTTGCAACACTTAGGGTAAGACAGAGGATTTCACCAGAGGAGATCGCGGTTTCACTTGCAACACCCCTCACCAAGCTTGTAGCACCCAAGAGTGCTCCTTCTTTCAACGATTGCAGTGTTTCTGGAACTTTGGCTCCGGGTGCGTAACCGATAAGACGCGCTCCACCTGAGTAGATAATGACAATTTTATCGGGCATCATCTCTCGCACAAAGATGGCTTGTCCCATGCGATAGCGCAGTGGTTGGAGTTTTGAGGCGATGCGTTCAACACTCCTGACATCCAGCTGGTTGAAGGGGTGGTGTTGAGCGAGAAAATCAATAATGGTAGTCGTGCTGGATGTCATCTTGTTAGGAGAACTGGGGTAGGTGTATCGTTAAGAATGGTTGGTTGGGCATTGCGAATGGCTTCTGCAAGCATTGTCTCAAACATCTGATTGAGCAGAAACGCACGCATGGCATCATCTAACTGGGCGCTGATAAATTTCTCCAATCGCAGGATGACTACCCATTCTCCTAACTTGGTTGGTGGTAGCAGTTCTCCCGCTTGGGAAGTGGAAAGCATTTTAGCGATGGTAGGATGGGGTTGTGACAGGGGAACCGGACCAAGCAATCCCCCTGTTTGTGCTTCTGCACCTTGGGAGTATTCTTTAGCACATTCAGCCAAGGTCTGTTCTCCTGCTAGTATGCGAAAGAACAGTTCTTGAGCAACTTCCATGGAAGAAGTGCGGATGAGGGAATAAACAACTTTGTCTAATTGGGATTTGTGATTGAGAAATATGGATTCAATCTTCGCTCCCCAAGTGGCAATTTTGAATTTCTCAATCCTGAGTTCTTTTGTTGCTAGTGCTTCGAGTTGCTCAATTGTCATCCCATAAGTTAGCAACCACGTTTGAAGTAGGTCAGGTGTGGTAATTTGATTCTTCTGGTAGAACTGCTCTTGGGCGCTCTTTCTCTCTTCCACAGTCAGTGTGACAGAAGCAATAGCAGAGTCAATAATCATGGAGCGACATAACTGGGGTAGCATTTGGTACTCAGCTAGCAGGCGAAAAACTTCTGCTTCTGTGATTGTGCGATTCCCAAATTGGAGAATTTGAGCCATAGAGAGTTTGGGTAGATGACAGAGTGGAAGGATGAGGTGATGAGGTGATGAGGTGATGAGGTGGTGAGGGCGTGAGGGGGTGGGGTGGTAGAATTCTCCCCATCTCCTTACCTCCTCATCTCCTACACCTTTCACCAAATAGCAAGAGAGAGTGTTGTTCTTGGTACAAACTCCCTATTGCATAATGACTTGTTGGTTATTTATATCACAACGATGAGTCTACTTAATTTGGTTGTGAGGTTGGTAGTTGAATGCGTGAAAATACTGCTATAATTTTGTGAATGGCTTTACAGTACTCATGTGGAGGGTACTGTAACAATCAGCTTTTTTCTAAGCTAAAAAATTCTTGTAACCAGTTTTGGAGTTTCATTCAATGCTCTTAGTATATGGGTAGACGCCGAAAGGTAGAGTCGAGGAGAGTGTTGCCACTCCACCCACTTGAAAACTGGCAACAGAAAGAATAAGTAAAAATAATTTATATCTGTAGCAAGTTATTAGCAAGCGCTCGCTTGTGTCTACTCCCGCGCCATTGAGGGAATACTTTTCCAGCACTTGGCATAGGGCTGAACTACTAAGATTTGGTTATTTTCGATACTTCTTCAATAGATTGATAGTATCTCCAACAGTATAAACGTTCAGCCATGCTGGATCTGGAATATCAATACTTAGTTGCTGCATTAAGGGTATAGCAAACTCAAAAGTAAGCACGTCTGAATTAATTTTTAAATCCTTAATTAAACGATCTGATAGCTTTAACTCTCTTTCTGGATCACCCAAAATTTCTCTAAGAAGGCTAAAAACAGCTGCTTCGATATCTGAAGTTTGGTCTCCTTGCATAAATCTCCTCTTTTTATTTTTCCGAATTATTCAAGTAGTTAACGATTGAATATACATCGTAAGCTAGAAGTCCTATTGCAGCCAACTGGTGGACTCTACCTACTATTCTAAGTAATCTGTCACTTCCTAAGATTCTACGAGTGGGAATTCCTAAAACTGTAGGGGGGAGTGGGAGTCTATTCCACCGTGATTGTTCAAAGAAGAGTGACAAGATACTGTATGGGCTTGTAAACGGGCTTCCGCCGCCAAGGATAGGAATCCTTCGTGGTCCTCGATACCAAGAGGGCATCCTTTGAAGAACTTCTCTTACTAGTGCTTTAGGAACAGGTATTCCTCCTCCATAAACCAAAGCTCGAAGTATGTAATCTTGAGGTCCAAAATTAGAGAAAAAGTCAAGAACACCTTGAGTAATATCTATTCCGGTTGGTAAATTTAATACTACGTAATCCTTGAGTATTTCTTCACCTGCATTTAGGAAATCAGTAACAAAGCTGATAGTATCTATTGCATCCAAAATACTTTGAATTTTTTGAATGCTAGAGATTTCAGTGAGACTGAACAATCCCGTCGGATCGGTAAAATTAACCGGATTGTCATTAGTATAAATGTACTTATGCAGGGTTATTGGTTCGAGTAACTTACCCTCATAGGTATCTCTCCTAGTAAACCGCCCAGTTTCAGTGTCGTAATAGCGTTGCCTGAGATAGTAATCTCCTAGTGCTGAGTCATACTGCTCGCCAGCAAACATATACTTATTACTCACACTGCTAGTAGAGTTCAGCAGTTCCCCGTATGCCTCATAGTTGTAGGTGTTGACCACATTGCCACTTGCATCAGTTAGCGCTCGCGTGCTGCCCAATCCATCAACATGGTAGTAGGTGCTCTTAGTGCCCTGTTTCTGGGAAATCAAGTCATTGCCGTAAGTATAGGACACTTGTACTGCGCCATTGGGAGAATACTCTTCTAACACTTGACCGTAGGGCTGAACAGTATCAATCAGATAGCGCGTTTCTTGATTGTTCACCACCGATGCAACCCGAATACCATTATCGTTGTATCGATACTGCATTGATTGAAGCACAACACCTGATGAATTCTTAAGCGTTGCGGCACCCAGACGGTTCTCGTAATCCCAGGTATATGTAGTTGTCATGCCGTTTTCGGTCTTTGTTAAGGTATTGCCATTGTTGTCATATGTATAAGTGGCGATAGCTACCTGGTTAACCTTCTCGTTCTGTAAGCGATCATTGTTATCGTAGGCATACTCTGTAAGAGTTGTCACACCATTCACGGCTTCCTTCTTAGTCTTGCGGTTGCCAACTTTATCGTAGGTGTAGTCATAGATGCGATTCCCGTTGACCGTATCGGTAATTTTTTCTTGGGTCAACCGATATAGGTCGTCATAAGTATAATCAACGCTACGCCCATTGTGTTCCACAACTTTAGTACGATTGCCAACCGCATCTAAGGTATAGGTGTAGCTGGAAATTATCTCACCACTAGCTTTTTTGTTTTCCAGAGACTGTAGGCGATTGAGATCGTCGTAGTGGCGAATTTCCTGTGTCCCGTTGGCAAATTTTGTCAGAACTAGATTGCTCACTCCATCGTAGTCGTAGTCTGCTGTGACGATGTTGTTCTCAATCACTTTGTCAAGGCGATTGCGCCGATCAAAGGTGTAGTTCACCGTACCACTCGGTGTAGTAACTGATGTGCGATTGCTTGCAGCATCGTAGGTGTAGCTAATACTGCGGTTTACTCCACCAATATTATCGGTGCGCTGAATGAGGCGATCGCGCTCATCGTAATCACTGTCATAGGTCGCCGTTGTCACGCTACTCGCATTTATGAACTTAACAACGTCTTGTAATCCGGTGTTTGTGTAGGTGTAAGTGACCTTTGAGCCATCTCCAAACAGCTTTGAGGTCATGCGATTTTGGGGGTCGTAATCGTAGGTAATGGTACGGCGATTGAAGTCAGTATAAGTCTTGAGATTGCCTACCGCATCGTAGGTCGTGTCAGAGCGTTGACCCATGGGCTGAATGACTGCCGTGCGCCGACCAAGCTTATCGTATTCATAGTTGGTGCGGCGATCGAGAGCATCCTCCATCCAGATTAAGTTACCGACCTCGTTGTAACCATACTCAGTCCAATCTCCAAAAGCATTTTTCACACCTGTCAATTGACCCAGCGCATCGTAGCGATACTCTGTGGGCTTCCTGTTTTGGTCAATAGCCGCAATACGCCGACCTAATGCATCATATTCCTGAGTTATGTAACGATGCCCGTGGAAACGAGTTTCTTTGAGCCGTCCGAGATCGTCGTAGACAAAGGTGGTGGTATGGTTAAGAGCATCAGTTTCAGAAATGCGTTGTCCTACTTTGTCGTACTTATAAGTTGTTTTGGGATTGTCAAGTTGGTTTGCAGGGGTGTCATCCGCGTAGATAATTTCAGTTTGCCTCCCTGCTGCATCGTAGCGAAACTCAGTACGATTACCAAGCTCATCAATTTGAGCTTTCACCAACCCATCAGTGTAGTAGATGGTTTCAGTTTTAGGATTGTCCCACAGTTGAGGTGAGAGATTTTGGTCATCTGGTGTCTTATCGGGATAAACCGTAAAACGCAGTTCGCCGACTTTGTCATAAATATACCTCGTCACCCGCCCCAGTTGGTCGATGGTCTCGATTTGGCGACCCGCAGCGTCGTACTTGGTTTTTATGCGTGGATTGTCATCCTTTGTAGTGCTCGTGTTGTCAGGATAAATTGTCTCAACAAGCTCACCTTTCTCGTTATAGACATACTCTGTCCTTCGAGCGAGTGCATCAATAACTGCCGTTTGCCGACCAAGCTTGTCGTACTCGTAGGTCGTAGTCCGGTTTTCGGCATCGGTCATTGTTCTGAGGTGTCCCTCTTTATCATACGTCCACTGAGTTAGCAGTGTTTGCACGCCAGTCGGTGTTGTCCTTGTCCTGGTTTCGGTAAGTTTGTCTCCGTTGTTGTTGTAGGTGTAAGCAGTTACTTTATCGAGTGCATCAGTTACAGTAGCAACATTTCCACTTTTGTCGTAAGTGAACCGAGTGGTTTGTTGAAGTGCATCTGTGACCTTGAGGAGTTGACCTCTGAGGTTATAGCCGTAATTTGTAGTCTTTCCAGATGCATCAGTCGTGTTGAGTAAATTCCCCTTATCATCGTAAGTATTAATTGTCGTGCGCCCCAACGGGTCAGTCTCAGTTAGCAAACGACTGTTCTTGCCGTAGGTGTAGGTAGTTTTGTAACCTGAAGGTTGCTGCTCAACGATCTTTTTACCTGTGGCATCAGTGATATAACGAGTGACAATACCTACTTCTTCTGAAAGCCTGTTACCAAGTGCATCGTACTTGTATTGGGTAGTAAAGCCAATTTGGATATTATCATTTGGATTGGGGTCAGAGCGGTCTGAGATGACAGTTTCTTCAAAGAGATTGTTGTCGTCCTTATACTTGCGTTTGGCGATCTTACCTTCAGCATCGATTTCGGTAACAATGTTACCGCGAGTGTCGTATTCGTAGATTGTCAGGTTACCGAGTTGGTCTTGAACTGTTTGCACAGAGTTGGCTGGGTCGTAAGCCATCTGTACGGGTTTACCATCAGCACCGATAATTTGTTTGATCCGACCATCATCCCAGTACTCAGTCTTAACTCCAGTTCTGCCCAATGGGTCAATGATTTTATCGAGGTAGTGCAGCTTTTTACTGCCATACTCCATCTTTGTCGTATTGTTCTCGCGATCCGTAACCGCAATCAAATCGCCCTTCGCATCATAGTCATATTTGATGAGATAGCTCATTGGGTCTTTGACTGAGGCAATGCGACCTTGTGCATCGCGCTCAAAAGTGATTTTCTGACCGTCGGAGATCGTAACCGCATCATCCGTATATGTCAAGGTATTCCCATTTGTATCCGTAACTTTCAGTAAATCCCCCGTGTTGGCATCAATTTCATAAACCCTTCCTTCTTTGGTTGTCAATTTATACTTGCCACCAAAGTATGGGTCGGCAGGGTTAAAGGCATTGCCAGCAAAACCGTAGTATCCTGGAGTATCTTTTCCTGGAGTCATGAATCCACCAAATTCAACACTCAACTTATTTGTGACACCCGCATCGGCAACAAACTCCGGCGTGTATATATATTTGGCGAAGTTGAGTAATGGTGTATCGTCGAGCTGCTGGACTTGCTTGGGCTTAAAGGTAAATCCTTCTCGCTTACCTCCTGGCAAAGTAATGTATACCCTTGTATTCTCCTTGAAGGGATTCCATACACCCAGTTCTTTTTGCAGTTCATCTGGAGGTGCAACACTGGTACGGAGGTCGGTATCCCTAAACTCCATCCTCCAACCATAGCCAAAGTCGTCAGTGGTGTTGGCGGTCAGGGTATCGTAAGTACGGGTTAGGGTAATAGGGATGCCAGTCACAGGAACTGTGAGGTCAGTGAAGGACAAGCGGAAGTTACCGAGTTTCAATTCGCCTGCAACATCAATTGTTTCTTCGACAACTCTGCCATTGCCATTCGCATCATAAGCACTCAGGCGCAGTCGGTAAGTGTCGTTTTGCAGCAGTGAGGGGTCAAATTTACCCAAAACGTTGTTGCTAACTGTCGTGGTGCCGCTTCCAATTGTCTTAAATTCGCCCCCCGCAAGTGGTGCTACCTCAAGAATGTAATTGATGAGGTTATCATCGCTGACAGTACCGATGATGTTAGTCGGTGCGGTCACGATGCCGTTGGGAATGTTACTTAAGTTGAGGCTAATGTTGGGTGGGGGATTGTTGGGGTTGGGATTGGTAACCAAAACGTTCCATGTAGCCGATTGTCCCTCATTCAATGCCGTGTCAGTTGCTTTGGCTATGGCAGAAATATTTCCGGTTTGGGTCATTTTTACCTTTGCCATGCCGTTGGGATCGAGTTGGACAACTGTGCCGTTCACCAACAGTTGCAAGGAAGCAACTTTGATATTATCTGTTGCCTTAGCAAGGAATGTGACTTCTGACCCGACTTTAGCAGAGTCTGTATTGGCAATCAAAGTGGCTTGAGGTTTGATAGTATCGGCAGCAACAGTTATGTTAAACTCGTGCAGTTTGCTACCACCATTATCGTCACTGACGGTAACCGTCACCTTATGGGGAGTGGTGGTGGTGATTTGACCTAGTGTGGGAGTCCAGCGCAATCGACCGAATGCATCAATCTTCATGCCCTGTCAAGGGATGCAGTGTCAAGGGAATAACTTAAGCTATCTCCCTCTGCATCCGTGGCTTTGATATCGTAGGCATACAAAGTATTTGGCGTTGCAGTCGTCCTTTGCCATCGCTAGCAACAACAGTAAACGACTTTGGACCGGTAGCAGATGGTTTCCAGGTGAAAACTCCCGTTTTTGCATCGATAGTAGCGTCGTTAGGGTTTTCCAAGCTGTAAGTAATTGGGTCTCCTTGAGCATCGATAGCGGCGAACTGATATTGGAAAGTGGTGTTAACGGTTGCTGTCAGTTCTTGAGTGGGTGTCAATGTAAAGACAGGGGCAGTGTTGGCTGAAGTGACTTGAATTTGGAAGTATTGCAAGTCAATCTCACCCCTACCGTCAGCAACCCGAAGAATGACATCAAATTTACCAACTTGATCGGGAGTCGGTGTCCAGACGACAACGCCAGTTGAAGCATCAACCGTCATGCCTTCTGGTTTCAATGGCAGATCGTAGGTGAGAAAATCGGGGTCAGGGTCAGTTGCTTTTGCTTTGTACTTGAGCAGTTCGCCTACCTTAGCAGAGACAGGTGCATTTGTTTTAAAAGTCGGCTTGCTATTTGGAATTGTGGTTGTAGGTTCGGCAAGTCCAAAATTGCTATAGTGAGATTCACCACTAGTAGTGATAGTAGGAATGTAATATCCAGCAGTGGGAGCGGTTCGCGTATAACCATTCGGCATGACTTGCCGCACCGTGTAAGTACCAGGCAGCAAATTAGTGAAACTATATTGACCTGTTTCCACAGAGACAGTTTGTGGATTGTCAGACATGGAAACCGTGTTAGGCTCTGCCGTGTCAAGAATGCCATTGTTGTTTAAATCCAAGTACACGGTCACGCCTGCTATACCAGGTTCTGATTGATACCTTTCGTCTTCTCCGTTGAAAATGTTGATAATTTCTTGCGCTGAGGTCAATCGTTGGGCTTCTGGGTCAATGTTGCGAAGTTGATTGATATCAGATCCATTCCCTATACCAAAGGCTTTGAGATTAACTCCCTTGGTTTTCAGACTACTGACAATTGTGGGATCTAATGAGCCCTCTCCATCTGAGAGGAATATGATATTGCCCTTACCCGAAGTTGTGCCCAAAGCAGTAAAGATGGACTGAGCTAAATTTAAGGGTGGGGTGAAATTTGTGCCTCCATCGGCTGAGAAGGTGAGCGCTTCTCTGATGTCTAAAATTCCGTTGTTATTTTTGTCGGCGGTTGGGGTAGTAGTGAACTGGACTCCATTCGTCACTGGGTCCATGTCAAGAGCTATAGCGTCGCTATTAAATACAATCACCCCAACACGAGCTGTTTTGCCACGACCTTTGTCAATTAATTGCTGGTTAAAAGCGACCACACCAGCTAATTCTGTATCCAAAATGCTTAAAGAAGTGCTATTAGCAAATTCGTTTAAGTTAGCAGTCGTCCAATCGATGTAGCGCCCCCCAGTACTTCCGGAGTTATCAACAACCAACAGAATGTCTGGTGTATCTCCTTGAATCAAGCTAATATCAGGTATGCGATTGCGGTTGAGGTCGTGCCATACCAGACCCTCAATTTTACCCAAAGCGTTGGATACCAATACTGCAAAGCTTTGCGTGTCAAATCCACCGCGCCCATCTGTCACCTGAACTTGAAAGTTATAAGAGCCAATTACTTGGGGAGACCACTGGATTTCGCCGGTCTTTGCATCAATAGTTGCTCCAGGAAGCGGATTTATCAGACTATAGGTAAGAGAGTCATTGTTAAAATCAACGGCTTTGACTTGATATTTATACTGTTTATCTTTTAAACCAAAGCGGGTTATGGGTTCGCTAACGATCTCTGGAGCACTATTACCCGGCTCCATCTGAGTCTTGACTTTAAAGACTTGCTGTGCCGTTCCTCCCTTGCCATCCGTTACAGCTAAGGTCACGTCATAAGTGTTCAATTGATTGCCATTGGGAGTCCAACTCACCACGCCCGTACTGGGGTTGACTGTCATCCCCTCTGGCTTGTTGACCAGTGAAAAGGTCAATGTGTCGCGATCGGCGTCTTTGGCGATCGCCTGATAAGTGTAGTTTGTATTAATTGCTGCATCAACTATTGGAACGCTCGTAAAAACAGGGGGTCGGTTGGGTGGTACATCGATGACCGAGAGCGCGAACTGTTGCGTTGTCACTCCACCACGATTGTCGTTGGCTTCTACCAGTATCGTGTGGTTGCCTTTGTTGGTAGTGAGGGTGTTCCAGGTAATCAGCCCGGTTTTTGAGTCAATTGTGGTGCCAACAGGAGATGACAGCAGTTTGTAAGTCAAAACGTCGCCCCCCAGGTCAGTGGCATCGACATCATAGCGGTATTGCTGACCGCCAATGATTTCTGTTATGGGTTGGCTCTGAATTGAGGGTTTTTGATTTAACTGCGCCAGTACCACCAAGTCATAGGTAAATTGCTTGCCTTGAGGGTTGTAGAATGTTAAAGAACGTTGGTTAGTTAGTTCTAGGGGTTCTACTTTGCTATCACTGACTAACTTGCTGAAATCGTAGTAAGGAATCCCCTCTGGAGTAATTCCATCGGGTTTGTGTAGCGTTACAGTGGGGTCGCTAATGTGGGTAACGCCAACAAGCAACGGACCATCAACGCTGTATTTGCCAGTGTTGCGAAGGGCAATGTCTGTATGCAATAGCTTGGTGTCAGCGTTAAAGCTCGTGCGATGGTATTCAGCTAGGAAGCTATTGGAGACATCTGCCAACAAGTTGAAGTTAGGCGTTGTTGAAGTGCTGGGCAATGTTTGCGTACCAAAATCTTTCTGGACAGCTCTTAATGTGCCAACTGGTGCGGGATTGATGGCAAAACTCGTAATGCTGACGTTTGTTGTCGTATCGTCATCGTTGTTGACCAAGCGGAATATCAGTTTGGCGTTGGTTAAGGGTTTAGTACCAGTTAAGTTCAAGCTGACAGTACGGTTAGACGTGTTGTAAGTCGTACCCGCACCCAGGGCAACGGCTTCACCTTCAGTCCAGTTGAAGAAAGCATCTCTCCCACTAGAAACAGTATGCACCAAAGAATTGCCTGCTTCATCGACTAAAGCCACCTCAAAAGCATCTTTAATCGAATCTAAATCTTTGGTGTCGAATTGGGGATTGATGTTAAAGCTTATGAGGGAAGGATTGGTCGGGATTGTGAAAGGAATCGTGTAAGTGGTCGCGAAGTTCTTTCCTTCTGCCAGGGAGAAGTTGGGAATTACCGAAATGGGGAACGATTGGATTGAAGAAGCTTTCCCAACATCTTCTACTTTTAAATCAACATTAAAGATCCCACTGGTGGTAGGAGTGCCGCTCAAAGTGGCAGTGCCGTTACCGTTATCCACTAACTTGAGCCAGCTTGGAGGGTTAATAGCGGTAATTTTACGAGTATCTCCCGTATCTTGGTCGGTGGTGGTGATGCTATATGAGTAGGCGCTACCTATAGTCCCCGTGTATGTGGAAGGTTTGCTCGTAAAAGTGGGAGCTTCGTTAACGTTAGTGACGTTAATGGTAAAAATCTGACTTTTGGTTAACCCATCAAGATCGGTACTGCGAACTTCAATACTGTGCTGCTTGAGGTTTTCAAAATTGAGTAACGTATCGTTAGCAACTTGCAACTGATTCCCAACAATTTTAAAGCGCCCGCCCCCATCGTTGACCAAACTATAAATGTGGTTGTCTCCCACATCCGGATCAGTGCTGTTCAATTGACCGATAACGGTTCCAATGGCACTATTTTCTGCTACCGTGTTACTGGTTAAGTTAATGGCAGTAGGTGGACTAATACGTTTGATTGTGGTGGAAAAACTTTGTTGTTGATTACCAGCTCTATCGGTTGCCCGTACCGTGAAGGGATTATCTCCTATTGTCAAGGAGACATTGGTGAAGGTAAATTTGCCAGTGCTATCGGCTGTGGTTGTCGCTCCCGTTTGCTCCAACTTTACGCTCGCGCTAGCTTCGGTTTGACCGACCAACGTTACCGTACTAAAACTGGTTCTCTTGTCGCCAACCGTACCGGAATCAGACGCCGCATCTAAATTGAATGCTGGTTGAGGGGGAGGAGTCGTGTCTTGAGTAAAAGTAAAAGATTCTTTAGATACTGAAATCAACTCTCCTTCGTCCCGTCTTGTTAAGATATACAAGACGTGTGTGCCATCTGGTAAGGAACTGCCATAAATCGTATTTAGCGCTGTGCGGTCAAAGATTGTGACGCCAGTTGGTTTCATCTCCGGCAAAATATTGACGTAGTTGGCTTCAGGAGTGTTATTAAAACCTGCTTTCCACTCATAAATTTCTTCAGGATAAGGAACACTTACTCTGGTCGTTGGGTCAGAGGTAATCTTGTCAGTATTCGTAGTCCCACCAGGAGCAGTATCGTTAACTAAGGCAAACGAAGTGATCTTTGGTGGTTCAGAACTTAAGGAAGTGGAACCTGTGCTTTCATCGTATGCACCCGCGCTCGAAGTTGACAAAGACCGCTGGTTGGTACTGGTATTTGTTAGGGTATCCGCTTGGGAACCGCTGACGAGTGGGCTAGCGTTCTCACCACCCGTAAGGATATCTTTTTCCTTATTACTTTTAAACTTCTTACGTTGGGATGGAATGCGATAAATATATGGCTGTTGCTTGAATAGTAGCGGTTGGTCGAAGGGATTGAGGGCAAAAGTGTTGGAGTTAGTTATATCCTCTGTATTGTCGCTTGTCGTGTCTGCTTTCTTTTGGCGGTCTAATTGGGAGGCCTGGAGGTCTATGCCACTGTTCGTCTTAGGCGTTTTTTGCCAATCCAGTAAAAATGAATTGTCATCTAACGGTGCAACTAAAGATGCACTTTCTAGGAGAGATTGTGGCAGCAAACTATCATTATTTTGAGATGCACCGTTGGTGAAAAAGCTGACAGGACGAACCATAACTAACCCTTTGCTAGTAGGAAATGATTTTGTGTTAGTAGTTAGACTTAATATGAGATTTCTGCCTATTTATGAGCTTGAAGAGTCAAGCACGCATGCTCTTTTCCTCAAGCCCAAACAGACAGCAATGATTCTTGCTGATTATTGAATTGATTTAATTCTAAAAATGTCCAGTGCTACTCGTTGATAGTTTCAATACGCTTGCAGCATCTAGAGTATTATTGACGTTCTTAAGCTATTGAAGTCGGTCTCATGGTGAATAAATCTGGGACTGTAGCAGGAGTCTCGGAGATAGTTTCAGTTATACGTGCAAGAAACTTGTTATTAATTAATTCAGAGTATCCCTTCAGGTCATCTGTCCAATTTCCAATAGCTTGATGCAGGCTGTTGATTTTTTCTGCTCCAGAATCACCGCTCAGTTCGTAGCTAAAACTGCCACCAAACATGACAATTGGAGTGGTTGTTTCATCTTCATTACGCAACGCTGCTTCAGTGATGCTGAGGTAAAGGGGAGCACGTTGAAATTTGTAAACCAAGTTGAGTGAAGCTCGGATGAGTTCTTCTCCCTCGGATTGCCAAACACCTTGTGAGAGCAGGGTTTCTACCACATATTTTCTCGCGGCATCCTGAGAGCCTGCAAAAGAAACGTATCCTCTAAAATTAATACCTACAGCTTCAAAGTCCATCTTTGGCAGGGCTTGTGCGTATTTGCCAGCAATTTCAGGGATCGAGATATCCAACAAACTCCTGTCACCAAGCGGTTCTATAAACGCGACTTGGTTCAGTCCAGCAGTCATGCTAATGCCATTGACGAAGTTTAACTGAGCGGAACTGTTTGTATATCTTGGCTGCTGGGCTAACTCCCAATCTTTTGGAATGGTATCGGTGTATTTGAGAAAGTCCGTGTTTGCTGTGGAAAGGGGATTGCTTCCAACGGCTGCAGCAATGACGAAATCGGGAACTATTAATTTTGGGCTCATGGGATATCTCTTTTTAATCAATACCTAGATTTTTTAGCATTCTTGTCTTTATCAGCACGCAAATCTACACCGGATTACTGTGGAATTCTATCCGGTTTCCCAGTTCCAAATGTCTGGCACTTGAATCTAGATAATGAGTAAGAGTATTTCTGTGCGAATAGAGTTTACTCAATTACCAAAAAATTTTGAGTTATTTTCATTTTTATTTATAAATCTAAAAAGATGGAATAGCAAGCGACATTTCCAGAAATTCGCCTCTCTTCCTAAAAATTCAGTAGAAAACCTGAAGTCATTGAAATGTTTTTAAAGTCCTTTTAAACCATTTCTAGTTTTTTTAAAGTTTTTAAAGAGAGGGAATTTTGTCAAGAATGCGTAAAGCTAGAACTGTTTTGATATCACCAAAATCCTTCCCCAGAAGATAGACCCCTCACCGATCTGGAATATTGCTGTATAGCACAAGATTTGTTGGAAAAACTGCACCTTAACAAAAATCAATATATCCTCGCACTCCACTACGATGCCGAGTACCAAGGAAAAACAAGACCACACGCCCACATGATAATTAACGCTCTTTCATCACTCTAGCCAGAGAATAACAATTGTGTTCCCAATTTATCCAGAGTCGAATCTCATGTAACCACGAAATTGATTCATCATATTCTGTAGTGACAAAAATCCGTTCTCTAAGCCAGGAATCTCAAAAATATCTAACCAAGGCTTGAGTCAATTAAAAAATACACATGGCTGAATAATTAAGCGCAAGTTATTTAAGGTTGACTTCCATCCCAGCGTAAAATCCCACCACTCATGCTGACTGTAAATTTCAGGTTCTTTGTCAGATATTGGAGGGCTCTTGTTGGAGTCGATGGGGAGTATTATCTCCCGCACCTCTCCGTTCAATCTGGGCGTGCGGGTTTCCCTGCACCCAGCTTTCGATGTTCTTAGCTTGCGCTTTTGCTCATATGCAGGTAGTCATGACAGCTTTCATGGATTGCTATCAGGTTTTCTTTGCGCCAGTTGGCGTGGTTTCCGTCCTGATGATGGAGGTGAACTCTTTCATCTGCTAGGAACTTAAGCCCACAGGCTGCACAGGTATGGTTTTGCCGTTTTAAGGCAACAGAGGTTTCACCGTCGTAGAGTTTGCTGTTACGCTGACTCCAGTAGGCGATGTCACCGTCAAAAGGAGATTTAGTCCCTTGGACGTTGACAAACTTATTCTCGGAGTAAGGAACCGATGGAAACGCTTTGTCTAGCAGTTTCTTGCTGGAGTAGCGTGTCTGCTTAGATTCCTTGTTGAATACCTTGTACGCTCTTGTTTCGATGTGGTATAGGGAGAACCGTGAACCGTCCATCTTGCAATAGCGGTGGTAATTCCTCCAACCCCTCACTATCGGCGCAAGCTTAAGGGCTTTCACCTTAGCACCATAGTTTGAGTTGTTGACGACGGCTTTGACTTTCTGACGGAACTTTTTGAAGTTGTCCGCAGAAGGGACGCACCGAAATTTCCCGTTGTTTTGCACTTTAAAGCGCCAACCGAGGAAGTCAAAACCGTCTGTCGTAGCGGTTAACTTGGTCTTCTTTTCGCTGATGTTCATTCCCCTGTCGGCGAGGAACTTGCTGATGAGGTCGAGTATTTCTTGCGCGTTATCTTTTGGCTTGAGTATAATCACCATATCATCTGCATATCTTACAGATTGGTGAATGTCCTCAATCCCGTTGAGCGCAATGTTCGCAAGTAGAGGACTCACCACACCCCCTTGGGGAGTACCTTGTTCTGGGAATTCTGGATTGACTCCGGCTTTGAGGCAACGAAAGATTCCTTGCCTGATGCTACGGGTAGCAATGAGTCTGTCCATAATCGCCGAATGGCTTATCCTATCGAAAGTGGGTAGCTAGCTAGCGAGGTTTCCAATTATTGGCTCCTTTTCCAACTAGCCCCCGCCGAACCGTGCTTACGAGTTTCCAGGTACACGGCTCTCCAGTATTCCATTATCATGAGACTTGTTTACCTGCGGGGTTACCTGCGTGTATAGCATCATGGCATTGAGGGCAGACCATCAAAGTTTTTCTCCTACGTGCGGACATGATTTGCATCCATTGCGGTTTTTCTTTTCTACCTTTGGTTTTGAGGTCTTTGAGGGCGCGAATATGGTGAACTTCAATATCACCTCTTGCCCCACAAATCTCGCATTCATCAGCTTGAAGCCGTTTAATCAGTTCATTTCTGAACGCGGGCTTTCGCGCTCGTGGCAGGTCTTCTATGATTGTTTTTAGGTTGCGTTTTAGTGGTATACCACCGAAACGAGCCACTAAGGGTTTCTTGCCTTCTCTTGGGACGGTGATTTCGACACACTTTCTTAGACCGTGTGGCAGTTTTACCGTCTTGTGATACTTCGCGCAAATTTTAGCCACGCTAGTTTTGTGTTTACAAGCAAGAGTTTTCATCAACGAACTCCACATAACCCATTGGAGTTTTTGGAGCCACGCGATGTTTTGAGCAAGGCTGTAGAATTGTACGTACCCTCTATATTCTGATTGGTAAATGTTGATGATAGTGAAATCATCATCATTTATTAATTCAGGGCGGTGAATGGGTTTCCCATTTCTCATATAGAGAGAACATTTTTCTTCTACAAAGCTTGTGGGAATTCTTAGTCCAGTAATTCCATTAATTGAGCGCTTACCATTGGTATGCTTAGTGTCGGAATATTGAACTAGAATTTCGTAACCTAAGAAGTTCGCTGCTTCGTTTCTAGCATGAGTAATTAAGGTCTTTTCTTTAGATAATTCTAGCTGAAGATTTTCCGCTAGAAATGTCTTCAATTTTTCCTTGATTTCTTTTGCCTCTTGAAATGAACCAATGAATCCAAGTAGAAAATCATCAGCGTACCGCACATAATTTAGCCTTCTGTATTTAGGGTCACGAACATCTTTGGAAGGCATTTGCTGGTATTGAATTTCCAGTTGACGCGCTTTTTCAATTTGTCCCTTCTTCCTGTAATACCAGGCAAGTTTTACGAGTTTTGAGTATTCCGGATTTTCTGCCCTTGCTTTACCTCTTGTATACTCTGGGATAAGTGTCCGTTCGATAAATTTATCGAATTTATCAAGATAGATATTGGCGAGTATGGGTGATACTATCGCGCCTTGCGGTGTTCCGCTGAGGGTGGAGTGATATCTCCATTGCTCACAATAACCTGCCTTGAGTAAGTTTTCAATCAATCTCAGGAAGCGGTTATCTTGGATTTTCTCGCACAGAATTGACATTAAGATTTTATGGTCTATGTTGTCAAAACAGCCTTTGATATCTCCTTCAATAAACCACTTGGTTCCTTGCCAAGTGCGGTCTATTACTGTTAGCGCCGTATGGCATCCGCGTTTTGGTCTGAAACCATGACTGTTGTCGGAAAATTGGGGTTCATAATACGCTTCTAATATTAAACGTACTACTTCTTGAACCAATTTGTCTTTCCAAGTAGGAATACCTAGTGGTCGAGTTTTCCCATTTTTCTTGGGAATATTAATTCGCCTCACTGGTGTCCATCGAAAGCGTTCATATCGAATCTCTTCGATAAGAGTTTCAATCTTTTTCATGGACATTCCGTCAGCAGTTTCCTGAGTTATCCCAGGCGTCATTGCTCCAGCATTTTTATAAATGCGGCTATACGCTAAAAGGTACAAGTCGGGATTGAACAACTGTCTGTAGACATCATCCAGTGGTAAACCCCGGTACCCCCTGTCTCGGATTACATTTAACACCGTTTCGGCGTTTCGCATCTCGCGTACCTCTCGGTAACAATGTAAGAAATACCTGTTCCCCTTTGCCATGTGGACGGCTTTCCCGCCCTCGGACTACTATGGGAACTCTGTAGTCATAGGACTCGCGTCCCATAGACCATCCCGCGCTTCATCAACTCGGTACGTATCAGTGTGATTTAGGTGTCCCACTCATTCGTTAAGCCATCTCATCGGTGGCTGACTTCGTTTAAAGAAGTTGTGTGGTTCAAATGCTTAAAACTACACACAAACGATTATTCCTTTTAGGCGTTGTAGGAATAGGTAATCGAGTATACCGTCAGAATTGGGCTTCAGATAGTTTAATCTTCACCTTGTCACACAAGTCTTGCCGAACAATGGTTTTAACGCCTTCTCTCCATTTCCGGCTTTACCAACATGCTGTTGTCCCTTTTGTCTTTCGACTCCAGGTAAGTTGGTTGACTTAGAGACATTCTTCTTAGTCTCTCCCAACTTGGTTGGGAATACCGCGTTAATCGTCGCGGCGCACGCACTTTTCTATATCCAATTCGATAACTCGCTTGGTTATTCCGTTTGCTTTGGAGCTTAAATTTAAGAACAGGAATTTCTGCGCGTCATGCGTAGATCGTCCCGGTCTGAACCCGTAGCTCCTTGCGTGGAACGTTGCTTCGTGCGCTGGTTCTAGTGCGTATTTGACGAGGCATTGCCACGCCCTATCCGCCATAGTAGGAACCTTAAGAATTCGCATCTTGCCATCTTTTTTAGGGATGGGGATTTCGCGCAGTCCTTGGTGTTGCCAATTTCTGCCGTGGCGTAGTAGTTCCTCTGCTAGGTCGAACCGTTGCGAAAAGGTGAGCTTTGCTATGCCATCGATTCCTGGGGTCTTTTTCCCAGCGTTCAACTGCGATACTTGACGTACAGCAAGCATTCGTGCCGAGGTGGATTTCAGAATCAGCTTTTGAAGTGACCGAGCTTTCCTTTTGTCACCAACACAAACAGCTTTGTAAATTCTTCTTTGCAGGCGGAATAGGTTTTGGCGGAATTTCTTCCACGGTAACGTTTTCCAGGATTCGCTAATATTGCTACTGCGTCTAATCATACTCTACTCCAATTCATTTACTCTGAACACCTCACAGCAATTACGCTGTGTCCTACCCGAATCGAAGGGGTTCCGCATCTCGTCCTGCCTACAAGGGGTTCGACCTCGCCCTTGACCTTCAATCCGTTTTTATTCGTTCCCTTAGTCAGATTGTTCGTTCCGTTAGGTGTAGCCAATTCAACCACTGGATTCCCTGGGCTTTGCCCTTTTCGACTCTTGCCTCTACGCCTAAAAAAGTGAGGCGGGAATACTCCAGTCAAGTCGGGGTTTGAGCGTTATGCCCCGCTTACAGATAGGTCGCTTTTGCAGGCTCGATTTCACCGTAGGAACTCCCTGTTAGCGCCAGTGTCAACCCATAACAGCCGTCTGATTGCGCCCTGTTCCCAGCTTCAGCCTCCGCAAACCGAGTGACGGTCACTGTGGGCAGATAAGGAGTTACATCTGAGTCTGATGAGTGGGGCTTGCACCCACATCCGACCAAGAGTTCAGGATTAATTTTGGGTTCATCCTAGGTAGCTTATGTCCGGACTGGATACCGGGATTCGGCTACCAACGAATCGCACTTTAGTTTCTGTTTGAGTTTGGTTCGCTACATCTCGTTCAATAGCGTGCCAACTTATCATCAAATACACGCAACAAATAATCTCCCACCCTTCGGGTTCGCCAGTCGCTACAACGGGGGGAACCCCCGCAACGCGCTGGCTCACCATCTTTCTATTTGATGAGAATTAGGTTTCATCTATTACTAACAGAAATTTTTCTCCTTTCAACATTGATAACGTTAGAGATAATCTCCGCTTTTCCAAGATTTTCATATCCCAAGGTGAATCTGTTAAAAAATGATGCAAAGGCTGTTCATTGTCTAAGCCTATAACTTTAGCGTTAGCGAAGCTCCTCCGCCAGGAGGCTCGCCGGGAGCGACTTTCGCTTAATTTCTGACATTATTCCCATCTGAAGATATTTAAACACTCATAACTTCTGACTTCTGGAAAGATATCTTCATACTTCGCACAATAATCGTCCACAAAGCCGACCGTTGCAACGGGTTTTCTGGGCGCTATCATGGCTAAACTCCAGAACTAGGTAATTTTTTGATTATTATACTCTCCTCAGAGTGATGAAAGAGCGTTAAGGATTGTATGTAAACTGACTGTGAATGGCAACTCCAACGTATGAAGCGGAACTATCCCCTTGGGAATCATCTGTCTTTCCTACAATATAAAGATGCTCGTAATCCCAAAAACAAAAGCGATAAAGTAGCAATTGAGGAAAAACAGTATTGAGAAAATTGATTAAATTGGTAACCTCATCTGGATCGCAATCTCTATCGTCAACAGAAAAGCCCCAACCTCCTCTTCCTTGAATCGTCAATTTTTCAATTTGATAAATTCCAACTAAACCCGATGCTAACAAAGCATTATTAATTGCTTCTTCTTGACTATCCCCTGACGTTAAAACGATACTATGATTGTGAATATGCCCATAGCCACCATCATAGTAGCCATATATCCCGATCTCCCCTAACTCTCTAAGAATGTCATTAATTTTTATCTCAAGTTGTGACAATTTTTCTGCTTCTAAATTAGATGGCTTTTCTTCTTTGTAAGGTGAACAGTGAATAAGTTCATTAATAAATTTAGGGGTTTCTTGGGGAACAGTTGCAGAAAGACAAATCCAGCGTTGATTATCAGTAACTCTTCCCACAACAACTGAGAGGGAATAATTAGAGTGATAGCTGAAACTAAAAGCCTGCAAATTCTTGATTCTCTCTGTTAATAAATTCAGTAAATTAGAATATTGTTGGTATCTTTTATTTTTACTAGGTTCATCTAGTAGAATTTTTTGTGGATCTTTCTTGTAAAGATGGATGAGACTCGACGCTAACCCATTTTCTTCTATCCACAACCAATTTGTAAACACAACTTCTGGGTCAGTTTCTATTATCCAACCTTCAGATTTAATCAGATTTAAAGGCGTAAATTCACCTTTGATAGTTGCATCCCAAGCATAGGGTTGTAAGGTTGCACTATCTTCATGACATGGAAGAGAGTAGTATATTTCTTTTTCCAAAAGAACTTCCAGTGTCCCCAGACGTTGCTCAGTTTCAGGTTTCATGAATTTTTCCTCCTATGTCTAAGATAAACGAGCGATCGCAACTGCCCTGACAATTTGATTGCCATCTTCAGCAAGCTGTTGTTTAAGTTCTGTCGGTGTCGCTGGATTATCTGCTACTGCGTAACGTTCCAGCCAAGATGCTGACTGCGCTCTCTGTTGTAAAATCTCAACAGGTGTCAGAGGGTGCAACAACGCCACCAAACGCACAAAAGGAACGTCTGACTCTACATACTCCGATAACACTGTCGCTAAATCATCTGTTTGGGGGTTGTAGATTCGGCTCAAACCGCGTAATGTAGGGCTGAGTTGGGTTTGGCGTGCAGTCGGTTGTATGACTAAATCTTGCACGGAAGCACGCATCGCAGGAGGTGTATGAGAATTGCGCGCTACAGCACGACGCACTTCTACTTTTTCATCCCGAGCAAGTACTTCGAGTTGAGCCGGTGGTAAGTTGGGATGAGTCGCCACCGCAGCACGAATGGTTAAGTCTTCATCTCGCGCCAAAGTTGCTAATGCATTTTCTGGAGTCCGAGAATTTGTTGCTACTTTACTCCGCACTTCTGCTCTTTCATCTGTTGACAAAAGCTCTAAAATATAATGTGGTACGCTCCCACTAGCAGCAACGGCTTCCCGTACAGGTAAGGCTTTATCTTGGGCTAATTGTTGCCAATGCGCTTCGATTAAATTGGGATGACCGACTACAGCAGTACGCACATTTGAATTAGAATGCTGTATGAACTGAGTTAATAACTCTGGTGTTAGATTTGGGTTACGAGCAAGAGACATTAAGACAGGTTCTTCCGTTTCTGTAGCAATTATTTTTGCCATCAATTCTGGGGGAAGATTGTGTCTTGATGCTACAGGTTCACGAACATATTGGGACTGATTTTCTAACAATTTTTCCATGACATTGACAGGAATTTCTTGTCTTTCTACCATTGCACCAGCAACTTCTTCATAATGCTTATTCAGCAAATTTTCTAACAATTGTGGTGAGCTATTAGGATTTCTAGCTATACCCCAAAGAACAGGTTTATAAGTATCATCTATCATTTTCTCTAATGCAGACAACGGAGTGTTGCGATGATGAGCAGCACTCGATCTAATCGACGAATTTGTGTTTGTTGCTAGTTTTTCGAGCGTAATAGCAGGCATTTGAGAACCTTCAATATTTCTGAGCAACCACTCGAATACTTTCTCTTGTGTACCGCGATCTCTTTTTAAAGTGTCTTCTACTACTGCTGCTAAGGCATTTCCTGGAGTTTTCAAATTGTAAGCATTAGCAAGTTTCTTTTCTACTCCCAAAAATTCTAAAACTTCGACAGGTGTCTTCTCATTTTTAGTTAGTTGAACACACACTTCTCTGCTCGAATCTTGAGCGAGTTGAATTAATATTTCTACGGGAGTATTTTTATTTCCTGCAACTTCTGCTCTAACTGAATCGGATTCATCCCGAGCTAATCGTTCTAAAATTTCTATTCGAGAGCGACGGCGCGCTAAATTCAAACGCACGTAGACATTCTCATCTTGAGTGAGATCCAAGAGAATAGGAAGCGGTAAGTTAGGATTCTCAGAGACAACTTGACGAATGATTGCATCACTATCTTTTGCTAGTCGTTCGAGGATAGTAATTGGAGTTTTGTGGCTACGGGCTGCGGTAATTTTAGCGTTTCGATCTCCGGTTTCAACAACTTGATCTAAAGCATAGGGACTGTTGGAACGATTAGCAAAAAGTTGATGTACTTGTGAAGTGTCTTCTCTTTTTTGTAGTTCTAGTTGAATTTTATATCTCATTAAGTGATCGACATGAGGATTTTGTAGAACCGCTGCACAGACTCCATTGTTACCTTTATTGAAAGCCAGTTCTTTTAACAACTCAATAGGTGTATTAGGATTTTTGGCAACATCAACTAAGGTGTGAGACTGTCCATAAGAATTTCCAATTTTCTCAACAGCTTGCTCAAGAAGATGAACAGGTGCGTTAGGATTTTTAACAATTTGCTGTAATCCGCCGATTCCTTGTTGAGCGATCTTTTCTAAAATTGCTACTGGCGTATCGGGATGTTTGGCAATAGCTTCTTGAATGTTTCTCCAACCAGAAGAAAGCGCTTGCTGTAGGTATTCTAATCGCTCTAGTTCGGGAACTGCTGAATTACAAGCAAGAGCTAATCGCAGGGAAGCATCTTTAGAATGGCGATTTAAACTATCCGCTTCTTTTCTATATTTTTCCCATAGGCGATCGCGTAAAGTATTGGGTGTAGAAGGATTACCAAGTAAAGCAACAACAACTGCTTTAGACTGATTACTGCTATCTGACATTTCAAACATTAGTAATAAGCCATAGAGAAGATAATTAGATGAATTTTTTTCTTCTGCATCAAAAGGACTACCCTTAAGCCATATACGATCTTGAGAAGGAACACCACCATTTAAACCAATTGCAGGTAGCATTGCGCCACCAAGTGTCGTAAGTTGCTGTTTTTGTTGTTCATCAAGAGCATTTACCAATTCATCCCAATCTTGTAAGATCGGCTCTCGAAATGCTGCATCTTGTCTGAGCCAAAATAGAATTTGCTTGGGAGATGGATAACGGTTAAAAAAGTCAATAATTGTATCAATAAGAGCCGGAGAAAAATTAGGAATGTTTTGACCGATCTCTAGAATTTGTTGGTGAAACGAAAATAACTCTCCTGCTAATTCTGCCAAAATAGTCACAGGAGTGCTGCTATTTTCTGCAATTTTAACTTTAATGCGATCGCTTGAATTAATAACTAACTTTTTTAATAATTGCAATCTAAGTTCTTCAGGTGCTTGGATATTCTGAGCCACAGCCAACTGCACATTTGCATTAGGATACTGTGCTAACCTTTCTAACATCTCTCCAGAAACATGCGGATGCTTCGCAATATCTACCAGAAAGTCTAAAGCCTCTGTCGTCCATATTTCTACTAATTCTGGTTTGTGAGGACGGAGTGCAGCCTTTTGTTGTCTGATAGCTTCTATATCCACGTCTGCAAATCGTTCTAAAATCCAAGTTGGTGTATTCGGTTGTTTGAAAAACAAATACCGAGAATTATTATCTACTTGACCTTGATTAAAAATCCGCTCTAAAATACTGACTGGTAAATTGGAACAACTTTTAATAATTCCCTGTTGTGTCGCAAACAAACGATGTAAAATTTCTTCAGTAGCGTTATCATGTCCCGCCACCACAGCTTGAATCCCCGGATCGGATGCCGCTAATACTGCCAAAACCCGAGCTGAAGTGACCGAATTTTTCGCCACAGCTAACCGAATCTGAAAAACTTTATCCTCTGCCAACACCAGCAGGGTTTCTTCAGGAGTTGAGGGATTTTGTGCTACCGCTAAACGTATCCAATCCCAACGACTTTGTGCTAAATTCGCTAATTGTTCCGCATCTGTATCGCAGTCACTCGCTATCTCATGCTGTCCTTGTACCAAGCCCACCAACTCCGGCGGACAACTGGGGTTATATTGCACGGCGAGGCGAATAGCTAACTCCAAGTCTCCCACTAAGGATTCTAAAATTGCTAGGGGGGCTTCTGGGCTTTCTGCCACTTGTAAGCGTGGTTCTAGGCTGGGTTCTTGTGCCAAGCGTTCCAGCAGCTGGAGGTAATATCGTGGCGGTAAATAGCGGTTGCTCAGGGCTTGAATGAGATGTTGATTGGGAACCCACTTACTGAGGAAGCAGGGGGGAACAGGCCCAATTTTGAGCAATTCAACTGCTAATCTGTCATTTTGCCCCAAATAGCGCGATTTTAACGCTTTATCAACGGCATTCTGCCCATCTTCACTGATTTCTCCTGCCCAGTTGATGTGCAATTGTGCGGCTTCAGCAACCGACGCGTTGGGGCTATCGACTAAGACTCCTAGCAACGAGTGTGGGGTTTGGGAATAACTCGCCACTGCTAATTGTAAGGCTACGGGTTGAGTGTTAAGCTGTTCCGGGTCAGCAAGAAACGGTTCTAAATCTGAAATAGTGAGCGATCGGGTGAGTGCTGCAAAGGAAAATTCTATGTTAATCTAGATAAACTTGAGTAAATGTAAACGATACCCAATATTTCCCGACAAAATGCCAGCGATCTATTAGGTGTGCATCCCGATACTCACCAGACGGTCGGTTGAAGTTGGTAAAATTATCCTTTGAACGTACTAGCGCTTGTCAAGCGAAGATATGACGTTGCTAAACTTCTAGGAACGCTACTAGCGTTGCCGGGAAAACAATCTGTTACGCACGGGTAAGTACTCGTCCACAGCAAAGTTGATCTGCAACGCCAGTCAATTGTACTAGCGGTTGAAAGCGAAAACCATGGGTGGGATTACGAAATAATTACCGATATAGGTTCAGGAATTAACGCTCAACTTACGTGGTTTAGCAGGCGTTGGTGAAGCTGCTTGTTGCTGGTGAAGCAAGGCGGCTAGTTGTCACCCACCTAGACCGGTTACTAAGATTTGGCTCCGAGCTAATTTTCGAGGTGTGCGAACAATTAAACGGAGAGGTTATTATCATCAACTACGATGTTAATGCGACACCTGAACCTGAACTAGTACAAGACGTTTTAGAAATTATTACAGTATTTTCTGCTCGGTTGTATGGGCGCTTGATGTCATCAAAATAAATCCCTAATAGAGGAATTGGATAAAAGTGTGCTTCATTGATTTCAGAAACTTATGGAATTGAGCTAGATTCTTGTGTATAATACTAGTAAGCTGAGGAATTTAAGGAGGTGAGCAAGCTTGTCCGTTGTAACTATCCAAACAACAGCCACTAACAACATTCAAAATAAAACAGCGCTAGATTACTTGGAGGAATATGGAGTAATCTTCGGGCAAGCCACTCGTCTCGCGTTCTCGTTAAGAAATCGAATTGGCAAGACACAATCCAAAGAGTCTGAGTTAGAAAAGACTATTTGTAAAGAATTGGAAAAGCGTTTCGGTATCTCTAACTCAGAAGCCAAGAATGCTTACAATAAAGCGTCGGCAACTTACAGTTCTCAGGCAGAATTAGTAGACCTGTATATAGAAGAGAACTATGACCGAATTAGAGAGACTCGCCGGACTATTAAGAAGTTAGAATTTCACCTTAATAAAGCTATAGCGTCTGGACAAGAATCAACTGCCAAAAAGTTAAAAAGAAAGATTCATTTCAAGCAACAGAAAATTAATCAGCTTGATGCTAAAATCTGTCGTCTCAAAGAATCAAAAGCCACTGGACATTTTACCGTAACCTTTGGATCGTCTCAGCTATTTGAGAAGCAGTACAGGTTAGAAGAGAACAGATACAAATCTCATGAAGAGTGGCTGCTCGATTGGCGGAATGCACGTTCTAATCGTTCATTTTTCATAGGTTCAAAGAACTTTCTTTCTGGCAACCAGTTAGTTAGGTATGACGCTCTCCAACATACGTTAACTATCACTTGTACTCCCGGACTTCGGGCAAAGTATGGCGATAGTGTTATCCTGCACGATATCAGCTTTTTCCGCGGTCAAGAGTGGTTATTAGCAGCGATAGAACCAGTACGCCGCACATCTACTCGTCATGGGAAAAATGGGGAGAAGATTGAAACTTCCAGGAACGGCAGTTATCTACCAGTCACTTACGAGATAGTTAACAAAGATGACAAGGTTTATATTAATGCAACTTTAGAAAGTCCTGACCCTCACTTGAAGTCGTCCTTAGAAAACGGTGCATTAGGAATAGACTTTAATCCAGGCAGTATTGATTGGGTATTGATAGATCGTTATGGGAACTTGAAGCGTCATGGTTCTATTAAAATTAATGTTCAGTCCAAGCGCTCCGCACAAACAAAAGATATCATTGGGAAAGCTGTATCTGAAGTAGTTAGAATTGCATTGAAGTACAGTGTACCCGTAGTTATTGAAGATTTAGATTTTGCCCAAAAGAAAGCATCCATGAAGGAGAAAGGTGCAAAGTATGCACGGATGCTCTCTAACATGGCTTACAGTCAGTTCACCCAAATGATTGAGTCTCGTTGCATTAAATCTGGGGTAGAACTAATCAAAGTTAATGCTGCCTATACCAGCGTAATTGGTGTTACGAAATACATGGCGGCTTATGGTCTGAATTCTGGTTGTGCTGCTGCATTGGTAGTGGCGCGGCGCAGTCAGAATCGGACTGAAAGATTACCCGCTCACCTTGATTCTTACTTCAAGAAGCCGGAGGACAAATTGAAGTCGGGAGCTTGGAAGAAGGTAGCTAAGCGAATTAACATCTGTGGCGGTTTTAATCGTCACAGATGGTATTCTCTTGGTATCAAACAGGCACGAACTAACAGTTCGTTGTACAGCAAGCTACGGCAAACAAAGACCTCTTTGAGGTTTGATACTGTACAGGTCCTCGTGACCCCTCATATCCACAAAAAACCTCCGCGCTATGGGTTCTCTTAAGCCTTAAGGGCGTAAATCCTTAAGTTTGCCCAAGTTTTGAGCAGCGCAGCAATTCCATTATTAACAATCGTACTTTTTACTACTTATTGTATTCTTCCCCATTCTTTGCCAATACTTAGCAACCCTTTTTTCCTACTTTTCCCAATACTCTTGCATGACTTCTGGTTCAAACCAAAATACCTCCGCCTCTCTCTCCGGAATTGCCACAACTAACAAAGCACGATCTATCTTAATACCACAATCTCCATAGTAATCATTCACTGCTCCTAAATAAACCGTTAGTTGCAATGGATATTCGTACAATCGCTCAATCGATTCTTTAGGCTTATCAGATGTCTTCCACTCACAAATACAAGGAATCCCCTTATAACTGGCTACACAATCCACTTTTCCAGAATAGCTTTTGTTATGCTGTTCCGAAACTCCTGACATTTGATGACTTCATGCCTCAATATGGAGATAATGAACGTTACGCAGTAAGTTGAGATATTACCAGTGAAGTTTGACGATTAAAGACTATTCCATTCTTCCAGTGTAATTTCTCGCTCTAGAATCACCTCTACTTCCCGAATCATCATTCTTAGTTGTGGTACTGAATACTCATTATTAGAAGGAATAGTCAACCGACACTGTGCATAAGTCATAAACTGATGGCTAGTTCCAGAATACGGTCTTTCAAAGCCTAGTTGTCTTATTTTTTGTACAAACTCCCGACGTTTAGATGGTATTCATCTGCTCAAGGGTTGGCTCCTGGTTTAAGTCAATATTATCAATAATTGGTAAAAAATGTCCTAATTTAAACCCTAGTAAAATCCAGTCTTCAAGTGTTGAGCGTAACTCACTTTCACATTCTCTCAATGTTGGACTAAAGGCTATAACTCCCGTACAAGATGGAATCCTACCAGCAAATGAGCCGTCTTCCAGTTTGTCGTAAACTGCCTGTGCCAAAGCTTTTTCAACATAATCACTAAGGATAAACTGTACAGCCATTCAATTTTACACTCTTCTAGAAATCGAAATTACTTTTCATCTCTATTTAAACACATATTATGTTTTAGAAAGCATTGCTACTTTCCCTGTGAGAGGTTCTGGATATCTTAGTTTAAAGAAGAAATCAGCACGTAACCAGTACACTCAGCTATGCTACTCATTGTATCCGTTCCCCATTCTTTGCCAATACTCAGCAACCCTTTTTTCCCACTTTTCCCAATACTCTTGCATGACTTCTGGTTCAAACCAAAATATCTCCGCCTCTCTCTCCGGAATTGCCACAACTAACAACGCACGATCTATCTTAATACCATAATCTCCATAGCAATCATTCACTGCTCCTAAATAAGCCGTTAGTTGCAATGGATACTCATACAATCGCTCAATGGATTCTTTAGGCTTATCAGAAGTCTTCCACTCACAAAGACAAGGAATCCCCTGATAACTTGCTACACAATCCACTTTCCCAGAATAGCTTTTGTTGTAGTGAAACACCGAACCTTCCACAAGTCTCACTGTATCAATTTCTTCTAATACAGGTTTGATACTTTGCCAATAAGGAAGACTCGCTTCGGGACAATCAAAGTTTTTCCCAAGCAAATAACGTTCAATTTGTTTGTGAGTTTGGGTTCCCCGACGACTAGCTGTTGTGGAAATACGGGTTGCTTCTTCTATCCCAACACGAAATTTCCAATTATTCAGTCTGTCTCGTTCTTCTTGCGGTTTTGTGACATTCAATATAGTTGTCACGCTTGGAAAACGGTTTCCCAAAGCATCCACATAATATTGTTTGCCATTTTCCCGCACGCACTTAGCTTTAAGAGGGGGTAGTAGTTCTATCTTAGAAGGCATTGCTAGTTAATTTCCGGTATATCTCATTTAAGGAAGGAATCAGCGCGTACCCAATACACTCTGCTAAGCGAGGTGGTACAGCATTTCCAATTTGCCACATTGCTTTTTTCATGGAACCTGCAAAAAGAAATGTATCTGGAAATGTTTGCAATCTTGCCATTTCACGTGCTGAAATTACACGATTGAGATAAGGATGAATGTGTGTCCCACCATGATTTTCTTTGACTGTCATACTGGGTAACCCTCGATATTGACGCTTGAAAGCATCAACATATTTTGTATATAAAGAACCCCCCGGTGGAACTTGAGCAATTCTTTCCATATATTCGGGAGAATGACGAGTCCACTCATGGTTAATTTCTGGGATGGGCGTGTACTCTGGCAAATCGGCAATTGCTGATTCAATAGGCTTATATTGATGAGACAATAATTGAGCCTTTGGATAGGGGTTTGCCATACCAAATCGATTAGCAATAAAGATGGCTCTCGGGCGAATTTGAGGAACTCCATATGCTGCAGATTCTAAAATAGCAACAGATATGTGAGGATAACCAATACTGGCAAAAAACTCACAAATTTCCTCCCTAACCGCCCCGTTATTTATAGTTAAAATTCCCGGTACATTCTCCATAACAACATACCAAGGTTGGATTTCCGAAACAACCCGCACAAATTCACGAAACAATCGATTTCGAGGGTCTTTAGAATCGCGTTTTCCTGCAACAGAAAATCCTTGACATGGAGGTCCACCCACAACAAGATGGACTTCGGGCGAATCAATTTCACATAACCATTGTTGCGAATCAAATTTTTCTATATCGCCACAAAAATGATGGCACTTGGGAAAGTTAATTTTATGAGTTGCAGAAGCAATTTCATTCACTTCTACACTCGCTATTGGTTGAAACCCAGCTTGAGCAAAACCCTGCGTCATTCCCCCGGCACCGCAAAATAAATCCACAAATCTATAGTTATACGTCGGTAGTAATGGCGGTTCAACTTCAATAAATATCTTGTAGGGGTCGCGCTCAGATGTTTCTAGTTCTCTTTGAATGCGTTCATAGCGACCTAATTTAGCTTTTTTCTGCTTTTTCCCTGATTTTTGCTCCTCTTCTATCGAAAACAAAGACAGTTGCACTGGTTCCATTCTAGCTTTTTCAATAACTCCCAAATAATGTTTATATCAAGTTTATTGAGATAAATGATGTTTTTTTACGCTTATAGGTGTATGCCTTTCATGAGAGGGCAAGAAAACAAAAATTAATTAAATTTAAGAAAAGCAACATTTTGTTACAACAGAGGCAAGAGCAACAATGAAGACTGGCTATCTAAATCAGTACGCTCGGAAACTGGCAGCGATCGCAGGTATTATCAGTGTAACAACTTTCTTTGGCGTTCCAGCGATCGCCCAAGGTCAAACGACCACTCCCAACAACAGCACTTCACAGCCCGGAGCAACACCTCCATCATCTGTTCCATCAGACGATCCCGTACCACCCGCAAGCGGAACAAAGTACCCTGGATCTCCTACAGGTGCATCTGGTGCTGCATCTGGAAACTTGGTAGAACTTGCCTCAACAAATCAATCTTTTAGCACTTTGGCACAAGCTGTAGAAGCAGCAGGCTTAGCTAACACACTTGCTAGTGGCAAATATACCGTTTTTGCACCAACGGACGAAGCTTTCAATAATTCTTTACCTCAAGGGGCTGTAGAATTTTTGCTCAAACCTGAGAACAGAACTCTCTTACGCCAAGTTCTCACCTATCATGTCGTCCCTGGTGAAGTCACCTCCAACAAATTGTCCACCGGATCGGTAAACACATTGGGCGGTGGAGTAGCAGTTCGCGTAACTCCTGAAAGAGTCGTTGTCAATGATGGTAGCGTTATTCAACCCGATATTCGTGCAAAGAATGGAGTGATACACGCAGTTAACCGCGTACTCCTTCCAGAGCAATTGCGTCAGACCATTGCGTCTCGCTTGGAAACACAGCAGCAAAGCCAAGCTCCTCAATAGGATCGACTTCTTAAGTCTGCCCTGCCAAGCCCTTGCGGTTTAGCAGGGTATTGTCATTTGAACAGAATCGCAGATTTTATCATATCCAGTAGGAAAAGCATAATAAAATTTTCTTAATTTCTTAGCGCCTTTGCGTCTTTGCGTGAGTTTTATTCAAGGTATGTAAGCGGACATGATATGACTTTATAAGTAAAAATAATCTGTATATGGGTATACTTATTTTTTTGTAGCCGAGCCTACAATAAAGACAAAACCCAACCTTTTATAATATCATTAAGGCAAAATTTAGAGACTTGGTGAGAACAATGAATACTGGAACTATCGTTGCTTTGACTGCAATGGCAGCAACTATGGGCATATGGGGTGCAGCTTACGGGCAATCTTTGCAAACACCGCAACGCACCCAAGAAAACTACACCATCAAGGGTGGCTCTTTAAATGGGATAGGTAATAGATCGGCTGAAAACGATTACTCAAGATTTTTTTCAGACAAAAATTCAGGTGGCATTTCCAGGACAAATGTTGAGGTAGCTCCAACTGGTGTCATACCACTGAGCGATCGCGTTGAGTTGCGTCAGAATGAAAGGTTTAATCCAAACAACACCATCATACCACAAGGCGGAAATCAGCCATTTGATAATGGAAACGCAGTGGAAGTCCAAGTGACACCTAGGTAGAAATCCAGGATTTCACGTAGCGTTGTTCATTCAGTAAATAAGGTACTCGAAATTTTGGAAACTTCAATAAGTCGTCTGAGTCCCTCCAGATTGTAAGCTTTAGCCCAAAAATCTGGAGGGACACTTAATATTCACTTCAAGAAATATATTGAGTCACAAGCATCTCACGAGGCAATGGATGATACTCTTTTTATATGTTACGCAAGTAAATCTCGTGCGATCGCAATTAACTAGTAGAAACGTGTCATGTACTTACGGGCAACAGTCTGCTACTAGTAATAGAGGTTTGCTTCGGGCAATTAAAATAGAGGAGGGCAAAAAGTGACCCGTGTAATTATTGTGCGTCACGGTCAAAGCACATACAACGCCGAAAAACGCATACAAGGACGTACTGATGCATCTAAGCTCACAGAACAAGGTCGTGCTGATTCGACTAAAGTGGGCAGATCTCTTGCTAGTATCGTATTTAGCGCAATATACACTAGCCCCCTACAGCGAGCCAAAGACACAGCAGAGACTATTCGTCATGAATTAGCCGATCGTTCCGAACAATGCCCCGTTGCCCAAACTTCTGAGAAGTTACTAGAAATTGACCTTCCTTTATGGCAAGGATTAGCAACTGCTGAAGTTAAGGAGAAGTTTACCGAAGACTACCGCGTTTGGCAGCAAACCCCAGATAGACTCCAAATGCTAATTCAAGATGGTGAAGAAAAAAGAGAATTCTTTCCCGTCCTAGCTTTGTACGAACAAGCACGTCAATTTTGGCAAGAGGTTCTACAGCGCCATCAAGGCGAGACGATTCTTATTGTCGGACATAATGGTATTAATCGTGCTTTGATTAGCACGGCACTTTCCATTCCAGCAGCTCGCTACCATTCCATACAACAATCTAACTGTAATATTACCGTCCTGAATTTCTCCGGAGGTTTGGGGGAATCTGTTCAACTCGAATCCCTAAATCAAACCCAACATCTTGGAGAAACTCTCCCCTCCTTAAGACCCAATCATCAAGGAGTACGATTATTATTAGTGAGGCATGGAGAAACGGAGTGGAACCGTCAAACAAGATTTCAAGGTCAAATTGATGTTCCTCTCAATGACAATGGCAGACAGCAAGCGCAGAAAGCCGCCCAATTTCTCAAAGATGTTGCCATTGATTTTGCCGTTAGTAGTTCAATGTTACGTCCTAAAGAAACAGCAGAAATTATTTTGGCATCCCATCCCCATCTGGAATTGCAACTATATGATGGTTTGAGGGAAATCAGCCACGGGCTGTGGGAAGGAAAATTAGAAGAAGAAATTGACCGAGAGTTTCCCAACGAGTTGCATCGTTGGCGTACAACACCAGCCCAAGTGCAAATGCCAGAAGGGGAAAATTTGCAACAAGTTTGGGATCGTGCTGTTGTAGCATGGCAATCTATTGTAGAAACAGCATTAACAAAGGGTCTCAAAACCGGACTGGTTGTTGCTCACGATGCGACTAATAAAACTTTGCTCTGTCATATTTTAGGTTTGTCATCAGAACAATTCTGGAATTTCCGTCAAGGGAATGGAGCCGTTAGCGTTATCGATTATCCCCTTGGGAAGAATGGTTTGCCAGTACTGCAAGCAATGAACATCACCGCTCACTTAGGAGGAGGTGTGTTGGATAAAACAGCAGCAGGAGCATTGTAGCATATTTAGCATATCGTCTAAAAAACTGTACACTTGTACAAAGCTGATATTTGAATCAAAGCAAGCTGATAGCTAATAGCTAATAGCTAATGGATAAAATGACAAGCGAACTGCTACAACAAGTAAGGGTTATTGACCCAGTGTCTGGGATTGACTGCATTACTGATGTGCTCATTAAAGATGGCTTAATTGGGTTTGTTGCCGATAACATTTCTGATTTGCCAAATGATACCCACATCAAAAATTGTCAGGGGTTAGTTCTGGGACCGGGATTGGTGGATTTATACAGTCATTCTGGGGAACCTGGGTTTGAAGAACGGGAAAGTCTCCTTTCTCTCATGCAAGCTGCCTCTGCCGGTGGTTTTACAAGAATAAATGTATTACCCGATACATCTCCAGCCGTTGATGACCCCTCTGTTGTGGCACAGTTGTTGCAAAAAAGCAGAATGTTAGAGGGACAAGGGGGACAAGAGAGACAAGGAGGACAAGGAGGACAAGGAGGACAAGGAGAAATTCCTACCTCTGTCTCCCTTCCTCTTGTTAATGTCTGGGGTGCAATGACTGAGAAAGTTGCTGGTAAGCAAATGACGGAATTGGCAGATTTAGCAGCCGCAGGGGTAGTTGGTTTTACAGATGGTCAACCTTGGGAAAATTTTGCCTTGGTGCGACGAGTGTTGGAATATCTCCAACCTTTAGGAAAACCAGTAGCGTTTTACTGCTGCAATCCTGAGTTGAAGGGCAATGGAGTAGTACGGGAAGGTTTAGATGCTCTCAGATTGGGGTTGCCTTTTATACCTGTAAGTGCAGAAACATCCGCCATTGCTGCTTTATTGGAATTAGCTTCTCCCATAGGCATACCAATACACATTATGCGTGTTTCTACTGCTCGTAGCGTTGAACTTATTGCTGCAGCAAAAGCTAGTGGCGTGCCTGTGACTGCCAGTACAACTTGGATGCATCTTTTATTGGATACAAAAGCAGTTAAAAGTTACGATCCGAGTCTGCGATTGGAACCACCTTTAGGAAATTCTAAAGATTTATCGGCGTTACGGCAAGCAGTAAAAACAGGTGTGGTAGATGCGATCGCGATTGACCATTCGCCCTACACTTATGAAGAAAAAACTGTTGCCTTTGCTGAAGCCCCGCCCGGTGCAATTGGCTTTGAATTGGCATTCCCTTTTTTATGGCAATCTCTGGTGGAAAGTGGGGAATGGACGGCTGTAGAATTGTGGAGGGCTTTAAGTACCCGTCCTGCAGAGTGCTTGCAACAAAAACCCAGTGCGATCGCACCAGGGGAACAAGCAGAAATGATTTTATTCGATCCCCAAGAAAGCTGGAAAGTTGAAAAGAAAAACCTATACACGCTGTCAACTAATACACCATGGCTGGGTCAACAAATCCAAGGTCGCGTTGTCAGAACAGCGACCGGTAAACAGTGACCAGGTGTCGGTTAAGTATTATCCCTTACTCGCTTGTACAAAATTTTTTTAGAAATTAACAATACTAGAGTAATAAAATGTTAGAATATTCCATGCAATGGAGGATATCCTAAATTCTCGCTAGGACACGCCCCTTTCAAAAATCCACAAACTAAAATTCTGGAGCTATCTTAGCTTCAACTACTCCGCCGCATAGCGTATGGGGGTTGCTAAGACCACAATTAGCAAGTTAACTGTTGAATAGCTCACTTGGGAGGATTTGTCCACTAATACCCTTAAGGGTTCGCCAGTCCCTTACGAATGTTACCTTTCTTTAGGGCTGGTCTCACCAAGTTCTGAGATCGATACAGTTTATTACGTTCGGATACTTCCCTAGTCCGAACCTCTATAGGATCTGGTGGTTAGATCGTCGGGTAAAGCCGAGACACGCTGTATTGATTGAGCTAAGGGACTAAAACAAATTTTGGGTTATACCAATATCAACAACATATGTCAAATATGCGAGTTCCAGTTGTAGATCCAGGTAATAAACCATTGATGCCTACGACTTGCGCGAGAGCAAGAAAGTGGATGGAACAAGGTAAAGCAGTACCAAAATGGTCGGATTTAGATATTTTTTATGTTCAATTAGTAAAACCCCCATCAGGTTATGATACTCAACCGATTAATATAGGTATCGATCCAGGAAAGAGATACTCTGGAGTTGCAGTTCAATCAAAAAAGTATACACTCTTAATGCTACATCTTGTCCTTATAGGGTTTATCCCTAAATAAGGTTCAGTAATGCCTGGAGTTAACAGCAAGATGGAGTACCGTAAATTATTAAGAAGGGGACGCAGAGGAAGAAGAATTAATCGCAAAGTTCCGTTCAAACTCCGCAATCACAGACAACAACGATTTGATAACCGCCGTCAATCTAAACTGGCTCCCAGTATCCGCTCAAATCGGCAATTAGAGTTGAGAGTCGTAGCTGAGTTATGCAAAATATTTCCTATTTCAACTATCATTTATGAACGAGTTAAGGCAGATGTAGACCGCACTAGTGAAAGAAAGAGTGCTAAATCGGGAAAAGGGTTTTCTGCTGTCATGGTTGGTCAAAAATGGATGTTAGAGCAACTTCTACAATTTGCACCTACGATCGCTAAACTTGGTTGGCAAAAAGATGGAAATGGAACATCTCAAATTCGCCAATACTTAAAATTATTGAAAGACAAGAAAAATAAAGGAACGCAATCACCTCAAACTCATGCGGTAGACGCTATAGCTTTAGCTTCAACTTCCTTTGTGCAATACAAACCTTTTCATACCGCTAATAGTCATGGTTATCTTTGGTATGGTGAAGTGTCAATCACTTCCTCAATATTCAAAGTGATTTCTCGACCAAGAATTACTCGAAGACGCTTGCACGATACAGTTTCAGCAAAGGGTGGGATTAGAGAGCGTTATGGTGGTTCAACAACACCATTTGGAATTCGTAAAGGAGATTTAGTTGCATATGCACAGCAGTTAGGTTATTGTTCTGGCTATACAGATAACAAACTTTCTATTTCAGACGCTAATTGGAAACGTTTGGGTCAAAGAGCAGTTAGCAAATGTTGTTTAGTTGCTCGATCTACGGGGTTGGTAGTTTCAGGGACATTGAGTCCCACTCAACCACCCCTCCTATCCCAAACTACTCTATAGCTAAGGTCTCAAAAGAGTTCTACAGAGGGACGGGGTATTTTGATGAAGCTTACTTCCTTTAAAGCTTGTTACCTTCGACAATAGCTTTCATGTCTGTTTTCGCAACAGGAGACAGGCTAATGGGAGTAGCTTCGAGGTTAACCTAGAGGGCAATTGCTATTATTTAGCAGAATACAGTATTGACTTTGCTTAGCTCGAACCAAGTGCGATCGCCGACAATACCATCTACAGGCAATCCAGTACGAGTTTGTAAGGACTTTACTGCAGTTTCTGTCTTAGTACCAAAGTCACCATCAATTGCACCGTTGTAGTCACCAGCGAGTGCTAGTCTTTCCTGCGCTCGCTTAACTACTTCGCCCTTGCTACCTTTTTTCAGAACTGGCATATCAACTGGCGCACCTTTGAAAAGTGCTTGCCAAGTCTTATCGCCAACAACTCCATCTTGTTTCAGAAAAACCTTGCTTTGAAAGAGAATGACTGCATTTTTTGTCTTAGCACCAAATACGCCGTCAATAACTTCTTCACCAGGAAATACACAAGCACCATCAGGACCAAGGAATACAAAAGCACCGTATTGTAATAACAGCTTTTGTAGTTCTTTTACAGCTTCACCTTTAGAACCTTCTTGAAGAACAGGCTTATTAAGTTGAGCAGAAGCGGTGACTTGATTAACCATAATTTTTATTCCTTTATTTGTTTCTATCCTTAGAATCACCGATCGATTCACCGATTTCGGAAATTCAATTTTGAATAAAGTCTTAAGAGCATACACCTAGGGTGAGCATTGCTAGCCTTGTGAAGGTGGAGCAAAACTTCAGGAAATTAATAGCTCTTTCTGCCTTACCTCTGCGGACTCTGCGTCTCGGCGGTTAAAAAATAACTTTTGAACCGCAGAGGCGCTGAGATCGCAGAGAGTGAAGATGAGGAATTGCCGCTTACGGAAGTGGGAATTGCTATAAAACTTTCAATAACTCCTTTGTTTGACGTGGTTGAATCAGTGTATTCGCGCATAGAATACCAGAAGCTGCTACAGCTGGCACACCAATTCCAGGCATAGTGCTATCACCCACACGATACAAACCCTGTATGGGTGTTTGTGGTCCTGGAAACATTCCCTTACCCGCCTCAATGGCAGGACCGTAAGTTCCGCAATACCTTCGCAAATAATAAGCATGAGTTAAAGGTGTACCGATAAGTTCTAACACTACACGTTCCCTAATATCTGGGATAATTCGCTCTAACGCTCGATATAAACTTTGTGCTTTTGAGTGCTTCTTCTGTTCGTAACCATCATTCCGTTCCCACCCAGTAAAAGGTTCCAAAGTATAGGCATGAACTACATGATGACCTTCTGGGGCTAAAGTTGCGTCCCACACACTCGGAATAGATATCATACAAGTATTTCCCGGTACTGTAATATCTTTATCGCCATCATGAACAACGACATGATGCCCTGTTAAATTTTCTAAATTCTCAGCACGAATGCCTAAATGCAAGTGCATAAAACTATCAACAACAGGAGTACCTAAAGCCGTTTTGCAGAAAGATGGAGGCAAATCTTCAGGTTGCAGCAAGTGAGAGTACGTATCCCAAAGACTCGCATTAGAAATAACCACAGGTGCTGTTAGAGTTTGACCGTTTTTCAGGCGCACACCAGTAACCCCACGTAGAGACGCGCCATGACCCTTTTCTACAAGAATTTGCTCAACGTGATGACCCAGTAATAATTCACCGCCCCAACGTTCCAGTCCCCGAACCAAAGCCTTGACAATTGCGCCACTTCCACCAACTGGATACTCTACACTAGTACGGGAACGTTCACCCAACATAAAAGCTACCTCAGGGGCAATAGTGCCATGTGCCTTCAAACCAGATAACAGAAAACATTCCAAATCGATCAGCTGCCTTACCCAGGTGTCTTTTACTGTTGCATCCATCACACTCCCTACAGAAGATTGCACAAGCAGCAAGTTAGGTAACATTTTCAACAAAGATGGTAAGTACTGCCCAACCAACACGGGTACTAACTGCCAATCAGCCCTCAAAGCCAAAGAAGGAATATCCTTCATCGCCTCATACAGAGGTAACAAGCGGTCTGCAAATCGCTTCCACTCCCTAGCGCCTTTGGGTGTCGTTTTAGCGATTTCTTGACAATAACGTTCCGCATTGCTGTAAACCGGGAAAGAAATATTTGGCAAGTGATAATGACCAAGGGGGTCATAAGCTACAGTTTGTAAAGATTCGCCCAAAGCGTCTAAAACCTGTTTGACAGGATTTAAACTCTTGGCACCAGTCAGACCACAATAGAATGAAGGGCCAGAATCAAATTCAAACCCCCGTCGTTTAAAGCTATGTGCAGCGCCTCCCGGAACTGTATGGCTTTCACAGACAACAACTCGCTTACCATAACGAGCAAGTAATGCAGCAGCAGTTAACCCGCCAATACCACTTCCAATGACTATGACATCAAGATTTTCCATTTTTGTTAGTAGTTAGTAGTTAGTAGTTAGTAGTTTATCTCCCACTAACCATGTACGGGCGTGCCAACCTTACGCCCCTACTAACCACTAACCACCAACTACCAACCACTAACCACTAACCAATGACCAAACCATTGATTGAACTAAAAGGCATTTCTAAGTCTTTTGGTAGCAATAAAGTATTAGATAATGTAGATTTGACGATTGGCTTCGGAGATGCGCTAGGAATTATCGGTCCCAGCGGTACTGGTAAATCAACAATTCTACGAGTTATTGCTGGTTTACTTTCTCCTGATGAAGGAGAGATTTACATAAAAGGAGAACGACGAGAAGGTTTGATTGAAGATGGTACAGATCCAGTTGGTATTGGTATGGTATTTCAACAGGCGGCATTGTTTGATTCTTTGACTGTTGAGGAGAATGTAGGTTTTTTACTTTATCAACACTCAAAATTGCCTCGTCAACGGGTTCGAGAACTGGTTAATGAAAAATTAGAAATGGTTGGGTTGGGGGGAATAGGCGATCGCTTTCCAGCCGAACTTTCTGGTGGTATGCGAAAACGGGTTAGTTTTGCTCGTGCTATCATGTCTAATCCCGATAACCCCAAAGATACTTCTGAGGTTTTGTTATACGATGAACCAACAGCCGGACTAGATCCTATTGCTTCTACAGTGATAGAAGATTTAATCCGGCATTTGCAATCAACACAAGGAGTTTGTGGCAGTTACGCCATTGTAACTCATCAAGAGAGCACTATTCGTCGTACAGCCGATCGCTTGGTGTTTCTTTATCAAGGTAAAGTGCAATGGCAAGGTACAGTGAGTGAATTGGATAAAACAGACCATCCTTTGATTAGACAATTTATGAGCGGGAGTATAACTGGACCCATTCAAGTTATCGGTTAGAACGATTTTGGATTTTAGATTTTGGATTTTAGATTTTAGATTTTAGATTTTAGATTAAATCCAAAATCCAAAATCCAAAATCTAAAATTATAGAGAGGAGAATTGATATGCGATCGCGAACATTTCGAGAAGGTTCTGTCGGACTATTACTTTTACTAGGAGTGGGTGTATTCGGTTTAATTATCATATGGTTAAATAGAGTGAATGCAGGGCGCAATTCCTACAAAGCCATTGTTGAATTTGCTAATGCTGGAGGAATGCAAAAAGGTGCAGTTGTCAGGTATCGTGGTGTTAAAATAGGGAGAATCTCCGATATTAGACCCGGTCCAAATAATGTTGAAGTGGAAATCGAAATTGGCGATTCCAACCTCATTATTCCCAGCGATGTGAAAGTTGAAGCCAATCAATCAGGGTTAATTAGTGAAAGTGTTGTTGATATTACACCAAAAATGCAACTGCTACCCTCTGGGGATTTCGCTAAACCTTTGGACAAAAATTGTAACCCCCAAGTTATTGTTTGTAATGGTTCTCGGTTAAAAGGTCAAATTGGCATCAGTCTTGACGAACTGATTCGCACAACAACAGATTTAGCTACCCTATACACCAATCCACAATTTTATAAAAATGTTAATAAAGCTGTGGAAAACACTGCAGTGGCAGCAGAAAGTGTTGCTCAATTAAGCCGTAACCTTAATGTTGTAAGCAAAAGCTTACAACAACAAATTAATGGTATTTCTGAAACAAATAGTACAATTCAACAAGCAACAACTCAGCTGACGTCATCTACTACTAAAACTTTAGATCAACTTAGTACATCCACGACCCAAACCTTAAACCAAATTAGTAAAACTGCAGGGCAGTTTAGTGGTACGGCAGGGCAATTTGGTGAGACTGCTAGGGAAATCCGTTTGACAGCAAATCAAGCTAATAAACTGATTAATAATCTTGATACCGTGCTTGTCGATAACCGTTCTTCACTAGTTGCCGCATTAAATAATATTACTGAAACTAGTAAAGCATTGCGTCAAACAGTAAGCAGCTTATCACCGACTGTCAATCGCGTTACCCAAGGACAATTACTGCAAAATTTAGAAACTTTATCGGCAAACGCCGCACAAGCTTCTGCTAACTTGCGCGATGTTACCAACACTCTCAACAATTCCAACAATTTATTAGTACTGCAACAAACTCTCGATTCTGCACGGGTAACGTTTGAGAATACCCAGAAAATAACATCTGATTTGGACGAATTGACAGGAGACCCAGCTTTTCGGCAAAATCTCAGACAACTGGTTAATGGTTTAAGTAGCTTGGTGTCTTCCACACAGGAAATACAGCAGGACATACGTGTTGCGACGACTTTAGATTCAATCAAAGCTGTCGTTCACAATTCCAAAACTGCAACTCCCCCCACAACTACGAAGCTACCACGGATGACCTTTAACATTCCATTAGATAGCGATCGCAGTCCCGTTAAAACTGCTCTACCAACATCAATTACCTTTAGTACTGATACTCCAAGCACAACTCAGCAGCAAATTGTCATTGATGATGTCGTACCCACAGTGATTAAAAGTTTTGATAAACAACCGCCGCAACCACCTCAACAACCTAAATCAGTGACAAATTCTATCAATTCCCCGTCATCCCAAGAAAATCTTTTAAAACAACTCAGACAGCATCGTGAGGCGAGGGGAGAGTAGGGGTTAGGGGTTAGGGGTTAGGGTTAGAAGTAAATAAATCCCTACTCCCTAGCCCTTACTCCCTACTCCCTACTCCCTAATCCCTACTCCCTACTCCCTAGCCCCTAGTTCCAATCTTCTTCTTCCCGTTTGCCACGACTCTTGTAGATACCTCCCTGGCTGTGAATCTGTCGAGTTTTCTCAAACAATTGTTCTTCAGTAAGGTCCCATTGCTGTATGATCTTGTTTAGATCCCTTTGAATGTCTCTTGCACCGGGAAAACCTTGATAGCGAATTCGCAATCTAGCTAATTCTGCTAAATTATAATCAGTAGCATCTTGATTTAGTAAAGTATCGATGATGGGGCGATCGCGATTGTAAAGAGGGTGCTGTTGGTCTTTATTTCCCGCACTCATAAAATTTAGAAATGTTAGTGGTTAGTAGTTAGTAGTTACTTGTTTAAAAATTACCACTAACTACTAACCACTAACCACTAACCCCTAACC
>NZ_WJFC01000032.1 GCF_009725235.1 Scytonema sp. UIC 10036
CCCAGCCTCAGGCTGGGAATGCCTTTTTAGGACGTCTTTTGTCACATTCCATTGCAGCCAAATTTTTCCGCTTTTTATGTCAATATGGATAATACAACTATGTATCCAATCCTGACCTTCCAGCTTATATAAACGATTTGGTAACGATCGCGTTCCGTATCAAAAGTTGTCTCAACTTCAACATCCCCGTAAGCAGGTTTTTCTTTTCCATACTCTCCAAGCATCTGTTGCACAAGCTGCCGATGTCGTACTATTTTTTCCATTCCACAATTACCGAAAGTATTTTCAGGAGTAAGTTCAAATGAGTAAGCTGGTAATACCAAATTTTACAGGAAACCAAATGGGGCAAGTCACCGTCACTTTAACTCTTACAAATCTAATCGATCAAGTTTTAGCTCAGCGAGGTTTTATTTCTTCTGAAGAAGTTCGCTCTTGTATCCTAGATGATGTTTTGGTAGATACGGGTGCAACAATGCTATGCTTACCCACTGCCATTATTAATCAACTCGGTTTAGTTCAGTCTGGCGAAGCGAATGTAGAGACAGCAGCCGGAATAAAGCTGGGACGGATTTTTCGAGCTGTTGACCTCTGTATTGAGGAGCGTCGAGGGACTTTTGATTGTCTGGAATTAACAGACGTGCCTTACGCCCTGCTAGGTGTGACACCAATGGAAGTTCTTGGGCTAGAACCAGATTTGAAAAATCGTAAGTTGCGGGTATTACCTATGAATTCCGAGCAAACTTATCTTAGTATTTTATAAGGAAGTATCAAAGTCATAGCATTGCATCTACCTTAAGCCCTGCTGTTTCAAAATCTCTGAAACCCAAGCAGCATTCTCTTGTGACAGTGGAGGTATGGGTTCTTGAGTATAGTCAATTACCAAATCGTAATTCCCTTCATCATATATTTCATTAATTAATATTTGGATATCTAGTAACGGTTCCGGATCGTTGTCTCGTAAAGGTAGGAAATAGCTAGGAATTGGATTTGGTAAATTAAAGGCGTATAAATCAGCTTTCGGACGATTGGAAGCACGGCTTATCAAAATTCTATAATCACTTTGAATGTTATTTGGTACTTGCTGAATTGGCTTTCCATCCCGCAGTAAATCAATTTCAACTAAATTCGTAGAACTTCCTAAGATTTGTAAACGCTTCTTTATATATGCATTTCGTCCTTCCCCCGAACGCTTGTTTTTAGGCGAAAGAATTTCAATGACAGTTATTACTTCTTGTGTTATGACATCTCGCACTTCTAAATAAGTTTCCTTGATGGTTTCGGGCATAGTAACATCTACTGTGACAACTTCGACTGATGGTGTTGTAACAGCGGTCGCTGCTTTTTGTGGTGATGATGTCTTTTGCGTATTCTGTACTGCAACATCGGCAACACCTACTAAAAGCGAATCTTCATCTGTTGTTTGATATACACGCTTTTCAATCGCCGCTTTATATTTAGGGCGCAATTGAGGGTTCAGTTTCCGGAAAATAGCTACTATCAGCAGGTTATGGATTTCTGCCCAAAATAAGGGATTCTCTAGATATGGGTTCATCCCCGAAAATGGTGAAGTCATTACAATACCTCATAATAATCTTTACTCCCTCTCTTAGAAAATAGACGCCGCATATAATAATAAAATTCAAATTGACACCAGAGCAAGCAACAAATGGCGCTAGACCAAGTAAGAATCATCTTAGTAGAGCCATCCGGACCAATGAATGTGGGATCTGTAGCACGAGTGATGAAAAATTTTGGGTTTAATCATCTAGTGTTAGTCAATCCTCAATGCGATCCGCTTTCACCAGAAGCACTGCAAATGGCAGTTCATGCTAAGGATATTCTACAATCGTCTCGAACGGTGGCAACTCTACCAGAAGCTTTACAAGGATGTACGCGAGCGATCGCCACAACTGCTCGCGTTCGTGACTGGGGAACACCTATGGAGAATCCCCGCGAAGTATTACCGTGGTTGCTCCAAGAACCAAAACACTCAGCAGCGCTGATCTTCGGTAGGGAAGATCGGGGCTTGAGCAATGAAGAACTGAACTACGCTCAACGATTTGTTCGCATTCCCACCAGTTTTATCTATCCATCTCTCAATCTAGCAACTGCTGTTTCTCTCTGCTGTTACGAACTGGCAGTTTTTGATACTGAGAATCAAGAGGATACTGAGACCGAAGAACTCATCGCTGCAAAAAATGTCTTAGACAATGACCCTGCTTCTTTGGACGTTGTGGAAACATACTACCAAGAACTAGAATCCCTTCTCCTCAAGATTGGTTATCTTTATAGCCATACATCAGCAAGTCGCATGGAAAAGTTCCGACAATTGTACAATCGCGCTCAGCTACAAACGAAAGAAGTTGCTATGTTGCGAGGTATTTTACGACAGGTAGAATGGGCTATTGGGAACCTTCATAACCATGAAGATTCATAATTCATTATTTCCAGTACACACAATCTTTTTCTCAAAGCTTACAATCATGGCTTAACCTATAGACAAATAATTTGGAGGGCTTGATTCATCATGATTGGGAGACTGACACCTAAAAAAATCTTTTTCACTCGCAATAGGGATTAGTATGTAATTGCACGTGTACTTTAGCGTTGGTATTTATTAAAATCAATTATATTATAAAAATTTATCATCATTATATATTATGAATACAAGAACGCGTATAAAAGTTATCTCACAACGTCAATCCCCTCCTCGGCGTCCCAATTTACGCAAAGTCCAAAAACTTCCACAGAAAAAGATGGAGGTACGCAACCAGCAGCGTCCCCCTCAACAAAAACCAACATCTTCACGTGTAAAAGTTATTCCACCATTGAAACCAGCCACTGTACCGAGAAGGCAAACAAAAGGAGTCGCTCCACCCGTTCAGCACTCTGCTACTTTTAAAGGGAGGATTCCTCCTTACAACCCCAACACTGTAGAGTTAAAAACTGTCAGAGTGCAAAAGCATCCGGTGATGAAACAACCATTATCATCTCGAAAAACGCGATTAAAGCCGATGGCAAGAACAATGTTATATGCCCTGCGGTTGTTAATTGTGGGAGTTGGTATAGGTGCGATTGTAGGTACTGTTTTATCTGTGTTAGATCCAGCCACTCGTCTGGCGACACCACCGGGCGCATCATCCGATACCACTGTTGAACAAAAAGCACAGTCCCAACCAACACCAACACCAACACCAACACCGACAGCGTCTAGTGTGTCTTTATCCCAAGAAAATATTCCCTTAAAATCGGCTATCCAAAGTTTGGCTGCATCAAATCCAAATCTCACACCAGGAGTTTTCTTGCTCGATTTAGACAACAGCGGTTATGTGGATTTGAATGGCTCTGCCAGTTTTGCTGCTGCTAGTACAATTAAAATTCCAATTCTAGTTGCTTTCTTTCAAGATGTCGATGCACAAAAAATTCGTCTTGATGAAAGCTTAACCATGTCCAAGGGAATGGTAGCAGGTGGTTCTGGGAATATGCAGTATAAACCAGTAGGAACCCAGTTTACAGCGCTTGAAGTTGCTACGAAAATGATGACAATCAGCGATAATACAGCAACTAATATGCTGATTGCTCGGTTGGGTGGTATTGATGCGTTAAATCAACGTTTTCAAAGTTGGGGTTTGACAACGACTGCGATTCGCAATATCTTACCGGATTTGGGAGGTACAAACACAACCAGCCCCAAAGAGTTGGGTACTTTGATGGCAATGGTTGGTAAAGGAAATTTGGTGAGTATGAGATCGCGCGATCGCATTTTGGACATTATGCGCCGAACTGTGAGAAATCACCTGTTACCAGCTGGTTTAGGTCCGGGAGCAACTATTGCTCACAAAACTGGTAATATTGGGACAATATTAGGAGATGCAGGTCTAGTGGATGTGCCTACTGGCAAACGTTATGTTGTTGCTGTCATGGTGCAACGCCCAAGAAACGATACCGATGCTGAAAAGCTCATTGTCTCCATTTCTCGCGTTGCTTACCAACAGCTTAGCCAAAGTTTTACCGTTCCAAATAACATGGGAAGCAGCATACCAACCACTAGCTATCAGCAGCCACCAGTGATAAGCCCTCCACCAGCCATAAATCAACCGTTCCCCAATGGCATGAGCAACACCTTACCTCCCACTGGATACCAACCCCCAGTCATGAATCCACCATTCCCCAATGGTATCAGTACTAATGTACCACAAGCGGGGTATCAAGCACCTGCGATCGCTCCACAAGTAGCACCGCAATATTACTACAATCCATACCAAAGATAAGTTTTCCAATTCCATGACTTCTAAAACACCGTCAATTCAATTTTTTGCTGGCATTTTTGAAGAACTGAACAATGTCAGCCTGCGCCGTAACCTTCGTTCCGGTAACCGTATTATTGTAATGCTTTTTAAACAAGTGAAAGCTTTAGATGGATTTAATAGCTTCACACAACAATCTTTGAACTCAATGCTATTAACTGATGAAGAAGGAGAAATTCGTGTCACACCTTCTTCAACTCAGTTTATTTTTGGAGGTGCAGAAGGGGATGAATTGCAGAGAGTAGAGTGTAAATTTGAAATCGAGCAAGACGATCAATGGCAAAGATTCATGCGTTTTATGCAGCGATATGCTGAAGCAAATGGTATGGCATATGGGGAATCATAAGTGACTAACCTACAGAAAAGATGATGTCTAACTCGATATATCAAAACCCACAGTTACCATAGCGTTAGCTGTAAATCATGAATTTGTTGTTTTGGAGTTTCTAAAGTGATTAGTTTAGGAATAGCAGCACGGCTCATCTCGTAATACTCTAAATTCCGCTCAATTCCAATGCAGCAAATGCCCATAGCTTCTGCTGCTGCTACTGTTGAACCAGAACCCATAAAAGGATCTATAACTACGCCCTCACCCAAAGGCAATGCTGCATAAACTATCTGTCGAAGAAAAGACTGTGGTTTAAGACTTGGATGATTAGCAATAGCGCGTTCTTTTTGAGAAGTTCTTTTGCTAGGAATAACATCCCCCAATGGTGTACCATCTGGGTTTCGTCTTAACCCATCAGTTTGGAATTGTCGGAGACAGTCACTCAGCTTCATTCCTGAGGGTATGGGCGCTCTAAAAACGCCCCAAGGTTCATAACAACCTCGCAACATAGAGGAGACATTGGGAAATTCATCTTCAGCTTTTACTCCATCCCCTCGAAGATTACTTAATTAATTGAACCGTTTTTTTAAATTATTTCATAAATACTAAAAAAATCCTACACAGAGAGTGAGCTATATTTAGCGTTTTTGGAGAAATTCCTACGCAATTAACAGCGTTGATACCTCATCCCTGGACGTTGTGAAACTAAACCAATTAATTCTAACTGTAGTAAAGCGCTGGATACTAATCCTGGAGCCATAGCAGTTTGTTGAACAATAAAATCGAATGGTAATGCTTCTGAAGAAAGTACATTCATAACTTGTTGAAGTTCTGGAGATAAATCGGGTAAAGTTAATTGCTGCGGTGGAGAGGCGGCTTCAATAGAATCAAGTTCCGGGATTGCTCCTAGCATTTTGAGGAGTTCGTCTAATTCTCTAAGAATGGGAAACGCCCCTTGGCTAATAAGTTTTAAACATCCTTGGGAAGGGTAGTCATCTAATCTTCCTGGTAGTGCGTAAATATCTCGCCCAAATTCATTGGCATAACTAGCAGTAATCAAAGCACCCGATTTGATTGGTGCTTCCATCACTAACACGGCGCGGCTTAAACCAGCTATGATCCGATTGCGGCGGGGAAAATGAGTGCGATCGGGTGGAGTTTTTGAGGGATATTCACTCAAAACTAATCCATTAGGCAAAATCTGTTTGTAAAGTTCTTTGTTTTTAGATGGATAAACAACATCTACGCCCGTACCAAGGACTGCTAGTGTACGTCCTCCTGCTTTAATCGTAGCGCTATGGCTTTCCGTATCGATTCCGTCTGCTAAACCGGACACAACTGTGAAACCATTTTTAGCTAAAGCCATACTAATTTGACGAGTCCAACGCAAACCATACTCTGAGGGCTGACGTGTTCCGACAATACCAACCGTTGGTTTCTGTCCGAGATTTTCTCGCAAATCAACTTCGCCGCGATAGTACAAAATAGGAGGTGGGCTGGGAATCTCTAGCAGCAACCGAGGATACTCTGGATCGGCTGGTGTCCAAAAATGAGGGTTTTGCTGTTGGTGTTGTTGAAGAAATTTTTCTGGGTGCAAACGCGATCGCTGTTGTATAACTTTAGATAATGTTTGAAAACCAAAACCTTCTACCTCTTTCAACTGAGCCTCGGTTGCTTCCCAAGCTGCTGCTAGCGTGCCAAAATGCTGTTGCAATCGTCCTAACAGGATAGGACCAACGCCTGAAATTTGCGACCACGCTACCCAATACGCACGTTCTTGTCCCACCAATTGCCCATCCTCATTCTCTCTGGGTTTATTGTTCCCAAATTTCAGGAGGTTCGTAGTTGCGGTGCATGGGCTGAAGCGCAACTACAAACAAAATAATTACGTTGCTTGCCGAGTTTTTAAATACTCGAATACAGACTTATCTCCAATATCTGGAGGAATTGCTTGCACTGCTTTCCGCACGGCAAATACGACAAACAGAACTGCCCAAATTCCTAATAAAATTTTTTCCCCTTGCGTTGGTAACACCCCAACTAAGTGTCCTAGCAAGAGCAACGGAACTATTGGTGTTAGTATTTTAGTTTCAAAGCGATTAAAGCAAAACGCTTCTTTAAAATAAATCCCTGTCAATGCTGCAAAAGTAAATCCTACCCCCAGTAATGTCACTGGTTGAGTATAAACAGTGACAGCTAAGGTTTCGCTACTATACAACGTTAATACTAAGGCGCTAACACTGCCAATTGCCCAAAAAACTTGCAAAAGTCGGTGTAACATCACCAGATAGATATGTATCATCAGTAAACTGACACCCAAAGCCAGACTAAAACAGACATATAAAGGTGTAAGTACTGAGAAAAATTCTGGTTTCTGGTTAAATAAGACTAAAGCAGTACCCGTAGCAAAGCAGAAAGCAGAGACCATAAGCCCTGTACGGTAAACAATAACACCCCTGCGATCGCTCTGATTAATTGTAAACTCCCCAAACTGACCTTGATAAACTTCCGGTGCAGGTAAAACTTGCTGAGCCATAGCAATAGAAATCCGAGATTTTTAATAACAGCCAATCATCCCTATGCTATTTTATCCGCGTTCATCTGCTACAGGCTGCGGTTCAATTCTTTATTCAAAATACACTTCCAAGCGATCGCCCAACTTTATCTGCAACTGCGATCGCGCATTGCCATTGTTCACAGCAATTTCCACCCAACCATGGCTACCAACCAGGGCGATGACCTCACCAACTTTAACATCACTATAAGTTCCACAGTTGGGAATAGTTATTCCCGCCACTTCTACATTCCATTTTTTCCCCAGCACATCAGTTCCTGGAATGTTAGTCACTAAGTTACCAAAGCGGTCAATATATTGAATACTACCACTTATTCCCGTTTCCATTACCGTACATTTGGCAATATCCAATTGTACGAGAGTTGCGGGATCGATTGAGTCGCCCAACTGCTTGAGGGGAACACCGCTAGAAAGATAAGCTGCAACTGGTGCGAAAATGTCCCTCCCGTGGAAGGTACTGCTGGGTTGAGGGGTTCTCCAATACTTGGGATTTGTGAGTTCTACGGCTGCTATTGCCGTGCTTTCACTCAAAACTCCACCAAATATACCATTATCAGGTCCCACGAGGTAACCTTTGGCAAATTCTACTGCGATCGCCCGTCGCGTATTACCTACACCAGGATCGACAACAGCTAGATGCACTGTACCGACTGGAAAATAAAGGTAAGCATCCATTAAGCAGAACCGAGCAGCCGCGATATCTTGCGGTGGAACTTCATGTGTCAAGTCTACTACCATAAGTTTTGGGTTGATTTGGGCAATCACTCCCTTCATCGCCCCAACGTAAACATCACGGGTTCCAAAATCGGTTAGCAAGGTAAGCATGGGGTTGTAAAGCTTCCACAGCAAGATATTGCTGCTTAATAATATATATTAAGTTTATTTTTTCTGTAGCAAAAGTTACGAAAAATTTGCTATGTTAGGAAAGTTAGACATTTGATGGAGAAATCCAAGAGGCACATTGTTAAAATGAGCAGGAACAGATTGGAATCCGTAAAACAAGCACGAGAAACCCACAAACTAAATATTAAAAGAACTTTAGAACATCGCTTAAAAGTGGCTAGAGAAAAAGGCGATGAAAATCTAGTTCGCCAATTGGAAGCTGAAATGAACTATTTCAGTTAAAAATAGAGTTTTATTGTTCTAGTTCATAGTTTTGTTGTGTGTTAACCCGCCTTGGCGGGTTTTCGTATCTTTAACAGCGAGCTATCATCAGCCCCTAATATTTAATCGGGATGAGCAAAAATACCCATCCTATAAGAAATGTGATTTATTTAGTTTGTGTTTTTATGCATTTGTGAATGCAGATTCGTCTTCGTATATCTCAAATAGTCTATCTAGTTGAGTCAATTCAAAAATCATTTTGAGTGCAGGCGATACAGAGCAAAGACTGAAGCGTCGTCCCATATTCTGAGATAACTTTAACACAGATACTAATGCTAACACCGCAGCACTATCTATAGATTCTACTTTACCCAAATCCAGCAGCAAAATTGAGCAGTCACCCTGTGTTAACAGTGTTGTCAGTTTGCGTTCAAACTCTAGTGCGTTTGCACCATTAATAGAACCATTTGGTCTGATAACTGTCATGTTTGGATTTACAAGTGTGCTTTGCATGGTTCAGCTTTTATGCGTCAGATAATCAAAGTCTTAATGAAAGGATAAATAGGTCAACCAAAACCAAAAAAGGACAAACAAGTCAACAAGAAGGTAGATGACAGAAGGCTAGAGGTAGGAGGCTAGGGTGAGAAAGATGAAGAGTTTGACTAGTATTGATTTTCGATAGCTCAACAAAACTTCTAACCCTCAAACTTGTAAAAGCTTAGCAATTAGTCATAAGTTATAACCACTAACTACCAACCACTAACCACTAACCACTAACTACCAACCACTAACCACTAACCACTAACTACTAGCCATAACCTAATAAGCCCCTGTTTTTTTCAAAACAACGCGTACTGTTTGTAACAAAATCTTCAAGTCCAGCCACAGCGACCAATTTTCAATGTATGAAATATCCAGTTTTACTGCGTCTTCAAAATTATCGATATTGGAACGACCAGAGACTTGCCACAATCCTGTAATACCAGGTAAGACTTCTTGTCTGAGAAAATGCTTTGTTTGGAACTTTTCTACATCTCTAATAGGAAGAGGACGAGGACCAACCAAACTCATCTCTCCTAGCACAACATTAAACAGTTGTGGTAACTCGTCTAAACTGTAGCGGCGTAAAAACTTACCAATTCTGGTGATGCGAGGGTCATTTTTGACTTTAAACAGAACACCATCCTTGACTTCGTTTTTGGCTTCTAAAGCAGCTTGTAACTTTTCCGCATTAACAACCATGGTACGGAATTTCCATATCTTGAATTTTTGACCGTGCAATCCAATTCTGTCCTGTCTAAAAAAGATTGGTCCTGGAGAGTCTAATTTAATCAGTACAGCAAGTGTTAAGTACACAGGTAAAAACAGGAGTATCAGAATGATTGAAGAACAAAGGTCAAAACATCTTTTTACCCAGAACTCACTACCAGTGATTAATGGTGCTGGAATTGTTACAAAAGGAACTTCACCAATCATCCAGAAATAAGATTTGGAAGGAAGTACTCCAGCTTCAGTTGGGATAATTCTGATTGTGATACCGGCAGTATAAAAGTGCCAACAGACGTACAGACGCTTTTTGATGGCATCCCAAGAGACAAAGACCTCTTCAACACCTAGACTGCGAATATAGTCTAAAGTTGTTTCGCGGACGCTTCTGTCCAAGCAACTTGGGTTAGCTACACCAACAACTGTATAACAATCTTCCTTTTCTATAAGCCTGATATTTCTTTCTTGTTCATCAGAATTAGTGATTAGAAAAACTGTATGACGGACGACTCCTTTTTTACGCAATAAGTTAGTGGTCACATCAACAAGGAAACGCCCACCACACAGGAAGGTTACTGAGAATAACCAAAATAGCAAAAAGGTTGAGCGAGAGATATAAGTATTTGGTTCGTAAAGAAAGGCAATGAATAGAAGAAATACATCGGCTAGGGAAACTGCTTTGATAAGACGGGAATAACTCCGACGATTGTACCCCGAACGATATAATCCCTGTGCGGTGAGAATTCCTATTTGAACAAATAGAGTTAGTAGTAAGAAAGAAGATTTTTCTGTCCAAGGAGAATTGACTGGAGTCCCATAAAATACTGCTGCTTTCCATGCTGTCGTTAAAAGTAAGACATCTAGTGGTACTAGCGTCAACACGCGCAAAAATTTAGTTGCAAATCCTTTTTGAATTCTTGCGCCACGACCTGACCTTAAATCTGGTTTGAACCCGATAACTGACAACTTGTAAGTCATATTGACTGTACCTAATTGTTTACTATGGTGTTTTTACTCTTTGGTTGATACATGAGAATTCGCGAGATTAACAATGGAGTAATCGGACGAATTTGAGTTCGAATGGGTAATTTAACGCTTTGACATATGAAAACTATTTTTAGCGCTTTCGAGCTTGGTCAAATGCTCTTGCTATTGCATTCCAAGCTAGTTTGCGTTGAAAGTTGAAATCCAGTGGTAAAGGACGCACTGGTTTACCATCAGAACGTGGTAGAAAAGATGCGTGCCATGTGTATCTATCGCTCAGTCCCCAGGTTAATACTGCAATGACTGCTTTTTCATCTAGCACCACTGAAAGATAATCTTCATAGACACTAGCAACCATGCGATCGCGAACTGCAGAATCTGCAGGCAACTGTTGATCTATTACGTCTAGTTCAGTAATCAGAATTTTTAAACCGAGACTCGCAACATTAGAGAGAAAAGCTCGCAATTTTTTAGGGTTCAAGCCTTTTTCATGAGCCATTAAGTGAGACTGAATACCAAGAGCGTGAATCGGTGTACCCTTCTTTAAGAGATTCTCTAGGAGCTTTAATGTTGCTTTTCTCCTAGCCTCATGTTTGGGTATATCGTACTCAATCCAAGTTTCATTATACACTAACATAGCTTTGGGGTCAGCTGCTGCTGTTGCCCGAAAGGCTAGTTCAATATAATCTGGCCCTAAAAAATCAAGCCATGGAGAGGTCTGCAAAGCATCAGACCTACCTGATTCTGGGTCTATCGCCTCGTTAACCACATCCCAAGAATGCATTTTACCCGCATAGCGTTTGGAAACAGTCGTGATATGGTCTACTAAAACTTTCTCTGCATTCTGGCGGTTAACAACCTCTTTAAACCATACAGGTATATCATTGTGCCATACCAAAGTATGCCCTCTGTATAACATACCATGAGCGCGTGCAAATGCAGCTAGCCAATCTGCTTTAGCAAAGTCATACCGTTCGGGAGCAGGACGGAGTTGAGTCCATTTGAGAGAGTTCTCCGGGACTATCATGCCGCAATCTTTGAGAAAGCTAGCTCTGAAGGGTGTATTGGATTGAAAAAACTCTGGTTCAACTGCTGCCCCATAAATAATTCCTTTTGAAGCAGCACGTTGTTTCAAAGAATTTTGTCCAACCACTTTAAAGTCTCTTTGTGGATTGTAAAGAGCTTGGACTTGACTATTTGTGTTAACTACTTTTCCTGCTGTGACAGCAGCTGACCCTGCTAATCCTGATAACCCAAGAAATAAGATTTGACGTCTGCTTAGAGGAAATTTTGGCAACATGGAAGATTCAGAGGTAGTACAACTGATAACTGGTCATTGGTCACTGGTCACTGATTACTGGTTACTGGTCCGAGTAGGTCTATAAATTTCTGCCGCAACAGCCGATAAAAAAATAATGAATTGCCTACTAAATATCTTTTCCAAAGACGACGAGGTTCAGTCACGAATCTTGTCAACCATTCAAACCCAGAGTCTGTCAGCCACTGCGGACCGCGATAGACAGTATTTGTATAGAAATCGAGGCAAGCACCAAGAGGCAAGAAAACTTTTGTATCGATTCGATCCATGTTGTCTGCAATCCAACGTTCCTGTATTGGCATTCCAAAACCCACGTACAGGATTCCTGGTTTAAATTCATTAATCTTCTCAATCAGAATATCGTTATCACGACCAGACTTATCAAAATAGCCGTGGTGCCCTTCTACTTTCAGATTAGGTGCGATCGCGGTTAACTGAGAAATTGCCTTGTTGACTACTCCTGGCTTTCCCGCAAGAAGGAATAAAGACACATTGTTTCTTTCACAAGCTAACGCCAAGCTTTCTATATAGTCAGGGCAAGTCATGCGATGTGTAGGTTCTACAGAGTACCCAAAAAATTTTGCTGCTAGCAGTACACCGAACCCATCACAGAAAACCACATCAGCTTTATTTAGGAAGTTGCGATACCAAGGCAATTCGCAAGCAAAGTTCATGGCTCGGATATTGACATTACCTACAACTGTCTTCTTTTGAGTTTTCGCTGACTCTACGACATACGAGATCAATTGACAAGCGGTGAGCTTGTGAAATCGAGTTTTCAGTATTGTGACTTCTTCAAATGGTGGCATAATTACACCCCTTACCTCTCTAAAATGAATAAGATTAATGCTGACGGAGATTGCTGCATTGCAAACATTCAGTAAACTTTATAAATTTCGTCACCTCTTATGACGCAATTCAACTTCTCGGTAGTCAAACGTATCGATAGAAGCCAAGAGAGTTACATTGGGGGAATTGAGATTTCTAAGACCTGGAAGCCTATCTCCACGCTTCAACCACACATAAAGATTTTACGGACTCAGTCTAAAGCGTGTCACCCCAATACGAGCGTTTGTATCAAGGCTTTCACTTAAACTACAGATGCACGCTATCAGCACAAACCGATAAGCAATAAAATATTTGCTATCAATTCATCAAAATATTTGTATATTTCGACACATCTACCCTGTCAATTTTTTTCTTTTCATAAATTATTTAATGAAGTATCTGTTAATTATTGTTTGATTGTGAGCATATCGCAATTACCATAGCATTGCAACTCGATTTTATATCAAATATTCAAATTAAAACTTCACAATATCTTTGAAAAAGTGAGCAAAGATAAATGCTATCTTGCTTAGCTTTTCCTGATTGTTAAAACTGTTTCTACTTACGATTTTCACAAATAGTGATAAATGTCATAAAAGTAATATTTGTGAGATATGTGTGTTGGTTTCAGATCGTTTCAAAAGCGAGAAGGGTTATCGTCTATTTTTATTTAGTAGTAATAAAATTATTTCATTTATCCTACTTAATATCCCAATAACATCACCGATCCGTCCTTTGCTGATGTTTAGATGAAATGAGGAGAGTACAATTTTTCCTCTTTTGTTCTCTCGTTCCGATGGTACAAGATTTCCAAGTAGATAGGGCTATGTCCACCATCAACTATTGATGGTGGGCATAGCCCTACCTACTACTTACTTATCAGTTGTGCGGCATAGCCATTCAAATTGTTTGTGCTTTGGGCTTGAAAGTGGAAGCAACGTGCAACTCTTTAAGCTGCTTTGCATCGACTGTCGAAGGTGCCTCTGTTAACAAGCAACGTGCTTGTTGAGTCTTTGGAAAAGCAATCACATCTCGAATGGATTCTTCTTTAGAAAGTAACATCACCAAACGATCCAAACCATAAGCAATTCCACCATGAGGTGGAGTACCGTACTCAAAAGCATCTAACAGAAAGCCAAACTTGTTGTGGGCTTCCTCCGGAGAAAGCCCAATTGCCTCAAAAACTTGCTCCTGCACTTCACGTTGATAGATCCGCAAGCTACCGCCACCAACTTCAAAACCATTAAACACCAAGTCATATGCTTGTGCTCGTGCAGTTTTTAAATCACTGAGATCGTTTGGATTTGGTGCAGTAAATGGGTGATGTAATGCCTCTAGACGTTTTTCGTCAGCATTCCATTCAAACATGGGGAATTCTGTAATCCAAAGCAAGTTAATTTTCTCTGGATCTATCAGTCCAAATTCTTTAGCAACAACTTGTCTCAATCTATCTAAGGTTTTATTGACAGTAGCAGTATCACCTGCACCAAATAGCAATAAATGACCGGGTTTTGCGTCTGTACGGCGTAAAATTTCCTGTTTTTGTTCTTCTGTTAGGTTAGTTTTGATGGCGTTAATTGTGTCGATCTCACCATCTTCTCTGACTCGAATGTATGCTAAACCTTGAGCACCTGCATCAGCCGCTTCCTTAAAGACATCACCGCCCGGTTTAATACGCACGTTGGAGATGATTTCCCCATTGGGGATAGGCAGAATTTTGACGACTCCTCCATTCGCTACAGCGTCCTTAAAAACTTTAAAACCACAATCTGTCAAAATATCAGAGACATTAACAAGTTCTAAACCGTATCGCGTATCTGGTTTATCACTTCCGTAGCGTTCCATCGCCTCTGCATAAGTCAGACGTGGAAAGGGACGTTGTAACTCAAAGTTTTTAACTGTTTTGAAGATGTGACAAACTAACTTTTCGTTGAGTTCGATAATTTCCTCTTGGGACATAAAGCTCATCTCCATGTCCAATTGAGTAAATTCTGGTTGTCTGTCAGCGCGTAAGTCTTCATCTCGGAAGCAACGAGCTATCTGATAGTATCTGTCAAATCCAGATACCATCAATAACTGTTTGAAAAGTTGGGGTGATTGTGGTAAAGCAAACCATTCACCTGGGTTAGCCCGACTCGGTACAAGATAATCCCGCGCACCTTCAGGGGTAGAACGAGTTAACACGGGAGTTTCAATTTCTACAAAACCTTCTACATCTTCCAAGTAACGGCGAATGGCTTTCACAATTTGATGCCGCAATTGTAAGTTATTTGCCATGCGATCGCGTCGCAAATCCAAGTAACGATACTTCAGCCTGAGTTCTTCCCGCACTGGATCTGCATCTGCGGTGGAAACTTGAAATGGAAGTTGTTTGCCCACAGCATTAAGCAGTTTAATATTATCGGCGTAAATTTCTACTTTGCCTGTGGGTATGCGAGAATTTAGAGATTCTTCGGGACGTTGCGTAACCCTACCCTTAATTTCTACAACATACTCATTTCTTAGAGCAGTAGCGTCTTCGTAGGAATTGGAAGTGCGCTGAGGATCGCTAACAATTTGAACTGTGCCACTGCGATCGCGTAAATCTATAAATATCACGCCTCCGTGATCGCGGCGACGATCTACCCATCCGTACAAGGTAACAGTTTCTCCAATGTGTTCTTTTCGGAGTTCGCCGCAATAGTAAGTTCGCATAATTGATTCTTGTTTACAGAGCTAGGGAGTCAAAACTAATATTAAAGCTTTTCCATTATCTAGCATCTATAGCAATTCTAGTAATTCACTTCCAAAAAATCATGCAAAAGCAAGCTAAATACCCACAGGCTAGCACCTACAATATTCGCATGAAAATTTTCTTACCCCTACTCCTTACTCTATAGCTAAAGAATTTTCAAACTAAAAACCATCTATAACTTTCTTTATGGGATGGGCATGACTGCCGTCGGTGAGAACGGGCGGGCGAGGATGCCCACCTCACAATCACAAATGATTCTAACTTCTTTACTTAGAAATCTCCACTCAACCCATTAAGAATGAGGGCGAGGAGCATTAAAAGCGTCCCAGGCGGCTTTTGCAGCATCTTGGAAACGATCGCCGAGTTCGGCAAACTGTTTCCAAAGCTCATGCCAGTTTTTCTCAGCTTCTCGCTGAAGTATTGTAAATGCGTTTTCAATGCGATCGCGTTCTATGAGTGTTTCACCTTCAATTGCTTCTCTTGCGCGACGTACTGCATCTAAAAAAGTTTCCCGAGTTAGAGTTCCTGCGGATTCTGCTTCTGCTTGGGCGCGTCTTCTGAGTGCTTCAATCAGTGCTTTGGTTTCGTGCTTAATTTCATCAGTTTCCCCCGCCATCTCTGTTTCTACCATTTCATTGGTTTGAGGGCTAACTTGTACCACAACTACGTTTTCTTCACCGTTTGCATTGTATGTCATTGGTTTGCCTCCTTGATTGAGTTAGTGGTTAGTGGTTGGTGGTTAGTAGTTAGTCGTTAGTTGTTTTTACCACCAACCACTAACTACTAACCACTAACTACTAACCGTTAACGAAATGAAAATTCAGAATTTCTAGACAGACCTTGTTCTAACTTTAGCAAAGCTTCTACTCTGGCTGCAGTGGGCGGGTGACTGGAGAACAGGCTGCTCATGAACTGTCCGGAAAACCCATTGGTAATTAACAGTGGTTCAAAGGCGGGATTGGCATTAAGAGGTAATTCCCTTGCTGTGGCTTCCAAACGTTGTAATGCACGGGCTAAAGCACGAGGATTGCCTGTCAATTTTGCAGAACCAGCATCGGCGGCAAACTCCCGTATGCGCGATATTGCCAATTGGATGACTGTTGCGGAAATTGGGGCAAGCAGTACTGTTAATAATAAGCCTATCGGATTTGGGCTGTTGTCGCGATCGCTCCTTTGATACGGTGCATACCAAACGCTGTAACTTACAATTTGGGCTAGAAACGAGATTGCGCCTGCAATTGTGGCAGCAACAGCTTGTGTGAGGGTGTCACGATTGGCAACGTGAGTTAATTCGTGAGCGATGACACCTTCTAGTTCATCTTCTGGGAGTAAATTTAAAATTCCTTCTGTCACTGCAACCGCAGCGTGTTCTGGATCGCGTCCCGTTGCAAAAGCATTGGCGGCTGGGCTAGGAACTCTGTATATTCTTGGTACGGGTAGGTTAGCGCGATCGCACAATCGCTGCACCATCCGATACAATCCCGGTGCTTCTTGTGCTGACACGGGCTGAGCGCGATATGCGGCTAAAGCAATCTTATCTGATTGATACCATGAAAATAAGTTTGTTACTGCGGCGATCGCAATCCCCATGACTATCCCACTGGTTCCGCCTATAATCCAGTAGCTTATGGTAATCAAAATTGCGCTTAATAAAGCCAGTAAAGCAGCAGTCTTTAATTGATTTCTCATGCTTTGGTCTCCTTATAATGCTGCACTTTCAAGTTCAAAGCTTGCTAGTAAAAGCATTACTTAAACCACTGTTTCATTTTATCAACCCAACCACAGATTTTAGAGGTAGAAATTTACTCCTGTTAAGTACGGCTTTCCCACCTTATTCTTTATCCTTCATATTTCCTACTTCATACTTCTGCCATAAGGTTGATTGACCTTAGGTATACTAGGGAACATTTTCTCTGAAAGTAGGAAAAGCAAGAAAATCGTTTGAAATTTACTTTGATTTTTAAGTTCTGTAGGTAAAGTAGGAGAATCAAAGCAAGAAATAGAAAAATGCCTAAAAAATAGTATTATTTATCTAAAAATTCTAAAAAAGTTGTTTTTCTCATCCGGGCAAAAATGTATACAATTATCCATTAAGAGTAAATTTTTCAATTTAAGAGCGCATTTTCCTCTGGATGACTCACTACTTAGTAGAGTTTCCAGTTGCAGGATCGACATCTCCGAGGACAAATTCCATGGCGCAAAATGTAAACAAAACAGGGTTGTTGCAGAAGGTTGTAAAAAGCTTGCAGGAAGTTGCAGAGTTTATTTTCAGCCCTTGGTTGCATCGTGCATATGTTAAATCATTGCACAGACGAGTCGAATACTTAGAACGAAGAGTCTATGAAGGTGTACCAAATACAGAGGAACGCCTAGAAGTGTTAATTCAGCATTGGCAACACCAGTTTGACTTACTACAAAATCAAGCAAAAAGTCAGTTAGATAAGCTGGCAGAATATAACCTGCGCCAGCAAATACTAGAAGTCCTTAAGGAACAAACACATATCATTATCCAAACAATAAAACCCACTGTAGAAGAGTTAGTATACGAGATTGAGGAGAAAAAAAATTTAAAAGATAATGAAAGCTCGGCAAACATTCAAGCAAAACAACAGAAGCTACAAGAATCTTTAGCACAAATTCAACAATTGAGTGCTTTGCTACCACGTATAGAAGCACAGACAGCAGCTAGCCTGGAAGCCGGACATTGGCTGTTAGCGACTAGAGAAGAACTGGCACAAGACTTAGCAAACGAGTTATTAGGTTGGCAACATTCACAGGTAGAAGTATTTCGCACTCAATTGAGTAGATACTTAAAGCTCCTAGGGAGTTGTCTGGAAAATGGCATTGAACCTCGTTTGTTATATCAAGGAATTATTACTCACGAGCAACCATCAAGTGAGATTTACCTGGAAGCATTTAATATCATTAAAGGTCGATACATTCCGGAGTGGGAATACTCATCAAAAATTTCCACAAAAGCGGCTAAGGAATTGAAGAAGTATTTCAATTACTTGACTGATTACCTAGTTACAGTTTCGCTCTGAACTGAAACATCCACATTCATAGCTACTGACTAAGTATGTTACAAAACCTTAACCTTAGTAATCCAATAGAGAGGATGCGCTCTTGGAAAGATTACCTTATATTAAGGAAATGGTAAGAGATGGGTTAGTGACGATTCAAAACGTTGAAGTTCTTCACCACGCACCTGTCGCATCAAGCGATCGCTATTTCAATTGAGTGCTACTTACTTTGAGTACTACAATAAGTGAGTTAGAAATGTAGGCTACCCACTTGGAAAACTCATGACTATTTCTAAAGTAGAAGCAAAGCAGTTGCTAGAAAGATTAATTTTTGAGAATACGCCTTCTCACGAGTGGGTGCAGGATGTGTGGGAGTTCAGTCCAACACTGGGAGACGGTGCAGCAAAGTTGTTAGAGGTGTACGAAGCATTGATCGATTGCTGTTCGGAAGAGCAGTTGGACAATTTGCTGCAAAGCTACTATCAACAAAGCCTTGAATGAATTGTTATAAAGTGTTACTATAGATAAAGCATAGTGTTTGGAGAGGTGGCAGAGCGGTTGAATGCGGCACACTCGAAATGTGTTTTAGGGAAACCTAACGGAGGTTCAAATCCTCTCCTCTCCGTTTTCATTACTAGGTAAGCTTTTTAGCAATTTTGAGTTCTTCTAGATTAGCTGAAAATGGTTGAACAATGGTTGAATGGTTGAACAAATGGTTGAATCAGGAAATCTTATTTAAATTATTAAACTACATAGGAATAGCTTAACCTTATATTTACCCCAATACTGCTTGGTTACGAATATTAGTAGGTTGGGTTGAGGAACGAAACCCAACAAACACATTTTTCTTTTTTTAACCAAAACCTACGCAGTATTGATAGTTGCTCGGTGTACCTCTAGCTTCTGAAAAAAAGTTTTTAGCGATCGCTGTTGAGACTGCATAAACCAAATCAGCCAGACATATGAACCGGTAGGAGCAAGAAAAACAACAATTGCTCTTCTAAAAATCAACTACCTACTGGGAGATATCAATGATTTTTTTACGTTCTAAATCCAGCCATTTTGCTTTTTTTATGAGCTTGGCTTTAGCCAGTTCAATTACCAGCACTGTCGCTAGGGCAGAGTCAAATCCTTTTATTGCTCAAAACACCGTAAGTCAAACTGGTGTTCAGAAAATTAATAATCCTATTATTCGCGACAAAATTGATGTACTCACTCCAGGAAAAATCAATGGAGCCGATCCCTTTAAAGAAGGATTTGCTGACTTCAAAGAAAAACCTGGTTTTGCTGACTTTACCAAACCTGTTGATAGGTCAAGTATCACCAATCCATCTATTATACAACGTCCATCAGCAGTTGATACATTCAAACAAATTCAAACTCGTTAAGTTTGAGTATTGCTTTACCTAATACGAAGTGGCAATACATCTGAGTTAAACCTTGTAAAGACGTTCTGGCAAAACGTCTTTACTTAACACATAGGTCATCATTATGATACAGGAAACAAAAAAAGTTCAATTTGTTGTCAAAACATCCAAGCATTGTAACCTACGGTGTCGCTACTGCTATGAATACGCAGAACTAGCCAACAAACAAGCGATCGCACTTGCTCAAATTCAACAAATGTTTACTAATATTGCTAGTTATTATCAACATTTAGAATTTACTGTTGAAATTGAGTTTGTCTGGCATGGTGGAGAACCATTACTGCAAACACCTGATTTTTACTGGAAAGTTTTTGAGTTCCAAAAGCAGATATTTAAATTTGACCATATTCGAGTTAGAAATGGCGTACAGACAAACCTGACATTATTAGATTCACGACGATTAAAACTTTTAAAAGAAGGATTTGATGGGGTAGGAGTTTCAATAGATTTATTTGGAGGATTGCGAGTTTACCAAACAGGTATTGAATCCCAAAATAAGGTTTTAGAAAACATTGATAAACTGACAAGGGCAAATATTGATTTTGGTTGTATCAGTGTCCTCACCAAGCAAAATTTAGAGTTTATTCCAGAAATCTACAATTTTTATAGACAGATGAACCTATCTGCCAGAATATTACCTTTATTCAAAGGCTCGTTTGAAAATCAACATCAAGGTTTCGAGATAACTCCATACGAAGTCTTAGAAGCTTATAAAAAACTGGTAGATTTATGGCTGGCAGATGAAAAATTGGTTTGGATATCGCCAATTTATGAAGCAATTAAGCAGGTAGTTCATCACTACACACCCAATGCTCCAACAAGTTTCTATGATAAACGTGAATGGGAGTCAATATATATTGTTGATGTTGATGGAGAAGTTTATAGCTATGCAGATGCTTATTTAATAACTCACAGCCACGGTAACATCTTTAATCAACCTCTTGGTTCATTAATTAATAGCGAGCGGCATCAAAAGATAGTTATTGAAGCAGAAGAAAGAATTCAAGAAACGTGCAGTCAATGTAAGTTTTTCGGGAGTTGTAGCAGTTATCCAATCGCCGAAGGAAATCGACAATATAATGAACTGAATTCAGACGGTTCGATTAAGTGTATTGTTGATAAAGGACTTCGACAATATATTGAGTATCGGCTATTTGATATGGGAATTATTGATGTGGATAGAGGATACATCAAATTGGAAAGGTTGGAACTCGAACGCCAAAGTTCGCCTAGTTTAGGCTATGTTTAGATTTCTGGCATTGTCAACCCTAAGTATATTTTACTGTTTCCTAATGAGAGTTCTTTGTTCCCTTTTTTGAGTTATACTAACCCCATATTTTGAGGAGTGCAATTATGGGCAACCAGCGCTTGGGGAAACTGTTGTCTTTTGGCTTTATTAGTTTGTGTTTTAGTTTGGGTATTGGTATAGGATTATTTATTCGCTTTGGACAAATACAGCGATCGCAAGCGGCAAGCACATCCACAGATACATTGCCAGTCCCTTTTTCTGTACCAGAGTTCCCAACGTCAGATACTATTACCATCCAAGCGGTTGGAGACATAATTCCCGGCACAAACTATCCTAACTACAGGTTACCAAGCGATCGCGACCAACTGCTGCCAAAGTCTGTACGAGCATATCTACACAGAGCAGACATTCTATTTGGTAACTTTGAAACGAGCTTAACCAACCACCCCTACAGCGCCAAAGACATCAGCCGGGGACAAGTGTTTGCCTTTCGTTCCCCACCCTCCTACGCTCAACTGTTTGCTGATGTTGGATTTGATGTTATGAACATAGCCAACAATCATGCACGAGATTTTGGTTTAATAGGGTTCCGAGACACAGTCAAACACCTTAAAGCAGTTGGAATAGACACATTAGGGCATAAAAATCAAATTCTTGTATTAGAACTTGACAATATTCGAGTTGCGATGATTGGGTTTGCTCCTTACGAACATTACAATTCCATTCACGATCTAGATACAGCCAAAGCACTCGTAGGAGAAGCCAAAAAAAATGCCAACATAGTCATTGTGTCAATGCACGCGGGAGCAGAGGGAACAAGTGCATTACACGTCAAAAATAAAACTGAGTATTTCTACGGAGAAAATCGAGGAAATTCCGTCCTGTTTGCGCGAACAATGATTGACGCGGGAGCAGATCTAGTCCTCGGACACGGTCCCCATGTTCCGCGAGCAATGGAAATCTATAATGATAAACTCATTGCCTACTCTTTAGGAAATTTTTTGGGATATCGAACGCTATCCACAGTAGCCCAAACAGGGTATTCAATGATTTTAGAAGTCAAGATTAATTCTCAAGGAGATTTGGTAGGAAGTAAGATTATTCCCATTCGTTTAGATCGCCAAGGAATCCCCCGTATCGATCAACGCTTCCATACAGTAGGGCTGTTACGTGATTTAATTAGTAAAGATTTTCCCAACCAACAAGTCAAGATTAACAAGAAAGGCGAAATTGTCGTGGACGATAGCGATTTAGTTGCAGAAAAAGAATAATACTATTTTGGATTTTGGATTTTGGATTTTGGATTTTGGATTTTGGATTTTGGTTTTTGGATTTTGGATTTTGGATTGACAGTTCCAGGTTCTACCTTTCTCGTTTTCTCGTTTCCAGGTTCAACCTGGGAACGAGGGATGTGGCGAACTTATCAGACTATACCCCTTGTAAAACCTCTCGATTTAACACTTGATTGAGCTTTCCACTGCGAAAACCTTCCAAATCAAGAGTGACGTACACAAAACCAAATCCCTGAAAAGTAGAAACTAGTGACTGCAAATCTGTCTTCACGACAAATTCTTTAATTTCTTCAGGTGGCAATTCTATCCGTGCTGTATCTCCTTCAGAACGAACTCGCAAACTGTTGTAACCCAGCTTTCTTAAATATATTTCTGCCCTCCCTACTCTTTGTAGCTTGGCTACAGTGATCTCTTCACCGTAAGGAAAGCGAGAACTCAGGCAAGGTTGTGCGGGTTTATCCCACCAAGGTAAACCAAGTTCTTGGGAAAGTTGCCGCACCTCCGCTTTTGTAATACCAACTTCTGCTAGAGGGGAACGTGCGCCTCTTTCCTTTGCAGCCTGAATTCCCGGACGGTAATCACGTAGATCGTCGGTATTCACTCCATCTACCACATAAGGATATCCCATTGCAGTTGCAAGCGGTTTGAGTGTATCATGCAGTTCGCTTTTACAAAAATAGCATCGGTTGACGGGGTTAGAAGTGTAATTGGGGTTTTCCATTTCGTGTGTTTGAACAATTTTATGACTAATCCCAATAGTTGCCGCTTGAATTTTAGCGTCTTCCAACTCCTCTGGTAGCAGCGAAGGGGAAACTGCTGTCACAGCTAAAGCACGTTCACCCAAAACATCGCAGGCAATCTTAGCTACCAAAGTACTATCAACACCTCCAGAGTAGGCAATCAATGCCTTTTCCATTTCTAGAAATATGCTTTTTAGTGTCTCAAGTTTTTCTGCAAGTATCATTTTATTTAATATCCCCTAAGATAGCACCCAATCAATTTCATTGTAGAAGGGGATGAGGAGAATGAGGGGCTGCCAGATCCTCGACTTCACATCAGTTGTCGGGGATCTAGAGCAACTTTAGCTCGCTTTTGCATAAATCAGGTAATATTCTCTAGATAACTCCGAATCAGTACTTGGAGAAGTTTTTGACAAAATTATGAATTTACAATTTGCCCAATTAATTGTTAATGGTATTGCTGTGGGAAGTATTATTGCTTTGGCAGCAGTTGGACTAACGCTGACTCTGGGAATTTTACGGTTATCTAACTTTGCTCACGGTGATTTTTTGACTTTAGGCGCTTACTTAACATTCTTACTAAATACAGTATTTAAGATAAATATTTGGTTATCTATGGTAGTAGCAGCAGTGGGAACAGTTGCTGCAATGCTTTTATCGGAAAAGTTGCTGTGGTCAAGAATGCGCTCTATCCGTGCTACTTCCACAACATTCATTATTATTTCCATTGGGTTAGCATTATTTATCCGCAATGGTATTATCTTTATCTGGGGTGGAAGTAACAAAAATTACGATTTGCCTATTAGTTCTGCTATAGATATTGGTGGTTTAAAAATACCACCCAATCAACTGTTGGTTTTTGTTTTAGCTATAGTGGTGATTTTAGTGTTGCACTATGTTCTACAAAATACCAAAATTGGTAAAGCGATGCGAGCAGTTGCTGATGATTTGGACTTAGCTAGGGTTTCTGGTATTAATGTTGACCAAGTTATCTTGTGGACTTGGGTCATGACTGGTAGCTTGACATCTCTCGGTGGGAGCATGTATGGCTTAATTACAGCCGTGCGTCCAAATATGGGATGGTTCTTAATTTTACCATTATTTGCATCAGTCATCTTGGGAGGAATTGGCAATCCCTATGGTGCGATCGCAGCGGCTTTTATCATCGGTGTTGCCCAAGAAGTCAGCACACCTCTGCTAGGTTCTCAGTACAAACAAGGTGTAGCATTATTCATCATGATTTTGGTGTTGCTCGTTCGTCCCAAAGGGTTATTCAAGGGCACAATATAAAGGGAACTGGGGACTGGAGATTAGCGATTGGGTATTGATTTCCTCATCCCCAGTCCCCAGTCCGCAGTTCCTATTTATCTATTTAACGTCTTACACCAAAATATGAAAATAATAGGCAGCTACAAGGAAGTTAATTGCCAACAGCAGTAACGCCCAACCTGTACGGAAGGGATAAGGTGCTTTTGCTTCGTTTTTTATAACGTCTTCGCCTACTTTTTTCTGAGCTTCGCTAACCATCGCATTCTCTCCTAATTTAAAGACTTATTAACAGATACCAAATATCTGTCATATTTAGCAAAATTCGTTAGAAATATTTGTCCTACTTCTTAATTTTCCCCTGCGTGATAGGAACTCCGAACTAAAGGACCGGAACGAACATGGCTAAATCCCATCTCTTGAGCGATTCTGCCTAATTCATCAAACTCTTCTGGTGTCCAATACTTTTGTACTGGCAAATGTTCTAAAGAGGGACGCATATACTGACCGATGGTTATACGATCGCATCCTACTTTACGTAAATCCACCATTGTTTCAATAATTTCCTCTCTCGTTTCCCCGTGTCCTAGCATCAACCCTGATTTTGTAGGAATTGTGGGGTCAATGTCTTTAACCACTTGCAGGACAAAAAGCGAGCGATCGTATTTAGCACCCCGACGCACTGGTCCCTGTAAACGTCTTACGGTTTCAATATTGTGATTGTAACAGGCAGGTTTAGCTTGCACTATTGTGTTGATGCGATCGCGCTGGCCCTGCTCGCCAACACCCACACCACCCCAAAAATCAGGTGTCAGTACCTCAATTTGAGTTTCTGGGTTCATTTGGCGAATCGTCTCCATCGTCCTCACAAAGTGACCTGCCCCTTGGTCTGGTAAATCGTCACGAGCGACAGAAGTCAGTACCACGTAACGCAATTTTAAAAGCTGCACTGCTTCTGCGACTTTTTGTGGTTCCTCTGAGTCAACAGGCATGGGGGCATGACCCTTATCCACTTGACAAAAAGCACAAGACCTGGTACAAGTTGGTCCCATAAGTAAAAAAGTAGCAGTTTGTTGGGCATAACACTCACCCCGATTCGGGCAACGTCCTTCTTCACAAATGGTGTGAATTTGACGCTGTTTAATAATCCGTTGTACCGTCGAGAGTTCGCTAGCTTTACCAATGGGGCGGCGTAACCATGGAGGCATTGCCATAATTTCAGACTTGATTTGGGATGGCTGCAAAGAAGTCATAAACAATTCAAAATTTTGATAAACCCAGTTGCCTTAAGTATTACTTTGCCACAATCGGAGCTTAAGATCGGTATTGGTTGCGTATGACACTTAAAGTATTGTCACTTCTACCGGAAATTACTCTCCCCCGATCCAGAGATAAGTTGGATATAGTGGGAGAATTCTTGACGCCTAAAGGCGCAACTACCATATAAACCTAAAGTTTCTATTAGAGCAAACAGTCGTGACAAGTAACAAAATTTTAGTTATCGATGACACCACAGTTGTCAGGGTAAAAGTACGAGAAATGTTACCCCCAGGAAACTTCCAAGTTTTGGAAGCAAAAGATGGCCTGGAGGGATTGAATTTAATTCATCAGGAAAAACTGAGCCTGATTATGCTAGATTTCCTACTGCCCAAAAAAACTGGCTGGGAAGTGTTTCAGGAGATCCAAGCTAGTAGTGACTTGAGAAAGATTCCTTTGGTCATTATGTCTGGTCGTAAGGAAGAGGTTACGGAGAAAATCTCCGAACCCTTCGAATATTTTGAGTTTCTGGGAAAACCTTTTGACCAAAAGCAACTTATTGGTGCAATTAAGTCCGCCATGACTAAGGCTAAACAGCCACGTCCCGAACCCGCTCAAGTTGCAGTCGCCGCAACGAACAATGGAGTAGCTGTAACGAACAATGGAGTCGTTGCAACTTCTAATGGAGCCAATGCAGTTACCTCTACTGAATCCGGGGCTTCATCTGCTGAAATCCAAGCATTAAATGAAAAAATTGCCAAAATGCAGGCAGAAATTGATGCTTTGAAAAAGCAACTCAATCAGGTTGTAACTTTTATCAAACAAAAGGTTAAATAACAATAAGTATCGTGATGATATTTCTCTAACGCTGTACTTAATGTAAAGTACGGCGTTTAGATTTTTGGTGTCATGTCTGTAATTATCGTTAACCCTCACGCAAAGACGCAAAGACGCAAGATTTTTATAAGTTTTTGTCTGAAAAATGATACAAACACTATGCTTTTGGGAATACTTATTACAGGGTATATTATTGCGAGTATTGGTGTAAATGTTAGTGCTATCAAATACAATTGTTGCTGTTACCGGTTATCGCATCACTCAACAAATTTACTCGGGAAGCAAAACCCTGGTTTATCAAGGTATTCGAGAAAAAGACCAACAGTCAGTTATCTTAAAGCTGATGCGGAATGAATACCCAACTTTTCATGAAATTGCTCAGTTTCGCAAACAGTATGCGATCGCAAAAAGCCTCAACATTACAGGTATTGTCAAACCCTATAGTTTGGAAAGCTATCGTAACAGTTATGTTTTGATCCTAGAAGACTTTGGCGGTCTTTCCTTAAAAGATTACATCACTCTTGTAGACACTACCCATATAGCGTTTCTACAACAATTTTTTCACATAGCCATTCAAATTGCCTCTACCCTTCAGGAATTACACGGTCACCGCATCATTCATAAAGATATTAAACCTGCTAATATTCTCATTAATTCCACAACATCTGAAGTTAAACTGACAGACTTTAGTATTGCTAGTCTCTTACCGAAAGAAATTCAACAACTGACAAATCCTAACTTTTTAGAAGGTACTCTCGCTTATATTTCCCCCGAACAAACAGGAAGAATGAACCGAGGGATTGATTATCGTAGCGATTTTTATTCTCTTGGCGTCACATTTTTTGAACTCCTGACTGGACAGTTACCCTTTACAACAAACGATCCCATGGAGTTGGTTCATTGCCATATTGCCAAACAACCACCAAAGGCTAGTGATATTAATTCAAATGTCCCTTCAATTTTGTGTGATATCATTAGTAAGTTAATGGCAAAAAATGCTGAAGAACGCTATCAGAGTGCTTCAGGGTTAAAACACGATTTAGAGATATGTAGGAACCAGTGGCAAGAAACTGGAAATATTGTGCCATTTCAGTTGGGAGAACAGGATTATTCCGAGCGTTTTGTAATTCCTGAAAAACTTTATGGTCGTCAACAGGAAGTAGAAAATTTGCTTGCGGCTTTTGAGAGAGTCACAGGTGGTACATCTGAAATAGTTTTGGTTACAGGTTCTTCTGGTATTGGTAAGACGTCTGTTGTCAACGAAGTTCACAAACCAATTGTTCGTCAGCGCAGCTACTTTATTAAAGGTAAGTTTGACCAATTTCAACGCGATATTCCTTTATCAGGATTTGTACAAGCTTTCCAAGATTTAATCAGACAATTATTGAGCGAGCCTGATACCGTTCTACAAAAATGGAAATCTAAAATTTTGTCAGCATTGGGAGAACAAGCTCAAGTTATCATCAATGTTATTCCCGAACTGGAAATTATTCTTGGTACTCAACCACTAGTGACTGAACTTTCTGGAACTGCTGCTCAAAATCGGTTTAATTTATTATTTCAGAGGTTTATTAAAGTCTTCACTACAAAAAAACATCCTTTGGTTCTCTTTCTGGATGACTTACAATGGGCAGATATAACTTCTTTAAAATTTCTTCAGTTATTGATCTGTCAAAATACTCCTTTAGAAGAGCGCTCTAAAGACTTTGACGATCGCGAGAAGCGAACTATAGGTGAGGAAGGTTTTTTACTGATAGGTGCATATCGAGATAATGAAATTTCTCAAATTCATCCTCTGTCTTTTACTTTGGATGAAATAGAAAAATCAAGTATTACCATCAAGACAATTCATTTAAAAGAATTAGCTTACAATCATTTACTAACTTTAATTTGCGATACGCTGAATTGCCAAGAAATTACAGCTATTCCTCTCACAAAAATTGTATTTAATAAAACTAAAGGCAATCCATTTTTTACCCATCAATTTCTTAAATATTTACAGAATGAAGCTCTATTAAAATTTAATTTTTCTCATCGTCATTGGCAGTACGATATTAACGAAGTTAAAGCCATAGCTCTCACAGACGATGTTGTAGAATTTATGGCGCTTCAACTAGAGAAGTTGCCAAGCCAAACTCAAGCAGTCTTAAAACTGGCTGCATGCATTGGTAATGAATTTGATTTAAGAACTCTTGCTATCATCTATGAAAAATCTGAAGTCGATACAGCAGTAGATTTATGGCAATCGTTACTTGAAGGTCTTGTTTTACCTGAAGCAGGTTACCAGTTATTGGTTGATGACAGCGAAGTCTCATCAATTCCCAATGAGGGTGTACAAAAGTATAAATTTGTACACGACAGGGTACAGCAAGCTGCTTATTCTCTCATTGCTAGCGATCGCAAACAGTCCATTCACTTGAAAATTGGACAATTGCTGCTTTGCAATCTTTCTGTTGAAGAAAGAAAAGATAAAATTTTTATTTTAGTCAACCAGTTAAATATGGCAACAGAACTGCTTGTAAATCAAAGCGAGCGCAATGAACTAGCACAAATGAATTTGATTGCTGGTCGCAAAGCTTTAGCATCAATAGCTTACATGGCTGCAGTTAAATATTTAACGACTAGTCTTCAATTACTAGCAAGCGATACCTGGGAAACCAATTATGATTTTACTCTTGCTTTGCATGAAACAGCCGCAGAAGCCGCATATCTAAATGGGAACTTTGAACTAGCAGAGCAATTCATAGAAGTGGTATTGATACGAGCAAAAACTTTATTAGATAAAGCGAAAGTTTACGAGATTAAAATTCAGGCTAATGGAGCACAGAATAAACCGCGACAAGCGATCGATGTCGCACTCGGGTTTTTAAAACTTTTGGGTATTGAGTTTCCCGATAGTCCCAATCAAACGGATACTCAGCTAGAAATGGCAGCACTAACATCAAATTTAGTTAGCAGGCGTATTGAGGACTTAATCAATTACACAGAGATGACAGAACCTCATTCACTAGTAGCTATCCGTATCTTATCTAATTTAACTAGTTTTGCCTATCAAGCTGTACCTGATTTGTTCCCCTTATTGGTGTTTAAGCAGATCGATTTATCACTTAAGTATGGCACTTCTCCTTTGTCTGCTCATGTTTATACTCTTTATGGAACAATACTCTGTGGAGTTGTGGGAGACATAGAGTTTGGCTATCAATTAGGCAAACTAGCTTTAGATCTGTTGTCTAAATTCCAAGTTAGAGAGATTATACCAAAGGTTGTTATAGGATTCAATGCGACTATTCGGCTTTGGAAAGAGCATATTCGAGAAACATTGCCACCTCTTTTAGAAGCTTATTCTACTAGTTTAGAAACAGGCAATTTAGAATTTGCTGCTTATGCTCTTTATTGTTACTCCTACTATGCATATTTCATAGGTGAGGAACTTTCAATACTCAAGCAGCAGATAGAAAATTACAGCCATGCCATTAAGCAAACAAACCAAACAATGGTGTTAAGCTGGAATAATATCTACTTACAAGCTGTCTTGAATTTATTGGACGTTCGGGAAAATCAAGTTGACTTAATAGGTGATTCATATAATGAAAGCTCAATAATAACATATTATCAGCAAGCCAATGACAGTCTTGGGCTTGTGCATTTGTATTTATGCAAGCTTCAAATTTGTTATTTACTCGCTGACTACAATAAGGCAATTGAAAATGCTCTCTGTGTAGAAAAGTATATAGAGGTTGCCGTCGGACATTTAGTTCTTGCTGAATTTCATTTCTATGATTCTCTGGCACGTTTGGCAGTGTATCCTAAGGCTAATAAATTAGAACAAGGAAGAATTCAGGAAAAAGTAGCTATTAATCAAGAAAAAATTCAGAAATGGGCATATCATGCCCCCATGAATTATTTGCATAAATTTTATTTGGTAGAAGCAGAGCGCTATAGGGTTCTCGGTCAATATCTTGAAGCTATGAATAGTTACGAGCAAGCGATTACCCTTGCTCGAGACAATGAGTACGTACATGAAGCGGCTCTTGCTAACGAACTGACTGGTAAATTTTATTTGGAGTGGGGAAAACTGAAAATTGCGAAAATTTACTTAATAGATGCTTATTACGATTATACCCGTTGGGGGGCAAAAGCTAAAGTTGATGATTTGGAAAAGCGTTATGCTCAAGTCCTGACTCCAATACTTCAACAAGGAAAACTAAATACCGAACTAGGGACAAATGGCTCTAGTGAGAGTAGCACGTCCCTATCCACCAGTATCTCCAAGCAAACGTTTGTAGCTTCAAACACTAGTAGTATTTCCGATTCTTTAGATTTGGCGTCTGTTGTCAAAGCTTCTATTGCTCTGTCTGGAGAAATTGAACTTGAGCAGTTGCTATCTACTTTAATGGAAGTGGTGATGGAGAATGCAGGTGCTTCTAAGTCTGCTCTCATTTTAAGTGAGGGCGATAGCCGGGGGAGGCTTGCGCTTCGCGATCAGCTGGGTACAGCTTGCGCTAAGAGCGATCGCGTAGCAACGGATGTGCATCTCACTGTTTCTGCAGTCAGTTCAAATTCAACAAGTGGGCGGAGCGATACAGAGTTTCCATCAAACCCTGTAGAATCTAGCAGTGAGGTTCCCGTGACTTTAATTAACTATGTCAAGCGAACCCAGGAAATTTTAGTCACTGATGATTTAAAAGATAAACCACTCCTAAGTGCGGATAGCTATATCCTCCGCGAGCAACCCAAAAGTCTGTTATGTATACCCATTATCAACCAAGGTAAATTACTGGGTATTCTTTATCTAGAAAATAATTTAACAGCAGAAGCATTTACACGCGAGCGCGTGGAACTTCTCAAACTCATCATCACTCAAGCAGCAATCTCTCTAGAGAATGCCATACTCTACCAAAATTTAGCACGAGCTAACGAAGAATTGGAAGAATACAACCGCACGTTAGAAGAAAAAGTATCTAAAAGAACGCAGGAAATTCATGAAAAAAATCAACATCTCAAGAGAGCTTTAAAAGAGTTACAAAACACGCAAACGCAATTAATCCAAAGTGAAAAAATGTCTTCCTTAGGGCAAATGGTAGCAGGAATTGCTCATGAAATCAATAATCCCATTAATTTTATTCATGGCAATATTACTCACGCCGCAGAGTACGTAGAATCCTTATTAAATATGATTGCCATATATCAGCAAGAATTTTCAAATTCCTCCACTCTCATTCTGGAAAAAGCTGTTGAAATTGATTTGGATTTCATAAAAGAAGATTTGCCCAAGCTTTTAGATTCCATGAGATCTGGAACATCAAGGATTCGGCAGATTGTTTTGGGCTTACGCAACTTCTCTCGTTTGGATGAAGCAGATATGAAACCTGTAGATATTCATGAGGGAATCGATAACGCTTTGATGATTCTACACCATAGATTTAAGGTAAAGAGCGATTGCCCTTTGCACAAGCCTTACCCAGCTTATCGCTCTGAGATAGAAGTTATTAAAGAATACAGTCAGCTTCCATTAGTTGAGTGCTACCCCAGTCAACTCAATCAGGTATTTATGAATATTATTGCCAATGCAATTGATGCTTTACACGATCGCACTGAAACTCAAGGTAAACGTTTATGCGACGGCTACAAACCAACAATTCGCATTCGGACTGAATTAGCAAACAAAAATCAGGTCATGGTTCGGATTGCCGACAATGGTGTTGGGATACCTGAGGATGTACGTCAGAAAGTCTTCGATCCCTTTTTTACCACTAAGCCAGTCGGAAGTGGTACGGGATTGGGATTATCAATTAGCTATCAGATTGTTGTGGATAAACACAAGGGTAGTTTAACTTACAGTTCTGTTCCCGGAGAGGGAACAGAGTTTGTCGTCCAAATTCCACTCAGACAATCACCTTAGGACGGGTTGGCAATGCCCACCCTACCATCGCTATGAGGCAAGACGGCGGAACTTAACCCTGAGACCATCATAAGGATATGGTGTAGGAAACAGGACTAGATTTAAATTTTGTCCTGGTTCCAGTTCCCACTCATACTCGCGTAGCAGCATTGCTGTCAGCAGTTTTAAGACCAACTTGCCAAACTCCTTACCGGGACATTCTCGCATTCCACCACCAAAAGGTACATAACCAAATGGTTTTGCTTTATCCTCAGCCCTTTCTGGCGCAAAACGCTGTGGATCGAAACGCTCGGGTTGTGTATAGATAGAACTATCTTGATGAGTTCTTCTCATTACGTAAACGGCAATCCAATCTTGGGGAATGCGATAACCATTAAATTCAAATTCCTTTATGACTTTGCGGAAACCAAAACTAGCAGAGGGAGTGACTCGCAAAACTTCCTTAACAACAAGATCTAGATAAGTCATCTGCTTTAGGTGTTCCAGTGTTAGCGGTTCCTTAAACTCCAACTGTCGTTGTTCTGCACGGGCAGTTGCCAAAACTTCCGGAGACTGTGCTAAAAACATAAACATAGATGTCAGCGCTGACGCTACTGTATCGTGACCACCAAATAGAAACGTTAAAATTTGGTCTTTCACTTCCTGCAAACTTAACTTATTCCCATCTTCGTCTTGTATTTGCAACAGTAGCCCCAAAAAATCTTGACTTGTATGTGATTGTTGCTGGCGTTTGCGTACAATTTCCTCAATACGTATCAGTAGTTGTTCGCGACTGTGTAATGCTCGACCAAACTTAGTCCAAGGTAAACGTATTGGTATAGAGAATAGCCCGTCTCCCCACTCCTCAAACAATTTACTGAAATGGCAATCGTTAGAAGTCTCCACGCCTAAGAGAAATTTGCAGGCGACATCAAGAGAATATTTACTCAGTTCTGGGAACCAGTTTAATGTACCCATGCGTTCCCATTTGTCTAAATAATTATGAGTAATGCTTTCTATTCCAGAAATGGACTGTTCCATAATTTTTGGTTGAAAGGCTTTATGGAACATCTTGCGTCGCTGTTGGTGCTCGTTACCTGTTTGGATAACTAAAGAGCCGATACCCAGCAGTACCTTGATAGTCTCAGGCCATCCAACAGAAAGATGCGATTTTTCATTGGCAAACAAATAGCGATTGGCTTCTGCTCCGATCGCAATAACTGTAGAACATCCAAATAAACTGGTTTTGAAAATCGATCCGTATTGCTTTTGTCGCTTTTCAACATAACGTGGATCGTACAAAAAGTTAAGTGTCTCACCAATTACAGGTAGACCAAAGTGACCAGGAGGTAAAGGTAGCGCTCCCTGGCTAATAGTTATTGTCATTTTAAGTATCCATCATGAACTGCGTACACGATAACAAATGAAAATTTTCTTTCTTTCTGTAGAGACGCTTCAAATAGCGCGTCTCTACTACTTCCTACTCCTTTTTTCAAGCTAGATTAGTGTTTAACTGGTTCCAACATTTCTACACTTTGATAGCGATCGGTATAAGAATACCAATCTAGATTGCCACGTATCCAAGCATGCATTATGGAGATATATTGCGCCAATTCTGTGTCTAGTTCGTTTCCAAAAACTGGCTTAGATTCTTCCAAGCTTGTAAGAGATTCCATCTCCCGATCGTGCATGATTACAGCACGCTCAACTGAGGTTTCTAAAGAAAGCTGTTGTTGATAATGCAGCACTAAGACTATGTTATGTACATCACCACTTGCCATTTCTCTTGATGCTGAAAAAATATCATTACACCAAGCAAGAACGTTGATTGTCATTAGCTTTAGCTTGTCTACAAAATAGTGATTTCTCCAAAAGTCACTTAGCATGAAGTTATTGCAAAACTCGCTGACTGTGAGGAAAAGATTTCCACCTACACTCGCTCTGCGTATCATCATATAAGCATCAATGTCAGGCACAATATTTTGTGCGCGGACGGCTGCTTCTTTAACACATCCAAGGAAGTATTCTTCAAAGCAAAGGAGGAAGTGACGAAACCATTGCGTGCTCGCTCTTTGAACCGTCCTCTGTCGCAAATCGTGTAAAGCGTGGCTTAGAGGTATATCGTTCTTTCTAGGTTCCGCTCCATTTAAGATTTCCAAAAATCTTGTGTGATAAACCTTCAAGGCTTCAGGTTGTTTTTTCAACTCTGACAAATCGCATTGATCGTCCCAAATAAATACCCAACTTAACCAGTCGTTTCCAATTTTTAATTCTTCTAATTGGCAGTTTGGGTATGCACGTGCAGCTAGCAAAAAGAATTTTGACTTAGAAAACCGACGATAAGTAGATTCTTTTGCCAATAAGTTGAAGCGCAACACCCATTCTAAAGAATAATCTTCCAAAACATTAAAGTATTTGTTGATTTGAGATGGAAATGGACAGTGTAATTTAGGGAAAGTTAATTGAGTCATAAAACCTCTCTCAGCGTTCGAAACACAGGATAAATTGACCCAACCTGAAGTCAGAGGGCTTAAATAACAACTGCAAGTGGCAGCTAATTTCTCATAGCTAGTGGCTAATCGCGTTCAAGCAGAAGCAACTCACTGCTTTAAGCAACACGACATTTTAGTTTTAGACATCTCCCAATGAAAATTTACAAAACGTAAACTTTTCTCAGGAAGTCATGCCTGAAACGAAAAGTCATTATTCTTTTGAGTCGATACTTGCAAATTCACTAAGCTTTATGGAACAAGCTAGAGCAAAATCATGCCCTTGCATCAATGCAATGACTTATTTCAACATCAATTTCCTCAAGATTTTCCATCTTTTGTTTTTTGAATAACAATGGCTACGCTACAACACTTTATACAGAATTTGAATTTAAAATTCAGCCTGTATTTTGTAGTGTTTCAGATAATTACTGTTGCTTCAAAAACTTTCTTTTACATAATTTTTGTTTTTTTTAATATTTTTTTTGCTTTTTTTTTTTGGTTTTTTTTTTTTGGATTTTTTTTTTTTGATTTTGGTTTTTGGATTTTTTATTTTTGATTTTGGATTTTGGATTTTGGATTTTGCGATTCTGGATTTTTCGATTTTGGGTTGGGGGATGAGGTTATGGATTTCCAATTAAAAAATATATGCAGGAATGGAAGATGGGCAAGATATTATTTAGTTATTTACTCACAGGCTTCTTTATCAATCTTCGGATATACCTTCAGTACGATTTTTTTAATCCTGAAGTACCTCTTTGTTGTGCATCCAGGAAGCATTTTCCTATATACAAATATCAATATAAGATTTCTTTCAATCCAAAATCCAAAATCTAAAATCCAAAATCATATTGGTTTATGTTGTTCAATTTAATTGACTCAATTTTAGGAAGCCGATTTTGGGCGCTCTTCCAAAAGGAGTTTGCTCAGATATTTCGCAACCGTCAGCTTTTGATTCAGTTGCTTGTTCCGCCGACTGTCTTTTTGATGCTGTTTGGTTTTGCTTTAAATCCGGAAGTGGAAAATCTGAAGGTTGGTATTAGGGATTACAGTAACAGTAGTGCTTCACGGGAATTTGTACAAATATTTGACCAGACGGATGCGTTTGTGGTAAGTCGGTATTATTCCGACCAGAAGGAGATGATAGAGGATTTGGCAACGGGAAAACTAACGGTTGCTATGACCATTCCGCGAGAGTTTGCTGGTGATATTGCTAAAAAACGTCCTGTAGAAGTGCAGGCATTGTATGATGCTGTTGATGCAAATACGGCAAGTCTTGCTTCGAGTTACATCAATCAATTGGTGAGCGATTATAACTCGCGACAGCAGGATAGGGGGGATTTACAAAAGAACCGGGTACAGGTTCAGACTTCGATTTTTTACAATCCTGGGCTGGAGAGTTCTTGGTTTATTGTGTCGGGAATGTTTGGCATTGTGCTGACGGTGATTGGTTCTCAAGCAGCTGCTTCTTTGGTGGTGAGGGAAAAGGAAGCAGGGACTGTTGAGCAGTTGGTGATGACTCCTGCTTCTAATAGTGAGGTGATTCTGGCTAAGGTTTGTCCGTTACTGGTTTTGCTAACGTTGGATGTTTTGATTGCTCTTGGTGTCGCAAGGCTGGTGTTTGGCGTGCCATTACGGGGTAATTTGTTGGTATTCCTACCGATCGCGGTGCTTTACTTTTGGGTAGGTATTAGTATTGGGATTTTGATTGCAACTTACTCAAAGAGCGAACAGCAGACGCAGTTGACTGCTTTCTTTATTAATCCACCGCTAGTTCTGTTGTGTGGAGCTACAACTCCAATTTCTTCTATGCCAACGTTTATACAATGGCTCTCTTATTTAGATCCCTTGCGCTATTTTATTGAGGTTTGCCGTGGGGTGTTGTTGAAGGGGGTGGGTCTGGAGACGCTTTGGCCTCAGGTGCTGATTTTACTAGTTTTTGCTGCGGTGCTTATGTCTTTGAGTATTCGGCAGTTTCGGCAACAGTTGGGGTAACCAGTGACCAGTGACCAGTGACCAGTGACCAGGTGCTTGGTGCTCATAACTTCATTAATCGTGCTCGGACATTGTGGAGAGATTCATTGCAAACTTGGAGGCAACAAAGTGTTTGCGTGTCCCAAGTGTAAGTTTACGGCTCCCAGAGATTGGGTGGGCGCAGTTAACATTATGTTGGCTGCTTTGCAGGCTACCGCCTTCCAGGTTAAGGGAACACAACTGTCTATTGAGTCCTTAACCCAGGATGTTGTAGTTTCACAATCAATCTTGTGAGAGATGTGAGGCTTAAAGGTAGCACGAATGCTGACGTTGTAAAAAAGGCGGGCTAACTTAGCGCTCATACTACAATTTTCGCTTTTTTTGTCACGTAACCCTGACAATTACTGCTAAAATAACAGCAGGTAACTGTAACAATTCAACGGGTTAATGTAAAATACATTAGGTGTTTGTAAGGCAATGACTCAACCACTAAGGTGTAGTAATCTAAGGTAATTAAGCGTATGTTTGTCTACTTATGCCTAACGTCCCTAAGAAAGATCGTCCCAGAGTGCAATTTGTATGCGACCAATGGGTTAAGGAGTATCTTGACCAATGGGCGGGAGTCGAAAACCGCTCTACAAGTAACTTAATTGAAACTATTGTTTTGGAAGCAGTGACAACGAAGCAAGCACAGGGAGAATTGCCACCACCACCCAAGCCACCTAAAAAATAAGGAAAATTAATGACCAACGCAGAACAACCCAATCGGCTAGATCTTATAGAAGCACTCCTGTTGCAAACTGTACAGCAACAGCAGGTTAACACAGCAGCTATCTCGCAGCTAACCCAGCAGCAGCAGGTTAATATAGCAGCGATCGCACAGCTAGCTCAGCAACAAGCAGAACTCAAGCAAGAATTGCAAGATAGCATTAGCCACTTAGTTGGTGTCATAGGTGATTTTGTTGAAGAAGCTCAACAAGATCGAGTGATTATGCGAGAACTTCAATCTGAAGTCAGGGGTATTCAAACCGAAAACCAACGAATTCTTCAATATTTATTTGGACGACAGGGGCAGGGGTAACTGTCGAATAGCGAATCTTGCCCACCATGGGGGATAAAATTTTGAAACCGCCAGATAATAAAGTAGCGGGCGAGGACGCCATTTATTGTTGGTAGCAATTGTGACTGCGCTTCTAACGACTAGCTCCCTGACTTCTTAAACGAGAGGTTACATTTCTTATACTAGTCCTCATTTTTCTAGTGCGGCGATCGATTTTTTATGGCTCTGGTTTTGTAGTTGTGTGATGAGCTGGGTACAGCTTGCGCCGAAGCGATCGCCGCACTATAGCATAACACCAGATCGATCCCTTACTGACTCATGCGCTGTAATGCCGATGCAGAAGGATACCTATCAACTGTCATTAATACTTGACGTTCCACCACTCGCTCATCATTGTTAAAATCAAAAATACGTACCGTGACCTCTCCAATGTCTGTCAAAGGTCGAATAATAGCATCTTCTAAGCGAAAATGATCTCCCCAAAAATCGCGACGTGGATTAAAAAACCTCACGAGTTCCCCAGTTTGCCAATTAATCGATCCTAAATCGGTTCCTTTTTGGAGATTGCAAAAGATACAAGAATAAGCGAGGTTTTCTGCTGTGGTTGCACCGCCGTGTTTGACGCTGATAATGTGGTCAAGTTGAAAATCTATACCATCCGTATCTGAAAACAGACAGTACTCACAGAGAGAATCAGTACGTTTGATAACTAAACGACGGAGATCTGTACTAATGTAGAGACGAAGCACATTCAATACTTACTCAATTTTAATATAGGTATAAGCACGGGCTTTTGCTAACCTCATTATATGCTCTAACGTCAAAAAACAATCTAATTCCTTCTTTTCATCTGGTGTCAGTTCTCCAGTGTGATGAGCATATACCAGATCGTCTAAACGTTCTTTTGCCTCAGCCGATATTTTAAAATCAATCACGCTTTGAGGAGTTGTTCCCGCAGCAATAAACTCGATGATTTCATCGTAAACTTTGGTAACCTTGACTACGGTAGTCATATATGTATATGTTCTTCTGGATTTACTTTATCTATGGTACTTGAAATAAATATCCTAGGGTTCTAAGTTTCGGTCAAGGTTCATGCGTAAGTTCTAAGAAAATTCAGAGTAATAAAATAGCGGGCGAATACGCCCGTCCCACAAAATGGATGATTTATTTCTTGAAATCTTTAGTTTTTGATTATACATCTTGATTTGGAGTTAATGGAGTTAATAACTTTGCAACCCACTCTCGATCTACTGCTGATAGTGCGGGAGGTGGGATAGGTTGGCGATAATCAATTCTTGTGGAATAACGAGCGCGATCGTACACGCCGTTAAAGATGTCTTGTAATGGCACCAAAGGTTCTTCTTCGTTGGGCTTTAGGGGAATTGGAAAAGTAGGTAGTTTTTGTTGCAAGGTAAAGCTGTATAAATCGGCTGTGGGACGTCGATCGCTCCGACTGATGAGGATGCGGTATGCTGTTGTCGATCGCGAAGCGCAAGCTGTACCCAGCTTATCGCATTCCTAGAATTGCCATTGGTTGACCACCGCGTAGCAAGTCCAGTTCTACTAAGTGAGTGGCGCTACCGAGAATTGCCCGTCGCTTTTTCTCATAAGCTGTTCTACCATCTCCAGAACGTTTATTTTTTGGAGATAAAAGTTCTATTACGGTAATAACCTCGTCTGTAACAATTTCCCGAACTTCTAGATAGCGCTCGTTGACAGCTAGAGGCATGGGGACTTTAACTTGTCCCTTGTCGGATCTGGGTGGCTGTGGAGCGATCGCCTGCTGTTGGTTGTTCTTCTGTGGAATTATCGGAGCGATCGGAGAAGATAATAGTTCTGAGAGGATGTTTGAAAATTGGTTGGCTGTCATTTTAATCACATTGTGTGTTCGGAATTGGGAATTGTTTTAACCATAGATACGCTCCGTCATTAGGACATTTAATAATTATACCCTTCATACCAATATTGATATTAAGACTTAGGCAAAGCCCCATTAAGACTTACACAAAGCCCCCCTTTTTAAGGAGGGTTGGGGGGATCTACAAAGCGTAAAATTCCTAAAAGAACGTTGAGGTTGCGTAAGTCTTGAAGATAACCCTTGCATCACTGCTTTAGCAAATTCTTCACCTTAAAAAATCCTTATAAAGGGGGTATGAAAATTAAGTTCCCTCCCCAATCCATCGGTCTGTCTTAACGCTACAATTCAGTATCCATTAATTCTTCTTCTAATTCTTTAATGGCAGAAATACCTGCTAGTGCGACTGGTGGACGGTTTGGAAATTCAACAACAAGCTTTAACTCACCTCCCATTGCACCAATGTATTTCCGCAAGGTTGAGAGTATTAAATCAGTTTGCTGTTCTAGTTGAGAAATATTGCCTTGGTCGATTTGAAGAAGTTGCGCCATTTGTTCCTGAGTAAGTTTGAGCGCTGTTCTCAATTGCTGTCGAGTCATTTCCTCAGCAATGAGAAAGTTAGCTTCTTCTTCAATTTTTTTTCGTCGTTCTGGTGACAACTCTTCTAGTTTTTCTTTCAAAGTTTTTCCCATGGTCTATCCTCCGTTTTCTTCTTGTTGAATCTTTAGTTTTGCAAGATGGGCGTCAAACCGGGCATCAGCAGTTTTGAGCAGTTGCTTGTAAAAACGACTTTCACTACTGCCTGACTTGTCACCTGCAACTAGCAATATTGCACGTCGCTTGGGGTCAAAAGCAAATGCAACACGCCAAGTACCATCTGCTGCTTTAAACCTTAATTCTTTCATGTTGCTATGCCGCGAACCATTAAGTGTATCAACATGGGGTCTTCCTAGCTCAGAGCCGAAAGCTTGCAACAGGGTTATACGGGACAGTAATTTGTTTTGCACCTCTTCTGGTAGAGCATCAAATTCTGGATCGAAATCTTCATGAAATTCAACAACCCAACTCATTAATTATGTGCTCAAAAATATATATTTTCAACAGTATATTAGAACTTGGCGATCGCAAAGTGGACATGAAAGCAATATCTCCAATAATTCACTTATTGAGATCTCTTAGATCGAGTACGAAACTACTGGGTAGGTGCAAGTAGTAACGAGATCGCACAACTTCCACTCAGTACATCATGCGATCGCGCCTGAAATGCTACATCTCTAGTAACTTAAGTGCTGTTGAAAACATGACTGTGGCTGAAACTTTAAATTTGCTGGTACAAATGGGATACAGCCCCCAATTGCGTTATCGTCAAGCGAAAGATGGTAATGTTTTACTCTATGCACTTCTTAAGCACGAGCACGTAGAGCCAGAGATGCTAGCGAACACAGATTATCTTGGAAATGAATTGGATGCACTTGCAGAAGTTATTCAACCACCAGATGCGCTACGCAAAACCTAAGATTTTCTTGTACAGCGCTTACCCGATCGCTTCTCCTCGCGGGCTTTCTCCCTCTAGAAAACCAGTAACCGCATAAATATTTTTTACTTTTTAGAAGTTTAGCTGAATGTGAATTAGCAATATAGGCGATCGCCAATTCCCATTCAGTTATCTCAATCTCTGGGTTGACGTTTTTTACCACTGGGATATTTACGTTGTAAGAAACCCCATTTCTCTAAGATCGGACTGCACATTGAAAAAGGTTCGTAGTTGCGCTTTAGCGCCAGAATCAACAATGTGTAACGTTGCGTGCTTGGGGAAGTGAGGGATTTTGTTGGTGAAATGACACACTGGGGATAGAGCTATGAATTATCTTGTTGCAGTTTTACCGGATAGGGTTAAGGCTGAGGAAGCTTACACGGCATTGGAAAAGGAAGGTTTACCAACCAATCAAATTGATATTTTAGGTCAGGGGTATAAGAGTGCTGATGAGTTTGGGTTCATCGATCCGAACAAGCAGGCAAAAAAAGGGATTGCCCGTTTGAACTCTTGGCTGCTTCCTTTTGGTTTTGTGGCTGGGTACGCTTTTAACGCTTTGACGGGGATTGAGATATTGCCCATTGGAAATATTGGCAATCATATTATTGGCGGGATTTTCGGTGCTGCTGCTGGTGCGATGGGTGCATATTTTGTTGGTGGCGGAGTTGGTTTGGCTGTGGGGAGTGGGGATGCTCTACCTTATCGCAATCGTCTGAATGCAGGGAAGTATTTGATTGTTGTGAAGGGGACTCAGGAATTGACCAATCAGGCGACTCGCATTTTGCGCCAGTTTGAGCCGGAAAACTTGCAGGGGTATGCGGAACCGACAGGGGCTTAATTGTAGATATGTAGAGACGCGCTGTTTGAAGCGTCTCTACACTGGTTCTGTAAGCGGAAAGGGTAGGAGTAAGTTCGTTGATAGCTATATCAGTTTCCTATCGATAGAATCACTCCCAAAAAAGGAACTTTTTACCTGTTGGAGTTGTCATAAATGCCCAAGCCGTAGTGAGGCATTTTTTGGACTCTGTTTATTAGCACTGACAGAGCAGAAAAAAATAGTGTATAAATTTATAGTATTTCTTCTTATATCTATAATTATTAGAATCCCTAAGAAGGCGCTGGTATAACCGCCAATAACTAACAGTTTTGACCGAAAATGGGAAATGAGGTGGGACTATAACCTTATCGTGGTTCTAACTCAGCTAGCTATATGCTTTCTATCCATTGAGCTATAGTACATGGAACGCTAAAGCTTGATTTATTCATAGATATAAATCTAGGTATCAATGTATAAAAATCAGTAATTTCACGAATAGTAACACCTTGTAAAAAGAGTAATATGTATATGTCAAAGTGAATCTGTAACGACAAGGAACAGTACACATATATTATTAAGAAAAACTAAGAAAAAATTGTTGTTTCGATCGATCTACCAGCTTTTTTGAAATCTGAGGCTTTCTTCTTAGCAGAGCCGTTGTGTTCTGCATGAAAGCTTAAGTTGGCTAAAGCTTATCAAGTCCCTTATACACAAGTTTGTAGTCATTCTAAAGCGAGGGTTGCTGTAGATGCGATCCCCGCATTTTTTTGGGAATTTTTTAAGCTACAAGCATAGCTATGCATATATACAAATTTGTCCCAACTACAACTAAAAATCAATTTTAATAAATTTTAAATGAATAGCTAGAATTTGATTTCTTGTGAAGGACTTGTACTGCCCAAAATTGTTTCCAAAAAGTCTTAAATTTTCTTTCTGCAAGAGCATACTTCTATGACACAGAGTGAAAGAGTACAGCGAGTTATTCAAAGCGATTTTGAAAGCTTACAGCATATTAATGTCAGCGATTTTTTAGGTATAGAGCAATTTATTAAATTGTCTGTTGTGACTCAGTTTTTTCCTCCAGACTTTGCAGCTACTGGGCAACTTATTGAGGAACTGGTGAAACAATTGGAAAAAGAGGGGGTAGATGTCGAAGTTTTTACAGGTCAACCAGGGTATGCGTTTAAGACGGCTAATGCTCCATCCGTTGAACAATCTGGCGGGTTAAAAATTAAACGCTCTTGTACGACTCAACTCTGTCCTCAACGGATTCGTGGTAAAGCGATTAATGGTATTTTGTTTACTTTGCGTGCTCTATTCTATCTGTTGAATGCTGCTCGACGGCGCAATGTGGTGTTATTAACTACGGCCCCTCCATTCTTGCCAATTTTAGGATATATAGCACATATTCTTTTTGGAGTCTCTTATGTGTGCATACTCTACGACCTTTATCCAGATATTGCGATCGCGCTAAACGTCATACCAAAACATCACTGGATAGCTCGTATCTGGCGGGGTGTGAACAGACAAATTTTGAAGAAAGCAAAGAGCATTATTGTTCTGAGTCCAGCCATGAAGCGACAGGTAGCAGCTCAATGTCCGGAGGCTGCTCACAAAATTTCTGTCATCCACAGTTGGGCAAATCCAAATTTTATTGTGCCTATTGAAAAGAAAGACAACTGGTTTGCCCACCAACACGACTTAGTGAGTAAATTTACTGTAATGTACTCAGGTAACCTGGGTCGATGCCATGACATAAAAACTATGTTGGAAACAGCTCAATACTTGCAAGATGAAGAAAATATTCAGTTTGTCTGTATTGGTGGTGGGGCTAAACGTGATGAGTTGATTCAACAGGTGCATCGACTGGGGCTGAAGAATTTTCTGTTTCTTCCATATCAAGAAAAGGGCGTGTTGCCTTATTCTCTGACAGCCTGCGATTTATCACTGGTGAGTGTCGATCCTGGTATGGAAAACCTAGTTGCTCCGAGCAAACTTTACCCTGCTCTCGCAACGGGACGACCTGTCGCTGTTATTTGTCCGGGACATTCATATTTAAAGCAACTGATTGCAGATGGGAATTGTGGCACTACGTTTGAAAACACAGATAGTGTTGGTTTAGCTGAGTTTATTCGCTTGCTGAGTCAAGATAATAATTTAGCTGAGAAGATGGGTCAAGCAGCTCGTGACTACGTTGAGTGTTATTTCACTCCTCAGGTGATATCGAAGCAGTATCTCAGGGTATTGCGGGAAGCTATGCTGTAGGGCTAGTAGCGTTTTTACAGTAGTTTTCACCTAAATGAATCGTTTGTAGGGGCGCAATGCCTTGCGCCCCTACTGTGGTCTATTTACACACTCAAGTAGTTTTACTTGTATCAATTGCACATGAAAACAATTATTCAGTAGTTTTACGAATAGCATAATTTTGGATACGCAATATTATATAAATGTCAATTAAAAGTACGGAGAATAATATACATAAATTCTTAAAAGGTGGCATAGCTGACCAACCTACCGAACGGGAAAAAAATTAGAATATTAAGTTTTTTTGCCGATGTGTTAGTCATGACTATTTTTTGGGAAATATAGGCTCGGCAAATTAAAGCAACAGGAGCTTAGAATGATATATTCTTGTTCATCTACTTAACTGTAAAAACTTAGTCAGTGTAGTCCCTAACGTTATCTGTGTTCCATCTATTAATTTGTCTGCGATCGCGTAATTGCGATGCTTGAAAAGTTTGAGGACATCGGTATAACGCTAGAAAAATCTTGTTGAAATTAAATATATTTACCATGATTTAGGAGCGGGCTTCGATGGTCTTTCGATCTCAGTCCCTCCTCCACAAAACCTTCATTTTGTCTGTGTATTATCTGTTGATAAAGGAGGTTGAAATGCAGAGAAGGTGTGACCGAAATCGCAAGCGTTCAAAACGGCGGGCTATTTCTTGCCCAATGCATGGTTGCTATCTTGATAGCGTCAGTCAAAAACATCCGTTATTTGCAGATAAGGCTGGACAACTTCAGCAACGAGGGATGGGGCGAAAGAGTTCTTTATTGTTAATAGGGAGCAAAACTACAGTCCTTCTGAGTGGTGAATGGTTGGAGGCTTTTTGGTGTCAAGAGTGTGAGGAGACAAAATGGTATCACGTGCGGAAGCGAGATAACACCTATGATTTGTCTGTTGCACCTCCAGAACTTTGGCAGCAGGCAATGGGGGTGGTTCCTCTACAAGGAAATCCTTCTGTAGGAGAGTTTAGTTTGCGGCAGTCAAGGAAAGTTGGTTATAGGTGCAGGGAGGATTTTAAATGTGTTGGATGAGCCAATGATGAATGGTCAAGAAACGACTAAGCATGAGTTAGTTCTTGAAGCCGGACGTATGGAACGGCAGTACTGGAAGGACTTATGGCGTTACCGAGAATTGTTCTATTTTTTGGCGTGGCGAGACATTCTTGTACGGTACAAGCAGACTGCGATCGGTATGGCTTGGGCGCTGATTCGTCCGTTTTTGACGATGGTGGTGTTCTCCTTTGTGTTTGGACATTTAGCAAAGTTGCCTTCCGAGGGTGTACCTTACCCAATTTTGGTGTTTGCAGCAATGTTACCATGGCAGTTTTTTGCCAACGCTCTTTCCGAATGCAGCAATAGTTTAATTAGTAATGCTAACTTGATTTCAAAGGTCTATTTTCCACGGTTGGTTGTACCTACAAGTGCTGTAGTTGTCAGTTTTGTGGACTTTTTAGTTTCAGGGATGATTTTGCTGGGGTTGATGGCGTGGTACAACTATGTGCCTAGCTGGCGTATACTGACACTGCCGTTGTTTGTTGCGATCGCTTTTGGTGCTTCAATGGGGGCAGGGTTGTGGTTGGCATCGTTGAATGTGCAATATCGGGATTTTCGCTACATCGTACCGTTTATCGTGCAGTTCGGTCTGTATATTTCGCCAGTGGGATTTAGCAGTAGCATTGTTCCAGAACAGTGGCGCTTGCTTTATTCGTTGAACCCAATGGTTGGGGTGATTGATGGTTTCCGTTGGGCGATTTTAGGAGGGAAAGCACATCTGTATTTACCAGGCTTTGGCTTATCTTTAGGGCTGGTTGTCTTGCTGTTCTTTAGTGGTATTTGGTATTTCCGCAAGATGGAGCGCACGTTTGCAGATGTGATTTAGGTGAGGAGCACAACAGGTGTCAGATACGGTTATTAGAGTTGAAAATTTAGGTAAAAAGTATATTATTGGGCATCAGCAGCAGGAGAGATATACAGCACTGCGAGATGTGATTGCCAATCGCGCCAAGGCTTTGTTAAACCCATTTCAAAAGACAAACTCTCAAATCCAAAATTCTAAGGAGGAGTTTTGGGCGCTGAAGGACGTTTCCTTTGAGATTAAGCAGGGTGACACAATTGGTATTATTGGGCGAAATGGAGCAGGAAAATCAACGCTACTGAAAATTCTTAGTAGAATTACAGAACCAACTAGTGGCTCTATCCGAATACAGGGTAGAGTTGCCAGCTTATTAGAAGTAGGAACAGGTTTTCATCCAGAGTTAACTGGAAGAGAAAATATCTATCTCAACGGTGCAATTCTGGGAATGAGCAAGGCTGACATAAAGCGAAAGTTTGATGAAATTGTAGCATTTGCAGAAATTGAAAAGTTTTTAGATACGCCTGTGAAGCGCTACTCATCAGGGATGTATGTGCGATTGGCGTTTGCAGTTGCAGCACATTTAAATCCCGAAATCCTTATAGTGGATGAAGTCTTGGCCGTAGGAGATGCCCAATTTCAAAGGAAGTGTTTGGGTAAGATGGGCGATGTAACTAATAAAGAAGGGAGAACAGTATTATTTGTTAGCCATAATATGGCAGCAGTGAGAAAATTATGCAAAAAGGGAATTGTTTTAGATAAAGGACTGGTTAAATTTAATGGGATAGCTGATGAAGCTATTGATGAATATTTTAAAGGTAGCACTATTAAAGCTTGGTATTGTCAGGATATCAATAAAAATAAACCCCAAATTTTAAATGTTGGTATTCTTGACAACTGTGGCAAGGACTCAGAAGTTTTACATTCAGATGAGAAATACTATTTGGTAGTCAGAATATTTTCGGCTGAGATTTCTAATCTCAAGTTTGGTTTTACAATTTTTAATTCTCAGGATATTGGTGTCATATCTTCAATTACATCCGATTCAATACAAAACATTCCTTTAGGTACCTGTGAGGTAGAAATAGAAATTCCCGTAAATCTTTTAAATCCCGGACATTACAGACTGGAAGGAGCTTTATATGATGATACACAAGTTTATGAACAAAGCGATTGTTTAAGGTATTTTACTTGTCTAAAAGACAATGATTTTGACATTAAGAAAAATCAATCCAAAGGAATATTAAGAGTAAACAGTTCTTGGAAAATGAGATAACTAGAAGAAGTTAAAGGAGTTTAAATAAATGATATATTATATACAAAAAATAGTCAAAAAAATTATTAACTATATTTTAAATAATTCTGATATTGGCAGTAAAATCATGGCATTTCCTAAAGAAGTCTATGAAATAAATTTAAAGACAAATTCACAAAATATTGAGTATCAATTAAATTTAAATTCTTTAAAATCAACTGTTGACTACGTAGAACATAATCTTACATATGCTCAACCTTTATCTAATTTTATGGAAATTTGTGACCATGCACTTACAAAAGTTTCTCTCATAGATGGTCTTTTCTGTGAATTTGGAGTTTACAAAGGTGGAACGATTAACTATATTGCTAGTAAGATTAACTGCCAGATTCATGGTTTTGATTCCTTTGAAGGACTGCCAGAATTTTGGCGTTCAGGATATGATACAGGTGCATTCAAAGTAGAACATTCGAAACTACCTATTTTTAATCCAAATGTGTGTTTACATATTGGTTTATTTGAAGATACACTCAAGAATTTTGTAGAAGAATATAAACAGCCGATTGCTTTTTTACACATAGATTGTGATTTGTATTCCTCCACAAAAACAATCTTAGATTATCTTGTTAATAGGATACGAGAGGGTACAATCATAGTCTTTAATGAATACTTCAATTATCCTGGTTGGCAGCAACATGAATTTAAAGCTTTTCAGGAGTTTGTGAAGATAAATCAAATTACCTATGAATACTTGTGCTACAATCAGTACCATGAACAAGTTGCGGTCATAATTACTCATTTTCCATCTTTAAATAAGACCAACTAATGCTGTAATTCTGAAACAGCATATATTTTAAGTGATTAACACTTTTGGTTAGGACTGACGTATAGCCCCCTTTGTAAGCAGGAATGTTTTATTTCATAAAGAGAGAGAATTTGTCAATGTTATTGACGCATATTTTTGAATCAGAATTGATGGTAAACTTAAACTTGAACCTACAAAGTTTAAGTTTTTTATAGGAAAATTAGAGGGAGCGCTAAAAATAAACCTTGGCATTATAAGCCTTTGAGAGAATGAAACAAACCTGCTGTTTCTAAGGGTTTAGAGGTATCTACAGAACGTGAAATCCTCAAAATACTGTTGAAGTTGCGTAAGTTCTGTTGATAACAAATTTGATGCATATCTCTCATATAAGTTTTAATTTACTGTTTGTGTATAAATTTTATCCTTCTTGTTTAAAGAGAGCGATTATGAATAGTTTGGAAACTATAATTTTAGGTGGTGGCATAACTGGACTAGCTGCTGGTATAACCTCAGGAGCCCCAGTTTTCGAGGCAGTTAATAGTCCTGGTGGTATTTGTGCTTCTTACTATGTACGTCCAGGTGAAAAAGAACGCCTCAACCAAGCTCCAAAAGATCAAGAAGCTTATCATTTTGAAATTGGTGGAGGGCATTGGATTTTTGGCGTTGATCCAGCTGTTTTAAATTTTATCACGACTTTAACATCAGTAAAAAGCTACGCTAGACGTTCATCAGTCTACTTTCAAGAAAAGAAATTATATGTTCCATATCCTATCCAAAATCACCTTCGCTTCCTAAATTCTAAGATTGTAGAACAAGCTTTATCTGAAATGGCTCATCCAAAAAGCTCATTCTGCACAATGAAAGAGTGGTTAGAGCAGAGTTTTGGTAAAACCCTCTCTGAACTATTTTTCAATCCCTTCCATGAGTTGTATACTGCGGGACTCTACAAAAAAATTGCTCCCCAAGATGGCTATAAATCACCAGTAGACTTATCTCTTGCTATTCGAGGTGCCCTGAATGATGTGCCTTCAATTGGTTACAATACTCAGTTTATTTATCCAGAAGAAGGCTTAAATACTCTAGCTCAACGTATGGCAGAACATTGCAATATCCGTTATGGTAAGCGAGCCGTAAAAATTGATGTAGAGGCAAAGGAAGTTTTATTTGAAGATAGGAGTACTATCTCATATAAGAAACTAATATCCACTTTGCCACTTAATCGTATGCTGGACATAACTGGGTTAATAGTAGAAACTTCTCCAGACCCCTATACATCAGTGTTAGTGCTAAATATTGGTGCAATTAGAGGTGAAAATTGCCCTAACGATCATTGGTTATATAATCCTGATGCAACTTCAAGTTTTCACCGTGTTGGTTTTTACAGTAATGTAGATAGCTTTTTTCTGCCAAAATCTTCGCGACAAAAGGGAGATCGCGTCAGTATCTATGTTGAACGAGCTTTTCTTGGTGGTACTAAGCCTACTGATACTGAAGTCGCTCTCTATAGCAATACGGTTGTTAAGGAACTACAAGACTGGGGCTATATAATGGAGGCTGAGGTAGTTGATTCAACGTGGATAGATGTTGCTTATACATGGTCTCTCCCTGAGTCTCAATGGAAACAAGAAGCTTTCAAAGTGTTAGAAAGGCATAATATTTACCAAATCGGTCGTTACGGACGTTGGATTTTCCAAGGTATTGCAGACTCTATTAGAGATGGCTTTATTATTGGATCGAGCTTTAAAAAATATTAATCTTATGGCAATTTTATTTTAGTTATCAAAATGCTCGTTAGATAGCAATCATAATTGAATTGTGAGAAAATTCATAGTAACGAAGAACTGCATTACTCCTATCCCGCTTGAAGATTACCTAATTAAATAAACCGCACTCGACGCAAAGAGCACGAAGAAAGAGGAGAAGAAGATCGGTAATCTTATGGCGGAAAGGGAGTAATTTTACATTAATGCAGTTCTTACAATGAGAAATTGCAATTATACATACAAAAGTGTTTTACTTTGATATTGTCAGGTAAAGCAAGTTATAAGGAAAAAATCAAAGATGAGAATAATAGAAGATAAAGTTTTAATTTTCAATAATTATCCTTTAAATCTTACTGATGGAGGACCAAGTGGGTTTTTAGCTCATAATTTGTCAGGTCATACTTCTCAGTACTATGAGATGAATTCAATTGACTTACATTCTTCTTTTAATCAGAGAGTATTTTCTAACTTAATAAGTTCCATTAAACAGAGTTCCTTTGAAAAGAAGGCTGCTGGTTTAGATCGGCTTTCTAAATTTAAAGAATGGTGTGTTAATGCCCAACGTATCTTTAAGAAGATTCAAGCTAAAAATTATAAATTTATTTATTTCCATGATGTTTGGCAACTAAAATCTTGTTTACCATTAATTCTACCTACACAGAAGGTATTATTACAATGCCATTGTCCTGAGTTACCTTCAGAGGAAATATCTCTACTACAGCCTGAATGTAGCCTAGGTGATGTAGAATGGGCTAGAGAAGCAGAGTATGATGCTTTCTCCAGAGCAGATATTCTTATATTTCCTAATCATTATACAACAAGAATTTATGCTTCGTTAATTTCTCCTCATTCTACAATATACTATTTGTCAAGTGGTGCTAGGGAAGTAAAAGATCTTAGACAGTATCCTATAGATAGAGAAATAATAAATCTCCTATATATAGGAAGAAGAAATCAAATTAAAGGCTTTGATATCATACTGAATTCTTTTCAAGAAGCTTATAAATTAAGAAAAAATTTAAATTTAATACTACTAGGTCTAGGAAAGCAAATTCTTAGTGAAGAAGGTATATACGATATTGGCTTTAGTTCTTCACCACATCAATGGATTTATAACTGCGATTATGTTATAAACTGTAACCGTCAAAGTTACTTTGATCTGAGTGTTTTAGAAACATTGTCTGTCGGAACGCCTCTAATTATCTCAACAAATTTTGGGCATCAGCAACTTGCTGAGGATAACTCGCAAGGTATTATTGATATAGGTGAACCTACAATACAAAATTTGCTTAATACCTTACTTTCTCAAGTACTTATAAAGAAAGAGTTTAACCAAAAAGCTGTTCAGGAAAATAAGTTGCTTTATCAGCAGAAATATTCAGATTCAGTTTATAGAAAAAACTTGAATAACTTACTGAGTAAAATTATTTTTTCAAAATAAAACAAGTAACTCTAATAGCATATGGAAAGTTATAATTTTATTTCTTCATTTACTACTTATTCATTCAGTTATATTTTTGTAATTTTTTTTTAATTATAGCAAAGTTTTATGAGCGAGCTGGTTACATGGTTACTTCCTATAAAAAATGGTATGCCCTACTTGCCAGAAACGTTGGCATCAATTGAAGCACAAACATATAAAAATTGGAAAGTTTTGGTATGGGATAACGGATCAACTGACGATACTTTAGAAGAATTACAAAAGTGGATACCTTCTCGTTTACCAGGTCAAATCATTACAGGAAAACATCTAACTTTGGGGGATTCTTTAGCGAAGATGGTGGAGAAATGCCAGACAGAATTCTGTGCTCGAATCGATGCTGATGATATTAACCTGCCTGAACGTTTAGAAAAACAAGTTGCCTTTTTGGAGGTACATCCAGAGGTAGCAGTCCTGGGTAGCCAAATGTATTACATGAACGCACAAGGATTTGATGATGTTGATTTATACAACGTACCAATTGCTCATAATGACATTATTCATGCAATGTTAACAAAAAACAGTATTGCTCATCCATCAGTTCTATTTAGACGTTCTGCTATTTTAAAAGTTGGTAATTATCGGCATTTATCCGAATGGCAGGGTGTAAATGTAGAAGATTATGACCTGTGGCTACGAGTTGCTGCTACAAATTACTATAAATTAGCCAATTTGGATGTACCATTAGTCCGATATCGGATTCATGATAAAAGTACAACCCAAATAGCAATTCGCGAAAACCGAATTAATCAAGCATTAGACGAATGCTTCTATAAAAATGCTCCACTTCTTTTTGGTTGTACGCAAGGTGAAGCCAAACTGTTGAGAGAAAAGAAGCATATTTGCGCGATTAAACCACTTTATAAAATTGCAAATCATTTACAACAGAATCAAGGTGGTGAGTTAATGAATAGACTTCTTGCTGATTCATTTATTCAAGCGGCAAAAAGTCTTGTGTCTTCTAAAGATATTATCTCTAGATTAGCTATAGCCAGCTTAGAACAGCAACCGTATGCTTTAAGTGAGGAAATATTTAGTATCGGGAAAACAGTATTTTTAAATTTTATAAAAAATAAAATCTATAATGATAAATTACGTAAAGATTTGCTAGATATCATTTGGAAAAAAAGGCTAAATAAGTGGTTAAAAGAAAAAGCAAGAGGAGGAACATTTATTCATAAAACAATTAGTTTTTGTGAAGGTAATAGACCAATTTTCTCAGCTATAGAAATAGCTGAGAAATGTTATATAGAGCAAGATTTTACCCTATGGCTGAGTCAAGATAAGGGAGCAAATCCAAAATTTATTATGAAGAGACGAGCTTATATTGGGAGAAATACATTTATTGGAGTATTCCATCCAATTACTATAGGAGAAGCCTCTCAGATAGGTGCTTATTCTTATCTTATTTCTGCAAATCACTGCTATGAAAGGCGGGACATTCCAATTATTGAACAAGGGTTTGTAGGAGCAGAAATTGTAATTGAAGATGATGTTTGGTTGGGAACTCATGTGGTTGTGCTTCCAGGAGTGACTATAGGACAAGGAGCAATTGTAGCTGCTGGTAGTGTTGTGACTAAAGATATTCCTCCATATCAAGTTTGGGGAGGCGTACCAGCTAAGTTTATTAAACATCGTCCTTAACGAAAAATAAAGCTATTACAGTTTTTGAGCCTGATACTACGGTTTTCAAGACTTAAGATATAAAATACCTCAGTTCGTCACTTAGGAATCACTTCCTTAAACAAAATACAGGCTTATAGTTAATTTTTGAAAAAGATATGAATCATAAACATCATCTATACTTTGGACGAGCATAAGCTGAGTTTTTACATAAATCACACGTTTTGTAGGACGTAAAGCTGCAGCCTTACAACTATGGCTCATTTGCCGAAAAATTACTGTGATTTTGGTTTCAAAAGTACAATCTGTGCCTTTTTAAAGTATACTCAAAATTGAGCCGTAGTATTCTTAGTAAGAATCCAACTAGATTCCTATAGTTTCTAAATGCCGCTAGAAGTGCCTTCAACTTTTATCAAATATTACTGTTTTTGAAAAATAATGAGAATTGCTTTTGTATCAACAATGGCTGGTTATCCTTGGGGAGGTAGTGAGTATCTATGGGCAGCAGCAGCAGCACAAGCTCTTGAGGAAGGACATGAGGTATTTATCTCTATCTATGATTGGTCTACAAATCATCCATTAATCACTAAGCTTCAGCATCAGGGGGCACGCTTACTTGCTCGACCTCGATTCCCTAAGTATCCATGTTTACTTTCTAAAGTTTTCAAAAAATTATTGCAATTTTGTTTTATAACACCAGCATTTTCTAATTCATTATATAAATCTGTTTTCGATTGTCATCCAGATATTATTTGTATTAGTCAAGGTAGCAGCTATGAAGCTATCTATATTCCAGATTTTTTACATTTACTTAGTGGTAATTCGATTCCCTACATAGTTATTTGTCAATTTAACTCTGATACGGTTTCACTTGACAGTTCTACTAGGAACAAAGTCCAACGATTCTTCAATCAGGCTGCTGGCGTTGCTTTTGTTTCACATGACAACCTTAAATTAGCCGAACGCCAACTGGCTCAATCTTTGTCTAATGCAGTCATAGTACAAAATCCTGTTAACTTGCTAGATTGTAGTTTAGTTCCCTGTCCACCACAATCAACAGTGAGTTTTGCTAGTGTTGCTCGCTTAGAAGCAGCTTGCAAAGGTCAAGACGTACTGCTCGAAGCCCTTAGTTTTCCAACGTGGAAACAACGAGATTGGCAATGTTGCCTTTATGGTTCTGGTCCTGACCAAGCTTACTTGGAAGCTTTAGCTCAGCACTATGGTATTGGTGACAGAATTAAATTTATGGGACATATTAACGATGTTCGAGCAATTTGGGAAGATAACCATATTTTAGTTCTCCCTTCTAGAGCAGAAGGTACACCTCTAGCCTTAGTGGAGGCAATGCTATGTGGTCGTCCTGCTGTTGTTACTGATGTTGGAGGTAATACAGAGTGGATAAAAGAATCGCAAACTGGTTTCATTGCAGAAGCTCCAACTACTAAGTCTTTCAGTGCTGCTCTAGAAAGGGCATGGTTAGTTCAAGACGAGTGGAAACAAATGGGCGTTAAAGCACATGAATATGCTAAAGCCAATTTTGATCCTTTGACGGTGCAAAAATTACTCAACATGATTCTTAATGCTACAAAAAGGAAGTAGTATGCAACATATTGTTTTAAGTGTTATCATCTGTACTCACAATCCAAGGCTAAATTACCTTGAGAGAGTATTACAAGCTCTGAAGAACCAAACTTTACCAACCGAGTTGTGGGAACTCTTACTTATTGATAATGCTAGTGACAAACTTCTTTCATCAGAAGTTGACTTAAGCTGGCATCCTCAATCTCGTTATATTCGTGAAGAAAAGCTAGGTTTAACGCCTGCTCGTTTAAGAGGTATTAAAGAAACAGTAGCTGAAACTTTGGTCTTTGTTGATGATGATAACGTTTTAGACTCAGATTATTTAGAAGTTGCGTCGAAAATCAGCAAAGATTGGCCCATCCTTGGTGCTTGGGGTGGACAAATCAGACCTGAGTTTGAAGAGATTCCTCCAGATTGGACAAAACCTTACTGGGGAGCTTTAGCAATTAAAGAATTTGACCAAGATATGTGGTCGAACTTGCTTGAAGCTATCCCAACTGGTGCAGGAATGTGTGTCCGAAAAATTATAGCTCAGAAGTATAGTGAATTAACCCATAACAACCAAAAACGGCTTCTATTAGACAGAAGAGGTAAGTTATTAACTTCTGCTGGGGATTTAGATCTAGCACGCACAACTCGCGATCTGAACTTGGGTACGGGGTTATTTGTTGCTTTGAAGCTCACTCACTTGATTCCAGCCTACAGGTTACAGGAGAAATACTTAATTCGATGGTTAGAAGGGAATTCGTACTCTTGCACGATACTTAATTATATCAGAGGTGAGGTACCTCCACCAGTCGATTTTACCTGGGTTAGAAAACTAATTGATTTGTATCGCCTTTTGCGTATGAAACCTAGACAGCGCCGTTTTCATCAAGCTTGGCAGCGGGGAAGAATGCTAGCTATCAAGGAGATATTATAAATTGTCAGTATAGATACAGTTTTATTACAAAAATAACAATAGCGATATATAAGCATTGGCTCGCACCATCATACCTGACTAAGTCCTTATTTTTAATGAAACGTTATCTGAATTTAAGGATGAACGGAATTAAGCAGCGACTGCGTTCATTCAATATGTAATCTCATATAATCAGGGTTTTTTATGGAATTCAAATCAAAGACTTTTGGGAGATGTAACGAATGATTTATAATCAATCAAAAGCAGTTTTAACAATAGCAACTGGCAAATTAATTTATATCCAGATGGCGGTTAATCTTGCACGTTCTTTTAAGTGGTGGCACAAAAATAGTTCAATAAAATTTGTATTAGCAACTGACCAGAAACATTTACTTCCTGAAGATTTGCTAGATATTGAAATTATTGAATTGCAACCAGGGGAGTACGGTTATGGCTTTTCTCCTAAGTTGTATTTAGACAAACTCGCTCCAGCTAAACATACTCTCTTTATTGATGCAGATTGTCTCTGCGTAAATTCTTTGGACTCAGTATTCGAGCGCTTTGCAGGTCATGCAGTTTCTGTAGTTGGAGGAACAATTTCCCAAGGTGAATGGTTTGGTGATGTCGCAAGAGTGTGTCAACGCTTCAAAGTAGCAGTTTTACCCAAGTTTAATGGGGGTGTTTACTACCTAGAAAAGGGTGAACTAAGCGATCGTGTCTACAGTACTGCTCGTGAATTAGAACCCCAATACGACGAGATTGGTTTAGTGCGGTTGCGGAATCGTCCGAACGATGAATTATTGATGGCTATCGCTATGGCGTTACATAACCAGACTCCTATCCCCGACGATGGATCTATTATGAGTGACCCCCAAGCTTGTCCTGGTGCATTATTCATAGATGTATTGCGAGGAAAGTCACGTCTGCTAAATCCTCCTGCTCCTCACCCTAAACATCAAGCCTGGTATCCCTTTACGGAAGTTAATCCAGTTATAGTACATTTTTTAGGGGATTACACCACAAAATACCCTTATAAGCGAGAGGAATTCAAGTTGTTACTGGCAGGATCTGAAGGTTGGCCAATTAGGGCAGCCGATCTATGGGCTACTGTGTTTCGCACCATTCCTTTGTTGAGTATTCAGATTTTGAAGAATACTCTGCGACCTGCTTACCGAAAATTGTTTGGTACTAGACGTATAGCGGTTTCAGAGCGTCTGTAAAATGACGGTAATTGCTGCATATAGCTTGTCAGGTAAATAATCTAATGGATGTTTCTGTTATTATTCCGACTTATAATCGCCTTTGGTGTCTTCCCAAAGCGATAGAGTCTTGCCGCCACACTCAATGTCAAACTGAAATCATTGTAGTTGATGATGGCAGTTCTGATGGCACTTGGGAATGGCTACAAACTCAACCAGACATTATTAGTCTGCGACAGGATAACTGGGGTAAATGCTGGGCTGTTAATCGTGGTTTTACCTTTGCCCAAGGTAAGTATATACGCTTTCTAGACTCTGATGACTGGCTCTGCCCTGAAGCAATTGATCGACAGTTTGAGTTGACCATAACACAGGAAACAGACGTAGTAGTTGGAGGCTACGAAGTGTATTCACAAGAAGGAACACTTCTGCGGCAAGTTTACTGGAATGATTGCGATGATTTCGTAGCTCAACAACTGGGTGAGTGCGATAGTTCTCATTACTCTGCTTACCTATTTCGTAGAGAATTTCTCAAAGATATTCCCCATCGTCCAGACTACGCTTGGCGCGATGACCGTCTATTAATCATTGAGGTAGCCATAGCAAATCCTAAAGTTGCAGTCTATCCACAACCTACCTTTTGTCATCGTCATCATTCTCAAACCCGACTACAATTTCAGCAAGGAATGACAGCAGTAGCTACAAATTTACAACATTTGACACTTTACAAAAAGTGCCTTAGTAAACTTGCTGCAAGAGATCAGCTTACCCCACGCCGCCGAAAAGCAAGCTGTAAAATACTTTGGTCTCTTGCTCATTGGATTGCGTATACTCATCTACATGAGGCTTGCGAAGTTGTGGATTGGATTTATCAGCTAGATCCTGATTTTCAACCTCCTGAGCCGGGGTTGTTAGGAAAGCTATACACTTATCTTGGCTTTCGGCATACAGAAAATTTATTATGGCTGCGGCGGAATATCTTGACTTTGTTTGGTAAACGTTCAAACATAAAATATCATGATTTTTCAGTTTGAACTGAAACACATTAACGAAAATAAATTCTCATAATAACTTCAGATGCTCCTACCTAGAACAGTACTTAACACCATTAACTACTTACTACTTCAACCGCTAAATATACATCTCGATACCTTAACATCTGAGAAATTGGAAAAGGTTTTTATCTCTATGCATTGGGAGTTAATACCTCTTTAGGGTAAAGACTTGTTCAAACCGATGCTCTGTTTACACGTAGTATCTCATAGAAACTTTCTACACTAAGCTATGCGAATCTTTTTAGTTTGTCAGCAATCTATTTATAACCACCCTATCCCTGCGTATCAGTTCTGGAAAACCTATTTTAGAAACGGAATAGCAGAAGCTGGTTATGAATGGGTTGAGGCTCAAGATGTTGATTGGGCAAAAGGTTTAGTTAATTTGGATAAATATTCTCTTAAAAAATGGCGTGAACATTCATGGAACATTACTGTTGATTCAATAAAAAAACAACATCAAATAAAGCCTATTGATATTTTTCTCAGTTATCTTTTTCCACAGCAAGTTGAACTACAAGCTGTACAAGAAATTCAATTATTAGGAATACCTTGTATAAATTTTTTTTGTGACAATGTTAGAAATTTTCTTAAGATTCCTAAAGAATTTTCCTGTTTTGATATTCATTGGGTTCCTGAATTTAAAGCAATTAAAATGTATCAACAAGCAGGTTTAAGATATGTCTATGCTCCAATGCCTGTTTGGATTCCACCACATAAACGAACTTATTGCCATCCTGAAAATTATGGTATTAGCTTCATTGGTTCTCAAGATATTCAGCGAGAAGCTCTGTTGGCTCAAGTCCTAAAGCTCGGTATCTCATTAGAAATTCGTGGAGAGGGTTGGAATCAAGAAAATAATACTGAATTTATTGAAAGATTCCAAGATAAAAACTTATTGAAAACATTTATTAATCAATTAGATTTTCTACAAAGAGATGGTTTTCTTTCTTATAAAGAAAAAATTATGCATAAGTTTCAACCTAAGAAAAAAAAATATCAATTTCAAAACTCTATTAAAGCCAAACCGAATCCTCAAGAATATACGCAAATTATTCAAGAAAGCTTGATTACTTTGGGAATTAATCGTTATCCTAGTTTTCGCTATCCTTTTTCTCAACCGGATACCTATTCCCGAATGCGAGACATAGAAGCCCCGATGATGGGTGCTTGCTACTTGACTGAGTGGACAGAAGGACTAAATCACCTTTATGATTTAGGTGAAGAAATTGAAACTTATCACTCTTCCGAGGAACTGGTAGAGAAAATTAGAGAACTGGAAAAGAATTCAGAGAAAAGAAAAAATATGCGTTATAAAGCTCAGAGAAGAGCTTTGGCAGAACATACAGTTGCTAGAAGTATTTCTAAAATTAGTGATGCTTTAGGTCTTAAAAAATGAAGCAAAATAACTCCGCTAACCCTGAGCTTTTATCTAAATTTACCAATGTGTGGCATCAGAATCAGAAGGGCGGATGGATATGTATCGTATCAATGAGATCCAGCAGTTAAGTAAGGTTTAAATACTAATGAGCCGCCTGTGCTTGTACTACATTCGAGAATCAGAACAAAATCGATGGCTACCTGGAGATCGCTATGTTCGCCCAATTGTTCGTCGCATCATCCGTGGAGCTCCTCGTCCTGGAGGTGTCGATAAAGTATTTATTAATTTGTGCCTGGGATTGGATAAGTTAGGAATTCCTTACGAGGTTAATTTACCTTTCCCTAAATTACAGCAACACGATCGCGTTGGTATTTTGGGGCGGGGTCTCTCATGCCTAAACGGCTACAATCAACGAAATCCTATTGTTGCTGGGATTGGTTTAATGACCCATCCGAGTGAGTGGCCCAATCTTTGTGAACAGTATCCTGTAGTCAGATATCTCCAGCACTCTCACTGGGCTAATGAAGTCTATAAACCCTATTTTGGTCATCGCTGCACAATCTGGCCTGTCGGAATTGACACTGAGACTTGGTGCTCTACACATAGCGAAAGTAAATCAATTGATTTCTTGATTTACAACAAAATCATGTGGAATTACGACCAACGAAACTTAGATCTCTTAGAGCCAATATGTCGCATTTTGACTCAAAAAAAACTCTCCTTTGAACAGCTGCGTTACGGCTTTTATCATCCGCAGGATTATCGCCAAGCTCTCAAGCGCTGTCGCGCTATGATTTTTCTGTGTGAGCATGAGAGCCAAGGACTTGCTTACCAGGAATGCTTATCTAGTGATATACCCATTCTCGCTTGGGATCGAGGAGAATGTTTAGACCCTAATCGTTTCAAATGGGGAATGCCACACATTCCTGCTACCTCTGTTCCTTACTGGGATGAGCGCTGCGGAGTCAAGTTCAAAGACATTCATGAGTTTCCTATAAGGTTGGGGGAGTTCTTAGAAAAACTCAACTCTCAGCAATTTTCCCCCCGCAACTACATATTAGAAAACCTAACTTTGGAAAAGTGTGCCCGCCATTACCTAGAAATTTTGAACCAAGTGCAGAAAAGCATAACTTAGATGGCAAATATTCTTATCTTAATTAGCGGGCATTTGTGTATGGCTCCTCGTCCTCAAAAGGAAGCAGAAGCACTAGCTAACACTGGTCATGATGTGACAGTGCGTGGTTTTTGGTTTGACCCAGAGTTAGTGAAACGCGATTGCCTTCTCATGACTAACAAAAAATGGCGCTTTGAACCCATTATTGACTTTCAACCAATTTATCGTCAAAAAAACTTTGGAATCAGACTTCAAAGCCGAGTAGCTAAGGAAAAATTTAAACGGTTCGGCACTTTCTCACCAGCCTTACTAGGATACGGTGTAAAAGCAATGCTAAAAGTTGCCCGTCAATTTCGTGCTGACTTGACGATTGTTCACTCGGAACCAGGTCTTTGGGTGGGCAATTGTTTACTAGATGAAGGCTACCGTGTAGGAGTAGACTTTGAAGATTGGTTTTCTGAAGACCTTTTACCGGATGCTCGTGCTGTTCGACCAATTGCTCAACTGAAGACTCTAGAGAGCCGCCTTGCTCGTGACTGCACCTACTGTTTAACGACCTCCCATACTCTAGCTGAGGCTTTGGCAGAAGCTTACCAAGCACCAAAACCAACTGTTATTTATAACACGTTTCCCTGGTTCGAACGGCAACAAATTGATTATCAAAAGCGCGATCGCCACAATCCTAACCTACTATCTATTCACTGGTTTTCTCAAACAATTGGACCGGGACGAGGATTAGACACTCTCTTTCATGCTTTACAGTACCTAAAAATACGTGTAGAAATTCATCTTCGGGGCAAGTACCCTGATAGCTATCATCAAGAATTAGAATCGTTAATTCCAGATGAGTGGCGTGATTACCTATTTATTCACCCCACTGTCTGTAATGCTGAATTACTATCTCGTATTACCGAGCATGATATTGGGTTAGCTTTAGAATGCACAGATATTCCGAGCAGAGATTTTACAGTAACGAATAAACTATTTCAATATTTACAAGCTGGTCTAGCAGTGATTGCTACTGACACAGTTGGTCAACGCGAAATATTCTCCCAACAGCCCGCAATTGGTCGATTAGTTCCCAGTAATAATCCTTTATCTCTAGCACAAGCTCTAAACGAATTGTTAGAATTTCCTGAAAAATTGAAATCGGCTAAAGATGCGGCTCTACTAGCATCTAAAAAACAGTTTTGTTGGGAGATAGAAGCACAAAAACTTGTAAAATTATCTGAGATTGCAATAATTAATAATAGTAAATAAGGTTATTTAAAAACTCAAACAATATGCGCTCTAATCATGGCGTAACTTTACAAATCAATCTAGCCCCTAGTGACTGGCTTCATGCCAAATATACATTACCTCATCAGCTAAGACAATTAGCTCAACAAGTAGATGAAATATTACTAACGTTAGATTTACATCGTAGCCCTGGACGTTTTTCTGAAGGTTGGCAAGAAAGACTACCAAAAATTCAAAATTTGATCCAAGAATGCTGTACTCAGTATCCTCATGTACATTTAAAAGAAGTTGACTATTCCCCAAAAGTCGTTGCTAATGTAAGTGATATGTTTTTTGGTGGACTTCCTATTCCACCTAAAGACTTTCGAGGTGGTCCCTTCTACTCTTATTTTTTTGGTTTATATTCTGCTCAACACAATTACATATTTCATCTTGATTCCGATTTAATGTTTGGAGGAGGAAGTTCTACATGGATTGCTGAAGCTATTGACTTATTAAATCAACGTCCTAATGTTTTAGTGTGTGGTCCGCTTCCAGGTCCACCAACTGCTGATGGTCAATTGCGATCGCAAGTTGCAGAAACAGAACCTTATGACTCGCCTGCTTTTCGCTTTTCTTCTTTGAGTTCTCGCTATTTTCTATTAGATAGAAATCGATTTACATCTCTAGTTAAGAAGCTTCCTCTCAAATATGCGCCTATACGCGGTATTATCAAAGCTTTAGTAGAAGGTAATTATCCTTACAATTTACCAGAAAAGATTTTTACCGAAGCAATGCTAGAGAACTCTTTATATCGAATTGAATTTTTAGGAAAACAAACTGGAATGTGGTCACTTCACCCTCCCTATCGTTCAAAAAATTTTTATGACTGCCTTCCTGAACTGATTCAAAGAGTAGAATCTGGAGATATTCCTGAAGCTCAGCGAGGAGTTCATGATGTTAATGACAGCTTAGTAGATTGGAGTAGTGCCAAAGAAGCTCTTAAAAAAAATCGTTGGTGGAAGCGAATGGGAAAGCAATTAAAGCAAAAACTTCTAAATTAAAATGACTCAAGAAATTTGTCCTCAAGTTAAAAACTTTTACTCCCTTCCATTTCCTCTCTTATGGTTACAAGCCATTGATTTTCCTCATAAGCTAGGAATTTGTGAGCGCCTTTTTGGTAAAGCGCTTGTATCACAAGGTATACGTTGGGTAAAAACTGGAGCAGGCATTCCTTGGAAACTTAACTTAGCAAACCCAACTCATAGATGGATTGTTTATGGCAAATATGAAGGCGCATCATTTATTAACTGGGCTAGGAAATTTCTCGCGTCAGATGGCATTATTGTAGATTCGGGAGCAAATATTGGTCAAATGTTAATGTACATAGCGCAGTGGGTACCACAAGGCAAAATACTAGCATTTGAACCTGGACAAGAAGCAGCTAATTGGCTTGAAGAATGTTTATCTGAGCATACACATTTACCTGTAGAAATTCTCCGAGTAGGTCTTGGTGCTTCTACTGCCCAATTATGTCTTAAAAGTATAGGAGCTAACTATGGACATGGTGCCTGGAATCAAGTATCTGAAAATGAAGGTGAAGCTATTCATATTGTACGTTTAACAGATGAATTAGCAGCACGTTCTATTGAAACTGTAAATTTATGGATTTTAGATGTAGAAGGCTTTGAAATTCCAGCGTTACAAGGAGCAGAAGTGTTACTCAAAGAGCATCGGATCAAAGCGATATATGGAGAATTAGATGGTAGTAATGGTCAACGAATTATAGAGTATTTGAGTACATTTGGCTATCGCTGTTATCTCTTGAAAAATAACCAACTCTACATTCCTGATGAATTACCCAGCCACACCAACGGACTTTTTTTAGCTAACTAAATAGGTAGGAAACTTTATCTTGAGCCATCAAGTTTTAATTGTCAGCCCTCACTTTCCACCAGTTAACGCTGCTGACCACCAACGAGTACGAATGTCTTTGCCCTACTTCAAAGAGTTTGGTTGGGAGCCTCACGTGTTGACTGTTTGGCCAGACTGCATTGAAGGAGTCCAAGACTCTCTGTTGGTAAAAACAGTTCCTTCTCATATCCCAGTCACTTATACAAAAGCGTTGCCCATCCAGCTGACTCGGCGTATTGGTATGAGCACTCTAGGACTGCGATGTTTTCCTTATTTGCTAAAAGCAGGCGATCGCCTCCTCCATCAAAATAAGTTCGATCTGATTTACTTCTCAAGTACCGTATTTATTACAATGACTCTGGGTTTCATGTGGTACAAGCGTTTTGGTATTCCTTATGTCCTAGATTTCCAAGACCCTTGGTTGAGTGATTACTACAAACAGCCCGGTGCAGCACCTCCACCAGGAGGACGTTGGAAGTACGGGTATTCTCAACTTCAGGCAAAACTGCTGGAACCTAAAACTCTAAGTAAGGTTAGTCATGTAATTAGCGTTTCACCAGCATATCCACAAACACTACAACATCGTTATCCTCAATTGCGTCCAGACCAGTTTACAGTTTTGCCTTTTGGTGCGCCTGAAGCCGATTTCGAGCAACTACCCTCCCTCAACATTCAGCAAACCATTTTTGACCCTAATGATGGTAAGCGCCACTGGGTTTACGTGGGCAGAGGTGGCAATGATATGGCACTGGCACTAAGAATTTTATTCTTAGGCATACAGTTAGAACGTCAACGTAACCCCGAACAATGGCAAGCAGTTCGGTTACACTTTATTGGCACCAGTTATGCTCCGAAAGATCGAGCTGTAAAAACCATAGAACCAATTGCCCAAGAGTTAGGAGTAGCCGATTTAGTGACAGAATATACCGATCGCATTCCCTATTTTGAAGCGCTGAAGGTACTTGCTGATAGTGATGCTATCTTGCTAATTGGTTCCAATGACCCTGGATATACAGCTTCTAAGCTTTATCCCTGCATTTTAGCCCGTAAACCTATCTTGGCAATCTTCCACAAACACAGCTCTGTTGTGGACATTTTGCAAAGTTGTCAGGCGGGTCAGGCTGTAACCTTTGCTTCAGAAAACCAACCAAGTGACTTACTACCTGCAGTAACGTTTCAACTCCGTACACTTCTGTCTTTACCCAAAGGATATCAGCCAAAAACCAACTGGAATGCCTTTCAACCTTATACAGCCAGGGAAATGACTCGTCAACAGTGTGCCATATTTGACAAATATCTTTCGACTTAGATTTCAAGTCAACCATCATGACCCATTATTTAGAACTCACTTCCAAAGAGTTAGCTTCTTCATCTGCCCATGCACGGCAGGAACGTCGGCAATTACTAAAAGTATTTTGGCTAATTGCTTTAGGGCTATTTGTGTTTGAATTGTTTTGGACTGAGACTAACTCCTTTGCAACTCATTTTGGGGCTATTTTAATCACTGTAGCGGCTCTAGTACCAACCTATCTATGGTGCTCGGGTCGTGCCTTAGGAATACCCATTTTCCCGTTGTTTGCCCTAACCTTTACTTGGACTCATGCCTTACCTTTGATCGGTAAACATCCTATAGTAATAACTTACTCTCCTGAAAACCACTTATTTGCTAGTTACACAGTCGTAGGTTTTTTAGGGATCGGAACTTTTATCTGGTTTCAATATGTTAAATCTGCGCCTTTGCCACCTCAGTCCTATCGCACCATAAATAGTCAGAAGGGTGATGGGTTTTTCTTATGGGTTTTGGCAGCTGGCGTTTTATTCAATATGAATTTTCTTGGGGGCTGGCTTGTCCTTGATGGAGGTGTATTCGCTATTCTTCGGGGCGTAATTCTAGGATTAACTGCTCTGTCTACCTTTGTACTTGCCTACAATTTAGGAACTCAAAAGCTAGCCAAAGGACAAGCTCAATGGTTTCTAGTTTTGCTGATTGCTCATATGGTGTCCAACGCAGCTAGTTTGTTGTTAGTCGCCTCAGCTTCTACATTTTTGATAGCAACACTTGCCTTTATCATTGGAAGCAAAAAAATACCTGTTTTGCCTATTTTAATTATTTTGATTTGCCTGTCACTATTGCATACTGGTAAAGACGAGATGCGAGCTAAATATTGGGGGCAAGTTTCTGTTCAACCTTGGGACTACCCCAGTTGGTTTGCTGAATGGGTTGGTTACTCATTGGAAAATGTAGGCAAGGAGAATAGTTCACCTCAGTCACAACAACAAGAAGCTTCATTTTTAGAGCGTTCCAGCGTCATTCATATGCTGCTTCTGACTCAGGATCAAAGTCCCGATCGGGTACCTTTTTTAGATGGAAAAACCTACGAAATTTTACCACAAGTGATCGTTCCTCGCATTCTAAATACCAACAAAATCTGGACGCATGAAGGAACGTACTTGTTAAATATTCACTACGGAATTCAAACCCGCGAACAAACTCTCACCACAACCATAGGTTGGGGATTACTGGCTGAGTCCTATGCTAATTTTGGAGTACTTGGCTGTGCAGGGCTTGCTATTGTTTTAGGGGTAGTCTACGGGCAGTCAACTCGCTGGTGTCTCAACACACCAATTCTTTCAGATCGCTCTTTGTTTGCTGTACTGATAATGACCTTTGCCTTTCAATCAGAATGGACAGCAGGTGTCTATGTTTCAGCTTTGTTTCAGTCTAGTGTAGCACTTGGTGGCATTGTGGTGTTTCTGATGAAAACCTATAAGATGCCCAGTCAGCCAGTTTTAACTCATAAAGCATAACCTTAATTATTGCTATGAAAAAACTGGCTATTATTACCTCCCATCCCATTCAGTATTACGCACCTTGGTTTCGCCATCTAGCTTGTCATGCAGATTTTGCCATTAAGGTGTTTTATCTTTGGGATTTTGGTGTTACACACCAGGTTGATGCAGGGTTTCAAAAATCTTTACAGTGGGATATTCCGCTACTAACAGGGTACGATTGCGAATTTGTTCCTAATGTCAGCTCTAATCCAGGTACCCATCATTTTTGGGGTTTACAAAATCCTTCCTTAGGAGCGCAAGTCAGGGTATATAATCCTGATGCAGTGCTACTAATGAGCTATAACTATGCTAGCATTTATCAATATCTTTTAAATTGGAATACTCGTCACGCTCCCTTGTTATTTCGCGGAGATTCCCATCGGTTGTTACCAGTTTCTGGGTTGAAAGCATGGGCGCGACGACAATTTATTTCCCTCATCTATCGGCGTTTTGCTGCCTGCTTATATGTCGGTAAAGCAAACTATAGTTACTTCCAATATCATGGCGTTCCTGCTAACCATCTATTTTTCTCTCCCCATGCTGTAGATAACGATCGCTTCTTTGCCCAAGCCGAAATTGCTACTCAGCAAGCTGTTGCTTGGAAAAAGGAATTGGGTATTCCTGAAGGCGATGCAGTGGTTTTATTTGCTGGTAAGTTTGAAGAGAAAAAACGACCTCTAGATTTACTCCGAGCTTTTTTACAAGCACAACTTTCTCAGGTGTCACTGTTATTTGTCGGGTCTGGATTTTTAGAACAAAATCTAAAATTGGAAGCAGCAGAGCATAGAAATATCTACTTTGCTCCCTTTCAAAACCAAACTTTGATGCCGCGCACTTATGCGGTTGCAAACCTAGTAGTGCTACCTAGCTATGGTATCGGCGAAACTTGGGGCTTGGCTATCAATGAAGCTATGTGCCTAGCTCGCCCGATCGTAACTAGTACTCATGTAGGATGTTCTCAAGACCTTGTTTATCCATATCGCAATGGTCTGATTTTTCCTGCTGGTGATATCCCAGCTCTAGCCTATAGTTTACGAGAGGCATTTTCTGACCGACAACGTTTGCAGCAATGGGGAGAGAACAGCCGCTACATCATATCTCAGTACAGTTATACTCAAACAACTCAAGGTCTACATCAAGCCCTAAAGTACATCATTTAAAGAAATTAACCTCTTATAAAATGCCAACCTATACTGATTCTACCCTGTTTCATCTTTGGTTTCCCAACTTGTTTGGGTACAAGGGAGGTATTCAAGTATATACAAGTTTTTTCTTACACGCTCTGCAAAATCTTTACCCTCAAAGTCAGTATGATGTTTTCCTGAAGCACGATGTCCAAACTAAACCTGACATTTCCTGGTTACCTCAGACTCGGTTTCACTTTGCTGGAGCATGGTCAGTACAATTCCGCACAGCTCTGTTTGCGGCTCAAATTATCAATGGAGGTTTTCAACAACGCCCCAACCTGGTCATTGCAACACACTTAAATTTTACCGTTGCTGCTTATTGGCTTAAACGTCTAACTGGCATACCTTACTGGACAGTCGCCCACGGAATAGAAGCTTGGAATATTAAAAACTCCGCTATAAAAACTGCTCTACATCATGCAGACCGCATTCTAGCTGTCAGTAACTACACTCGCGATCGCCTACTGGCAGAACAAAACCTGAAACCCAACAAAGTCTGTCTCTTACCCAATACATTTGATTCTAGTCACTTCCAACCTGCACCGAAACCCGCCTATTTATTAGCGCAACATAAACTTAAACCGGAACAACCAGTTATATTGACTGTTGCACGACTGGCAGAGGTTGAGCGGTACAAGGGATACGACCAAGTTCTAAAAGCCCTTCCTCAAATTCGTCATACTATTCCTGATGTTCACTATATCATTGTTGGCAAGGGAGATGATAGACCGAGAATAGAGCAGCTCATTACACAACTCGATTTACAAGATTGTGTCACTTTAGCTGGGTTTGTAGCAGATGAGCAGTTATGTGATTATTATAATCTCTGCGATGTTTTTGCCATGCCCAGTAAAAAGGAAGGGTTTGGCATCGTCTACTTAGAAGCATTAGCTTGTGGCAAACCCGTATTAGCGGGCAACCAAGATGGGGCAACTGATGCTCTTTGTCATGGTGAGTTAGGTGCATTAATTAATCCTGATGATGTCGAAGCGATCGCTCTGACGCTGATTCAAATTTTACAGGGTGCCTATCCAAATACTTTAATATACCAGCCGGAAGCTTTGCGCCAGAAGGTGATTGAACACTTTGGATTTGAGCGTTTCCAACAAACTCTTGCTACCTTAGTGGACAAGCATTTTCCGCCCACGATCGGGAGATAATTTATTATGTGCGGCATAGCGGGGATTCTCACACTTAATCAATATCAAGATGCCTTAGAAACAATAATTCGACGGATGCAGACTGCGATACGACATCGCGGTCCTGATGATTCAGGCATTTATATTTCCACTGACAAACAAGCAGTTCTTGCCCATACCCGTCTCTCCATTCTCGACCTCAGCCCAGCTGGACATCAGCCCATGTCCACATCTGACGGAAGATACTGGATTACCTTTAACGGTGAGATTTATAACTATCAACAACTGCGACAAAGTCTCATCTTTCAAGGGGAGCGGTTCTATTCGCAAACAGACACAGAAGTCATCCTTAAACTTTACCAAAGAATGGGTCATAACTGTGTGGAGCATTTACGAGGGATGTTTGCCTTTGCGATCTGGGATAATTTAGAGAAAACTTGTTTTTTAGCTCGCGATCCTTTGGGAATCAAGCCCTTGTATTACTGGCAATCTGGTTCAACTCTAGTCTTTGCCTCAGAACTTCGAGCCATTCTTGCCTCTGGTTTACCAGCCGTAAACATGAGCGAGTTAGGGTTATATGGCTATTTAATAACTGGTTCAGTGCCAGAACCATACACTCTGGTAGAAGATATTTACTGTTTAAATGCAGGGCATTGGCTCTATTGGCAGCCCGATCGGGTGACAATAGAGCAATACTGGCAAATTAACTTTGCTTCTGCATCAATTTCTCCACAACAAGCAAAAGAAACAGTTCGTGTTGCCTTGGTTGATTCAATCAAACACCACTTTATTAGTGATGTGCCTGTAGGAATTTTTCTTAGTGGTGGTATCGACTCAACAACCATTCTCGCCTTGGCAAAAAAAATCCAGAACGAACAGTTATCTACTTACTCTATAGCTTTTGAAGAACAAGAGTGGAATGAAGGAGAAATTGCCAAGCAAATTGCTAAGGAGTTCGGTGCAAAACATACAGAATATAAAGTGACAGCATCAGCTGCTAAAGAGCTATTACCTAAATTCTTAGAAGCAATTGACCAACCTAGTATTGATGGCTTTAATACTTTTTGTGTATCAAAAGTTGCTCGTGAAATGGGTACTAAAGTTGTACTATCTGGATTAGGTGGAGACGAACTATTTGGTGGATACCAGTCCTTCAAAAAAATTCCACAAATGCTGGCATGGGGTAAGCCGTTACAAGCAATTCCTCTCGTTGCTACTAGCGCAGGTATGGCATTGGCACATTGGGGTACATCACCAAAAATGAAGCGCCTAGGTGATTTCCTACAGCAAACTCCCAGTTTATCTGCGGCTTATTGCAGTTTTCGAGGAATTTTCTCTCATACAGAAGCTTGTGCAATTGCTCATCAATATATTAGATCCCCCCTAGCCCCCCTTAAAAAGGGGGGTTGGGAAGTAGGTTCTTTTAATAAGTGGGGTTGGGACGCAGGTTCTCTTAATAAAGGGGATTGGAGGGATGGCTTCACCTTAGAAGATGAAGTGAGTTTTTTAGAATTGAGTTGCTATATGCGTAATCAGTTATTGCGAGATAGCGATGTCATGAGCATGACGTGGGGACTAGAATTACGTGTCCCTTTGGTCGATCGCAGTTTACTTGAAGCAGTTGCGCCAATTCCCAGCAGTATGCGTTTAGCCTTTGGAAAAAAATTATTGATTGCAGCCGTCCCTGAGTTACCAGATTGGGTTGTCAATCGTTCTAAACGAGGCTTTTTCTTTCCCTATAAGCAATGGATGGCGAGTGAATGGCGTGATTACTTCAGTCATATTAACGCTCCGAGTCATATACCTCTCAAACCTTGGTATCGTCGCTGGAGTCTGGCAGTTCTTAAATATTGGTGGGAGCGGATAACAAAATGAAAGTCCTTCATGTGATTCCATCTGTTGCTCCAGTCCGAGGTGGTCCAAGCCGTGCTGTAATAGAAATGGTTCAAGCACTACGAAATGGTGGCATTGATGCAGAAATTGCCACTACAGATGATAATGGACCCAATTTGCTAGATGTGCCTCTTAAGCAACGCACTGACTATCAAGGAGTACCAGTCTGGTTTTTTCCCCGCTTTTCCCCTAACTACCACGCCCTAAGCGAGTTTGCTTTCTCTAGCCAGTTAACTGCTTGGCTGTGGCAAAAGATTCACCAGTATGACCTGCTACACGTCCATGCTATCTTTTCCTATCCTTCCACAGCAGCAATGGCGATCGCCCGCCAAAAGCAAGTTCCTTATATAGTTCGCCCCTTGGGACAATTATGCCAATGGTCTCTTCAGCAGAGTGCTCGTAAAAAACAAATCTATCTCAAACTTATAGAAAAAGCTAATCTTAATCACAGCCAAGCACTTCACCTCACCTCTGAACAAGAACAGCAAGAAGTTTCCCGGTTAAATTTAAATACACCTAACTTTATCTTACCCCACGGTCTGTTTATCCCGGACACAATCAATACTGCTCGCCAGCGTTTGCGTCAGCACCTTAATGTTCCAGCAGATGAACCGATCATCTTATTTTTGTCTCGCCTGCATCCTAAAAAAGGTCTAGATTACCTAATTTCAGCTTTAGGGAAACTCACTAACCACCGCTTTACCTTTGTCATAGCAGGTAGTGGCTCGCCAGAATACGAAAGGGAGGTAAAATCACTGATTATCTCCCACGGCATTCTCAATCATACGTATATTACCGGATTTGTTGAAGGAGAGATCAAAGATACATTGATGCAGGGAGCAGACTTATTTGCTCTCACGTCCCATTCGGAAAACTTTGGCATAGCTGTTCTAGAAGCCCTCGCTGTCGGTCTTCCTGTGCTTGTGACTCCTGGTGTTGCTTTAGCTGACTTAGTAGCAGAGCAACACCTAGGATATGTGGCAAAACTTGATGTACCTGCAATTGTATCTCTTTTACAACAGGCTTTAGAACATCCTCAAGAAGCAAAGAGTATGGGCGAGCGTGCTCGTCAACTGATTCTTGAACACTATACCTGGGACAAAGTAGCTAGCCAGTTGATCGACATTTACACCGAAATTACCAACACAAAACCAGTCCTTCAAGTGCAATAGGTAAAATTTTATTTATGGCAACCGAAATAATATCAAAGTCAGCATATGAGTATCAATACCAAGATAGTGCTCTGACACATACTGATTCATACTTAAGAGTTCCACTACTCTCAATACTGTCTGATAAAGCAAAACCTGGAGCAAGGATTTTAGATTTAGGATGCGGCAATGGAAGTTTGAGTCATATTCTTGCTCAACACGGCTATGATGTTGTTGGTATGGAAGACTCTGCATCAGGCATAACAATTGCTCGTCAAAACTTTCCAGATTGTCAGTTCATCCAAGCTAGCATCTACGATTCACCTAAGGCAGAACTTTTAAATGCTTTTGATATTGTCATTGCAGTTGAGGTTATTGAGCATTTATTATATCCCAGAGAATTGGTCAAATTGGCCCAAAAATGTCTTAAACCAGGAGGGCATTTGATTATTACTACACCCTATCATGGCTATTTGAAAAATCTTATTGTTGCTTTATTAGGTAAAATGGATAGTCACTTTTCTCCTCTCTGGGATGGAGGTCATATAAAATTTTTCTCAGTGAAATCTCTAACTCATCTGTTAGAAACAGAGGATTGTATAGATATTAGTTTCCAATTTGCTGGAAGATTTCCTTATCTTTGGAAATCTATGTTATGTTCGGCATTTGTGGCTGAAAAATAATTTCATTTCTTACATAAAATTACTATGTTAAAAGAAATTACACCGCTTTTAATTACGTATAACGAAGCACCTAATATTAATCGTAGCCTTCAAAGGCTTACTTGGGCAGAGAGGATTGTTGTTATTGACAGCTACAGCAACGATGAAACTCTAGAAATTCTCAAATCTTATCCTCAAGTAGAATTCTTTCAAAGAAAATTTGACTCCTTTGCCAATCAATGTAATTACGGGTTATCTGAGATTGAATCTTCGTGGGTACTTTCTTTAGACGCAGATTACATCCTCACTAATGAATTTATAACTGAAATCAAAGCCCTAGCAGAAAATTCTGAAGTTGATGGCTACACCGTTAGATTTAAGTATTGTGTCTTTGGCGAACCTCTACAAGGTACTTTACTCCCACCACGTCAAGTTCTTTTCAAACGAGACAAAGCAGTCTATAAAGATGATGGTCATGCCCATCAAGTTATCGTCAAGGGAACTTCCAAGCAGCTTTCTTCCTACATATACCACGACGATCGCAAACCCCTTAGTCGCTGGTTACAGGCGCAAGACCGTTATATGGTGATTGAAGCTCAGAAGCTAACAGAGACGCCAGCTTCTGAACTCAACTTAGGCGATCGCATTCGCAAGCAAAAAATCCTAGCACCCTTGATCGTACTCTTCTATTGTCTTTTCCTGAAAAGAGGTATTCTTGATGGATGGCATGGTTGGTACTATGCATTTCAGAGAGTTTTGGCAGAAATTTTACTGTCTATTCGCTTGATCGAATTGGAAAAAAGACAAAAGCAAAATCTTTAGAAATTACTTAATATTATGCAAAATTTATTTGCTCAGCAAACAATTCAATATATTTGGTCACATCCTAATTGTCAACAGCAAAAAATTAAATCAATTTTTAGATTTATAGGTTGGCAGTTCTATAAAAGATTATTTCATAAATCTATTGATATTCAAATTATTCCTCAAGTAAAAATTCGTTGTTATCCTGACAGTTATTCTGCTGGTGCCGTTCTTTATTGCGGTCTCTATGACTACGATGAAATGAATTTTTTACTGAGATATCTAAGAGATGAAGATTCTTTTCTTGACGTTGGTGCTAACGTTGGTGTGTACACTCTTCTAGCAGCATCTAAAATTAAATCTGGGTTAATTTATAGCTTTGAAGCATTGCCTAAAAACTATGCACGCTTAAGAGAAAATATCCAACTTAACCAATTTAAGCAGGTTAAACCCCACTCTATAGCTATCTCTAACTCTCCTGGAAGTACTGCCTTCAATCTTGCTGAAGGGGATTCAATGCCATTTATCACCTCAACAATAACAAATAATACAATTACAATTCAAACCGATACGCTTGATAATTTACTGAGAGAAGAGTGTCTAACTAATCTCACCTTAGCCAAGATTGATATTGAAGGGGCTGAAATGTTAGCCTTCAAAGGTGCGACTTCTTTATTAAAGCAACAACGTCCTTATGTTTGGATTGTGGAGATTAATGATACGGTAAATCATTTTGGATATCAAAAGCAAAATGTAGTAGATCTTCTACAAGATTATGGGTATGGTTTATACAATTATAATGCTGTCACTAACCAGATTACTTCGATGACACTTAAGCAAAAGCAACGTGACAATGTTCTAGCGATCGCCAACTCTGCTCTAGATTTTGTACGTTCTAGATTAAGTGAAGGAGTATAGTAAATTAGTGAATTTCTACGTGAGACAATTACGTCGCCAAATGAAAAAATATTCAATTTTTGCGATGTTAGGTCTAATCCTTATCCTCTTGAGTATAATTCCTGTACGATTAGCGATCGCCTCCTACCAAGCCCCTTTTCCACAAGGAATTCTTACTCTTGGTGGTGGTGCAGACAGAGAACAATTTACTGCTCAATTTGCCCAACACTTTCCCGATCTAGACATCTGGGTTTCTTCTGGTACAACCCCAGATCAAGCCTACGCCATCTTTCAAAGAGCAGATATTCCAGATTCCCGCCTTCACCTCGATTACCGTGCTGTTGACACTGTGACCAACTTCACCTCTCTTGTACCCGATTTCAAACAACGTCATATTCAGCACCTCTACGTAATTACCTCTAAGTTCCATATGCCAAGGGCAAAAGTCATCGCTACCCTCATTCTTGGCAGTCAAGGCATTACATTCACCCCCTTATCCGTTCCCTCTAAAGAACCCAAAGAATCACTTCCCCATATCCTTCGTGACAGTGCGCGATCGCTCCTTTGGATTGTTACAGGTCGTACTGGAGCCAGTCTAAATCCTCGTCTTGCTCGCTCATCATATGCATCTAAATAATTACACCTTAAGTACTTATACTTCTGGTGCTCCCTTTTGGAAACAAATACTGTGGTACTTCCTCGGAGCACCTGTGGTACAAAGCCATTGGCTTCCGATGTCATATTTAAAAGTGTGGATTCTCCGCTTATTTGGTGCAACAATCGGTCAAAGAGTCCGCATAAAACCCGGAGTTCGGGTAAAGTTTCCTTGGCGGTTAACCGTAGGCGACTATGTTTGGATTGGTGAAGATGCTTGGCTCGATAATCTTGCGCCGATTACCATTGAAAGTCATGTATGTTTATCTCAAGGCATTTACCTATGTACTGGAAATCATGACTGGAACCACCCTGATTTCAAACTCATTCCTGCACCAATCCATATAGAAGAAAGTAGTTGGATTGCAGCTAAAGCAGTCATTGGTCCTGGCGTCACAGTAGGACGGGGAGCAGTGCTGACATTAGGTGGAGTAACCGGGCATTCTTTAGAACCAATGACAATATATGCAGGAAATCCAGCCCAACCTCTTAAGAAGAGGGGGATAAGGAGACAAGGGGAGGGATTTTTATCCGCAGTGCTGAATGAAAGTTGATTAATAAGAAATTTGCGCTTACCCTTCCCCTAGTCTTCCTAGACTCTACCGTTGCTTGCAATCACCGACTTGCGGAATTGCCCTACACTTTTAGCAAACTTATCGGCTATAAGTTGACGATACACTGCTTCGTAACCATCCGTCATTGCTTGATAACTAAAACGGTTAAAGACATATTCCCGACAAGTTGCACGGTCTAATTCAGCAACCTTGTCAACAGCCGCTACACATTCCTCAACACTGTTGCAGAGGAACCCTGTCTTTCCGTGGGCAATAACCTCTTTTGTCGATCCCAATTTCATAGCAATTACTGGAGTCCCAGATGCCATTGATTCAATCATCACTAATCCAAAAGGTTCTCGCCAAGTGATGGGGAACAAAGTTGCGACTGCACCACCCATCAATACATTCTTTTGCTCGTGGTTAGCTTCACCCAGGTACTGAATTTGCTTGCCGTCGATCAGAGGTTTAATTTCCTTTTCGTAATACTCTACATCAACGACATCTACTTTACCTGCCATCTTCAAGCGCCAACCTGTTCTCTTGGCTATCTCTATGGCGTGATGCGGTCCCTTTTCAGGAGATATGCGACCTAAGAAAGCTAAGTAAGGTTCTTCATGAGGTTGAGGATAGAACTTATAGCTGCTGACATCTATACCGTTGTACACCGTTGCAGCATAGTTCAACCCCAATCTTGCTTCCCTCTGTGCATTAGAAATACTAACGTATGGTTGCTTTCTCCCATACTTGTACATCTTTTCATTATCAGGGGTAAAAATACCGTGCAATGTATGAACAGTAGGTGTTTTCACCAGATTGGCATAGGGTATGACACCATAACCCATATGAGAGTGAATAACATCAAATTCTTCCGCCATTTCATACACCTGGCTGAGTTGCAACGTCTCATAGACGTTATACTCCTTCACGCTCTTATCAAGTCTAAGAGCTTGGGGATGAACTGACACCAGCTTTGCCAAACTGATAGAGTCTCCCGATGCAAAAAGGGTTACTTCGTGTCCGCGACGGACTAATTCATCAGTCAGTAACCCCACTACTAACTCTACGCCACCATAAGCTGGGGGCGGTACTCTCTCCCATAATGGAGCAACCTGAGCAATCCGCACAAATAACCTCCTAAAAAGTTAATTTATAAAAGTGCAGACCTTCTTACTAATGCATCATTTGAAGCTACCCTGTCTGCATGAGAGCTTAGTGAAAAGAAAAAATTTAGTAAGAATCATATACAAACTGTATAGGGTTATCTCGATATTATCTGTCTATCCTAGGTAGGGAAATCATTCTCTATCCAACCAAGTGGAAAGTTTTTATTTATTAATAATAATACTATATTTATTACTTCTATAGACCGTTACCAAAACAATCAAAATCTGTAGAAATTTAATTTATCTTTCTAAAAGAATATTACTTTAGTTATAGAAAAGCCCATTTTGGATTCTAATACCCGACCTTGTCTATCTCCTAAAATGCAGAGAAATATCACGATTAACTTCATTAAGATATTTAAAGCCTTATAACCCTGTAACAGATTGCTAATGTTGCTACAATAATAGCGTATCTAAAGGAAATTTAGTTGAATTAATCAAACTAATAACAATCTATTTTCAAACATCAGCTTATGAACAGAACATATTTGTGGTTAGGGCTTTTTCTAGGGCTTGTTGGTTATTGGCTTTTGGTAAATATCATGATGTGACGTTAAAAACTTAGTTTTTTGGAAACAGGGGGATAAGGGAACATGGGGACATATCCCCATGTCCTCTAAACTCTTGCAGCACTCACACCGTAGGTAGTAGTCTTACTCTGTGCCGCGTTAATCGCCACACCCAAAACGTGCTGACCTGCTTTTTCCAGTAAATCTTTAGATAGCTCAATATTCCCTGAATCCGCTACCCCTGGTCGAACAACAAATAAGACACCGTTAGAAATCTTACCTAGAATAGTCGCATCAGCCGCTACAGTTAATGGAGGAGTATCGATAATCACAAAGTCATAAGTTTGTGCAACCTGCGCCACCAATACAGCCATTTGGCTGGAATCAAGTAGAGCAACCGGATTGCGAGTAGCAACACCCGCAATCAGAACTTGCAAATTCGGCTGAACTTCAACCACAGACTCTTCCAAATAAGACTCACTCGTGAGAACACTGCTTAAACCACGCTCATTTGGAATTTCCCAGATTTTATGCTGGCTGGGATGACGTAAATCTCCATCTATCAGCAACACTCTACGCCCTAACTGAGACATGGCAACAGCTAAATTAACAGCGACAGTGGACTTGCCTTCTTTAGGTACGGAACTTGTGACTACTGTAACTTTGATTGGTCTATCTGAATTAAAAAATCTCAGATTAGTTTGCAGCATTTGAAATGCTTCACTGACAGGAGAATCTGGATTATTTCTTACAATGACTTCTGGAACAGAGTGAATCAGATTGCGATGGGGAAAAGGAGGAACGATCGCTAGTACAGGGTAAGAACTTAACAAGTCTCTAGCCGATTTAGAGGTTTTAACCGTACCGTCAATTTTTTCCAACAACCAAGCAGCAGCGCTAGCTAAGAGAATTCCACCCATTAAACCTTGCAGCAAGTTCATGTACTGACGGCTTTTAATTGGCTGTCCTGGAACTAAAGCAGGTGTAATAATCCGAGCATTACCTACCTGTTGGTTTTCAGCTACTTGAAGTTCCTGATATCTATCCAACAGATTTTTATAACTTGTTTCAGTAGCAGCTATTTCACGTTCGATCTGACGCTGTTGAAGTTCTAGCTGAGGTAAGGTATTAGCCCGTTGTCTGTAGGAGTCAATGACTCTATCTAAGGCTTTAAGCCTAACCTGTAGACTCAGACGTTCTGCTTCAGCACCTGCAAAAGTCTGAAGGAGTCCTTGTTGCAGACCTAAAGTTCTAAGCTGGACAATTTTTTCTGGATCTTTGATTTGGTTAAAGCGCCCAGCTTTACCGATAAAACTTTGTTGTATTCGCCTTTTAAGTTCTTTATTAAGAATATTAACTTGTTCTCTTAAGTTAATCACTGTTGGGTGAGCGTCTGTTAAGCGAAGTCTTGAAACTTCAAGCTTTTGTTGAGCTTCTTGTAACTGTCCGAGAACAGAAATAGTTGTAGGAGACTCACCAACAAAACCTGCAATAACAGCTTCTTGGGAACTAACGCCAAACATACTCTGGATTGATTGTTTGCGGGCAGTTTGAGACGCAAATTCAGACCGAGTCGCAGCAACTTGTCTGTCAAGATCGCTAAGAATTGCCACGCTCGAAGCTGCTTCTGCTTTTAAGTCTAAAACTCTATTTCGCTGTTTGAATTTTTGAAGTGTTTCTTCTGCGGCTTGTAATGCTGCTTTTCTTATAGGTAATTGCTGTGCAATAAAATCTCTTGCTGACCGAGTTTCAGCACGGTTTGCACTTATATCATTTTCTATGTAAATCCTCATTAAGGTATTGACAATTGATGCAGCCTTTTTAGACTCTGTACTCGTATAAGATAACTCCAGGATATCAGTTCCCTTTACATTAAACACTTGCAATTCTTGTAACAATGCTTGAGGATGTTGAGATAGCCTTAAAGCAGCTATGGCTCTCTCTGCTAAAGGCAAAGAACGCAAAATTGCTGCCTCGTTATCTAAAGGATTACCCCGTACTGAAGTTTCTAGCTGCCCCAGTTGGCTGCCAACTCCCGTCAAAGAAGAGGTCGTATTCTTTTTAAACAAAAGTTGACCGCTTGCTTGATATATAGGTGTATCCTGCATCGTTCTCACGGCACTTAACAGGAATACAGCCAAAAAGACGATAGAAGCTGGTAACCATCGCCGTCTGAGAATAAACCAAATTTGTAGATAATCTTCCATGATTGTTGTTATAGGGAAAGCGGGTTTTACTTAACGTAATTTTTTAGATAGCAAAATACACCCTCACCAGACTAACGCCCATGTGCTGAAAAAACCTATTCAATTCATGTTTGGGCTTGTGGTCTGTTTGATAATATTACATTAGTTATAGTCAATAAAACTCTCTAAAGTATAGAAGCCCTGACTGTAAATGCTAATGGCAGAATTACGGAAAATAATTGGCAACCTCACTAAGATTTTGAAGCTTTTTCAGAGTAATTACAGTTGACAATTGGCAAGACGAGCATAGGAAAAGATATTTTTCAAGTAGCTACATTCACTGAGATACCAGGATAACTATATTTAACTATCTAGCTTGATAAGCTATTGTAGCGGTTGTTAACAACATATTTATACCTAAGTAAAACTCTTGGCTTTGTGTATCATCTTACGGAGATCGTTTCCAATACTGCAAGGGCTGAGACTATCTTGCCTGATTGTAATCTCTGTAGAGAATAGCCATGCCAGTCTCTACATTTTTAAATTGGGCTAACAGTCCAAAACCCGAGTAGTATTGAGATCGTTTCTTACCAAACAAATGCTTAATGCGTATGCTTTCTTAATGTTATTGAGAGTACTTTAATGCTAAATCGCTAAATCGTAACGTGCCTGGTTGTAAATTTGCAAGAGCAGGCTTTGCAAATCGACCGACAGTTCTGCATCTTTTGGCTTTAACGGGAGTGGGAACGTAGGAATCGTTTGCTGAAGATTAAACGCATATAGTTGCGCTTGCGGACGTTGTGGAGCGCGACTGACTAAAATTCGGTAGTGTGACTGAGGAAAGTTACCCACCATTGCCATTGGCGTTCCTTCCCGTAATAAATCTATCTCCACCAAATGGGTTGCGCTTTCTAAAACGGCATTGCGTTTTTTTTCATAAGTCTCTCGTCCTTTACCTGGACGTTTGTTGGTTGGAGATAAAACTTCAATCGCTGTAATCACTGCTCCTGTTGCAATATCCCGAATTTCTAGATAACTTTCTCGAATTTCTTCAGGAATTGGTAGCATGACAGTAACATATGAATCCGATTCAGGGGTTGTGAGTGTGGTAGCAGATTGACGACGACTAGACTGAGATACCACTGATGCATCTGGAATTCCAACCAATACCGCATCTTCCGGTGCGCTGGTATAAATCCGCTTTTCAATTGCCACCCGGTAGTCTTGGCTCAAGTTTGACTCAATTGCATTAGCGTTAGCGAAGCTCCTCCTTTAGGAGGCTCGCACTAATCAATCGGTGATGTACTTCTGGCCATAATTCGGGATTTTCAAGATAAGGATTCATTCCCGGAAAAGGAGACGGCATAAAACAGGCTTACGTTCGGGAGTTTCTACTCTTCTATTATAGAAAAGTTACTGTACTCTCAACTACTTCTACTCATAAACGTCGCAACCATATTGGTTTGAGCGACAACAAGTTTGGTAAGTTCGCCAATATTAAGTGCTTGCTGCTTAGCGACTTCTAAATGACCATTCACGGCGTTAGTGAGTTCGCTAATACGGTCAGCCAGTCGATCAATCTTGTCACCCAACCTCTCGATTTTAATATCGATCGCAGTAAGATGCTCGGACATTAATCCGACCTGATGCTCAATCCGGTCAGCAGACTGCTGCATTCCCAACACAGCACCGTTAACATGAAGTCACAAGTACTTATTTACATTACTTCATATTTTTGTTTAAGTACTTATCAGTTTGAATCTACCTTTTTTGGCTGGAAACTCGCTCTGGGCCAAGTTGTGTGTACACCGTAGATGAATCAGGGGAGGTTGGGAGGGGTCAAAATAATGTGCTGCTTCATATTAAATTGGTATGAGTCAAAATGTATATTTTTATCTATGTTAAAGCCCATTGAGCAAAACTTCTAGTTCGTTTAAATATTTAGTATCGAATTTAGATAATTTCCATCCCATCTTTTGTTTAACTAAAGGTATGCAAAATTGTTTAGTGAATTTATCAAATTTTTCTTTGGAAAGAAATAGCCCTTCCTCTGTGCAAACTTGAGAGACGAACGCCCTCAGCGAGTACTCAAGCTCAGTAGGATAAAGCGTTTTCCAAGCTCTGACAAACTTATGCCCGGTCAGTGCATCATTTAAGTTGGTTGTTCGCCCAATGGTGAATATTCCATTATACTCTACTACGTAAACATAGGGGTAAAGCTTAGGATTCAAAAAATGAGATGGAATGTAGAGTGTAGCCATTGTTTATTTTTATTCAAAAAAAATATAATGCTCCCTGATATTTAATCCAAATTTCTAGTTACTTTTCAGTCAACTCCTAGATTGGCAAATACTTTGTAAAAAATTCCACAAAAACATTAGAATGATGGGATTTTAAGCTTTGCACAACACCTAGTTGTTAAATCAACTAGTTTTTGCCATAAAGATTTCCTCTCAATTCCTAAAGCGCGATCGCAACAACGATAGCACTCTTTGTAACGACCAAGCCCGTGGAGAGCAGCAGCCCGAATAACCCAAGTCTCTTCATCATTAGGTTGAAATTCTAGTGCTTTGTCGCAGCTGACCAAAGCTTCCGGGTAACGACCAAGCATAACTAGAACTGCACCTCTAGAAACTAAGCTTTTGCAACAATCTGGTCTTAAAGTGAGAGCCCGATCGAAGCTAGCAAGCGCTTGCTTGTACCAACCAAGATTTGCATACACATCACCCCGCTTGTACCATGCATCTGCTTCATCAACACAATCATGTGCAACAAATATTTCAGCAGTCAGATTGAGATTAGTCATCTTTTTGATAATTCCGTCTTTTAGCTTAGATTGTCTGGCGATTTCTTATAAGATAATGTTTGCTTTTTTTATGTAATAAATAAACGCCAAAAGCACCGAATTTCTTCCTTGGATCTTTTCATGATATCTGCTTATGACTCATAGCGGATATTCTCTAAGTGACTGAGAGACATATTTGCGTACTTACCACTAAATAGTCCTGTTCACACAGTCAGTACTAGTATGGGGCATACTAAAATGGCACATAGGAATGGGGGGATGAGGGGGCATGGGGGAGTATCGTCTGGACTGCCTCCCGTTCCCAGACAGAGCCTGGGAACGAGGGTGGCTGGGTGGGAGGATGGCTGGTCACTGGTCACTGGTCACTGTTAACGGAATTTTGACGGTAAATGTAGTTCCTTTGCCAACTTCACTCTCTACTGTAATTTGACCACCTTGTAAGTCTACACATTTCTTAACAATCGCTAGCCCTAGCCCAGTACCGGGAATTTTCCCGACGTTTTTAGCGCGATGGAAAGCGGTAAACAAATTTTCTTGACAGGCAGCTGGAATACCGATCCCTTCATCTTGAATGCGGAAAATAACTTGTGAATCTGCAAGCACGAGTTCTACACGAACAGTACCGCCTTCTGGAGAGTACTTAATGGCATTTGAGATTAAATTGGTGAGGATGTGATATGTTAGTTTTTCATCCATCATCACACAGACACGCTCATCTTGACTCATAAAAGAAACTATGTGATTACCTTTATCAGTCGATTGCAGATTTTCTACGAGTTGGTGACTGTATTCAACTATATAGAGCGGTGCAGGATTACAAGTGAGCGAGCCTGACTCAGCAGAGCCAATTGTCAAAACATCTTCTAACAACTGAGTCATCATGCCAACGGCAGTTTTAATGTTGTCAATTTGTTGAAGCTTTTTCTCTTCACTCAACTTGGCATTGTAATGCCGCAGTAATTCAGAAGACATTAAGATAATGCTGAGGGGATTGCGAAATTCATGGGACACCATTGAAACATATTGACATTGGCGATCGCTCTCCTCTTGGGCTTGTTGTTTTAATTCCGCTGCTTTTGCTAAATCGGCACGAATTTTTTCTTCTACCTGATACCGATTGAGAGCAATTTCAATAGTTGTATGTAATTCTTTTGCTTCAAATGGTTTGACCAAATAACCAAATGGTTCTGTTACTTTAGTACGTTCCAATGTTTTTTGATCGGCATAAGCCGTTACGAAAACAACTGGAATGTGAAACTTTTCCCGGACTTGTTGAGCCGCTTCTACTCCGTCAATTTTTCCTTGTAACATAATATCCATCAGCACTAAATCGGGCTGAGTTTTGCTAACAGTTTCAACAACTTTTTCTCCTACGGCAACAATACCAACAACGATATATCCTAAGTTTCTTAAGGTATCTGCTGTGTCCTCAGCAATGACCAATTCATCTTCAACTATCAGTATCTTTTTAGCAGTCATATAATTAAATTCTTGGTGTATAATGTAATTCTAAAAACTTTAATTTAAAGGTAGTACCATGGCTCCTATCCAATTCAAGAGAACCTTGTAGCTGGTTAGCCCAAGTGTTAACGAGACGCAATCCTAATGTTTGATTGTTGGTCAAGTTTATATGTTCTGGTAATCCAATGCCGTTATCATTTACAACGAGTAAAAACTGGTCGTCATCGGTTTGATGAAATTTGATGCAAATTTGTCCTTGCCGTCCTTGAGGAAAAGCGTGTTTTAAAGCATTAGAAACCAATTCATTAATAAATAATCCACAAGGAATAGCTGTTTCCAAATTGAGCGTAACCTGCTCTACATCAATGTTGAGTTTAACTGTATTAAAATCAATACTGTAAGAATAAAGTAAATTCTTAGCTAAATTGTGGATGTAGTCATTAAAATCAATTCGAGATAAATCTTCGGATTGATACAGTTTTTCGTGAATGAGAGCCATTGATTTGACTCTGTTTTGGCTTTCCTTCAGTATGCTTAAAGTTTGCGGATCTTTTGTATAGCGCGATTGCAACTGGAGTAAACTGGAAATTACTTGCAAGTTGTTCTTCACTCTATGGTGAATCTCTCTGAGCAGCACCTCTTTCTCTTCCAATGAAGCTTTGAGCCGCTCGTCTGCTTGTCGGCGTTGAGTGATATCCTCTGCAATCCCAGCAATTCGGTAAACCTCCCCATGCTCGTTACGTATGGGAAAAGCGCGATCGCGTATCCAACGCTCTTCACCATCAGGGCGCACTATCCGGTATTCATGGTCAAACTCTCCTAAAGGTGCTGTTTTAAGATTGGTCATGATGCGATCGCGGTCTTCTGGATGAACAGCATCGAGATAGGATAATGGTTGAGCGTAAATACTTTCGCGGCTGCGTCCCCAAATACGCTCGTAAGCTAAACTTAAGTAGAGGTTTTGACTTTTTCCAGAGTCTGTCATCCAAAAGACTTGAATGATATTATCTGCAAACTGACGGAAACGTTCTTCGCTGTCTCTCAGTGCTTCCAGATCCTGCTTGCGCTTTGTAATATCACGACAAACGCAAATCAGCCCTCCACCTTCTATCGAAGTTAAGGACAGTTCTTCAAAAAATGTAGTACCATCGCGTTTTTTGGCAATAGCTTCTCCGTGCCACTGACCAGTTTGTAGCAAAATGGGAAAAATAACTTGCTCTAGCCTACTCATTTCCTCTAGCTCGTACAGTACTTTCCAATGCCGACCAACGAGTTCGATAGCGCTCTCATATCCAAACATTGTCACATGAGCATTGTTCAGGTAGCTGAATTCTCCATTGGGATTGACAATCGCAATGCCATCTCCAGCCGCCTCAATAGCAGCTAACTGCTTTCGCAATTGCTGGTTAAGCTGTTTTAATTCTGCTGTCCGCTCCTCAACACGCATTTCTAGCTCAGCGGCAAATTGTTGTAATGCTTTAATTGCTTGCTGCCGTTCTAATTCTGCTGCTGCTCGTGCTGCAAAGATCCGGAGAATTGCTTCACTTTGCGGCTCATTAGTCAGCTTTATGTGGTCTAGAATGAAAAGGCTACCAATGACTTGACCAGATGAATCAATAAGGCTAACTCCCAAGTAACTTTCAATATTAAAAGTCTTTAAAAGGTGGTTTTCTGGAAACAGTTGTTGTATACCAGCCGCACAGCAGTATATCCCCTGTTCTAGAGTACGCTGGCAAGGATTGCCAATTATTTCAAATGTTGTGTTTGGTAGCAATTGGTCATTAGACCAAAAAGCAAGGGTCTGGAGTTGGCTACCTCTCTTTTGTGCGACCACGGCATGACGGACACCAAGCGCTAGCACCAAATGCTGTACCAGCACGGGGAAGAAATCTTCTCCCGTGACAGAGGCTGTTCCTGACACCAGACTTTGCAATGCTTGCTCTTCCTGCTTGCGCTTGCTAATATCTCGAGCTTCAGGAATTAGCAGAATGACTGCCCCGGTTTCATCAAAAATCGGCTTGAGTGAAAAGTCAAATGTTGTTAAATTGCCCCAAGCATTTGGTAAAGTAAATTCATGACGGATAAACTTACCTAGAGCAGCTTCGGCGATCGCCGCTTTCACTGTTTCTTGGATTTCTTGGAAAAAAGCCCAACACGGCACTTCCCAAAATGGCAGCCCTACAATTTCTTCCTGAGTGAGACCAAAAAAATCCAACGCGGCACGGTTTGCTACCACAAACGTGCCGTCAGGTCTAAGTAGTCCGCTCAACTGAAATGTATTATTGAAAACTGCATGAAATCGTCGCTCGCTCTCACGCAGTGCCTGTTCAGCTGCCTTGCGCTCCGTAATATCACGTTGTAATGAAACCCAGTGAGTGTACCAACCACATTCATTTGCAATTGGCACAATATTGAGTTCCACCCAAAACTCCGAACCATCCTTGCGGTAGTTAATCAACTCAGTTCGTATTGGCTCCCAGTTTAATAGCGCGGCGCGAATCTTATCGAGTTGAGCGCGGTCAGTCTTTGGACCTTGAAGGATACGTGGTGACTTGCCAAGAACCTCTTCGGGGGTATACCCCGTCTGATGGGTAAACGCTTCATTTACATAAAGGATGCGGGGACTTGGAGAACTAATGAGTTCAGCCTCTGTCACCACAATGGTGTCGTTGGCGTTGACAACAACCGACTCCAAAAGCCGTAATTGTTCGTTTGCCTTAAAGAGTGCTGCAGTGCGTTCTTCCACTAACTCTTCCAAGTGATTCCGGTACTGGGCTAATTCCTCTTCTACTCGCAGGCGTTCTTTCACCTCTGCCAGTGCTTGGTCTCTCATGGTTCGGTAATCCTGAACCCTTTGAGTCAATTCGGTGACATCCTGAATGGATAATATAGCGTAAAAGCCTGCTGGCTCATCACTAGCAGGTATAGCAGTTACTGTAGTATGCTGAATCCGCAACTGTCCGTTCGGTAGGGGTGCGGGAATCAAGTGCTTGTGCAGTTGAGAAGAAAAAATGGTGGGAGGTCCGCCAGCAAAAATTTGCTGGAGTCGGCTGGCATACTCCACCTGGCTGAGGTGTGGGAAATAGTCACAGAGATGAGTGCCTACAATCTCGCTACTGGGGAGGTGCGTCCAATCTTCCATACAACGATTCCAAAACAGCACGACAAAATCTTCGCGCAGCACACAAATGCCGATCGGCACCCGCTCGAGAACGCTAAATTTTTCTGCTGCTATTTCTAGGTTTTGCATAGTTTACCGCACAACTTAATACTTAAACTGGGTGACCAGTGCTTGTAACTTTAACGCTAACGCTGCCAGTTCGCTCGCAGACTTGAGGTATTGCTCCAACGCAACGAGGTCGCGCTCAATCTGGTCAAGATTTTCGTAATTATCTATTAAAAATGCTTTAATATCTTCATCCATATCAATTGACGGTTACCCTCAAAAAAAATATCATTGAAAATAAATTATGTTTGATTTTTAATCTCTTTAATAATAGAATTTACGAGTACTTTATAAGTATTCTTATCATAATTTAGTCTTCATTTTGCTTGTTTACAAAGAGTAATAATACTGAATTGGATTTTCAATCCAATTCAGTATTTATGCGGGTAACATATAGACTGAAAATTAGTTAGTTTGGACTAAGTAGCTAGGTACAAATAAACCGAACTACATTACAAAATGTAAACAGACCTAAAATCCTTACCAATGACGAATGACTAATGACTAATGACGATCCTCACTAGTTAACTTTAATTATGCTGATACCAATTTAATATGAAGCTGCACATTATTTTTACCCCTCCTAACCTCCCCTTATAAAGGGGAGGAAAATAAATTTCCTGTTTCCCCCCTTTATAAGGGGGGATTAAGGGGGGTAAAGAGAGATGTCACAGATGGTGGAGTTTTTTCTATGCATCTTCATCTGAAAACGGTATGACTGACTTAACACATTCGTCAAGTTATTCCAAAACATCGCTTTTGTTTGAGAAAAAAGCCAGTTCGCAAAAATTATGACTTTGTTGGCGAATTCCTGAAACCCCGATTATATTGTTTAAGCAGATATGCCTAAACTATTCCAATACTTTTAAAAGAACTCAAAGCAACAATCAACAGATGTTGGGACAAACAAAAGAGTACTGAATGCTAAGTCAATAGGATTTGGTTTCAAATTTGTATTAGCTACAAACATATCACATAGATGGATGTTGTAGAAAATACTAACCCATTTTTAGTATTTTATATTACTGCGTAACATAGTAAACTCTCGTAAATAGGAGATTGATTTTTATATTCAGTCAACTTATAATATAATGTTAGATTAAAAACTTATCATTAAAGCAAACGAGGAACCAGAGACCCCCATTCAGTGGGGGTGAGAGATGATTGGGGGATTTTAAGATGGGGAGTGGGTTTTCCGGTTTTTGCATTCTTCCTCATCTCTCCGCGTCCCCGCGTCCCCTGGTCTCCGCGTCGCACTTCTTAGTGCCATTCGGGTAGGGGTCTCCTCTGGGG
>NZ_WJFC01000033.1 GCF_009725235.1 Scytonema sp. UIC 10036
GGGTTAGGGTGGGGTAAAACTAACACTCAAATCTCAGTCTATTAGTAATTTCAGACTTGTATGTACACCGTAGCTCCCAAAGGGAGAGGGTAAGGTTACGGAGATTTTCTATTCACCAATGTAAAAAATTCAGTGCTTTTACGTATTTAATTGTATGGGGTTCTGGATCTAAACTTGAATTATGAGCAAATCTTACTCAGGAATTATCAGTGAACTTACTGTTACTATTATTCTCTTATCAAAGTATTAAGAAAAGTTAAAACCTCTACTATTTTTTGGTTTCTTGAATAGTATAAAGTGTCGTTTTCCCATTTCTCCTACCAACACTCCTGTGATAATTTATTTGCAAAAAGCAGGGTTTTGTCACTAAATTCTTTGTGCAAGCTTTACAAATTTTGCAGGCTTCAGAGTTAAAAATGTGATTACTAATACATAGTAAGAAGAAATGACTTTTGTTAAATAAGTATTAAGGAACTCAGTGTTGTGTTTCAGATCCCGTAATTGACTACAATGTTTATGGAACAAAAAAATCAGTATAATGGGCTAATTTATATAATACCTGTTTCCTTTGCTACTACCACAACCTTCTATAATTATTCAATTGAAAAGCTTTTGTCAATAGGGGATGGCGATCTAACGAAAAAAAAGTCACAGTCAACAAAAAGAAAATCAAATACCTAACCTTAACTGCACTCTATTAAGTATGACTTATATAAAGAACACTGCATTTTTAGAATTTCTTACGAAGATAGAAGGGGTTGACCAATTACCACAAGAGGTCATAACTGCGATCGCACAAAAAATCCAAGCCTTACGCTATCGTATAGGTCAGAAAATAGTCGGGAAAGAGAAAATACCCGATCGCATCGCCATTCTTTACGAAGGGAAAGCACGATTGTTGGGATACGACCCCCGCACGCAAATGCCAAACACCTTAAAATTGCTAGAACCGGGAACAATTTTAGGGGAAATCAGTTTGTTTCGTAATCTCGCTTGCGAAACAGCGATCGCATCCAATGAGGTTATTTGCTTAACAATAGAAGTAGCAGAGTATCTAAAATTACTTGCCAATTATCCAGCTTTTGCCCAGATTCGCCAACAAAAATCTCATCTCATTGAGATATTTGATGTCATAGGTGCTCAACCAGAAGTCCAAGCCCAAGGAGGGCTGAGTCTCAAAGAACTAGCACTCAACGCGTACAGTCGTGCCACAGTGCATTATCTCTCACCAGGAAGAAATTCATTCAATCGATTAGAAAGCGAAAAAATTTGGTTTGTCAGTGGTGGTGGGCTACTTAAAGACTATACACCAACAAACCGATTGGACGAGAGCGATGGGGACAGACTAGAGGTGCAGGGAAACAACGCCGTGCGGTTGATTGGTTTGCAATCGGAAGATTTGTTCTTCTTAAGTGAAGAACCAACAATACAAGCGCAACCAATACCCAGCGAATCTGTAGATACCGAGCTAGATATTCCCTACGCAGCCAACGAAGATTTACCCCCAGCACAAACCCCAACTTCACAGACCTCATCTAAAAGTAACAAAAAATACCCGTTTTATGGTGGAAAAGGACAATTAAATTCTGCCATTGCCTGTTTCCAAATGGTCTCGAAACATTTGGAAATGCCATTTCGTAAAGAAGTGGTTCGCCGGATTCTTTCCGATCAAATGAAACGCGGGGGGGCAATTTCCTTTCAACTTTGTGCATACCTTTCAGAACTGATTGGACTGAGAGCGCAGCTAGTGGATATCCCTACCGCTTCGGCGACACGCATTCCAACACCAGCAATGATTCGCTATGAAGACAGTTATGCCATTTTGTATGAAATTAGCGATCGCATAGCAGTTTTAGGTGTCCCCACCAAAGGAATTGTACGCCTCAAACCAGCCGAACTCATAGAGCGATTAGAAACAGAGGAAAGCAGTTACCCGCCACAAGTGAGAGTCTTGTTACTCTCACGCACCACAGCTACACCCCAACAAAGGTTCGGCATCAGTTGGTTTACCCCCTACCTAACACGCTACCGCCGAGTCCTCATAGAAGTTTTCCTAGCGTCCTTTTTCGTGCAATTGGCAGCGCTAGCAAACCCATTGGTCATTCAATTAATTATCGATAAAGTCATCGCCCAAAATAGCATGAGTACCTTACACGTTTTAGGTGCTTTGCTGTTAGTCGTCGGTTTGTTTGAAGCCGTACTGGGGACACTGCGGACTTACCTGTTTGTCGATACAACCAACCGTATAGACATGGGGTTAGGCTCAGAAATTATCGACCATATGCTGCGTTTGCCCCTGCGGTATTTTGAACGCCGACCGGTTGGAGAACTTTCCACCCGCATCAACGAGTTAGAGAATATTCGACAATTCCTAACAGGAACAGCATTAACAGTAGGGTTAGATGCTTTGTTCTCAGTGGTTTATATCGTCGTGATGTTGTTCTACAGTTGGCAACTTACAATAGTTGGCTTGGGAACAATCCCCGTGTTTGTCGTAATTACATTAATAGCATCACCCACAGTCAGCAAACAACTCCGTACCAAAGCCGAACGAAATTCCGATACCCAATCTTACTTAGTAGAGGTCATGTCAGGAATTCAAACGGTGAAAGCGCAAAACATAGAGTTACGCGCTCGTTTTTCCTGGCAAGAACGGTATGCGCGATACGTAGCAGCCGGATTTAAAACTGTCGTAACCTCAACCCTGGCAAGTTCTACAAGTAACTTCCTCAACAAACTCAGCAGCTTGCTTGTGTTGTGGGTAGGATCTTATTTAGTCCTGGAAGGAGAATTAACCTTAGGGGAATTAATTGCCTTCCGAATTATTTCAGGTTACGTAACCAGCCCCATATTGCGTTTGGCACAACTGTGGCAAAACTTCCAAGAAACAGCTTTGTCACTCGAACGCTTGAGCGATATTGTAGATACACCACAAGAAGCAGAACAAGACCGCGATAACATTCCTTTACCACAAATAGTAGGCTCAGTCAAGTACGACAATGTGTCCTTCCGGTTTGCCAGCAGCGGTCCACTGCAACTCAGCAACGTCAATATCGATATTCCAGATGGGAAATTCGTTGGGATTGTGGGACAAAGCGGTTCGGGAAAAAGTACGATGATGAAGTTACTTCTGCGACTCTACGAACCCGAAGCAGGCAGAATCTTAGTTGATGGCTACGATATTTCCAAGGTAGAATTGTACTCCTTGCGGAGACAAGTAGGCGTTGTGCCGCAAGAAACACTGTTATTTGATGGTACGGTGCAAGAAAATATTGCCCTAACCAATCCTGAAGCCACAACCGAAGAAATTATTGAAGCAGCAAGAGTCGCAGTCGCCCACGACTTTATTATGAACTTACCCAACGGCTACAACACGCGAGTGGGTGAGAGAGGTGCAGGGCTATCCGGGGGACAAAGACAAAGGATTGCCATTGCGCGTTCTGTTTTACAAAGACCCAAATTACTCGTTCTTGACGAAGCCACAAGTGCGCTAGATTACCCTACAGAACGCCAAGTTTGTCTCAATTTGGCAGAAGAATTTTCAGGAAGTACTGTGTTCTTTATTACACACCGGTTGAACACAGTTAGGAATGCAGACATTATTATTGTGATGGATAGTGCTAAAGTCATCGAAATGGGTACCCATGACGAGCTAATGGCTGCACGGGGTCATTATTTCTACCTTTATAATCAGCAAGACGTGAAACTTTAATTGGTTGGTTGTTGGTTGTTAGTAGTTGGTTGTTAGTTGTTCTACCAACCACCAACCACCAACCACCAACTACTAACCACTAACCACTAACTACTAACCACTAACCATTAACAAATACTATGACTCAACTCAATGAAAATTATCTAAACGGCAATGGCCGTAACGATCGCTCAAAGAATGGAACTAACTCACGAAAGCGAGTAACAACAGCTGACCGCAACACACCAAAAACATCTGAGACGGATGCTAGAAGATACATTAATGAAGAATTTGACCAATCCGTCGTTTTGCGCCAATCGCCATTTTGGTCGCGTACCATTATGGTGACGTTGATGGCACTAGCTGGTTTTGGAATTGCTTGGGCTTGTGTTGCTAAAATTGAGCAAGTCGTACCTGCAACGGGTCAATTAAAACCAGAAGGGACTGTCAAAGAAATTCAAGCCCCTATCAGTGGTGTGGTCAAGGCAGTTTATGTGAAAAACGGACAAAAAGTCAATCCTGGGGATTTGTTACTGCTGTTTGATTCTGTGACTTCTAATGGTGAGTTAAATTCATTAAGGAAAATTAAAGCTTCGTTAACTCAAGAAAACCAGATTTACCGCCGCTTGATAGCAATAGGTTCTGGAGTGGCTGCGGAAATGGAATTTTTGAGAGGGAATTTGCCCAAAGAAGCTGCATTTCTACTGAAAAATCGGGCAAATTTAATGGCAGAAAATGAACTGCTACGACAAGAGTTGAAAAATACGGGTGGCGTTGCGGGGATGACAACGGAAGAACAGCAACGTTTAGATATTGCTAAAAGGGAATTAGAATCTCGTGCGGCTGCAGCGTTATTAAAGGTTGAGCAAAGCCGGAGAAAATTAGCTCAAAATCAAGTTCAATTGGCAGATGCTAAAGGGAATTTGGCGATTGAACAGCAGATTTATCAAAGAATCAAGATTTTGGCAGAAGAAGGTGCGATCGCACAGCTACAATATCTCCAACAAGAAAGAAAAGTCCAAAATACACAAGCACAAATAGCAGAAATTGTCCAGGAACAACAACGACTGCAATATGAAATTGCTCAAGGGCAACAAGAAACAAAAAATACAGTTGCTGTTTCTAACAAAACAGTTCTAGAAAAGATAGCAGAAAACAAAAAGCGGATTGCAGAAATTGATAGTCAATTATCAAGAGTGTTGCTAGAAAATGAGAAGCAATTGGCAGAGATTAATAGTAAAATTCTGCAAGCTCAGACCAATATAAAATATCAAGAGTTACGTGCGCCCGTGTCGGGAGTTATTTTTGACTTACAAGCAAAAAATCCCGGATTTGTAGCCAATACAACCCAAAAATTACTCACAATTGTACCAAACGATAGCTTTGTAGCAGAGGCGTTTATTACCAACAAAGATATTGGTTTTGTTAAAGAAGGGATGAAAGTTGATGTTAGACTTGATTCCTTCCCATACAACGAGTTTGGCGATATTAAGGGAGAATTAGTTTGGGTTGGTTCAGATGCATTACCGCCCGATCAAACACATCAATACTATCGTTTTCCCGTCAAAGTTCGTTTGGCAAAACAAAGTTTAGATGTCAAAGGTAGAAGCATTTCCTTACAATCCGGTATGTCTGTAACTGCCAATATCAAAGTACGAGAAGAACGAACTGTCATGAGTTTGTTGACAGATATGTTCACTAATGAGGTGGAAAGTTTAAAACAGGTTCGTTAAGGATATTTGGTCTGACCCCCCATCTCGTTCCCAGGCTCAGCCTGGGAATGCCTTTTTGGGAGGCTCCGCCTCCTGTGGCGAGCTGCAACGCTCCGCAGAGCCTCGCAGCCTGCATTCTGTGGTAGAACCACCGGAACAAGAGAGTACAGATGAGGGGTCTCACCCCCCATTGACCAGCTGTATCCTTGGAGAAGTCGGGGATTTGACCCAACAGCAAATTTCACAATACTATAGCACTGGGGTGATAAGCTGTAATTTCAGTGTAACGAGTAAAGTCATTGGTATTGAAAGTAATAATATCGGTGACGCCATGAATACACATAGCAGCTACAAGGCGTGCATCATGCACCTTAACCCCGGATACCTTGTAGTGTACAATTAACCGTCGCCATTCAGCATGAACGGCTGCACTATCTGGCTTAAACGTGAAGTAGCGTTCTATAACTTGCGCCCTGACATCAGTTTCCTCAATTGATAGACCAAAACCGCTTCGTGTCGTTAGGGGACGGGTACATACATTCCAAAATTCTGCCAAGTTTTGCGAGGTGTAACAGATTTCCTCTCCCCGATTCAGCAAAGAGTATATAAGATTGCGAACAAGAAGGTGATTGGGATCGGAAGGAGCAATGAAGCGTAACAGGATGTTAGTATCTGCCATGTACGACATCAGTCATGGTTCCCGTAGATGCTTTCACGCGTAAACGCGAATGGTGGTAAAACAGGTATTTCTGATGCACCGGTTGTTAAGAGTTTTAAATCGTCTTCCCATTGTTGAGGATCGAAAGGACGCTTTTTCTCTTGAGGAGTCAATAAATGTTTTTGTTCTTTTGATATACCAAGCGAGGAGTGGGGTACGGATGAACCATAAATATCCCGTTCAATCAAATCGCGGATATAGGCATCTCTGTCACCACCTTTCTGACGAACCCGCTCATCAATAAGGTGTAGTAGGGGTTCGCTTATTCCCGTCACCGAAATGATGTTATTGTCCATGCTGTTTTTCCTTTCATGATGCAATGACCAAATGACATTAGAGCATTCGGTTCACTTTACCATATTTTCTCCTTCTTTAATGTAATATATTTCTGTTAAGTAGCCAACGAGTAACACAACCTGGTTCTTTTGGCTGTTTCAGCCCACTTTCTTACGATTTCACCCAAAACAGTAGAAGAAAGTGAGGATGATGACGAAATTGAGGAAGAGGCTGAATAACTGCCAATGTTTAATTTATATTTATCACAACATTATTGATGTGATTGGGCGACCTAGCATCCAGCGAAAACCCCAATCCTCCCACCCGTGCTTTCCCAATAGTGAAAGATGCTGATGATGAAAGAACATGCGATCGCGTCAGGTAATAAGCAAGTAGCTACGAGAGATTTAGGGCAACTAGTTTGGTAATTTCCAACGACTTTGGGGATTTTTGAGCGCTAAACGAGATTTTAAGGACTACACTTAAATACTATTGCAGCAGGGTCTAATGCATCTGTACTTTTAAAGAAAAGCAATCAATTGATGACAACATCAAATTATACTTTAATACGGCTACAAGAAAGGAATTCCAGAGACTCAACTAACTTTGCTGCATTTCAACTGCCACAAATGATTTTAAAACTAAGTTGGCAGAAAAATAACGGCAGATTTCGCTCAGTCATTATTCAAGCCAATGATACGCAAGATTTGTTTGGCAGGGTTACGATCTACTCGTTACTGAGTTTCTATCACAAATTAACTGTAGTGGAACTGAGGAGCATTTAGAAAGGAGTATTACTCAATCTCTTGAACGGTTCATATATAATAAGTTTAGGTTGAACAAAAATAACGCAGATAGTGATTCCCTACAGCTAGTTAGTGTCAATATCTGGTACAAAAATGCTTATTTACATAAAACAAGTTAAGGTAAGAGCGTATGACGACAACCACAACAACCGAAAAAATTCGGTGGACAACTGCCGATCTAGAGTTATTTCCAGATGACGGCAAACGTTATGAAGTTATTGACGGAGAATTATTTGTGAGTAGAGCGCCTCACTGGAAACATCAAGAAGTTTGTGTAAAAATAGGTACACAATTAGAAATTTGGTCAACTCAGACAGGATTGGGAAAAGTTGCCTTTGCACCAGGTATCATTTTTACCGATGCTGACAACGTAATTCCTGATGTGGTTTGGGCAAGTCATCAACGCTTAACAGAATTATTGGATGAAGCAGGACATTTGACAGGTGCGCCAGAATTGGTAATTGAGGTATTATCTCCCGGAGAAAAGCAGGAAAAGCGAGACCGTGAGTTAAAGTTAAAACTGTACTCAATTCAAGGAGTGCATGAATACTGGATTTTTGACCGCGAAAGGCAAAAGGTGGAAATTTACCGTAGAGAAAATGCTATTTTGAAACTAGCTGCAACTTTGTATAAAGATGATAATTTAACTAGTCCTCTTTTGCCAGGATTTAGTTGTGCTGTTGAACGTTTGTTTGGATGATAATTACAAACGCTGAATAAATTGCTTAGATTTGCTAACATCAAATCAAGGTTTCATTATACAACATCAAAGATGTATTTAAGCTATTATGAACACACAACTGGTAAACTCTTTAGTGCAAATTATCCATTCTCTCTCTCAAGAAGAACGGACGCTTTTAAATGAGCAACATGATAGACTTACACCTCAAGTTATGTCACCACCTACCTCTGATGCAGAAAATAAACAAAATTTCTTAAAGTCATTGATTGAGCGGATGCAACAAAATTCAATTCCACTCAATGCTCCTCGCTTTACACGAGATATGTTGTATGAACGCAGTTGATACCAACATTTTGTGCTACAGAAAATGCACTTTATACAGGTCAAACAACTCACCCTCTAACTTTTTATCTACCTTAGCACCTACAGATGCGATCGCACCTTTCCAACCTTCCATTGATTCTAGAAAAACCTCTGCACCCAAATATGTTTCTAGAACAGCCCAATCCAAAGATAAAGGTTTGTCCGGATTGAGGACATCAAAAACAAAATATCCCCCCTGTTTTAGTACTCTCTTTACTTCTGTCATCACGGCTACCCAGTAATCAAGGGGATAGTAGCAACTCCAACCTGTCGCGATCGCAAGATCGAATTGAGCATTATCGTATTGTAATTGGAGAGCACTCCCCAACGCCACACCTTTAAACAGCTTAGAATTTAATTGAGGACCGCGACTGTTCAAAACATCTCGTGCTACCGTGCTAATTTCTTGACCCGAAAAAAGAGCTTCCCACTCCCGCCAAGGATAAATTAAAAAGCTAACGCCACAACCAATATCCAAACAGCGCTGATTCTTGCGAGGAAGCTGTATTTCCCAAAAAGGAGAAGCAATTTTTGCGTTCAAAAGTCCCGTTACCCATTCTTGATAAATCGGCATAGATTTTACTTCTTCTGGGAGTTCTGAATCTTCATTTTTATACTGTCGATTGAAGCGAGTAGCAACAATTGTTTCGATTTCAGTATAGTCTTGATGTTTTGTAAGGGAAAGCTCAGAAAATTTAGACGGTTTCTTTTCCATAGGTTCTAGATTACAAGTAGTGATGCTCGGTTTTACAGCAATTGTCCGATTCATAGATTACATCTTTTGTCTAGTACGGGTGTCCTCGCCCGTACCACAAGAGCATAATATGGCTCATTCACTTGACAACTGCTGTAATTCAAAAGCTGACAGAGCGATCGCTTTATGATATCATAACCTTTGCGACAAAAAGCTTACAATCACAACTTTTGCGCCTTCTGCCCTCTGACGAATTATATTACTCACTTTCATCTGTGTTTAATATTGTTTTATCCACATTAGCCCTCTCTAAATTAGCTCCACTGAGGTTAGCGTTATGAAGATCTGCCTCACTTAAAGAAGCGTTAGTAAGATTTGCTACAACAAGCTCCGCCCCAGACAAATCTGCCTCATTCAGATCCGCACCACTTAAGTTGGCTTCCTTCAGAGTTGCATCACTTAAAGAAGCTTGGTTTAACTCTGCTACAACTAAGTCAGCTTGGCTGAGATTTGCGTCATTCAAGATAGCCCCATCTAAAACTGCGCCATCCAAAATTGCTTCACTCAAATCGGCTCCACTTAAATCTACATCTGTTAAAGAAGCTCGATTTAAGTCCGCGTGACTGAGACTAGCTTGACTGAGTATTGCCCTGTCTAAGATTGCTCCCTCCAGAATTGCTCCATCAAGAACGGCTGCACTCAAATCTGCTTCAATAAGGTTAGCGTCACACAAGATAGCTCCATTCAAATAAACTCCTTGCATATTGGCACGATTTAAGTTGGCTTGGCTCAAATCGGCTCGACTGAAATCTGTATCGCTGAAGTTAACCCCACTCAAATTAGCTTTTCGCAATTGAATACCTTGTAAACTTTTTCCACTCAAGTCCACGCCACTTAAGTCAACTTCACGAAAATTGCGTTCTCCAGAAGCATAGCGTTCGAGAACTTCATCAGCATTTATTGGCATACTTTTTGTTAACCTCTATATGAAGCTTGTATAGTGATTACTATCCATCTTGCTTGTTAAAACTAATAACCGTGTGAGCTAGAAGGTGTATCTGTGAGAGAGAAAATTTTCTTTTGCTTTCTCTACCGTTAGAATGATACTTGTCTCCCAAATCTAAAATCCCAAATCTAAAATCCAAAATCTAAAATCCAAAATCTAAAATCCAAAATGCTTAGACCTCAACGTATTGAACCCAACCCCGGACAAGAATCCGTTTGGGATTATCCGCGTCCACCTCGCCTTGAGGACGTAGACAAACACATCCAGATCGTTTTCAACGATGTCACCATAGTAGATACTCACAGTGCCAAACGCGTTTTAGAAACCAGCCACCCTCCTGTCTACTACATCCCACCTGCGGATATTAAAATGGAATATTTAATTCCCTTACAGCAATCGAGCTTTTGTGAGTGGAAAGGAAATGCAAGTTATTATACAGTTCGTGTTGGTGATAAAGAAGCTCGGAGTGCTGCATGGTTCTATCCCAACCCCACACCCGCCTTTGCATCAATCAAAGACTATGTAGCTTTTTACGCACACCCTATGGATGGTTGTTACGTTAATGGAGAGAAAGTACAGCCTCAACCAGGCAATTTCTACGGCGGTTGGATTACAAGTGATATCGTTGGACCATTTAAAGGTAGCCCTGGTTCTTGGGGTTGGTAATAGGAGCCCCCACTTCTCACTGATGCTTTACCAGATTAAAGGAATGCTAGTAAGTGGGGAAACCGCCCCACATTTGCTGTCTTATTTCTGCAATATCCGCATCCGTAATATCAACTCCTCGCCACAACCCCCGTAAAGATTTACGCTGTTTAGCTTGAGATGCAGTTATCTCTCGCTTAATTTCAGGAGCCACTTTCTCTACCAAACGCTTAGCTCTAGCTAACTGCATTATGACACGTTTAAAAATTATAAAAAATTACTTCCCGTCTCAACTATTGCCATAAATATTTTTAAAATCATTAACGATACCTGCAATTTCTAGAATCATTTGCTCGGCGTCTCTAAAAGCTTGTATTTGCTCGTATGTAGCCTGAGTCATTTCCTCTAAAAGTAAGTTCATTTGAGTATCAATATTTGTAAGCCCATCAAATTTTTCTTGAATTGCCTCTACCAATTGAGTTCCTGCTGTTACTTGCTCTGCTCCCATCCCAATAGCCTCAAATGCCTCTTGGATCTCTACCTGAATTTTTGCCACAAAGCATTCAGTTTCTTCTATATTCCATTTCAACTGCCGCATCGAACATAAAACTTTATCTGCTAGTGCAATACGCTCTTGATCGGTGCTGTTTCGAGTTGCTTTCAGTGCAACATTCATGGCTTGAAGATTCAGTTCGGAAATTGTATTACTGACAAGCATCACGGTTGAAGAGAGGTTTTGCGATATCTCATCTATAAGTTCAATTTTTTCGGCAGCTTTCACGATCGCTTGTTGGATCGTAATGACACTACTTGTCACTCCATCGATAGTTTCTTGCCCAGTTTGTATAACACGCTCAACTTCCTGTCTTTCAAGTTTCAACTGTTGAACAGTTGCATCGACTGCAGGAACTAAATTAGCCACAACCTGAATGCGATCGCAAGCACCTTGGACAAAGCCCATTTGTTTTGATGCTTCCTCTGCTATGTTCTGGATCGCCATTTGTCGCTCTCTGAGCAGTTCTGATACCTGATACTGAAGCGCTTCATTTTGGTGATACTGCTGAATAGAGGTTGTTTCAGCTGCTTGGTAAGCCTGTTCTATCTGATGAATCAGTCGAGCATGGTCGAGAGCAAACCCGGCTTGTGCAGCTACTTGAGCAAATAAATCAATTTCTACCTGTTGCCAATTCCGGGGTTCAGAGCATTGATGGGCAATCAATAAACCTAATAACTTATCATCTTTAAGAATAGGAGCCACTAAATTTGCCTTCACCGCAAATGGTTCTAGTTGACCGATGTGACAAGGACTCAAACCTGCTTCATAAATGTTGTTGGTTGCTTGAACCCGTCCTGCTTGATACTGTTCTACGTAGCCCTCTGCAAAACAAGGGTCTTTGATATTAGCTCGCAATGCTTTTGGAAACCCTGGAAGCACTGATTCTGCAAGCACAGTTCCGTACCAGTTTTCATCAAAGCCAAATACAATGACTCGGTCAGTTCTTAGTTCCTTGCGCGTTTCTTCTACGGTAGCTTTAAGAATATCCTCTTCATGCAGGGATGCACGAATGCTTCGGGTAATGTCGATAAAAACCTGACGCCGATCTGCTTTTTCATCCACCTGCTCTAACAACTTAGCATGCTCGAGCGCAAATCCAACCTGGGACGCTAACTGAGAAAACAAATCAATCTCAGGCTGTTGCCACAAGCGAGGACCGGAACACTGATGGGCAATGAATAAACCGTATAGCTGGTTGTTTGTGATAATTGGAGCAATTAGATTTGCCTTCACAGCAAATCGTTCTAATAGACCAATGTGACAATCATTTAGACCAGCTTGGTAAATGTTGTCTATTGCACGAACGCGACCTTGAAGATATTTTTTTACATAACCTGTAGTGAAACAGTCGTCGTGTATTGTTGACCACAAAGCTTTTGGCAAACCAGATGCTACTGATTCTGCAACAAAGGTTCCATCCCAGTTTGCATCAAAGCGAAAGACACTGACACGATCGGTTTTAAAAACTTGACGAACTTCCTCAACAGCAGTTCTCAGAACATCTTCTTCAGAACGCGCTCCCCAAATCTGGTGGCTAATGCTAATTAACAGTTGTGAGAGTTCGGTGGCTGCTTCCTGTTTCCACAGTAATTCTGGAAGTTGGTCTTCTATTAATCTTAGATTTGCTTCTAATGCCACCAGTTCATCTTTTCCATCGGCGCGATCGCGAATACTCATCTCTTCTCGACACAGCCGATTCACAACAGTCGTAGAGCTTGCCGCAGCATTGAGAACTTGACGTAGGGCGCGATTCATGAAAAGAGTAGCGATCGCACCTGCCCATAATGCTGTTACAAGAGTGCTAATCAGCAAGACTTGTCTTTGGCGATCCAGTTCGGATTTTACGGCATTTTGAGCTTGTGCTACTTGAGAGCCTTGCTGCTGAGCCACCAAACCGCCCAAATAGGTAGCTGTACCAACTGCCAGTACGGGAAACACACTCACACTGAGTGCTAAAGCCATTGCTTTGTGCTTCAAACTCCATTGTTGCCCTTTTTTTCCCGAAAGAAACCCTGATGGCTTGCCATTATCAGTAGCATTGCCACGAGAATTTTTGGAAATAGTTTCACTGGTACGAGGTTGAGGAGATGGGGTTTGAGTCATGAATGATATTCCATTATCTCATAGGCTAGGTAGATAGTAGATGCTGACGGTGGAGAGTTTTGAGAATTAAAGAATTATATACCGAAGTAAAATAATTGATGCTCCGTTAAGATATACACGGTATTTACCGAGGCATCAGGATAAAAATAATTGGTCAATAATTGCCGGAAGATAATTAATATCGTTATTGAGTTCTATAAAATTGTGTCTGCTCGATCGTGCTGCGAGACTTGCTGGAGATACAGTCTCATGTAGACTTAGGGTTATAGCTGCGATTTCCGAGAGCGCTTGTTTTGCCCCATCTCACTTCTGTTTTTTAAAATTTGATTTTTAATATCAAATTAAGTATTATTACTGGTAATATTATATTAAAAAGCCTAAGGAATAACAAAAATGCCGAACAGTTTTATGATGAAGGTATTACAGAAGAGCAGAAAAGCGCTGCTCAGGAAGTAAGGAAACTAATTAAGGAGAAAATAGGTTCGTATAAGGATTATCAATCATTAGCACAGCATAGAGAACGAGTAGATCCAAAACTTATTGAGAGAGCAAGAAACTTAGGTGCTCTAGCTATCCAACTTCAGTGGGTTGAAGGTAATGCAACCAAAGCAGAAGCTTCTTTTTTTAAGATTAAACATTCAAAAATTAATCCGCGATCGTTGAGGTGAAGGAATTTCCCAAATGTATGTGGGAGCTACTCTAACAAGTCTAGGCAAATACTCTTGTTCTAACAAACGTTCTAAACTGAGAGTTAGACATTGCCAATTTGAAAATTTCGAGGATTTTTGAGAACAAAATGATTGTCAACTTTTACTAAATCACCTATACAGTGAATTGGTAAACGTTCCTGATACGCTTTAATAGCTAATATATAATCATGGTCTGCTAGTTCGGTTTTTATTTCCTGTAATTTCTCAAAAACTGCACATAAGAAAGTAATTTCTCCACTCAGTTTATCAATTATTGGAGTGGTAATTTGCACGATCGCACCCTGTACGGTGAAGTTGGGATAATTGGTAATAAATTCGCCTAAGATCTCAACTTGAGAACGATTTTCTACTATCTCTAAGGTTTTCAAAATATCGCTAATTCTTTCGGCATAATCTCCTAAATTATGTTGAAGAGGTAGCAAAATTTCATATTCATCAGCAGTCTCTTTTTTCAATCGCCAAATTGCCCCAGCATCATTGTAGATACGTCCAGTTTCATGCCAACCTGTTGCTTGTAAGTGTGCTTGTACCAGGTCAGGGTTAACAGTTTTAAGTATTTGACTATCTTTAATAGTAACTTTCATGGCAAACTTCCAAAACTAATGCGTTGAATGATAGCTTGGAGCGCATCTGATATCAACTGATTACTGCGGGGTATTTCAATAGTAACATTGGTTGTATTTTCCGTGTCTGGCATTTCGCGTAAAGATATCCAGTAAGCACAATGTTTAAGACACAGTTCGTCTTCTGTCTGTTTGAGCCAGTCTGTTATTTTTTCTGGAACTAAAACGACAACTAAAATCCGAGGAACAAGGGCATTTATTTTTAAATCGTTATAATTTTTAAGATTGAGGGTATATTTAATAGAGTTGTCATCAAGAATATCTCTAGCTGTACACTTTAGTTGTAGTTCTAGTCTAGGCGAAAGGATTTTACCTGTACCGCCTCTGCTGACTATGCCTAAATCTATGCTGTCATTATCCACTTCTGGTCTATATAAAGAATAACCTGCAACGGCGGTGATTGCTCTGATATAAGCGATGCTAAATTGTTCTTTTTGTTAGTTAATATCCATTCAATTATTATTAATTTTTAATTCTTTACAGTATACAACAACTAATAGGGGTTGGGGGGAGTATAGATAGATTTGCAACTACTTTACAAATTTTCCTAACAAATGCACCCATACTTGTGAAGTTACATTCGCTCTGACTCTTAATTTATAAAAATTTACTAATATAATGTGTAATGACTTAATATTAAGAAGCAAATTTATGGCAATTACTGTTACTCTTAGTCCAGAAGTAGAGGCAAAGCTTTTTGAACAAGCTGCCTTACAAGGGAAAGATGTTGTAGTCTTAGTTACTGAACTCTGATATTAACGTACTACGCGAACGAGAACTACAGCAATGGCTACATCGAATCTAATCGCTGACGTAATTTGCTACTAAGAGCATCAATTATAGTAACGACCACTGACAATATTAATATCATGGTGGTCGCCTTGGTATACTCAAAACCGTCGATATAACTCTTTAATTCAAAACCAAAACCACCTGCACCAACTGCACCCAGAACTGATGCTGCTCGGATATTATACTCAAACATCCATAAGGTATAACCTAACATTAAAGGCAGCACTTGAGGTAATAAACCATATTGAGCAACTTGTAACCGAGACGCACCTACAACTTGCAAAGATTCTATAGAACGGGGATCGACAGCTTCTATTGCTTGTTGATAAAATTTGGCTAGATAACCAATAGTATAAATTCCCAAAGCTAGAGTTCCTGCGAGTGGTCCTAGCCCGGTTGCGGCTACAAATAACAAACCAAGAATAATAGAGGGAACAGAACGAACAGCATTTTGCAGAAAATTAGCCAACCATCGCAGCCATACTGGAGCTACATTACGAGCACTTGCAACAGCGATGGGCAAAGAAAGTAATGCTCCAATAGTGGTTCCCAAAACAGACATTTGTACGGTTTCTACGAGTGCTTTGGCTGTTTTGTACAAAATATCCCAACTGGTATTTGGGGGAAATAACCGCGAAATAAAGTCAATGATGTGGAACCAGCTATCTTTTAGTAGTTGAAAATCTACTTTCAGACCTTTCAATGCCCAACCATAAATTATAATAACAATACATATAATAACTAACCGACTTAGCCAAGAAAAGCGTTTCCAAAGACGAGAAAGATTTTTCATAAAAGTTAGCGATTGGGTACTGGGTACTGGGGATTGGGATTGGGGATGAGAATTGAAAATCCAATCCCCAGTTACCAGTCCCTAGTTCCTGATATTTCCTCGAGCAAATGTAGCCTGCAAACTGTTATCGCAACACCCGTCATAAACTACACGTCCAGCATCCAAAATAATCGCTCGTTGTGCGTATTCTGCAGCGACTCCCAAATCGTGTAAAACTGTCACAATTGTCATACCCTGCTCGGAGTTGAGTTGAGCTAGCGTGTCCATCACTTGTTTGGACGCCATAATATCCAAGCCCGTGATTGGTTCATCTGCTAGGAGAATCTCTGGCGATTGAATTAAAGCTCTGGCAATTGCTACCCGTTGCTGCTGTCCACCGCTTAAGTTACCAGTTTTTTGATAAGCCTTTTCTCTCAAACCTAACTGTTCTAGCAGTTCTAACGCTTGACGACGATCGCTTTTCGGAAACCCAAACAGTGTTTGCCAAGTTTTCCTCACGCCAAGACGTCCACACAGTACATTTTCAATTGCTGATAACTGCCGAATCAATCCCCCACCTTGAAACAACATTCCCACTTGCCGTCGAATAGACGGCAAAGTGCGAGAATTTAATGGCACGCCATTGATATGAATTGTTCCCCGTGAAATTGGAACTAACCCAACTAGCGATCGCAACAAAGTAGACTTCCCCGCACCATTCAGCCCCAACAGCACAACAAATTCACCGCGATTAATTTCAAAATTAACCCGGTTCAAAATGGGACGGTTCAACGTAGTGGAATAAGCTGTTTCTATGTTTTGACAATGAATTACTGATTGGGTCATAAATTGGTTAGTAGTTAGTAGTTAGTAGTTAGTGGTTAGTCGTTAGTAGGTTAACAAGAACAACTAACTACTAACTACTAACTACTAACTACTAACAATTAACTATTATGGTTCAACTCCTGCATTTGTTAGGGCTTCACGAATTGGTTTTAAGTGAGCTTCGTGATCGACTTTGACTAATTCTGTGGAGTTGTAGAGGTTGCGTAGCATCTGATTGTTTTGTGGCTCGTTCAGTTTGAGCATAGCGGTGATAATTTTGTCTCTTGTCGGTGTGGGAACATCATCATCAATAGCTACGCCATGTGCTGGAACTCCAGGAATTTTGTAAAGAACTCGTAGTTGATTTTTTTCAGCCTCTGTAATATACGGTGGATTCAAAGCATATTCTGATACTGCAGCTACATCTGCTTGACCGCGTAAAACAGCCTGTAGGGCTTTGCTGTAATTGCCACCATAACTGACTTGACTGAAGAAACCGTCAAGGCGATCGCGATTTGGCACTAGTTTTTGCTTAACCATCTCACCCACAGGGAAAATAAACCCCGAACCAGAGGTGGGCGAGGTAAAAGCCATTTTCTTACCGCGCAGTTGTTCTAAAGTATCTTTCCCTGAAGTCAAAGTTTTCAGAGAGCTATCTTTGGGAACAACAAACACTGAGTTATAAGTGTATTTTCCAGAATAAGTCGGGCGTACCTCAGCCAGATATAAGCGAGCATTTGCTAATTGTTCGGCTTTTAAAGCAGGACGGCTACTTAAAAAAGCTACATCTGCCTTGTCCCCTCTCAAAGCTTCTACTGCTGCGGTATCATCGCCAACTAGAGCCTCAACAGGCATTCCTACTTCTTTAGACAGAAACGCTGCTACAGCATTCGCTTTTGTTTGCAAGTCTGTAGAATCAGACCTACTGGGAAAAACAATTGTTAAAGATTTTTGTGTCGTCTGAGCAAGTAGAGTTGTTTGTTTGCCATTAGGCTTTGAGTTAGCAACTGCTTGCCAACTTCCAAAGCTACCTGCAACTAGACCAGTTAGAGCTAGGAATGCTGAACAAGCTCCTAGAAGACCCTTTTGCCTCACACTCATTTGCTGCTCCCCATCAAAAAACTTTCTTATTAATTTTGAAATTCTATCTCAATAACGTTTTTATTAAGAAAGACTATTGTTAAGATTCAAGCTTTTTGCCAAAAAAGTCAATAGATTTTTCTAATACCTTTCTTTAAAGAATCAGTTATATGAGTTGCTTGACTAAATACTTTGTTTGTGTATTTTGATTGATAATCTTTTTTAATAAAGATTTTGCTTAAGCTCCCCAACTTCTTTCAAGAAGTCGGGGATCTGGCAATTCAGCCCTAAATTATCGCAATGCACTCAATCTCTACCAAAACATCCTTAGGCAAACGCGACACTTCAACACAAGCACGGGCTGGAGCTGAGTCTTCTGAGAAATATTTGGCATAAACTGCATTCATCGCGGCAAAATTATTCAAATTTGACAGAAAAACAGTTGTTTTCACCACATTTTGAAAATTAGCGCCTGCGGCTGTGAGGATAGCTTCAATATTAGCCATAACCTGTTCAGTTTGCTTTGCCACGTCATCGGTGTAGAGAACATCACCAAGCCGGGGATCGATAGGAATTTGCCCAGCAACAAAAATCATTTGACCAGAGGCAATAATTGCTTGATTGTAAGGTCCTACTGGTGCGGGTGCTTTATCGGTACGAATTACTTGACGAGTCATAGATATTTTGGATTATGGATGCGTGAATTTTGGATTGGATTTTTTTCCATTTGGCATTATCGCATCAGTTAGCACAATCCCGTTTTCATTCTTTTAGTAGTAAATAATACAGTTCTCCATTGCCGCCTGTCACACCAGCACGATCGCCTGCCATCTTACCAGTTCCCATAAAATAATCTTCCTCAAGTTTTTTGGCTTCGAGTTCTAGCTGTTCGGTAAAATCCTGCAATCCATTGGGAAAAGAAGCAAGTAACTGCCGGAAAATTTAGCACGCTATGTCCGAAAGAACCCATCTTTCTTGATAAATTCTAACTAGTTGATGTAATTTTTCCACTTCGTTTGGTAGTAGTGATAAATTTATGTTTTCAACTAACCTGCTTAATTCTTCTGCCCATTCCTGATAGGATGAACTGCCGATAATCCCCTCACTTGACTGGATGTAATTAACTAGAACACCGATTCAGTAACAGGCGATTGGAGTGGTATCCGTTATCTGCAATTCTCTTTTGTTCCGATGGTTCTACCTAGGAATGCCTACTGTGAGGGAGAGCCTCGCGCTTTTTGTCATAATTTACTAAGATTGAGTTAATTGCCTTATATCGTAAAGCTGTACTTATGCAAGTCAAGGACCTTACAACTGATGAACTGAAAACTCTGATTAGGGAAACAGTTTTGGAAGTACTAGAAGACTTTTTACCCGATCCAGATGCAGGCATGACGATTAAGGAGGAATTCAAGCAAGAGCTTGTGGAAATTCAAAGACGTAGAAAGTCAGGAACTCGTGGTATTTCAGCACAAGAGGCTGCGAGCAGGCTTGGCTTAGGTTGATAATAAGTTACATCATTGAGTATGAACCAGAAGCTCTCGCTGATTTGGAAAAGTTGACTCAAGCTGTCCGGGAGCGAGTTGTTAACAAGATTAATTGGTTGGCAGAGAATTTCGAGCAAGTTAACCCGCAACCTTTAACATCCGATCTATCGGGTTTCTTCAAGTTGCGAGTTGGTGATTACCGAGTGATTTATGAATTTAATAGTGAAGAAAAAATAATTTTTATCGACCGAATCGGGCATCGTCGAGAGATTTACAAATGACAATGAGAGGCTCCGCCTCTAATCATGTATTCCCTGGTTCTACCAGGGAACGAGAAACGAGAAAGTAAGTTTGGCAGGGGTTACCGGAAAAAGCTGGGCAATGATACCAATATTTGCCCAGACATACACCTAAATAATGCGGGAAGCAGGTAGCCCCGAAGAATGAATATCAAGGAATTAAAGGAATTGATATTCATTCGTTATTTATATCGGGGTGGAATGCTGACCCGTGCGAACGGCAGACGCTACAACGGGGGGAACCCCCGCAACGCGCTGCCTCATTCATTCGCCGTGAGATTTTGTTTTCGGTTCCGGTAATGAATCTATCCATTCATCTATCAAACTAGACATGGTTCTATCTAGTTCTGTGGATAATAAGAGTAACTTATGATATCTACGCTCTGTCAGTCGAAAACTTAATCTTTTGTTTTTCATAAATGTCGAACAATGAACATACATTTATGCTATTATAAATTCCGTTAAATAAAACAAGGAGGTGATTGTAAATGGCTCGGAAAAAGACTCCATCTTTCATTACAGAGATTCCATTGATAGTAGACAGTTCTCAAGAAAAAGAGTTGTTGTCTAAATTTGAAGCGTCCAGAGAACTATATAATGCTTGTCTAAATGAAGCGATGGTTAGGATGGAGTTAGTACGCAATTCCGAGACATTTAAAACAGCTAAAAAAATCTCAAAATCGAATAAGAAAGAACGAACTGAAGCATTTAGTGTTGCACGTCAAGCTTATCGTTATTCCGATTACGATATACAGGCGTATGCAACAATTGTCGCCAATTCATCACAATGGATTGCTGACAAGATTGACTCTAATACTCAACAAACAATTGCTAAACGAGCATTCAAAGCGTCGGAACGAGTCATATTTGGAAGAGCAAAGAAAGTTCGCTTCAAAGTATCAAGTCGTTTCCATTCTGTCGAAGGGAAAACCAATAAACAAGGACTACGTTGGAAAAACAATGAATTAGTTTGGGGAAGTCTCAAATTACGTGCCATTATTGATGAGAGCAATCCTGTGATTATGCATGGATTGCAATCTCCAGTGAAGTATGTTCGTATATTATGGAGGAATTTAAACGGTAAACGTCGTTGGTACGCGCAACTTATCAATGAGGGAAATTCTTACCAAAAAGAAAAGAATTATGTTAGTGACGGTTTAATTGGACTTGACTTAAACATCTCTAACATTGCTTTCGTTGGAGACGAGAAAGCAGGTTTGTTACCATTTGCGGAAAAAGTACCAACTTACGAGCGTGAAATTACTGCATTACAAAGAAAAATGCAGCGTTCCCAACGGGTCAATAATCCAGACAATTACGAGCCTGATTTTGAAATCAAGAAAGGGCATCGTACTGTTAAGAAAAAAGGAAAAGTCAAAAAAGGCAAACGTGAATGGAAGCGTTCGAGAAATTATAAGAAGGTTGCCCAAAAGAAACGGGAATTACAACGTAAAAAGACAGCATATGCTAAATCCCAAAACCGCAAAATAGTTAACGAAATCTTGCGGAATGGTAAAGATATTAAGACTGAAAATGTCAGTGTAAAAGGTTGGCAGAAACGCTATGGTAAAGCCATTTCTGCTAAATCCCCAGGATTTGTACAATCAGAACTCATTCGCAAAGCTGAAAAAGCTGGTGGAAGTGTTCACAAGTTCTCTACTCAAAAAACGGCGCTATCTCAGACTCATTTAGACGGTAGTCGTACCAAGAAATCCCTGTCTGAACGGGTTCATCACGATGTAACTGGTATTAAAATGCATCGCGATCTCATGAGTGCGTACTTGAGTAGATATGTTAATCAAGACGATAGACTGTCATTGCAAGATGCCCGTAATGGGTATCGTGGGGCGGAGTCGCTCCTATTGGAGGCATGGCGGGAGTCTTTAAACTGCGAACCTGTAGGCTCGTCCGAAAGTGGGTTGATTGCCCTAGAGCAGTTCTCCAACAAGGCAGGAAAAATTGACCAGATAGCTGTCTCCTTGGAGTCCGGGCGAAAAGTTAATTCTAATTCCTAGCCAGAATCCACGAGCTAGAAGCTCGTGGTGTGGCTCAAAAAATTTATTGCTTGCAGTCAACCTAACCTCGGACGTATTCCATAATGTCGGAAGCGCCAATAGTCGAGCAAAATCTTATCATGGTCAAAACATAAGTTTTCGGGTACTCGCCAAGACTCAAAAATGCCTATATCCTTGGCATCATCCCCCGCTTGCGGTTCGCCAGTTGCCGTGGCCAAAAACACAATACTGAGAGTGTGCTTTCGCCGATCGCGATTGGGCTCGGAATATACCTGAAATTGTTCGATTAACTCCACCCGCAAACCCGTCTCTTCCAAAGCCTCGCGTTGCGCCGCCGTTTCAACAGATTCGCCGTAATCTACAAAACCACCAGGTATCGCCCAGCCAAAAGGTGGATTATGTCGCTCAATTAACACTATTGGTCGATGAGGACGGTCAATCAATTCAATGATGATATCAACTGTAGGAACAGGATTTCGGTAATTCATGTGAGTGGTTAGTAGTTAGTGGTTAGTGGTTAATGGTATCAACTAACAACTAACAACTAACACCAATATCTGTTCCATGGTAAATTCAATGCGATCGCTTTCTTGTTAATAACAGGTTAAGTATGCCTTTTCCCAGATCAAGTGGTATTTTATTACACCCTACCTCGTTTCCCGGTCGATTCGGCATTGGGGATTTAGGCTTAGAAGCCTATCAATTCATTGATTTTCTCAGAGACAGCTGCCAGCAATTTTGGCAAGTGTTGCCTCTAGGACCGACTGGTTACGGTAATTCTCCCTATGCTTGTTACTCAGCATTAGCTGGTAACCCTTTCCTCATTAGCTTAGAAAAAATGGTACAGCAGGGCTTACTCTCTGAAGAGGACTTTGCTCATCTACCTGGATTTGAGGCATCTAAGGTAGACTACGAAAAGGTCATACCAATTAAGCTCGAGCTGTTAAGGAAAGCCTGTGAGAATTTTAAGAACAGAGCAACTCCCTTACAGCAAACAGAATTTGCTGGTTTTTGCGACAGCAAAGCTTACTGGTTGGATGATTATGCCCTATTTATGGCACTTAAAGGTGCTAATGGTGGAGTAAGCTGGCATAAGTGGGAGCCAGAACTTGCCAAACGCGGACTAGAAGCATTAAATCGGGCTGGGCGAGAACTCACTGGAGAAATTTTCTTCCACAAATTCACCCAGTATGAATTTTTCCGCCAATGGTCTGAATTAAAAACCTACGCCAATATGAGCGGAATTCAAATTATTGGCGATATTCCCATTTATGTAGCTCACGATAGTGCTGATGTCTGGTCTCATCCCGACATTTTTTGCCTGGATGAAGAGACAGGAGAAGCGGCGTTGATGGCGGGAGTTCCACCCGATTATTTCAGCGCAACCGGACAGTTATGGGGTAATCCAGTCTATAACTGGGAGGAATTAAAAAAACAAGATTATAAGTGGTGGGTTGGGCGCTTTCAGGCGTTGCTTGACTATGTTGATGTGATTCGGATCGATCATTTCCGAGGGTTTGAGGCTTACTGGGCTGTACCAAAAGGGCAAGAAACCGCTGTCAACGGAGAGTGGATCAAAGCACCTGGAGAAGAGTTGTTTGAAACCATCAAACAGAAGTTGGGTAAACTCCCCATTATGGCAGAAGATTTGGGGTTAATTACGCCAGAAGTGGAAGCCCTGCGAGACAAGTATGAATTTCCTGGAATGAAGATTTTGCAGTTTGCCTTTAGTGCTGACGCGGGTAATCCATTTTTACCATTCAACTACTCGCGCAATTGCATTGTCTATACCGGAACTCATGACAATGACACAACCATTAGCTGGTTCGACCAAGCATCAGAGTACGAAAAGCAGTACGTTTTGAATTACTTGGGTTGTCTCAGCCCTGAGGGTATTCACTGGGATTTTATTCGACTGGCTATGAATTCTGTAGCAAATCAAGCCATTATTCCATTACAGGATGTTTTGGGATTGGGTGGTGAAGCGCGGATGAATTTCCCAAGTAAAGCCGAAGGAAATTGGGACTGGCGTTATACGTCAGATAGTTTAACTAAAGAAGTCACGCAGCGCTTGCAAACTCTCACTCGGTTGTCCGGACGCAGCCCGCAAAGGAAATCTTGAGGAGGGACGAGGAGGACATGGGGGACATGGGGGACAAGGAGGACAAGGTAGAATTTGCTTCCTTGTCTACCCCCTCTCCCTTGTCTGCCTTGTCTACCCCCCTCTCTTTTTCAAGAACGATTCGCAGCAGCGATGGTAACTTCCTTAGCTGTTCCGGGTTCTCCCAATTGCTTGGCTTCCTCTTTGTTCACGCTCACAAGTACCCCACCAGCATTTCCGGCTTTGACAGTGAGTTGTGCTTGGGCTTTCCAAATGCGGTGAGTTCCCTCTGGTAGCTCACCCTCGTACTGAATTTTGCCATCAGCAACTACTCTGATCCAAGATTTCTCTTTCAAAGTTACACCAATTTGTACTTGCTGAGCGTCATTAGAAGACTGGTTGAAAGTTTGGAGTTGTACGTTTTTATTTTGTGCCAGTTGCGAGCCTACGACAGGAGCTCTTTGTACCTTTTGATTATTTTGAACGTTACTGGCTTGCAAAGTCGCTGTATTTAAAAATTGCGACAAGCCACTGATGGAACCAAAAATGACAAATATATAAAGTATGTAGAGATGAACGGGACGTAATTGATCTGATGTTGTTTTCCAAATGGGCTTGAAATTTACTCGATTTGTACCGATTGGGTAACTGCTGGAGAATTGCACTCCATGAAAACCAAGGGCATCGGCATATTGCCGGATTAAACCTTGGGTATATACTGGTTCTGGCAGTTCTGATAAGTTACCTTCTTCGATCGCTTGGAGTAATCTTCGGGAGATCTTTGTGACAACAACCATTTCCTCTAGGGATAAACCCTTTTCCAAGCGTCGCGTCCAAAGCTGAGCACCCATTTCTGCCAAGACTTCGGCTCGTTGCTGCTCTGGTGAAGGTGCTAATTCTCGCTTATTTTTTCTTTTTAACCACATCATAATCCTGTTACACTCCTTACCCCACTGAAATCATTAATAGGTATCTTCCTAAAACTTTGATTGATGGTTTCCACCGCTCAAATTTTTTACTTGTTCCACTGCTTTTTTCAAAAAGCGGATTTCAAAATCTTCTAGGTAACGATACTTACCCACACCCAGTAAACCTTGTCCGGGTGTTTGTAATTGAATCGAACCTATGGCGGTGCGATGCAGTCGGATCGCCGGGTGTCCCAATTGTTGGGCTACGCGGCGAATCTGACGATTTCTCCCCTCCTTTAACACAACTTCTAACCAAGTAGAGTATGCAAGACCTTTTATCTTTTTGACTTCTGCTGGCCGTGTTTTTCTTCCCTCTAGCAGCACACCCTGACGCCACATTTTTAACACTTCTTCCGGTGGATGTCCCTCCACTAAAACACGGTATGTTTTAGAAACATTGTGCCGTGGGTGAGTTAGCCCAAATGTTAAATCTCCATCGTTTGTGAGTATTAATGCTCCTGTTGTGTCGGCATCTAAACGACCAACCGGATGAATACCTTTACCGGAACTTAATTCTTTGGGTAGCAAATCTAGGACTGTCCTTCTCCTCTGGGGGTCATCGCAAGTCGAGACCACACCAAGTGGTTTGTGCAACAACAGATACACCAGTACTGGACGTTCTATCACAGACACAAGCTCATCATCAACAGTGATAATATCCTTTTCTGGATCTGCTTTTTGACCCAGACGTGCCAACTCACCATTGATCCGCACTCGTGACTGCTCGATCATCTCTTCAGCTTCACGGCGGGAGGCTATACCCCATTGAGCCAGAATTTTTTGTAACCGTGCCTCCATGTGGAAATTACGTATGTTTCATTTAGTTCCTATAAATAGATAATATATTTGCATTTTGTAGTAACCTGCCACAGATGTTAAAGTTAAGACTTGTTTCAGCACTGGTTTTTTTTGACAAAATACCCATAAGTAAAACGGTTAGATGCAACACAACAGTTCCCAAATTCGAAATCCAATCCATACCCGCATAGTCACTAACGTACTAACAACCGCGCTCAAGCTTTGGTTAAAAGCACAAGTGAGCCAAGTTGCTCAACTTGAAGTAGAAATTAAAGCCAGCGATCGCCAACTCCTTTCCGGAACCATCCCTCTTGTATCTATTTTTGCCCGTCATGCTGTTTACCAAGGTCTCCATCTTACAAAGATTCACATAGTCGCAGAAAATATTCGCGTCAACATTGGCTCAGTACTCAAGGGACAACCTCTGAAACTGTTAGAAACAGTACCAGTGGTAGGCGAGCTGATCCAGACAGAGGAAGACTTGAATGCTTCTCTTTCGTCTACTTTATTATTGAGTGCTTTGAATGATGCTCTGGTTCAACTATTACCAGAACAGAAGCGAAAATCCAAGTCAGTTTTTTGGCAAAAAATTAACCTGGATAACAGTACGCTTGTGCTTTCTGCTACATTACCAGAAGAAAATCAACCCACTCACTTAGATATCAGTATGAGTTTGGAATTACTAAGTTCCCATGAGTTGCAGCTGAAACACATTCAAGTTCAAAGTAATACAGCATCCTCACTTGAGGGGATCGAACGCGAACTATATTTCAATTTGGGATCGGATGTTGACATCCAAGAATTAACTGTACACTCAGGTAAGCTAGTGTGTCGCGGGCGAATTAACGTCAATCCGTAATCATAAGAAATACAAAACTCAGAACAAAATGTCTTTACTTTTAATTATAGTCCAAAGGCAGGTTGCCAAAGCCAACTTAAGTTGATTGTTTTCGTCTAGACATGATGTCAAAGGAAGTTTTAGTAATAAATACTTATAATTCTACCTCTTTTTAGCATACAGGAAGGGGCTTTAAACCTACAACGCGCATTTTCTTTTACGGAGAACAAAGAACTCTTAACCCTGTTCCCTGTTCTTTGTAAGAAGCCTGAAAATACAAATGTGCTGCAATTTCTTACTTTTCAGACATTTTTATAATAAAAATCTTATGATTTTTTCTATCAAACTTAGGCTTTCGTTCTTTACCAAATCCTGTTTTTCTTCTTCCAAATCCTGTTTTTCTTCTTCCAACCCCTGTTTTTCTTGCAAAGAGTCGCGTTGCACATCTTTGGTAACAGGTTGAGGTACATCCTTTAGATCGGTTTCGTCATCAATTTCAGATATAAAAGTATGACCAACTTCTTGTAAAGCTTTGACTGAAAAAATTTTGAGACCAGCGTACTTTTTAATTTCTTCTCTAAACGCTTTCCTTAAAAAGTCTTCAACTGCCTCTCTACCCTTTCCATAGATATGTGATTTAGCCAGTTTTTCAAAAACTGATGTGTATGTTAGTCCTATGACTGTAACATATGTTGCTGCTACTGCCCCTGAAATAGTATTCGAGGGAGGAAAAAAAACACTCAATAAATCTATTGTACTAGTCAGCAAGATGCCACTTAGTGATGAGATTGTGAGAGTTCCGACAGACTCTAGAAATTGTCTTAAATCAGCATATCCATATATGGCAGCAATTCTACGAGACAGAGTACTCAGCGATGCTATAGCTGCTACTGGAGTTGAGAATGGAATTGGAATAAATCCCGAAGCAAAGCAAGCTCCTGCTGAAGCTGCAACGTACTTCCAGGCAAGTTCTCTTTTCGCTTTGAGGTCAACAACCTGCGCTATAGTTATTGCCTCTGAATATATTTCTGGCAGCAACGCTATTGTTTTATCCACTAGCTCTCTCAAACCAAAAGGTTGGACGATAGGCTTACCATTAATTCGTAGAGGGTATGCTGCTGTTTTGATGACAAAGTAAACTTTCTTCAGTTCAAAACTCTCAAGAAAGCGTTCAATACCTTCAATTTCACTTCGTCTTGCTCGGTCACATTGCGAGAGAACAATTATAACAGGGACTTGTTGCTCCGTCAGCTTGGTGATGATCTCCCTTTCAAAGTACTCAACCCGTGCTGATGCAGCATTAATCACGTACCAGACAAGATGAATCTGTTTTTCGAGTCCCTGCGCCTTTTTTTGTTCTAAGAACTGAAATACACGATTAACCCACTCACGTTCCTTAGTTGCTTCATACCCTGGAGAATCATACAGTACAACAGGAAAATACTCCTCGCTGTTTGCTGGATATCGAGCAAAACTTTGAGTGACAGGTAAGCCTGCACCAGTTGGAGCTAAAGCAGTGCCAAAAACCGCATTAATTAATGAACTTTTACCTACTCCAGTTCTGCCGATAATAGCAATGTTGGGAACTGCCACACTGCGAACTACTTCTTTAAGTTCCTCCTCTATTGTAGGTTCTTGAATTGACATATTTTTTTTACAAAAATAAAATTTCCAATGGCAATCTTAAGAATGTTTCAATATCAAATTTTTACTCCTCAATGAAACTTTCTCCTATTACAGCCAGAGCTTCTCGAGAGGGAATACTCTTGGAGGCATGTCTAGCGAATTCCTTTTTGAAATTTTCTTTGAGGAAATTTTCTACTGCTTCTTTTCCATCCCCATGTATATTGACTTTAACCAAATTTTCAAAAACAGAAGCATATGTTAGGCCTATTGCTGTGACGTAACTAGCTGCGATCGTTCCTGTTAGCGGAGCAGCAGGTGGGAAGAAAGTACCCACCAAGTCTAAAATTCCACTAAGAACAATATTATTTAATGTTGTCACAGTGAAATTACTAAGTCTTGAGTTATTGGTAACCCACTGCCAGTTTGAGGTGCTCCATCTTGCTCATCCTCTATTCCAAAAATTTTTTTTATTAAAGTACTTTTTCCCGTTCCTGTTCTACCTAATACAGCAATATTAGGACTTTCCAGTTCTTTAATTTTTTCTTTTAACTCTTCAGTAATTTTCTTTTCTTGATTAGACATTTGACTATTTTGTAAAATGTTATATATTATAACATTAAAATTATATCACAAATATTTTAGTTGCCAAAGTCTTAGTAGTCTGCTACTTTAATTCTTTTGGGTTAAGTTCGTCAGAATCCTGACTTTGCAAAAAGTGTCGGGGAGGTTGCATTATACCAAAATTAATGTGGTAGTCTAATAGACCAACAAAACCTGTTTTTCTAAAAATATAGATCGAGAGACAACAAGGGGAGTAATAACTTTAGAACCTTGATAATCAAGGTTCTAAATGATTCATGGTAACTTAATGATTTGTTAACAATGGCAACAGAAGTGTCACGAAATAATACACTAGAGGAGCCGTAAAAATATAACTATCGGTACGATCCAAAATACCTCCGTGACCGGGAATTAACTGCCCGGAATCTTTAACTCCAGCATCGCGCTTCAGCATAGATTCCGTGAGATCCCCTAAAAGTCCGGCTATCCCAATTAACAAACCTATGGCTACACCTGTGAAAGGAAACTTCGTCCACTTCAGGTAGTAAGATCCTAAAAGGGCAATGACAACGCTAGCAAACACACCAAAAACTGCACCTTCAACAGTTTTTCTGGGGCTAATCTCAGATAAAGGGGTTTTTCCAAAAAATTTACCCACAACATAAGCACCAATGTCAGATGCCCAAATACATAAAAAAGTGAGTAATGTTGCTGTCAAACCTTGCGGAAGTAAGCTGAAATCTCCCTGATGCACAATATCTAATAATTCCGATAAGTAATCACTTGTCGGTAGATTGGTAGTGCCCGTGTTGTCAAGCGATCGCAATCGCACCCAGTAACTTGGTAAATACCCAGTATAAAATAAACCCAAAATAGAAGCTGAAATGTCCGCAATTGTCGCCATTTTAGGCTGAAACAGCAAGTAAAAACAAATAAAAGTTCCCGCTACGGGCATGACGGCATCTGCTAAATTACCATCTATAGTACAAATGACCAACAAGACTTGACTAACAACGATGGTGGTTTTGGCAGCAGGAGCCATTCCTTTGGCTAGCACTAGATCGAAATATTCCCGTTGACCTAAAAAAATGATGACCGCAAACAAGACGGTGAAGTACCATCCACCTAAAAGGGTGGCACTCATCGCCAAAGCTATTGCAATAATTCCGCTAATAATACGAGACCAAGGCATAGATAAAAAATTATGAATTATGAATTATGAATGCTGAATCATGAATTCATAATTTATAATTCATCATTCATCATTCAGTTCTAATCTAGTTTCTCACCACTTAGGATAAAAATGGGGTTGACAGCAGTAAAAGTCTGTGAAGAACCTCTCGTTTCCAATCGGGTCACAGAGGATTGAACAACTTCGACATTTCTCGCTTGTAATTGAGAAAGGCTTTGAGAAATAGAATACAGGCTTTCTAGATTGGCTGCTGTGGCAACAACTCGGCCTGATGGTAGCAAATGTTGCCATGCAGTTTGCATGATTTCTTGGATGGGACGACCTCCTTCAATACAGACGCGGTCAGGAGCAACATTGATATCGTGCAAGCACTCCGGAGCATTGCCTTCAATGACTTTGACATTCTTAACTTCAAAGCGATCGCAGTTGTGTCGAATCAGATTTGCTACATCTTCATCGCGTTCTACAGCAATAATTTGCCCGTTAGGAGAGAGCAAGCCTGCTTCTACTGGAATCGTACCCGTGCCCGCACCAATATCCCATAAAACTGTATCCGGTTTGAGTCTTAATTGGGAAAGTAATAGCAGCCGAATTTCTCGCTTGCTTAAAGGAATACCCGGCAAACGCTCAAACAATTCATCTGGAATACCAGGAGTGATGTAAGGCCAAAGTTGGGAGGGCATTTTTCAAGTCAAAGTATCGCTATAGTAAGGATAGTCAGTTTGCCTAACTCAGGTAAAGAAAATTAATACAAAAAATTTCTTTAAACTATAAGTCACCATAATGAACGGTCAGGTATTGGGCGATCGATATGAAGTACAGCAGCTTATGGGTAAAAAAGCTGGGCGGCGAACGCTGTTGGCTAGAGATTTACTGACAGGAGAGTTAGTCATCGTTAAACTGCTGTCTTTTAACAGTGATTTTGAGTGGGACGATCTCAAGCTGTTTGAGCGGGAAGCCGAAACCCTAAAAACCTTATCACATCCCTCAATTCCTTGCTATTTAGATTATTTTGAGGTAGATTTACCCACTATAAAAGGGTTTGCTCTCGTCCAAACCTATATCCCAGCACAATCTTTGGAGAAGTATATAAAAGCTGGTCGTACTTTTACGGAAAACGAAGTTAAACAAATAGCTAAAGCTCTATTAGAAATTCTTATTTATCTACACGCTCGCAAGCCTCCTACCATTCATCGCGATATTAAGCCCAGTAACATTTTGTTGACAAATCGTTCGGGAAACAGTGTAGGACAGTTATATGTAGTTGATTTTGGCTCGGTGCAAACGGCGGCGGTAGGAGAAGAGGGAACAAGAACTGTTGTCGGTACTTACGGCTATATGCCTCCAGAACAGTTTGGCGGACGCACGGTTCCTGCTTCCGATCTCTACAGTTTGGGAGCTACCTTAATTTACTTAGTCACAGGGTCTCATCCAGCAGATTTACCTCAAAAAGACTTGCGAATTCAATTTGAACAAGCAGCAACCCTCAGTCCAAGTTTAACAAAATGGTTGGCGCTTCTGATTCAACCAAGTTTAGACAAACGCTTGAGTTCCGCACCAGAAGCACTTGCTGCTTTAGAACATCCACAGCTTTTACATCAGTCACAACCAACAGAAGTATCCTTTATAGAGTGGATTAAAGAGCATTGGTATTGGGATGGCAATAATTGGGTCAGCAAAACACAACAACAAGCAACAAAAACAGATCGGCTAAAGTTAAATAAAAGTGATGACAGCGAATACAGTATTTCTCCACTCGGACAAATTTCTCAACCAGCAAATAGCAAAATTAACTTGAAGAAAGATGAGAATTGTTTGGAAATTCTTGTCCCTCCAATCGGGTTTCAGCCATCAATGATTTTCATGGCTTTGTTTGCGATCGCCTGGAATTCATTTATTCTTTTTTGGACAATTGCCGCCCTGTTTCTTCCTTTCCCCATTAATATACCTTCTGTTGTGTTCTCACTTCCTTTCTGGGGTGCTGGGCTTCAGATGATGTCGTCTGTTCTATTTCCTTTATTAAGACGCAGCAGCCTGAAGTTAAATCGGTTTTCAATCTGCTTTACCTGGGAATTGTTAGGATTTAAATACAATCGCATACCTCCTGCAGCAACACGAGATATTACCAAAGTAGTGTATACTCCAAAAACCTATACAAACGACTTTCAAGGTAATAGAATAGAAATCCCACCAAAACTGACTATTTGGGCAGGAGTGCATGAGTATCAACTTGGTGGAAGAAAAGGTTTGATTCATTCCGAACCTGAAATTGAATGGTTAGCATATGAATTAAGTAATTGGTTGGATTTGCCTCTAACTCGCGAATGACGAACTACGAACAACTTCATATTCCTGGTTCAATTCAACCTCATGGTGTTTTGCTGGCATTAAGTCCTCAGCTAGAAATTTTACAAGTTAGCAATAATACTCAAGAACACTTAGGTCAAAAGCCAGAAGATTTACTCAGTCAACCCCTGAGCACTTTACTTAACGCAACACAACTCGAAAGTATCAAAAAATTCCTGCAACAACAGGAAGGTACGGTGAATTCCTTTAAACTGTCAATTCTCACAGATGAAGGAGAAAAGTACTTTGACGGCATTATTAACTTTACGGAACAGATGTGGATTCTTGAGCTAGAACCCACTGACTCTCTCACGCAAATGAGTTTTTTGAGCTTCCATGCTTTGACAAGTGGGGCGATTTCCAAGATGCAAAAAACATCGAACCTCATAGATTTTGTGCAATTAGTAGCATCAGAAATCCGAAAAATTACAGAGTTTGACCGAGTGATGGTCTATCAGTTTGACTCATCGGGAGCGGGGATCGTTATCGCCGAAGATAAACGAGAGGATTTATTACCTCTCATCGGGCTGCGTTATCCCGCAACAGATATTCCTACCGAGGCAAAAGCATTATACACGCGCAATTCGCTCCGATTTATTCCCAATTTTGGTGCTCAACCCGTCAGTCTTATCCCGGTTAACAACCCCCAAACACAACAGCCATTGGATTTAAGCTGCGCTGTACTGAGAAGCGTACACCCTTGTTGTGTTGAATACCATCAAAATATGCGTGTATCAGCCATGCTTGTTGTACCGCTTATTCGCGAACAAACACTTTGGGGGTTAATCTCCTGTCATCACCAAACTGTAAAATATTTGACTTGGGAAGTCAGGAAAATTTGTGAGTTTTTAGGACAAATTGTGTCATCAGAGTTAGTCCATAAAGTAAGCCAGTCAGAGTTTGACTATGAGGTAAAGCTTAAATCATTACAAACTGAATTTATAGAATCCATTTCCCAAGCAGATAATTTTAGAGAAGCACTTATCTCTCCCGAACCTCGCTTGCTAGATTTAGTTGATGCAAAAGGCTCTGCAGTTTGTTTGGATAATGACATCACTCTTGTGGGAACAACTCCCAGTATTGAGGACGTTCGCACTCTCATTGAATGGTCAGATACTCAAATTAGCGACAATTTGTTTTCCACCAATTCTCTACCACAGCTTTGTCCAGAGGCGCGTGCCTTTAAAGAGACTGCTAGTGGTTTGCTGCTCTTACGGATTTCCAAAGTGCGGCGCTATTACATTCTTTGGTTTCGTCCAGAGGTGATTCAAACAGTGACTTGGGCGGGTAATCCAAATGGATCGGTCAAGCTCGATCCTAATGGCGGCGTGACTCTTTCGCCTCGAAAATCTTTTGAAAAATGGCTTGAAACAGTTCGATTGACTTCCTTACCTTGGAAATCATGCGAACTTGATAGCGCTCTTGCTCTCAGAAATGCGATAGTGGGGATCGTGATTTCCAAAGCAGATGAATTAGCTAAAATCAACCGTGAGTTGGAGCAAAGTAATCGAGAGCTAGCATCTTTTGCCTATGCTGCATCCCACGATTTAAAAGAACCTCTGCGGGGGATTTATAACTACTCAAATGTTTTACTGGAAGATTACGCTCACATCCTTGATGAGGATGGAATTGACTATTTGCAAACAGTGGTCTTTTTATCTCAGAGGATGGAAAGTCTAATTAATGCTTTGTTACGTCTGTCTCTGTTAGGTCAAGCGGAACTTCAGCGACAACCAACAAATCTCAACGAATTGCTCGAGCAAGCGATCGGTGTTTTTTATGCAAGCTATCCCCAAGCTAAACTTGAGATTCGCACAACTAAAGATTTGCCGACAATTGAATGCGATCCGGTTCTTGTTGGTGAAGTTTTTAGTAACTTGATTGTTAATGCTTTCAAATATAATGATAAAGCAGAAAAATGGCTTGAAATTGGTTTTGTGGTAGACAAGGTAGACAAGGTAGACAAGGTAGACAAGGTAGACAAGGTAGACAAGGTAGACAAGGTAGACAAGGTAGACAAGGTAGACAAGGTAGACAAGGTAGACAAGGTAGACAAGGTAGACAAGGTAGACAAGGTAGACAAGGTAGACAAGGTAGACAAGGTAGACAAGGGAGACAAGGGAGACAAGGAAGACAAGGAAGACAAGGAAGACAAGGGAGAGGTGTTTGTAAATCATTTAGGACTGCTATAGAATCACAAGAATTATGAACTAAATCACAAATTTTTCTGTAACGCTATCGTCTTCGTAACTGATTCTCAAACTAAATTTATCTCCCACATTTCCCCGAAATCTAAGTTGCAACCAGTTACTTGCTTTTGCTTGTTTCACAAGTTGAGGAACTGGGTTATCTTCATCATCTAGTAATTCCATCTTGACTCCATTTAGTAAAAATATTGATTCGCTAGCTGGATAAAGTCGTAAGAGAATTTCAACTTCATCCTGACTTAATCGAATTTGATGAATAATGAGAAGCACTGGTTCAGAAAGATGCATTAAGCGAATGATTTTTGCACCACCGACTTCTTCTTGTCCTGTGACATTCACCGGAGAAATATCTCTTGCTGTTGCAACAGATAATTCCCATTCATTATTGAATAAACCTTCAAACCATTGACTCAATTTAATTAAGCGATCGCTAACCTTAGTGACAGTGTCTTTAACCAAATTTGCTGAGGCTCTTGAAGAAACTTCAACAGGTAATTTTTGTAGATAACCTAAAAAATATTGTAGGGGCTTTAAGCGAGTGAGAGGTAATTTTTCGTTTTGAACAGATTCAACAAAACCTAATATTCTTGCTTGTCTATCATCCTCATCAATTTCTATGACCATGTAACCAATGCGTTCCGATAAAACTTCTGCTGGAATGTCACAATATTCTTGTTTGGGAAGTACGGGACGACACTCTAGTAAACCCTTACCTTTAATATATAGGCTGGCGGTATTCATTAATGATGCTAGAACGCTATCCAACCCATAACTTTTTTCTAATTCTGTGTCTATTTCCATACACTGAAAGTAAAAATCAACTGCCAATATAGCCAAAGTATTAAGATAAATTTCACGACTTTTTTGTAAATTTCGCTGTCCTTGGCTTGATTTTTCTGAGATTTTAATCATTTTTCCGTTTAGAGGAATTGTAAAAGCCAATTGATTGGAATTCATCGCTCGTTTTCTCCCTATGTCTCATTTATTCACAAAGATGCTTTTTAAAGTAAGGAGCAAACTTTTCACAACACCTTCTATAAAATGTGTAAACAGGTCCGTGGGTTGCTCCTAAATCTAATTCTTGAACAATTTCCTTCCAAGATTTATCTTCTTCACCTCTTTTCAGTAAAATGGTTTGAAAACTTGCTTTCGGATTATTTTTGAACAACGTATTTGCTAATAATCCTTCTGGATCTTCTTTAATAAAAGCTATCAATTTTTCAGATGGTAGAGGATTGTTTAGATTTGGAGGACAATAACCATCGAGAATGTTCTTATCAGATTCAGTACTCTCTTTATACTCTCTGTCTTTATATATAGACGTCACCTGTCCTTTCCAATTTAACCAGTGAAAGCTATTGATTTTTTTTCTCTTTAAAATAAAGACGACCCAACTCATAACAGAACCTTTTTCTGGATCGTATTTCTCAATATTTTTACATATATATAACAACACATCTTGAAGCGCTTCTTCATAAATATATGATGAATTTATACTACTAGGTTTAGGCAGATATGTTTTTATCCGCTCCATTAACACAGTTATTAGTTCTGTAAGTGCATTTTGTTTTTCTAATAATGCTTGTTGTTTTTGTTCGCTGCTTAGTGAATCATTCTTAGCTTGAAGTGCTGCTGTTTGAACTCTCACAGCTAATTCTTCTAAAGAAGGCTGTGGTAGATTTTGAACCATCGCAAGATCCCCCTTATTTGTGTGTTTGCCATTGATTTTTAGTTTTTCATTTAACATTAATTTACAAAAATTTGCATAGCTATAAGTGTCGTCAAGACAATAGCTGGTAATCAACCGTTCAAAACCATGTAACCAAGCTGATTCCTCCTCTACTTCACTAGCTATGTTTTCCACCCGTCTTTTTTGGGTTCCTATATCACCTTCCGAAATCAGGGGGTAGTTTTATGCATCTTGGATAAAAATTTGAATAAATCGTTCTAATCGTCTGTATCCTCCTTAATCCTCGGATAGCTAGAGAATATAGCTTTTTTTAGATGAAGTTGATAATATTTACAATACTTAACCTTATATATCCTTATAATAGCCTCCGAAAGCAGAGTAAGCTGGAGGATGAACAGCCAAATTATTTCTTGATGAATGTTGTCGCGTAATTTTCTTTCTCAAATGGCTCACGAGCATGAACTATCTCCAGAGCAGCAGCAAGTTTTCTTGATGCGGATGGGGGATGGTCTGAGTTACGAGCAGATAGCCGCTCAATTGAGTACGTCTGCAGATGCTTGCTTGAAACGGATGGGTCAGGTATACAGGAAGTTCAACATCAGTGGTGCTAGCCGGGGTAAAGAAAGTAAACTCAGATTTTTCTTGGAGAACAAGTTGGAACAATTACAACGGTTAGAGGAAAATGTAGAGGAGTCTTCAGCACGTAAAGCATCAGCTAATCTACCTCACCAAGAAGCCGAACCTAATTTGGTAACTATCAGCCAAAAACATCTCGTTTATCAAAACTTACCAGCAAGAGAATATACAGCCTTTGTCGGTCGCATTCAAGAAATCACGCGGCTGTTGGAACTTCTAGATTTTCAGCATCCCGCTCATTTAATTAGTGTGGACGGTATTGGTGGTGTAGGTAAAACAACTCTAGTCGTGGAAGTGGCTTATCGTTGCTTGGAAGCCAGCAATAATGAATATCTCGTTAAGAGCCTTCCAACTTTTGAAGCCATTGTCTTCACCTCAGCTAAACAGAATTATCTCACCTCTATTGGTATCCTGCCTCGATTAACCAGAGAGCGCACTCTGCGGGATATTTGTCGGGAAATCGCTCGTGTCCTAGACCTGAGTGAAATTACTTCTTTACCTCTAGAGGAACAATTCAACCCACTTCGAGAGAAATTATCTCAAACAAGAACCCTATTGATTGTTGATAATTTGGAGACCATTGAAGATCAGCAGGAAGTTCTTTCCTTCCTCTACGATTTACCACCAACGGTAAAAGTTATTATTACTACCCGCGAACAAGCTTTGTTTGTACCCATTCGTCTCGGTTGTTTGCCTCAAGAACATGGTTTGCACCTCATTCAACATCAAGCCAAAGAAAAAGGTATAAATCTTAGCGCTAAAGAACAAGAGCAACTTTTTTCTGGAGTGAGCGGAATACCTGCGGCAATTATTTATGCCGTTGGTCAAATAGCGACGGGTTATTTACTAGAAGATGTGTTGGCACAAATTAAGGAACCATTAGGTGATGTTGCCCGTTTTTGTTTTGCAGGCTCGGTAATTCCGTTAAGAGGTACACCCCCTCACTGTCTGTTAATGGCGCTTTCGCTCGGCGTGCAACCTGTTACCCGAGAAACTGCTGCTAGTGTCGCTTTTGAGCAAGCCGATCCAATTGTTACAGCCCAAGGATTGGCTAAATTACAGCAACTTTCCTTGGTTTCCCAATACCAAGGACGCTACAGTATGCTGGAATTAACCCGCGAATATGCCGCTTCTGAGTTAGCCTTCCATAGCGAATTGGCTCAAAAGTTGCAACAGCGATGGGTAGATTGGTATATTCGGTTTTCGGAGGCTTACGGAGGCACCAATTGGAAGGAATGGCATCTTGGCTACAGTTATTTAGAAGCTGAATGGGAAAATCTGAGAGCCGTACTTGAATGGTGTATTAGTCAAGCACGGTATTCTGATGTGCGAACAATTTGGCAACATATTAAGGGTTATATTCATGTCCGTGGATATTGGGACGAGCGTTTAGACTGGACAGCTTGGTTAATTGAAGCTGCCAAACAAGCGGGTGATTGGGTTTTTGCAGTTGAAGTCATGAGCGATCGCGCTGGAACATTAATTAGGATGCGACAAAACAGCCAACTGAAAGAAGCAGAAGCTCTATTGCAAGAGGCTTGGAATTTACGCCACCACCAAACGATCGCGTTCCAGTTAGAGCTAGCGACAAACATTGTTATTTTGTATATTAATCAGCAACAGTTCGAGCTAGCTCAGGAGTGGCTTCAAGAAGAGCAAAAACTTTTAGAACAGGCTGACTTGCCAGAGTTGAAAAAAAAGGAACAACTTGTTCATATTATTTATTATCAGGGACAAATACATTTTAAAGGTGGAGATTACCAGCAGGCGCAGAACTTTTTCCAACGAGCATTAGTGACTGCTCAACAAGCAGGATGGCAAAGAGCCGCCGTAGCTATCCAGAATTGGTTAGCAGATGTTGCTCTTCAACTAGGAAATTTAGAAGAAGCAAGGCGATTGTTAGAGTTAAGCTTCCCAGTAGCAGAGAGACATAAAGATAAACGTTCTATTGCTTATCATAAAGCATCATTTGCCAAGCTTGAAAAACTATCGGGGAGTTTAGCTCAAGCTAAACGCTTTGCAAAAGAAGCAATAGAGGGTTTTGAAAGTTTGAAAATGACGGTAGAAGCTCAAGAAATGCGTACTTTATTCTCGGACTGACAGAAAGTTGCATCTCCCAAATTAAATTTTAGGGATAGTTAGACAGGCGCTCTCCTGTAATGATGACAAAGATAATATCAAGCAGGATGGCGACTGAGGTTCTTGATTTTCTAAAACGCTAACTCCAAACAATTTTTCAAACAGGGTTTTAGTAACTGCTCTAGCCGTTGCATAATGTTGGTGTTGAACTTCCAAATTCTCATTAACAGGAGAATAATGATGCAAAATATAGCCATATAGCTCTTGACAATCTTGAATGTATCTATCAGTATTTAATAGAATATGGGTGTGCCACACTTCGTCAATTTCTTTAGTGGGAATCAGTTCTGTATCTGGAAACAGGAAGTGAAGACACAGAAACATCTTGTAAAGACTAATAGCTAATTCTGTTTGTTGTGCTGTCCACCCATGTCCGCGATCGCAACACATCAGTTTTTTAGCGACGGGCTGCAAGTCCAATTTATACAATTTTTCGGAAAAAGTAGAAATCTTTTCGTACAAAAGGTTAACGACTTGCAGGCGATCGAGCGAATTTATATTTAATCTCTGTTCCTCCAACTCGATGAAAACAAGGTTTTTTGCCATTTTTCTGTTCCTCTAAAAGAAATATCAATTGAATTGTTTGGTTTTATTGTAAAAATTGGCGATGGTCTGGCGATCCAATACTACTCGGTTAAGGGAAATAGTAGGTTGGGTTGAGCGACAGCGAAACCCAACAAATGCTGATAAATGTTGGGTTTTGTTCCTCACCCCAACCTACGTAATTTCGTATTTTTATGCAAAACCTACGCAGTATTGAGACATCATCCATCCTAGGATGCGTCTAGTAGCATTTATGGCACCCCCTATATAAATATCCAAAGCTCGGGAGTTATTTTATGCATCTTCAGAAAAAATCTGAATACTAGTCAAGTCAAGCTTGCTTATTGCTGAGTTATCTAATGTTGCGTTAATTGTCAGTTTCAGTTTTCAATTTAAAAAAAGAAAAATATGACGCCAACAAAGTCAGAATATTCGCGAACCACTCTTTCTTTTCCAAATTCCATGAAAGTCAGTTATTTATAAAGTTTTCAAAAATGCATAAAAATATAGTTGTTATCAGGATAATTAATCAAAGGCGTTCAAATGAAGCAAATTGATGTTTACGATTATGGCATCCTCATACCTTCGCAAAATCATTTTCACCACATTAGGTTTTAGCAGCAGCGTTTTACTAAACTTCAACACATCAAGTTTCGTGCAAGCTATTACATTACCATCGCTTTCAACCACTACAAATTCATCAACTTATACCCCACCAGTTCAACAGAAAAAAAGTAACTCGCAATGGGTTTATAGGGTAGCGGAAAGAGTGATTCGAGCCAATGGACTTGATGACTATCCCTGGCGCTTTCAAATCACTAATGAATATAATTTCAATGCCTATGCTGGGGAATTAAACAAAATTATAATTTACCAAGGCTTACTAGACCAAATACATGGCGATGATGCAGCTTTAGCATTTATTATCAGTCATGAATTAGCCCACCATACACACCGCCACTCCGCACAGCAAGAAGAAGCAGAAACTAGTTTAAAAGAAAAATTACTCAAAGAAGCAGAAGCAGAGTATAACAATTGGATTGTACAAGAACGGAGAAAATCTCAAAAACCCATATCAACCGCTACAAAAGATGTCATCAAACAACGAATTATTCTCCAGAAAAAACAAGAGTTTGATAGAACAATGCTTGCATTAAATCGCCAGCATGAATTTCAAGCAGACGAAATCGGTTACATCTATATGATAAAAGCAGGTTATGATATAAATGGAGGTTTGCGAGTCTTTAACCTGTTTTCGCGTTTCCCTTCAGACTACACAGAAAATAGCAGCCATCCTCCGACACAACAAAGAATTAATACTTTAAAGCAAGTCATGAATAAATATTTGTGGTTTCCTTTATGGACAGATGGTAATGAGCGGTTAAAAAATAATCCTCAACCACTAAAATTAGATTTGTCAGAGGATGGAGTTTCTTTGCGAATCAACTCCAGATTTATCTCTCGATAATTCCTCTATAGCAATCCTATTTGAGATCCAAACAAGGGAGACAAGGAGGACAAGGAGGACAAGGAGGACAAGGAAGACAAGGAGGACAAGGAGGACAAGGAGGACAAGGAGGACAAGGAGGACAAGGGAGACAAGGGAGACAAGGAAGACAAGGAAGAGGTGTTTGTAAATCATTTAGGACTGCTATATCAGCGTTGCCCATAAAGGAAGCAGACTCAGTACGGGATTGCGACCAGTGCAAGGCTTTCTTAAATTCCCCTGTCACCAGTGCTTGTACGGCGCTTTGTAAAATAGCGGTTTCTTCCCACTGGAAAGTTTCAAATTGTCCCAAGTCTTCGGGGCTAATTTGATTGAGTTCTTGTTCTAGATGGGATTCTACAATTGCTGCTTTGGCTGCATAAATATCTGGATGGCGTTTTCGCAAATATTCCACAAGTTGCTTACAAGTCTTTCGCAAAGGGAGAGAAAGTTGGGTCAGGGGTTGAAGTGCATCAAGATGAGGTGGACGACTGAGGTCATGGACATACTCAACGCACATCAGCCAAGCAGCGAATATTTCCCCCAGGTCGAGGAAAGATAGGGGTGTATCACCGTGAAAAAACCGTACAAAAGCTGCGTTCATCCCCGTGTGACGGTAGAGATGTTCTGTTAAAGTGTTGAGAGCAGTTTGGTCGCTGATTCTCGATAGCAGTACTTTTTCCTCACCCAGGATACCATCCACAATCCACTCCAAACTGAGATTTGTTAAATAAGCTGCCAGTCCGTCCTGGGGTTGGGAAAGGTTATTTTGCAGCCACATCTCAGCAGATGGTAAGTCAGTAATGCCATTGTTAAGGTAATTTTCGATACCCTCATGGTTAATGTGCCCCGTGACTGCTTCCCGAATCAAGGTGTCAAAAGCTTTGCGGAAACGGTAGCCAGCGCGGTAAAGTTCCAGAATAGGAGTTTTGCGGATAGTTTCTTCCGTATGACCGGGCATGTGAATTAACAACGGTTCGGGGTCAAGCCCATTGCCATAGGGTTCGAGAGCAAGTACCATCTCTAAGTAACTGCCGCGAAAAGCAACAACTGGGGCAAAAAAGTCACCACGGTGATAGCGGGCGATTAACTCATCAACATAACTGTTATAGTACCCGTCTTTATCTAGCCAAATAACAATACCGCGTTGGCGCAGTTCCCGCTTCAGTTCTGCTTCTAAAACTGCGGTGATTGGACTTAATTGATTCATGCAGCCTCCTTGCCTCCTCTAACTTGAGGTCAGCAAAGACGTTACCACTGCTTTCCTCAAGAACAATCTCTTATATGGTTGTACCTCAAGCCGTCGTTACCTTGCCAAGAACTCCATGTTTTGCTACTTTAATGCTCTGACGAAGCATGAATTGGTTGCACACTCAGGCGATAGCCGAGATGGTGCAGGATAAGGCTGATGGTTCGCAGTTCCGGATTACCTTCAGAGGACAACACCCGGTAAAGATTCTGACGGTTCAACCCCGTTTTTTCCGCAAGGCTAGTCATTCCCTCCCGTGCTTCTACCACGTTCCGCAGTGCTTCCAGAAAAAATGCCAAATCGCCATCCTGTTCGTACTCTTCAAGAGCAACGTCCAGATAAGACTTTGCCATTTCCGGGTTCTGTAGCTGCTCGAGCACAACTTCCTCATGGCTTCTCAGTTTCTTGCTCATCCTGTTCCTCCTGATAGGTCTGCCAATATCCTTTAGCCTTTTCTATATCTTTATCCTGGCTGTCCTTGTCGCCGCCGCACAGAAGAATTACCAAATCGTTTGCAGATTCTCCAAAGTAAACACGGTAACCACTGCCAAAGAAAAACCTCAGTTCTTGAACGCCTTCACCAACTGACTTGCAATCCCCGTAATTGCCTTGCTTGAGCCGCTCTATGCGCCGGATTATTCTTGAACGGATTGTATAATCTTTCAAGCTTTCCAGCCATTCGGTATACGGCTCTTTCCCGTCTTCGGTTGCATAGACTTTTAGGGTTTTCTTACGGACGATATCAGTCATATTTTAATTATAAACTGTAGCTTAAAAGCGACAACATATCAAGAGTGTACTCCGATGTTTTGATTGTGGAAGAAAAAAAACACCTCATGCAGTTTTGAGGAACTGCGTTTGTCGGAGTGCGATCGCCCTTGGCGCAAGCCGTACCCGGCTTATCGCGAAGCGCAAGCTGTACCCAGCTTATCGCGATCGGCACAGCCGCATATTCCGCAAATAAAGATTATTATGTATTAAATATATCGCGCTAGACTGTATATCGCGCTAGGCGGTAAGAATTGCGAATGCGGAATCTAGTTCATAATCTTCCTCTTGAGTTTCTTCTTTTTTGCGTTTGCGTTCCCGTCGCTTCTCTTCTTTTTCGATAATTTCCCGCACGAGATGGAGATTTTCTCTAGCAAAAGCTAGGCGCAGACTATCAGAATTTGTTTCCTCAAGAGTAAAATCTTCAGAAATTTCATCTTGTAACCGCAGTTCCCACTCATAAGCTTTAGCCGGATGATATTTCCAAAAGCAGCCGTGAGCAACAGCGGCTCCTCTTGCGTACTTAGCGTGCTAAACTTGTCTAAAAATAAGCTTAAAACTATTGCTGGACTTACCCTACAGCCATTATTAGTTTCAAAACGGTATTCCTTGCTCAAATTGAATCCGTGAGTGCCTGTAAGCCTTGTAAATAAAGCATAATTATAGATTTTAATGAAAATTTAGCACGCTATGTACGAAAGAACCGCAATTTCATGAGATTCAACTTTCCCACCCCCATTGAGTTTTGCATCTAGAGCGCCGGTCGAGTAGAAGGTATTGACAAATGAAGCATAGTATGAAGCAAGGGTAATGTAGATGACTCAAAGCTTTATACAACCCTGTCGGTTTGATAGCTTAAAAAAAGCAAGCATTTAAGAAAAGCGCCTGAAGAGTTTTTAGGAAAGCGCTTTGAGGAAACCAACACGGACAACTCCCAACACGGCCATCAAAATCAATACAAGTATGTATTGATTATTTACCTAAATTGCGCGATTGTCATAAATTTTCAACTCAATACTCGCTCTAAAAGTTCCCAAAAATCACACATAAACACTATCAAAAATCTACTATGAAAGCGCCGGAAGCGTTATGAAATTGGCAGCGATAAAGAAAGACACCTGTGGTTGATTAGGTTTTTTTAATCAGCGCTTTACAGTCTTAACGAATATTTTTCATATATGTATTTTTCATAGTATTTATGTCGGGAATTTTTGAACTTTTAGAGCGAGTATTGAGTTGAAAATTTATGACAATCGTGCAATTTAGGTAAATAATCAATACATACTTGTATTGATTTTGATGGCCGTGTTGGGAGTTGCCCTTGTTGGTTTCCTCAAAGCGCTTTCCTAAAAACTCTTCAGTAGCCTTTCTTAAGTGCTTGCTTTTTTTAAGCTATCAAACCGACCAGGGTTGTATAAAGCTTTGAGTCATCTACACTCCCCTTGCTTCATACTATGCTTCATTTGTCAATACCTTCTACTCGACCGGCGCTCTAGCTTTTATCGCAAAAACAAGGGTTTTTATTTAGTACTGTGTGATAAATTTCCATCAAATTTTCTTGGTGCAAGATGTGAGCAAAGCAACTTCATCATCATTACGCGAAGAAGCAATTTTTAGCCGATGCCAATAAAACTCCTCAAGTTCAAGTAAATCAACAAACGGACGCGGTACACCGAAGATCTGCCACCAGTAGAGATAGCGAAAGCCATCTTGACCTTGGCGATCGCCAAATTCGCGTTTCATATGATAAAATTCAATTTCTTTGCTGCTACCATCAGGGTCAGACAAATGCATCCTTAAATAGCGTATATATATCTGTCTAAACATCTCAAGCAATTCACTCCTGAATTCATTAGTTCCCTGTGTGGATGGACTTTCATTTTAGAGGCTTTATCTGTAGCGAACATTTAGGTAATCAATATTACTATATGAGTGACAACACAACCGTAAAAAAAATCCTGATTCTGGTAGCAAATCCAAAAGAAACATCACCCCTGCGCTTAGATGAAGAGGTGCGTAACATTCAAGAGGCAATACGTTTAGCCAAAAAACGCGATCGCTTTATCGTAGAACAGCGTTGGGCAGTACGTCCCAAAGATGTTCAGCAAGCCATGTTAGATGTAGAACCGCAGATTGTTCACTTTTCTGGACATGGTGTTGCGGATAAGGAACTTGTGCTGGAAGATTTAACCGGGAACCCAAAGCTAGTGGATGCACAAGCACTGGCGGAATTATTTCGTTTGTTTAAAGAGAAACTTGAATGTGTAATTCTCAATGCTTGTTATTCAGAGGTTCAGGCTGAGGCTATCGTTCAACACGTTAGCTGTGTGATTGGCACGAACCAAGCAATTGGAGATAAAGCAGCAATTACATTTGCCGAGGGTTTTTATCGTGCGATAGGTGCTGGTAGCTCTGTTGAACGTGCCTACGAATTTGGTCGCAATGCTATTCAATTGGAGGGGTTTTCAGAAGAAACAACCTTAGTAATTAAGAAAAATCCTAATTTATCCTCTTCCTCCAAGCCTTCACTTAATAAAGTCGGGTTAACAGACGGACAACGTCGTCGAGCAGAGGAGAAATTGAAGACACTTGAAAAAGATTGGAATTTACGGAACAACAAAATAAGGCGATTGCGTACTGCTTTGGCAATTGAAGTGAGTGAAGCAATTAAGTTTCAGTTAGAGGAACAAATTGAAAATGAAAAAAGTCATTTGGGACATCTTGAAGAGGACATATTCAAGATTGAGCATGAGCTGCAATAGATTTAGGACGAGGAACTGAATGATGACTTTTAATCAGGAACCGCCTAATAGCACTAAGAGGGTAAGAAAAGAAAACGAAGAGCTTCAAAAACTATGGGATCTGTACCATGAAAAATTCTCTAAGTTGCGTCACGCTTTAGCAACTGAGACTGATGCAGCTAAGAAGTTTCAATTGGAGCAGCAAATTAAAGAGGTGCAAACTCAATTGCAGGATATTGAAAAGCAATTAGACGAGAGGGAGGCGACGCCCCAGCAACCTGGGTTAAGGCACAGCCAGAATAACGAAACTCAACAGGAGTTGCCCAACAGGGAAATACCTGAAATTGATCGGGAGATTAAGCAGGTTGAAGCAAAATTACGCAGGTTTAAGAAACCCGCAATAATAAGTTCCTTTTTCTCGTTTCTGAGAGCTTTAAGAATCAAACTTTATACTTGCAAAAAGAGGCTAGTTATTTTTACTGTATTTATTTTATGTGGTGTAAGTGTAGTATTTATGTTTTACATCTTGAGACTCTCTAATTCAGATGTCTGTAAATCGCCCGCTGCTGATGTGAGCAGCATAGACTTTAGTCCTAATGGGGAGTATCTCGCAACAGCAAGTTTGGACAAAACAGTACGAATATTAAAAGTAACAGAAACCACCGACCAGAAGAATGGCAGCGATATCCCTTGTCAGCTAGAGACAGAGGGTGTAGTGGCTGTTAAATTCAGTCCTGACGGAAAATATTTAGCCACAGCTACTTTGAATTCAGCAAACTTATGGAATGTGAATCATAGTATCATTAGCTCGAAGCACCAAGATTTAAGCCACAATCTTACAAAGCCTAATAATGAACCGCCGTACAAGAACTCTGTAGTTACAATTGACTTTAGTCAGGATGGAAACTACGTGGCTACGGCTAGTGCTGACGGCGAGATAAAAGTGTGGAACATGAAGAATTTGAAAGAAGTAAAGGTTTTAACACCACCTCAAACACAACGAAAAGCTTATATAGTGTCTGTTAGCTTTAGTCATGATGGAAATTACATAGCTACAACCGATGTCAACGATACAGCAAATGTATGGGAGTTGAAAGCAAATGATAGCACCTTTACCCCTCAACTGCTGAAAAGTATCAGTAACGTTACAGCCATTGCATTTTTGAAAGATGGAAATAAGATAAATCTCGTTACAGGTAGTGCTGATGGAACTATACAGGTAAGGGATATCTCTGACCTTGAAAATCCTGCTTCTTTGCCTAAGGATAATAGTCTTACTTATGTTATGGATGTTAGTGTCAGTCCGGGTGGGAAATTTATAACCGCGCTCAGCTTAGATCAAAAAGTATACATCTGGGATTGGAAGAATAAGAAGAAGTTTACTCTGGTCGAAGATCAGAATAAAAATACTCATGTAACAGCCATTGCCTTTAGTTCAGATGACAAGTATTTGGCTATAGCTAACATAGATGATACTAGAACAGATGTAACAGTATTGAACACAGAGAAAGGAAGCACAACAGTTAGCCCGTTTACACCGGAAGGGAATGGCTTAGTGATGGCCGTCGCCTTTAGCCCAACACACAAAGATGAAGTGTACCTTGCTACGGCTAGAGCCGATGGCAGTATAAATATGAGAAAGTTACCTGAATAGGCAAGACTTTGACCTTCTTTGGTCTGAGCAAATTGTTTCAGTTTCAAATAAGCTGCATCCACAGGTCTAATTTTTGCTTGCTGTTTCGCACTTGAGTGTTTCTGTATCTAGTGATTCCTGCGTTTTTTTACTAAGTAATTCCCGTGTTTCCTGAGCTGCTGTACCCATCATCTTTTTAATTACCTCTTCATCATCAGAGCGTAATGCCTCTTTGAGATACTTCTGTAAAATACAGCTTGCTTGTGTGTATTGCGGAATACGTGGACGTGGAATCCATTCTGTTGTTGCACCTTTTTTTATATCACTATCCATCCAATTTAGCAACTGTGGATAGTGTCTATATCTAGTAATAATTTTAGGATCAAAAAATAGTCTTCGACGACTTGGTACAGAGCCATAATTCAAGGTGAATTGGCGTTGAATTGGGGCACTAGTAAAGAATTTGATAGCTTTTATAGCTTCATTTCGATGTTTTGTATGTTTGGCAACTCCAAAGCCCCAGCCCCCTTTGCATAAACCACTAGTAATCTGATTTACATGAACCATAGGAATAATACCAATCTTGCCACTCACTTTAGATCCAGTTTCATGACCCTTAGCCCAGACGAATGGCCAATTACGCATAAAAACAGCTTTACCAGCTATGAATTTCTCAAGGAGATCTTCTTCGAGGAAATTGGCATAATTAGGGGGAGAGATGTTATTATCAATCGTGTTTCTTAAGAATTTGACCGCATCTAATGCTTGTTGTTGATCGAGTCCTACTAATGTTTGTTGTTGATCGAGTTCTACTTTTTGGTTTTTGATCCAGTAGCCACCATGACCATGTAGTACTTCAGTAAACATAGCTACAAGTGATTCATCCTTCCCAGGCCAGAGATATCCCCAAAAATCAGAATCTTTTTGGGTTTTCCGCAACTTATCCTGCAATTCTTTGGAGATAGTTTTCAACTCGTCAAACGTTTTCGGTATTTTATTAGCCTGTACCAAGTCTTTTCGGTAGTAGAGCAAGCCTATATCAGTGCGGAAGGGAACGCGATATAGTTTGCCTTCCTCGCAATTTTTACCTCCATAGCAGCCATTTTCGACCTCATTAACTAGAAAATCCTTCTTTAATTCTTGGGGTGGAAACTCTCGAGTGAGATCCATGAGCCAATCTCGTGCGGCAAATTCAGGAACCCAGATGATGTCTAAATAAAGCAGCAGATCGGTAGGCTTTCTTTTTGTGAAAGCATCAACCAAGAATTTTTTTAATTTATCGCTACCATCTAGTCGATCTCCTTCAATATTTTCGAGTTTTATCTCAATATTATTTTGATACTTATCATTAAACTGTTTAATCAGTGGTGTCCAATGTTGTACTTCGTCTTGAGTCACTGCAAGAGAAAGAATGACTGCTTGCTGAGCAGAACAAGCTGAAATTAACTGAAAGCCTATAAATAAGGCAATCAGAAACCACACAACTTGTAAGACCCCAAGTTTCTGCAACAACTTTCGGAGTGTGCAAAATTGATACTTTTTCTCCATAGTAAAGATACTGAGGTTTTATATTACTAAAGTGTTCTACCGCCACTGGAGATATCTTTTCATTGTATTGCAATAAAAATTCAAATGAATTAGGACTTATACCAATTCGATATGAAGCTGTATAAAACTGTACGTTCGCTTATTTTATGAGGGAGAGAGGAATTAATGCCTGATTGGGTAAGGAAAAAACTGGCGCTCTTGGATCTGATTGTACTCATACCATGTAATACGAAGGCTGAAGGAGAGTAACGGTGTAATATATGGAAAGAGAAATCGGGGTTTTCGAACCTGACACGAGTGTATAAAAACAATAAAGTTCTACACTGGAACCATTTATAGTTTGCTATGCTTGCGACTGGATTTTGTATGATGGGCTTTTATTCTCAAGCATTTTCACAAACTTAGTGTCAAACTTTATTCGTATTGAAACCTTACCCACGTCCGGTATTAATTCCTCTCTCTCTTCAATCAAGAGCGAACGTACTGTCTTCAAGTTTATTTGTGCGATCGCTGGGGTGAAGTCGAAATGTGCCCAATGAGCTTGCATTGGATGAAAATGACCCATTTGACTGTTCATACTAAGAAAGATTGGGCGAATCTAAATAAGATACGGATAGTGATGCCCGATTTGCGAAACGACTGCCATTTATAAGCACATTCGCCTATTGTATACTTTGGTGATAGCTGGCTCCAGGAGTCCCATGCTTTAAGTAAGATTGGGCTAACACTTTTAAGAACTCTAATTTTTGAGCAAAGACTATTCACCAAATAATTCTTTTACTTTTTTCTTTGCTTTCTCCTTTGTTAGTATCATCTCTCTAGAACCGTCTGGGTTCTCTTCAAATCCAATGCTTAAAGCAGATGATGCAAATAATTCTCAAGAAACCGAGCGGATAAATGTACGGGCTATTGTTGCTGAGAATTTGCAAATTAGTACTGGAAGCTATTCTAAGGGCAAAAAAGTATTTGAGTTTATCTCTCAATTAAGAGAAGAAGGCAAATTACGTTCAGCTTCAGCATTACAAAAAGAATTCAACCGTAGCAATGATGCAGCGTATAAGTTTATTTGCGACGAGCATCGGGGGGAAGTGTTGAAGGTCAAGGATTTCGCAATCCTTTTAGGGGGTTTGAAGTTGGGCAAGTATACCAATTTCAGAAGGAACAACCAAGGAAATAACGAAGTGTTCAAATTTGAATACTTCGTTATTTGAAAGTTCTTCTCAAATTTTCTAAAGATTACCACGAGTGCCTAGAGGTTTTGATGTTGGACAGGTAGCGTTGCTCGCCGCGCCACAAGTCTCGCTGAAGGTAAGCGTTTTTTTGCTAACTTGAAGCTGCTATTTCTTTTTGGTACTGTTCCAGCAAGCGCCCTATGCTTCTAGGCGATATATCTGAAACGATTCCTCTACGTACTGCTTCAGATGCAATAAGCTCGTTCTTGGCGTGTTGCGATCGATAGCTTCTCTCGTTCCATTTACTAATTTCAATAATTTTTGCAACTTCGACTTGTTTGCACTTTCTGGGTCTTCCGTCCTTTGATTCAAGAAACTGTTTGATTAATTCCCTTAGCTCTTCTTCCGTTTGAGCTATAAATGTTGCATTCAGCCACTTTTTACGCCAAGTCGATACGTGATGGAAACTAGTTCCTGTCTTTTTGCATATGTTTGTATTACTCTCCCCCTTAGCAGCTTCCAGTATGACAAGCGCCCGCTTGCTGATATACTCTTCTTCTGTCTCAGCAATTGATTCCAGTAGTTTTTTTTCTACCTCGTCTAGTTCTACAGGAGGCGCTTTTGGAACTGGCATTCCTTGTTTACTCCTTTTTTCACTAAATTAGTTTTGCCAAAATGCATATTAGCTGATATACTCTTCAAGTATAAGTATTATTCCAAATAAATCAAGACTTTGAACTACCAAAGTCTTGAGGGAAAAGCAATCCAACCTGTTGTAACAGGCTGGACAAATGCTCTTTATCTATCATTGAGTCCATAATACCATGAATCTACTGCTCTGTGTACGCCTTCCCTTTGACAGGTGTTTCCTTTCTCCGTATTGGCCTTCGGTAAACTGCTTAAGTATACCTTACATTTTTGCAAAAATTCGCTTGTTTTTAGAGCGAAGGTATGACCATTTTCTTATTTCAGAAAACTTAATACTGTCTAGATATTTTATGCCTTTGGGTTGATTCAGTTCCCCAAATACTTTCCTAGTAAAAGTTTGAGCATTTGGAGAACAACAAGAGCGCTTATATCGCAAGTTTAGTTTTGTTCCACCTATGCCTTTGAATATTTTAGGGTATAAATATGTACAATTTAGACCATCAGCAGGTTATTCATCTTCCTCCAGATGAACTAGTTGTTCACCCAAGATTAATAGAAATTTACGGTGAAGATGAAGATCGCCCCTTGTTGTCAGCAAGTATTCAGCGAGAGATGAGGATTCTTGTTCCGATAGAAGTTTCAGCACGCACAGGTGTAAATGTCGTAATTGCGGGTAAGTGTCGGTTACAAATAGCTAAAAAACTCGGTTTTGCAACTGTTCCAGTCTTTTTTGGTGAATACTCTGGCGAGGAAGAAGAGTTGAAAGCTCTATACGACTTCAATATTCACCGAGAAGAAAAAACCCATTTCCAAAGGTTTATTGAGGGTGCTTACTGGGAACCTCAGCTAAAAGAACAAGCCAAAGAGCGACAGAGGGAGAATGCCCGACGGCTAAACGATCGCAAACAATTAACGAAGTGTTCAAATTTGAATACTTCGTCAGATGACATTAGTTCTCAAGAATCTAGAGAATTGCCAGTCCTTAAAGAGGTTGCCAAAAAAGTAAAGCTTAGTGTTGGTAGCTACCACAAAGGAAAAAAAGTTTATGAGTTCATTTCTCAATTAAAAGATGAGGGCAAATTACGCTCGGTGGCGGCGTTACAACAAGAACTCAATCGCAGTATTGATACAGCTTACAAGTTTGTGCGTGATGAGCGTCGAGAAAAAGTATTAGATGCGATCGAGAGAGGCGAGGTAAATACCATCCGTGAGGGTAACACTCTTGTACGTACAGGTTCTCGCAATCCATGGCGGAAGATTGAAGTTGGGCAGGTTTATCTGTTTAAAAAGGAGCCGCGACCAGATTTTTTTCAGCAAGCTCGTGTCATTAAAATTACAAATGAATTTGTGATATTTGCTTTTCGGAATTCTAAAACTAACGATTTAGAGACCATAAGTTTGAGACCATCAAGTATTGATGCCACGTTACAGGAGGAACCATCAGTGAAGGAAAGAGCGCGAATATTGCGGTTGTTAGAGAAATTTGGTTCCATTTATCCCTTAAGGGTAGCACTGACTGAAATGCTAAAAATTACGAATTTAACGATGGAGGAGGAACGATTCTTGGCGTATCTTGAGACTGGCAAGTACGAGGAGATGATTAGGGAGCGTGAGATTGAATTTGAAATAGCTAGAAATGAAAATACTAAAGATTGTTGTGCTGCATGAAATTTTGACCTACGGGGCTTCTGACTGGCTCTCTAAAGACACATACAAATACAACTGGTGGCGTGGGGGTGCGCGGTGAGCAAGTTTATCCGCACCAACCTTGTTAATCCCTGCCCTGTATGTGGAGATACTCGCGGGCGCTGCCGTCATCTGCCGAATAGCCCCGATACTGTGTTGTGCATGACGGCGACAGATGCATATTCAGCACCCATGGGCTGGAAATTTGTCAAACTCACCCGTGATGGGTTGTGGGGAATAGTACGGCGCGATACTAGTGATACTAATGAAGATTCGAGACGCGAGTGGGCTCTACGTTGGCGTTTGTTACGAAGCGAGCGCTTGCGACAAGAAAAAGCTCATCGTGCTGCCAGTCTTACCGAAGAAGAGCGCGATCGCCACATTCGAGATGTTCTCGGACAACTGCAGTTATGTCAAAAGCATGAATTCGATTTAAAACGCCGGGGACTCAGTGAAGAGTTAATCGTTGCAGGACAATTTAAATCGGTAAAGCAATGGCAAAAACTTGACAGGGAAGTTTCTCACCGTTTGGCAGGTGTTTCCCTTGGGGGACGTTCTTTGATAACCCCTCAATCTGGCTATCTTTGTCCTATATGGAACCCTATGGGACAAATTATTAGCTGGCAGTTGCGGGTTGGCAATATTGAAGTTGATGTCCCTAAATATTTTTGGGCATCCTCTCGGACAAAAAAACGCCCCACCGGACCAACGGCTCACTTGCCTAATGGCGAGTTACCTCTGACTTTTTGTACTCCTGTGATTCAGAATGAGTACACTCTCAACGAAAACGCTCCTATATCCTTTGCTTACATTGGATTGGCTGAAGGTATCCTCAAACCTTGGATTATTGCCCAAAAAAGAAATCAAATTACCATTGGTGCTGCCGGTGGTCACTTTGCCTCAAGCCCTGAAACTTTCAAGCGGTATCTAACTGCTGCAACCGAAAAGTTGGGCGGTACAAAAGATTTGCTCTTGTGGGCTGATGCAGGTGCCGTTCTCAATAAAAATGTGATGCGCCAATACCGAAGGACTCACGAGTTAATCAGGAGTTGGGGGTACACTCTGCTCGTGGCTTGGTGGGGTCAAGTTGATAAATATTGCGCTGATGGGGATGAGTACACAGGTGAATTTGAAATTTTGAGTTGGATGGAGTTTGAAAGTTTATCGCGCCATCCCCAACGCGTTTGGGATGATGTGAAAATTCAGTTAGCCCAAATCGAAAAGCTTTTACGCCCAAAGAGAGGTTTTCAGCGACGGGTCAAGAAATCGATTAGCAAGAAAGCTCCACAAGAAATATTAGTATACACGCACTCGGATTTACCAACTCCCGAAGAATACAAAAGATTGTTTTGCCCCAAGATTGTATATCTGGGAGATGAACGGGTCAGCCTTTGGCTGGAAGCTGTTGCAAAAGGTTGGCAACACATCTTAGATAAATCAACTCCAGGGTTGGGGAAATCTCATACAGCCGGAAGCATGACGCCACAGGAGTTTGGCAGCCGTCAACTTTGGTATCTTGCCATCGATCATCGCAATCCAACGACCATCGCGGTTGAAGCTAATTTTGTCGATTTACCCCCTCGCCATAGTGGTTTGAAGAGCGATCCGACTCGACTAACTCCCCTTGGACAGCCCTTTTTAGTCCACCCAAATGGAACTGAAAATGTGACTGCCCCTGGTAATTGTCATCGAGCAGGTACCTTCCGCGCATTGGCTGCAAAAAATCTTAACCATATTGAAGAATCTAACAACCCAATTTGTCTCTCGTGTCACCTGCTGAATGCCTGTCGTCACAGTACCGGTGAGGGGTTTGGCTATCGCTTTCGACGGCATTCTGTTCTTCAACAGAGCCAAGTTAGAGCGCATCCAGATAGTCTCCCGAACCCAGATGATTACCAATTTTCTGATTGTGGCATGATTTGGGATGAGGCTTCTGTTATAATGCGATCGCGTAAAAAAATTGAAGTTCGTCTGGGCGATTTCAATCGAACAGTGGGTGAGTTAGCTCTGAAAGCACCGGAGTTGTTTGCCAAACTCCACCCTCTTTTTGAGCGATTGAAGTTTCTTTTTTGTGGAGGGAAGTCTAAGTCAGAGACTAATTGGGAAACGTCAGGTATTCAACTACCAAAAAATGGTCGTTATGGCTATGATGATACTGCTATTCGTCAACTCCTCGGTCAACCGTTTGATGATATTGCCCTACTTATTGATGAACTGACTCGTCAGCTTGCTCCCGATCTGAAGTTTTTAGCTCAAAGTGCAGACAGTATAGATATGAGTACTGGAACTAAGAGCGAGCGTTCAACTTTTAGGCGAATCAATAAACTCTTGCGATCGACTGCTTACCAAGAGTCTCAGCAAGCTCTCGAAGCGGTAGCTCTGAATTGGTTGATTCCACTTTTGTCAGTTTGGGGGGGATATATCCGTGGCGCATTAAATTTTCATAAAGGCACACTGACGGTACATTTAGAAGAGACTCGTCATCAGGATGTAGCGAACGCGGCTCAGTTTAATATCTACTTGGACGGTACGTTAGATGTCAGGTATCTTGCTCTGAAGTTAGGAGCATCCGTTGAGGATATACTCGTTGTCGAGCAAGTCACCCCAAGCCATGACAACTTGAAGGTGGTGCAAATCACAAATATGGGTGTTTTGGGACGCGATCGCCGCTCTTCGATGCACCAACGCCTGGAGTTTTTGCGTCTTGAGATTGAAAAATTATCACCGGGAGTCGCGTTTATTGAGCGCAAGAGCTATGCCCAGTCTGGTGATGGTTATCATTTTAGAGATAGTAGGGGAGTCAACCGTTTTGCTCAAGCTACTGCTGTTGCAAGTGTAGGGATACCGTACCCGAACATTGGTGAGTTAGCTGCTGAATATCAAATTTTGACGGGTAAGCCAGTTGTTTCTGATTTATCTCTGGTGTTAGACAGCAGTCGTGTCAATGCTTCATGTGACGCGATCGCAATGGACGTTTTTGGAGAGCCTACTTTCATATCCTCTGGTTCCTTGGACATAGCTTTTGAAGAGTTTGTTGATATTTGCGTCTCTGCAGAAATTATTCAGGAGTGTGGACGTTTGCGATCGCATTTACGTCCACTTGAACTGTACGTTCGCTCATTTTGTGAGGGGGGGACGAATTAAAACCTTAGTGTGTAAGGTTTTAACGTGATTCTGGATCTGACGATCGTGATACCGTGTAATACTTGGAAAAAGATTTGTCAGCTTAACGGTGTATCACACGGAACAAAGGAAGCAGATTATCCGTGTAATATATGGAGAGCGGAGAATGCACAAAAAAGATTTTAAGAGTACAGGCTCTTCGGTGTAATACATGGAAGAAGAGCGCTATTCAAATAGGACTTACGGTGTAATACACGGTGGGGGCTGATGTTGAAATGGGACATTCAATTCCGTGTCTTATTGTCAAGGAGTGCTGATTTTATAGGGGGAAGACGTAATTATGTAGGGCTTTGCACTTGTTCTAGCTGATAAAGGGACTCAGGCATTTTTATTAAGGAGAGAATTTGTTTTTGCAGATCGGACAGAGGCGTGATGAAGATGGTAGAATCAGGGAGAAAATAGAGAGTTAAATTGCAAAAAGCCTTAAGCATTCGCTCCGCAGATGGGCGATTGGTTTTTCGCTTTGGATTGCCATCATAAAGACCAGCTAAAGATTGTTGAGTTTGCTCAAGAGCCAGCCGTACCACAAACTCCATTACTGTAAATACGCGCAAAGCTATGTTCAAAATGAACATTAAGCCAGTAATTCGGTCTTCGTTTTGGAAGTAAATGGGTAAGGCTGGCAAAGAACCTCTTTTAAAACGGTGAAACCCACGCTCCAAAAGCCATTCATCCCGGTAATACATTACAGCTTGTGGTAGGGTCAGTCGAGTGGTCGGGGCATTGGTGACATACAATCGCCATCCTGCCAAGGTTTCTGCTTCCTTAATCGCAGTATCAATCGGATGTATATGAAGTTGAAGACATATCTTAGTCACGCACTCAGTTGGAGAGTTTTTTGATGGTCGTCCCCGTCCGACATGGCGAGTTTGGTGAGTGATTTCTTCTGTAATTGTGGTTGAGAAAAAATCGTTGACACGATAGCGCGTGAGAATGTTTTCTACTTTCTGGGTGAGTTGAAAGCGATCCTCTCCTGGTTTGGCTGCTAATTTATCCAGAGCAGTTTGTGCATTGTTAATGCGTTGCTGTTGACCACGGATAATAGATGCTGCAAGGCTTTGGGAATAAACTACTAAGTAGCGTTCATGCCAACGTACCCACTTGTTAGTTTCTTCGTTGAACCAAAACTTGCCTAACTCTACTTCAAAGCCTTTTCCCACAGCAGGTTCTTCTTCATCAAGTCGCGGTAAACGAATCTCCACAGTTTCTGCTGGCGGGGAGAGTACCCATTGCTTCAGATATTGGGGGTGTTGCCCACTCATGGGTACAGGAACGCAGTAAATCCCTCGGTTTGCTGCAATGGTGGCGCGGGTTGCAATCGAGCCTGCTTTACAATCAGCGATGAAGACAAAATTTTTGTGTCCAATCACCTTTACCATTTGTTGCCAGGTAGGAAAATATAATGGATCATCAGCTCCATTCCCTTCTAGGGTGGCACTGACCAAAGGCATTCCCATTGGGTCAAGGGTTGCTAGTAATTGACGGTATTGCAGCAAGTCTGGGCGAAAATCTTTGGAGTACCCATGACGCAGTAGACTTTCTTCTGGCGATTCTCCCTGTTGATGATTCACACTAAAACTAGTTGTATCAGCTCGTGCCACAACAGTCGGCAATTCGTAGGCACGAATTAGATGCCGTCCTAGCTTTACTTCTATTTCCAACCTGGCTTGTGACTGCAACCCTAACTCTTCGACTACCCTTGCTAATCGGTCATCACTGGCATCTTTTTCCCCTATCGACCACCCCGTACTTAACTCTAAAATCGTTCGATGTGTTTGCACCCAAGGTTCCACAGCAGACAACCTATGGTCTGACTCGGTGATGATATATGTTAATAACAATACACTCAATTGTCCGTAGCTCAGTCCTTTGTGGTTTCCGTGGGGTTCCCTCAGTTTTTGGTCAATACATTTGGCTAGATCCATCTGTTTGAGCCATTCCACGATTAACGGAATATCGTCTATCCGCTCGGAACTTATTTCCACTGTTTTTCCTCTAATCTATTCGGATTCTTGTGTATACTAGCTAATTAGTGCTGCAATAAAATGATTCAGGGCTTTAAGTGCTGCTTTGTAGCCTGGAGCTTGCTTACCTAACTTCAATTGTAGTAAAACTTGGTCACGTAAGGTTTCAAGTGTTGCCACCAACAGTGGCGTAGTCGCAAGTTCAACAACAGTAGTTTTGGCTTGATTTATCGGCTCTTTTTCCCATGTAATACTTGGACTAGCATTGTCCCTAAGCACCTGTTCCAAGTAATCAGATCTAGTCATACCAAAACATTCAGCTGCGATCCCCAAAGCTTTCCAGGTATCATCAGTTAATCTTAGTGAGCGCACTTGACGATAATCATCGTCCTTGAGCGCGAACTTCCCTTGAATGTCCCGCTTCAACATTACTCTACTCTTCTCCCGTGTATTACACCGTAATTTTAACCCTTAATCGGTATCTTTCGGACGTAATATGAAGAATTACACCCAGGGCATATTTCTGCGCGATACGGCTTGAGCCGTTAAGCTTCGCTTATCGCCTCCTTCGATGTATTACACGGAAAGACCTGACCCCTCTTACCGTGTAATACACCGTTGGGCTGACAAACCCTTCCCCAAGTATTACACGGTATCACCACTATCAGATCCACAATCACGTTGAAACCTTACACAGTAAGGCATTAATTCCTCTCACCCTTTCAACCAGGAGCAAACGCACAGCAATAAAGTCTGACACTGAAACCCTACTAAAAAAGACACTGCTCCGCTGCTTTTGGGTAGAAAACCCTTTGTTAAAGGGCAATTCCGGTAAATCTAGGTGATAACTTTATTGTCATTGGCATCCCCCTAAAAAAGGTGTGAGTTCAGTTCAGGGTAAAACTTTATTGTCAATTCAGGTTGTACAGCGCACGTAAAATCAAGGTTTCTGGGTAATACCACTCTTAGAACATTATTGTTTCTCTACACCGTGTATTACACCGAAAGTCAGTGCGATAAGCACCATGAGCGGCTTGCGCCGAAGCGATAAGCCGGGGGAGGCTTGCGCGATCGAGCGATCGCAGTCTTTTTTGTGAATTCTCTGTATTTCCATGTATTACACGGAACGTTTGATTTCCCTCGTACCGCGTAATACACCGTTAAGCTGACAAATCTTTTTCCAAGTATTACACGGTATCACGATCGTCAGATCCAGAATCACGTTAAAACCTTAGTGTGTAAGGTTTTAATTCGTCCCCCCCCTCACAAAATGAGCGAACGTACAGTTTAATCTCAACTTGCGACGTATTAACGATGCGCTTGGAGCGCAAGGACAGTCTCTCAACAATTACCTCGGTCAGCAAAAGACATATAACGATAGAGGAGTGCCAAAAACAGTTACTCTTACCCTTTCCGGTATTCTAGCTGGAGCACATTTGAGAGGTCCTTTTGGAGTCGCTAACCTTTTATTGAAAAATGAAGTTTCTCAGGATGAATTTGGAACTTCTATACTCCGGTATGTGGAAGAATATGGCGGTTACAATGTTTCGCCTGTAGATTTCTCTTAAGTTGAAAGTCTTGGTAGGGGCGCGGCGGCCTTGCGCCCTTACATCTTTATCGGAGATGTCTTTTGGGTATCCACTTCAGGTATCAGTATACGTGCGAGAGGTGAAATAGCATAACCGAATAATTCGTAATTGTACGAACAAATTTTGTCCGGACTGTACACCAAGTTTGTCCTACTGCTTATAGCTATGCTTACGACGACGTAAACGGTTTGCACGACTGTCCAACGCAAAAAAGCTTTGATGTAACGCTGTGTCCGGTAGGACGTTAACGATGTCAAAAACTGGAATGAATAACAATATTAGTTGGTATTGACAATTATCATCCTGGCTCAAGTCCAAGCTTGCGATCGCTCATCACTGGTAACTCATGATTGTTGTTAAATATTCTGACTTTTCACGGGATGTGAAAAGTCAGAATTATTGTTTAATAGACATAAAAAAAATATTTACATCCTTACTTAAAATAATTCATTTTTTTCTTGATTGCAATCTAAAAATAATTAATTGTAGATCGTATTAAAAAGACTATTATTGTTATTAGAAAATAACAAAGCATTTTAGCAAGTAAATTATGTTTTGTATTTTCATAAATCTGCATACAAGATATTTTGTAAAGTCAATATTAAGAAAAATGTATGTTGGGTTGAGGAACGAAACCCAACATTGCGTTGAATTATTGGATGTCAATTTGTTCTATTACACAGGACATTTGGCGTTTAAGATTTACTTTATAAATAACCTCTTAAGCAGATAAAAATTAGAAGATAAGCAAAGAAAATATTCCTTAGAAAATCAAGCTTTCACTGTGGAATATTTAAGGAAATTAAAACTTAGATTCTCTTCTTGTATAGAAACCAATTAACAAATTTTTCGAGGTGTTATCATGGCTCAAATTGAATTTTTTTCGGATGCAAATTTCGCTGGAGCGACTTCAGGTGTACTTACAGATTTAACAAGTGCCTTCGTTGGAGATTTTTGGAATGACAAAATCTCATCAATTAAAGTCTACTCCGGTACTTGGCAGTTCTTTGAGAACGCTAACTTCGAGGGAAGAAATTTTCAACTTCAACCTGGTGAGTACTCCTTTATAGATGCTGCATTTAATGATACTATTTCGTCTTTCAAACCGACTACTGAAACTTCGACTTTTGCTGAAGAGATTTTAAATGCTCATAACAAGTACAGAGCCGAAGTAGGAGTTCAACCATTGCAATGGTCAAACGATTTAGCAGCAAGTGCTCAACAGTGGGCAAATCATCTAGCTCAAACTGGGAAGTTTGAACATAGCAGATCTGGAGAAAACCTTGCTCTTGGTACTACTGGTGCTTTTTCTGTCACTCAGCTAGTAGATATATGGGGTAATGAAAAGCAACACTTTAGAAACGATATTTTCCCCAATGTCTCTAATACTGGAAATTGGCAAGATGTAGGTCATTACACTCAAGTTGTTTGGAGAAATACAACTTTTGTTGGGGGTGGTTTAGCCCGTGGCAATGGCAACGATATTTTGGTTTGTCACTACAATCCGGTAGGTAACTTTTCGGGACAACCTGTTTTCTAATGATATTCAGCAAATGCTTCCCTTGGTCATTTATAAAGTAAATCTTAAATGGCCAAATATATTGTGTAGGTTGGGTAGAGTTCCTCAATCCAACCTGCACTCCCGAACAAATTCAAATGCAATACTCATGACTAAGAACCTTTATGCACTATTAGTTGGCATTGACAACTATCATCCTGACTCAAGTCCAAGCGTGCGATCGCTTACAGGTTGTCTCAATGACATTAAAGCAATAGAATCATACTTGCGCGATAGAATTTCCTCTGGAAGTGAATGGAAACTTGTAGAATCTACAGATGTTCCCTGGATTCTTACCAACGAAAAAGCCACCCGTCAAGCAATTATTAATGGTTTTGAACAACATTTGTGCAAGGCAGATAGCGATGATGTCGTACTATTTTACTATGCAGGTCATGGTTCCCAACAAAAAGTACCAGAAGCTTTTTCTCATTTAGAAGCAGACAATTATAATGAAACGTTAATTTGCTATGATAGCCGCACAAAAGGTAGTTGGGACATAGCAGATAAGGAATTGGCATATTTGATTTCTCAAGTGTCAAAGAACAATCCACATACTGTTGTGATTTTGGATTGCTGTCACTCCGGGACTGGGACAAGAGACTCAGAAATCGTTCGTCAGGCTCCTGGCGATGAACGTCAACGCCCCTGGGATAGCTTTATTTTTGCCAATGACTCGGTTGCATTAGAGGAATTAGCTTCTGCGAATAACCAAGACAAGAAGATGAAATGGCGGGGATTTCAGGGGAAACATATTGCGATCGCCGCCTGTCGTTCTGATGAAACAGCGAAGGAGTATACGGGAGATGACGGTCAACGGCGAGGCGCTTTTTCCTATTTCCTCACGGAAACCTTGAAAAAAACCAATAGTGGTATATCCTATCGAGATTTGGTGAGGAATGTGAATGCTTTGGCTATCGGTCAAGTCAAGGAGCAGTCCCCGCAAATTGAAGCCACCGACGCAGAGGAACTCAACCAGCTTTTCCTGGGTGGTGCTATTGACGAACGCTCTCAATACTTTACTTTAAGCTATAACACCAAGCAGAAAAGTTGGGTCATTGACAGTGGTGCTTTGCACGGTATTCCAAATTCATCCAAAGGTGGAGATACCTTGCTAGCGATTTTTCCCGTAGGAAGCAACGCAGAGGAATTGCACCAACTGCAAAACGCGATCGCTGAAGCTAAAGTGACGAATGTGCTACCACAGATGAGCCAAGTGGAAATTACCCGTGACAGTGGCTTGTCTCAAAACCAAGCTTATTGGGCAGTTATTACAAGTTTACCATTGGCTCCCTTAAAAGTTTACATTCAGGATGATACGGGAGAAAAAACAGGGATAGAACTGGCTCGCCAAGCTCATAAAGAAGCGGGTCTCAATCAAAATCCTTCATTGTATGTAGAGCTAGTAGACTCTCCTAAGGATGCATACTGCACCCTATCAGCCGACAACGGTCAATACTGGATTAAAAAAGACAATCGAGCGTTAGTTGCTCCCATTCCAGAACAGTCAGATAGGGTAGGTTATACAAGCGATCGCGCATTAAAAGCGATTCAACGGTTAGAACATATTGCTCGGTGGAACAACATTCTCACACTGGAAAGTCCACCTAAAAGTCTCATTAAACCAGACCAAATAGAGATGTCCGTTCAAATCCTTTCCGGACAAGATGTCTCTGCTTCTCCTAACGGGGTAGAAAAACGGGTGCAATACACGTATGAAGACGCTGAATGGAAAGCGCCAGTCATACAAATCAAACTCACTAACAACAGTTCGAGAACCCTCTATTGCAACGTACTGGAACTCTCAGAAAGCTACGGTGTTTACTTACCCTTTTTTGATGAAAGAAGTAGTATAAGTATCCCAGCCTACGCAAGCATCGAAAGTGAGTGTGAATTTTACATACCAGATGATTTCTTAGAACGAGGAGTCACTGAGTATAAAGAGATATTTAAGCTGATTGTCAGCACTGCAGAATTCGACGCCGGGGTGTTAGAACAAGATGGGCTAAATCCACCACCACAAACTCGTTCGTTGGGACTACCTGACAGTACTTTCAATCTTTTATTGGATCGCGTTAACACCCGCGAACCGGGTAACTCAAGCAGAAAGCTGGATGATTGGATGACAAAGAGCATTGCAGTCACAATTGTGCATCCGCAAGATGCTGTTCAAATTCAGCCCAATAAAAGTACCACTTTACTGGATGGAGCCGTTCAACTGCAACAGCATGCCAGGTTATAAGCAAAAGCAAAAAGGCTAATTATGACAACAAGACAGTGAAACTATGGAGACAAGATAGAAAATTATACAAAACTTTACACGGGTATAGCGATCGCGTTTATGCACTGGCTTTTAGTTCTGATGGTAAAACCATTGCCTCAGCCAGTACTGACAAGACTGCGATTCTCTGGAATTTAGATCTCGCTTTAGATTTAGATGAATTGCTGTCCTATGGTTGCCATTGGGTGCGCGATTATCTCGATCGCAATCCCAATGGTCAGAAAGAGCAAGCGGTGTGTCTCCCTGAATGAAAAACATTATCCACCAAACAATCAAGAGGTAAACAAATGAACGCACTTATCAACGACACCACTTTTGAAGACATTAAAGTTTGTATAGAAATCCCACCAGATATGTCTGAAGAAGCGCAAAAACTAGCGTTTGAAGAGAACCCACTCAACGCAGAAGCGATCGATAATTCATCAGACAGAATGGCGCTCATTACCGGGAAAAAATGGCAACCCGGTCGCACTCTGCGCGTTCGTTTTTTAGATGGAGACCCTGTCGTTCAGACGAAAATTGCAGCCATAGCCCAACAGTGGACTCAATACGCTAACATCAAGTTAGTTTTTGGAAATGACCCCGATGCTGAAATTCGCATCTCATTGGAACCAGGAGGCTCCTGGTCATATCTTGGTACCGATGCTTTAAATATTTCAAAAAACCAACCCACAATGAACTATGGATGGTTAAAACCAGATTCATCCGACCAAGAATATATGCGAGTTGTACTCCATGAATTTGGTCATGCTCTCGGTTGCATCCACGAACACCAGCACCCACAAGCTGGAATTCCTTGGAATCGGGATGCTGTTTACCGTTACTATAAAGAGACTAATAATTGGGATAAAGAACAAGTAGACCACAATATTTTCCGACGCCTCGGTACTGACATCACGCAATTTTCCCAGTACGATAGAGAGTCCATTATGCATTATGCAATTCCCAAAGAGTTGACAATTGGAGGTTTTGAAGTCCCTTGGAATACCCAACTCTCAGCCACAGATAAAAATTTCATGCGTCAAATGTACCCAGAAGGAACGGTAGGGTCAAATAGAGTCGTGATTTACTCAGACCGTGACTTTCAAGGAAGAAGCCAAGAGTTAGAGCCAGGTAAATATGATGTCAATCAACTCGCTATTGGAAATGACCATTTAAGTTCGTTAAAAGTGCCGTCAGGGCTTCAAGTCATCCTCTACGAACACGCTGGATTTCAAGGCAGAACTAAGGTGTTTGCATCTGACACGCCCTATGTTGGCGATGACTTTAACGATTTTGCCTCTTCCCTTGAGATACAAGCTGCATGAATTGGGTTGAAGTAAGGGCGCAAGGTCTTGCGCCCCTACCAAAGGTGGTCTATCTACCTGAAAATGGCTGTAATATCATGTTCTGCTAATGACTTATAAATTACAGCAGTTTCCAGATAAATGAACTAAACTATGCTCTTGTGGTACCTCATATGTTGCACCTGTAAGGGGAACCCGCAAATCAGCAAATAAAGAGGCAAAAGTGTTACAAGGAGAAATGAAATCTGCTTAAGTATTGCTTAGTTACTAAATTAACTCAAAGTATGAATACTATTCCTGAAAAATACTGAGAGAATTATCATCAAGCTTTTTTAAAAAATGATAATCATGGACTGGAGGTAGAGGTGGCTCCCGACGGGAGCCACCTCTACCTTTGCGATAGCGACTTTACCCGACACCCATCCTTACCGAGCACGGGCTTTGTTTATTGAGAGTATGCGTAAAATTTGACTCCTCAAAACTTTTCAAACACTCTTTTAACTTTTAACGATTATATTTCTAATAATTTACAAAAATCTCACCAGTTCCTCACGTTTTATAGATATTTTAGTAAAACAAGAGTGTAAAAGGAAAAATATGAGTTTAATTGATGCTCCCAATTTAACAACCATTGGCAGCCAGCAATGTATTAGTTAATAATAGAAAGCGAGGTGCGGAATGTGGGTTAATAGCAATGAATAAAAACTTCTAACAATTATAAAATCAGAAAAATTATCATGAAGAAGGTAATTTTTGAGCAAATTGTTGAATCAGTAAAATCCATCTTGAGTTCAAAGAACTTTAAAAGCAATTTTGTTGGTAATCTCATCAAATCTAAGCCTTATTTGTTTTTATTGCTGACTATTACCACTGGAGGAATTTCTATAGGGAATATTATGATTTCTGGGCAAATTCTTCCCGCTCATGCTAGAGTATCTAGGGTGGTGGAAGTTGTTATCCAGAATATACCTCAAAATTTCCAATTATACCCTGGACAAGCTCTTAGACTTATTTGTCGTGGTGTTGGATATGGTTCACCAGGAGACCACACTGCTTATTTTTATCGACGACTTTCTCAAAATAGTTGGCAAGATTTGGGATACCGAAGAATACCATTCGGTAGACAAATAACTACAGGTCCTTTTAGCGCAGGCACTTACTACTACAAAATTGTTAGCCAAGCAGAAGTGACAAAAAAAGGTTACTTTACAGTTAGATAGACCAAAAAATGATGACCGAAACTGTTGCAACTGAATTAAAACCGATCCCCTTTAAACATGATATAGAAAGGTTTACCGAAGGCTTTACAGGTCGTAAGTGGGTCTTTGAGAAAATTGACCTATGGTTGCAACACAAAAAACAAAGGTTCTTCATTTTGACTGGAGAACCAGGGGTGGGCAAAAGCGCGATCGCAGCTTATCTTACACAAACTCGCAAAGACGTTGGTGCCCATCACTTCTGTATTGCTCGACAAATTAGCACCATTGAGCCAAACAATGTGCTGTTGTCTCTGGCTGCTCAACTAATCAAATACTTCCCCGACTATGGAGCAGCTCTAATTAATACGGTTAAGCCCTTATTCTTGCAAGTCAATGTGGAAATTAAGATTGAGAATATTAAGGACAGTCATGTTCAGGGTGTGGTGATTAATAACCTGCACATTCACTATCCGAAGCAAGCTCTTGATATTATACTGCGTCAAGCACTTGCAGCATTGCCCAAGCCGCCAAAAGACCCTATCTTAATTTTGATCGACTCTCTGGACGAAGCAGTCACCTACAGCAATGAGAATAATCTAGTAACATTGCTTTCTAATGTTGATGACTTACCTGAATGGGTACGTTTTATTCTAACTTCGCGCTCAGATCAACAACGGGTACTCAGTTACTTTCAGACTCTCAATTCCTACCACTACCATTTGAACGAACTCTCAGAAGAAAACAAAAGGGATATTTATCAATATGTAGAGCAGAGAGTGTTAAGTGAGCGAATACAGGAGCAAATCTATACATTTAATGTACAGACTGAAACTTTTATCAATCAGATCACTGAACTATCAAAAGGCAATTTTCTTTATACAAAAGTATTGTTAGATGATATTGAACTGGGTGGACAACCCATTAATAATCTAGCTGTCCTACCAAAAAGCCTGGATGAATTGTATCACAACTTTCTGTTACGCCTTAAAGATAAATGGGAAGGTAAGTATCAACCCCTTTTCGGAATCTTAACTGTCACAAAAGCACCTGTAACTGAAGAAGAGTTAGCTAATTTGCTCAATGAACAGCTAAATGAGACTGAATTGAGACAGCATTTAGGAGTTGTACAGCAGTTTCTTGATGTTTTTCAAAATGAGCGTGCGGAAAAAACTTATAGCTTGTTTCACCAATCGTTGCCAGAATATTTGAGCAATAAGGAAAAGAGTGGGGTTTTTTACTGCTCACCTAAGGATGGACATCGGCAAATTATCAACTACTGCTGGCAGTATCATCCCAATGACTGGCGGGAGTGCGATCGCTATGGTTTGCAATATCTAACTATTCACCTAGAGGATATGGCTGCTCTAGAAAATCCACCAATTAAAGCCAAAAAGTATATTGAACAACTGCATCAACTACTAGCAACTGAATTTAATGGAAGTAATGCCTGGTTTGATGCCAAAAATTCAATAGGAGATACATTGGGCTTTGTGGCAGATGTGGCACGTGCTTGGCGAATAGCTGAAAAAGAATTTACTACTTCCCAATCCTCCCAATCAATAGTTTTGCAATGCCGTTATGCCTTAATAACCTCATCCATCAACAGTTGGTCTGGCAATCTTCCAACTGAATTGGTTATAGAATTGGTAAAGAAAGACTTAGCTAAGGGCTTGCCTTATTTCCGACAACTACTATCCAATCAACAAATAGATTTACAGATTCTCAGTCAACTCAAACCTCAAGCATTAGAACTTAAATTAGTAGAAAAACTCTTACAGGTAGTAGAGCAAATTTCAACTAAGAGTTACCAAGCTGAGATTAAATCTGCCCTGGCAAAATACTTACCCCAAGAAGAGTTATTAGAGATTTTAGAAACAATAAAATCAATTGAGAATGAGGAAAACAGAAACCAAGCTCTAAGAATGTTACTTCCCTACTTGTCTTTGGAGCAATTCTCAAAGGCTTTAGAGGTAGCAAAAGGAATCTCTAATCAATTCGATCAATCTCAAACTTTAACTATGCTGCCACAATATTTCCAACAGTCCAGGGAATTGTTAGTAAATGTTTTAGAAAGGTCAAAAACATTTCATGGACAGTATCGAGCTGATATTGTGATGGGACTAGCACGCTATTTACCAGAGGATTTACTACCACAAGCTTTGGAAATAGCGCTGGATGTGCACGATCCGGTTGCAAATGAGTATTCTCGATCTCGCGCTCTGAGTGGATTAGCTACTGCTCCTTCGTTAAGTATAGACCTTGTAGAGAAAATTCAGAGAGCGACCGCAGCCTTTCAACAGAATCATCAGACTCTAGTGCTGAGTGCATTATTACCACACTTACCCTCAGACCAACTAGACAAGATTTTAGAAAAAGTACACGCACTTAAAGATGAGTCTTACAAATGTGAAGTTCTGTGTACACTAGCGTCATGCTTACCCTCAGAGCAATTACATCAAATTTTGCAAGAGGTACAGGCGTTTCAAGATGAGTTCTACAAATGTGAAGTTCTGTGTACACTAGCATCATGCTTACCCTCAGAGCAATTACATCAAATTTTGCAAGAAGCACAAACATTTAATTATGAATCTCATAAATCTCAACTTTTCAGTGCAATAGCACCTCACTTGCCCTCAAATCAGCTATATGAAATTCTACAAGAGGTACAGGATCTGAAAAATGAGTTTGACAGAGTTTTGGCTTTGAAAGGAATAGCTACTACTCCCAACTTAACAGTAAACCTGATAAGAAATATCCAGCAACAGGCAGAAGCATTTCAAAATCAAGACAATAAATATCAAGTTCTGAGTTCTATAGCAACATCCTTGTCCTCAGAACAAATATCAAAAATTCTGCAAGAAGCGCAAGCAATTGAGGATGATTATTACCAAACTAAAACTATTAGATATTTGTTAGCTCAGTTGCCATCAGAGCAACTACTTAAGGTTATACAAGAAGTAGAGCTATTAAAAGAGATACAGGCCATTGACTATGAGTATTACCAACATTTAACTTTGGACGAATTCACAAGTTGTTTGCCTTCCAATCAAGTATACGAAATTCTACAAAGGGTAAAGGATCTGGAAAATGAATTTGACAAAGTTTTGGCTTTGAAAGGAATAGCTACTACTCCCAACTTAACAGTAGACCTGATAGAAAATATTCAGCAACAGGCAGAAGCATTTCAAGCTCAAGACAACAGAATTAAAGTTTTAAGTGCTTTAGCAACGTACTTGTCCTCAGATCAAATATCTAACATTTTGCAAGATGTGCAGGCAAGTGACAATAAGGATAAAGCTGAGGTACTCAGTACACTCGCATTACGTTTGCGCTCAGATCAGCTAGACAAGATTCTACAAGAGATACAGGCACTTGACGATAAGTATTTTCAAGTTCAGGTTCTTAGTAAACTAGCATTCCGCTTACCCTCAAACCAACTACATAATCAACTACATAAAAAGCATAAAGCTCAAGTTGTCAGCATTCTGAAACCGCATTTACCTCCAGAGCAACCACATCAGCTTCTACAAGAGATACTGGCATTTGAAGATGATTCTTTTAAAGCTTTGGCTTTAAGTGCGCTAGTACCTCACTTACCCTCAGACAAACTACCAGATGTGCTGAAGATAACACTATCAATTGAGAATGATTTTTATCGTGCCAACGCTTTGAGAGTAATAGCAATCATATTAGCAAAGCTTTCTCACGCTGACATTTACAAAATTTGGTGTGAGATGCTTCACACCTTAGCTACTAACAACCGTAGAAGTTTGTTATCTGATTTTCGGGAATTAGCCCCCGTCATTTCTTGTTTAGGCAAGGATGAAGCAATAGTGAAAATATGTCATTCCATAAAAGATATAGGGAGGCAGTGGCCATGAACATATGGGTGTAGTCAAAAGTAGTTGGTAAGTAAGCGTTAAGCGTAGCTCTGCCGTAGGCAATCGCTTAATATCTGCCAGACAAATATAATATAATCGCCTTAGGTGGGATGGGGAGGTGGAGCAATGCTCCACCTCCCCATCCTCAATTTTTCTTGGTGCAAGATGTGAGCGCCCCACGAGGGGGAAGTCAAAAGTCAAAAGTCAAAAGTCAAAAGTATAAACCCCCTCGCAACAAATGAAAGAAGCACATTTTTATTAGCTTTGGCGAAAGCCTTACTGGATAAGGGTTACAAAATGTGCATCTTAGGAGTAGACCGGAAAGGGGTTGAACCGAGGGTGTCCCTTTTTGACTTCAGTAAACTATCAAATCACTTGTTTTTCTACCTCCCGATTGGCTCTTAACTACTAATCTGTAATGCCCTCGATTAAGGCGTAGCTGTCTGGTTCTGTCACCATATGGTACATTTGTTCTATGTACCAATCTCCAACCATCGGTAAATCTTTGATATAGTTCAGCAACGTGGTCTACTTTTCTACCATATCCTCCACCTTGACAGACAATTTGAATAGCATCACTAGAGTACATCTGGAGCTTCGCGGGTAGATTCTGGACAAACAATTGATAGAATCTTGAATTAGCCTGGACTGGAGGAATTTGATCGGGAATGATACTACTTCCGATAAAAAATCCTCCAGTACTAACAGTAAGCAATATCAACAAATAAAGCTTAGATTTGATAAACTTACTAACTAAAAAACTTTTCAAATGCTTTAAATAGAAGCTAGATTTTACTATTTTATATGGTTGTTGGTTCAGCATTTTCTTACCTCTAAGTAATCTTATTCTTGTTAGAATCATTGGCAAATAAGGCGAAAAATTTCTAAATTTCAATTATGGCAAGTATTTTAGTGATTTTTAACGTTATTTACCAATAAGTCCATTAACTTATACAACGGCTAATTTGGAAATTACGGATTTTTCCACCTGAATTTTCACATTAGAGACAAGTTAAAAACAAGGGTATTTTGTTTTTAACTTGTCTCCAATAACCAGAATCAGAAATAACGCCTATGCTTTTTCGATCGCAACTACTTGAACGTCAGAATTTTCTATATCGTCAGCTACTAACTTTCCCCCAATGTAAGTAGCTTTAACAACTTCTTCAATTTTTATAACACTAAACTTTCCTCCCTTAATATTCTTAATCTGCGCTTCACCCTCTACTCGCAAATCATTTGCTGTTGGTAATTCTCTTTTGGTAATTTCTGGGAAAACAATTCCATCAGAGGAACGCATATAAAGCACGGGTATAGCCCATTCATATCCTTGCTTTGCCTGATTATACATTTCTCGTCGTCCCAGAGATACAGCTTCATCAAGGGTTAGTCCAGCTGCTAAAGCAGTGTAAAATCGCTTACTAAAGGCGATCGCTTCATTATCAAACACCTTATACTGCATCGCTAGCACTGCTGGTATACCCTGTTTCATCAAAGCAGGTGCAATTCCAGTCCAAGGAGAAAAATCATCACTTCGTCCAGTTTCACAAGCGCCCAATACTGCTACTCTGACACCAGCTTGCCGTAAATGTATTGCTAGTTCATTAGCGGGAAATAATTCATAGGCATCTTCTGTTTCCTTGCTAAGCAAAAGTAGATTCCCTATGCCTCTAAAGTCTTCTATTTCCAATGAAGCTGAAAGAAAACTAGCTTGTTTTTTTTGCAATATATTCAACTCTAATTCACTGATTACAAACCTCGTTTTTTCAGGAGAATTAGAAATCTTTTCTTCTGTAAATACACCATGACCAGCAAAGTGAAAGAAATCTGCCCCTTTATGTAATTCAGAAATCAAATTATCAACCGTTGGATTATTGAGAAAAGGTTGCCAACTTAAGTTAATTCCCTTAACATCAAATCCTTTTAATGCTTTCTCTATAGCTTTCTGTTCCATTTTCAATTGCAGGTTTCCTATTGGGTCTGCTGTCACTGCTAAAAGACGCAGACTTGCTTGATTCTCTTTCTGAATCTCCAATGGAGAAGAATCTACCGACTCATAGCGTACCATCGAATATTTAGGATTTAGAACTAAGAAATTATCATAGCTATCTTCATCTTCAGGCTGAGGCAAATAGCAGAATTCCCAAGGGATTTGAGCTAGTTTTGAATGCTTAATCACTAGCCGTATGCGAATGCAACCGTCTTGACCTGCTTTTTCAATTGCTCTTTGAAATAAATTGGTAATCTCTGATGATGGAAATAATCGTGCTGTTATTTGTTTCCCAAACTTTACTAATTCTGAAAGTGGAAGATTATTTTTTCTTTCTAGCCTTATCAAATGCTCTTCCATTTCTTCAGAAAGATAAGGAGCTAGAAATGCTTCGCGAGTTTCACCAACATCTGAGATAGGGACAGAAACGTTGAATGTGTTGTTTGATATATCTAGGTCTCGCAACTCTAGATTGAAATCGACATATTGACGATTTTTAGCCATGATTTACTCCTTTGAATCAACTAGTCTTGAAAATAAATTTTGCTTTTGTTCCTCGCTGTTCAAAACCTTATCAACGGAAATTGTGATATTAGCTCCCAGTGTTGGCTTAATTGTATTGAGCAGACCTAGCCGTAAATAGCTAGATGACCTCGCTTAGTATCGCCAGACTTTAACAGTTTTATCTTTGCTCCCACTAGCAAAAAATTGACCATTAGGACTAAACGCTACAGATGTAATCTCTTCACTATGTTGTTCAGAAATACTATCAATTTCTTTTCCCAAGGTGACATCCCAGAGTTTAATTTTCTTATCTTTACCTCCACTTACTAGAATTTCGCTATTGGGACTGTAGGCGATAGAATTAACAGCATCACCATGTCCGGAAAGTGTGTGAAGAACTTTTCCTGTTATCACATCCCATATGTAAAGGTAATTTGCATCAACATAATTACCTTGACTGGCTCCACCGCTTGCTAAAGTTTTACCGTCAGGGCTAAAAGCGATCGATTTAATTAAATCTAGTTTTTTTTCTATAAGTATATTATTGATTGGTTTCTGAGTTTTTAAATCCCAAAGCTTGATATTTCCTTTCATATCCCCACTTGCAAGAACACGATTATCAGGGCTAATAGCCAAAGTATTAACTGGATTGGGATGTGGTAGAGTACTTAATTCTTTCTCTGTGTCTACAACCCAAAGTTTAATAGTATTATCCTGACTAGCACTAGCAATAAGTTTGCTATCAGGGCTAAAAGCGATCGCATGAATTCTTCCCTTTTGAAACTGACTATGTCCTTGAAAAACTTTCTCTAAATGCAAATGCTTTGTAAACCACAACTTAATACAATTATAATCACCTAATTTAATCAGGCTACTAGCAAGAAATTCTCCATTAGGGCTGAAAGCCACCGATCTATCACTATCAAAATCCAATTCAGGGAGAAGGGGAAGTCCTTTATCAATGGATTCGGGACATTCAGGCTTACTTAAGGTCGCTATTTCAACTAGGTAGTTATAGCTTTTAATAGCAATTGTTTGTCCATCTGGGCTAAAAGTAATAGAAGTTACCTTGCGCTTGGTAGGGATATTAAGTAATAATGAAACTTTAGATTTAACCTGAAATGGCTTTAATTCTTCAAGTTTTAAAGTGCTAATTTCATCTGTATCTAACAAGAAAGCTTCAGAAGGAATGGCAGGTGAAGGAGTGCTGTCATGCCAAAATTTGCTATAATTTATCTTCAGACGTTCATGAACTTGTTCCAGATTAGCGTTGCTTACAGTGAGCTTGCCAAGTTTTTGATAAACAATGCCCTCTAATAAATAAATTTCTCTCCCAAATGAGTCTTTAAGTATTTGATTCCCACCTTCAGGATTGATATCTCTTTCTGTCGCCTCGATCACTCGAAAAATAATGGTGAAGTCCCCAGCATCAGAACCTTGAACTTTACGAACAAAAGCAGATCCGGGCTGAGTTAAATCACCATCAGCAACCTTAGCCAACAATTTGGAAACACCAGCTTGACAAATAAAATCAGGAGCTACTACAGTTCTATAGTCAAGGTATCGATTGCGGCTTATAAGAAAAGCCCAAGCCTTGATGCTCATATTCCTATTCCTCCCTAATTCAATGTGGAAAAATCGATAAGCTAAAACTTTGGTCTAGGTTCAATGATTGTTGCTTTAATTGTTCCAGTAAGAACTTGATTACCTAATTGAGCGATCGCTTGCTCGACAGGGTAATAATTCATCTGTAACTTAGAGCTAGAACAACTAATAGTTTGGTACTGATTAGATTGAAGCCTAATAACTTTTTTACAATTGTCTGACGAATCTACTTTCACAGAACCAATAAGGAATATTACAGCATTTTGATTGTCATTTTGTAACTTTTTCAAAGTCTTTATAGTATCTCGGTCCAAAGTGATAGATTTATCTTCCATTCTACTAATTGAATTACCAGGTTTAAGTACTAGCTGACTAGTAGTAATCTGCTTACCAATTTTGTAAAAAGATTTTCCATCTTTAGTAAGAATAAAGTCCGCTCCTTCCTTGCTAACAATCCAATAACGTCCAGAGGCATCGGAATTATCAAAAAATTTCCCTTTGATTTCTGCATACATATGTTTAGTTTTAGCTTGCTGATTATACACAGCTATAACTTCATCTTTTGATTTTGGCGGTTGACTGACCCCTGGAGGAGCAAAACTAGCTCTAATGATAATCCCCACAATAATTACAGCCATAATGGCAGCAACTAAAAAACCGACGGAAGTCAACTTTAGTTGAAACTGTGGTTCTTTTACAATTTGTGTTTCTGGAGCTTTAGACTTAACCTGAAATGGATCTAATTCTTCAAATTTTAAGGGACTATTCGTCTCAGTCGTTAAAAAGAAAGCTGTAGAAGGAATAGCAGAATTAGGAACAGTCCAGTTCCAAAACTGTTTGTAGCTTTCTACTACCAAATTGTGAACCCGTTGAATATCACTTTGAATAATATTCCTCTTACCGATTCCTTGAAAAACAATTCCTTCTATTAGATAAATTTCTCTGCCAAACGAGTCTTTAAGTATCTGATTTTCATCTTGAGAATTGATATCTTTTTCTGTCGCCTCGATCGCTCGAAAAATAATGGTAAAGTCTCCAACTTTTGAACCTTGAACTTGACGAACAAAGACGTGTTCTGGTTGAGTTAAATCACCATCAGCGACTCTAGCCAATAAGTTAGAAATACCAGCCTGACAAATAAAATCAGGAGCGACTACAGTTCTATAGTCAAGAGACCGATTTCGACTTACAAGAAAGGGCCATACCTTTATACTCATATTCCTACTCCTTTTAAATCTGATGCAGGGAAATCGTTGATCAGTTTAGTTTGAATGTAACGAAAGCTATTAATTGAGTGACTGAGCGCAGTTTTCTCGTCCTTTACTTTCTTGAGAGACTCTGCTTTCAAATTTTGCCACTTTTCAACTTTTTGTACACTCCTTTCAGTTAGATCGACAAGCCTTTGGAGAACGTGATTTTCAAGATTGTACTTTTCAGGCAAATTTTGTTTAATTAAGTCAGTTGAAGGAGCAATAATGTTATTAGAAAAAAAATGAAATAATTGCTCAGAGAATTTGTCTAAACCTGTTTTTTGTAATCTATTAATCTGCCTTTCTAAACCGTCTGTTAATACATAAGCAAGAGGGGCTTCTACTTGAAATGGGCGCAGTTCGCAAAAATTTTTTTTCATACTACCATCTGGCTGAGGAGTAGCAAATTTCATACCTACAGAACTGACAGGTATTAGACGTACTGGGCAGTTAGCTTGGTTTATATTATGAACAACATTCCTAAATTCAAAAATTGCTTCTAGTAAACGATTTCTCACTTCTAACAACTCATATTTCTTGTCAATCAAATCCCATTTACTAATAATAAAGTGAATGGGAATTGGTCCACATTTGTTTATCAGTTGCATAAGATTTGGCAAGTGTTGATACACCCAGATTCGGACATCTCTGTTAGTGATTTCTTTATCTTGCATGAAAGCCAGAACTTTCTGCCCATCTAAAATTGCTAGAACTGCATCAGCATCGCATACTTTTGATTCAAAATCGTCATCATCTTCTTCTGCTGTATCTGTCAGTCTACCTCCTGCATAGTCAATATAGGTAAATTGACAAACTGGATAAATAGATGAACTCGGAGTCTTTACGCAACAAGTAAAAACCCAATCAGTGATTTCTCCCTTTGTTCCTTTAGGCCATTTATCACCCGTGATTATTTCTGTGTAAATATTATTTAATATATTTCGTTTGTTAGCATCTTCAACCTGAAGAAAAAATCCATGTTCTCCTTGAATTGACAGTTGTTTAAACAAACTGGCTAGAAATACAGTTTTCCCTGCGCCAGACGGACCTAGAGTCACAATGTTGTAGTTATTCATAGCACTATACAAGGATGAATACAAAGGAAAAACCAAAATTGCTGTAATATAGTGAAGCACTCGTAAATATCAACCTTTAGCTTATGCAAGAAGCAAGTCAGATTCAGGAAAGTCCCGATCTAACTTTTGTTCGATGTATAAAAAACTATCAAATGCATGATTAAGAGCAGTTTCTTCATCTTTCACTAAATTCAAAGATTTTTCTCTTTCTGCTCCAAGTACTTCTAGCTTATTTTTATGATTTTTATTGATGCTAGAAAATATACCATTATCTACTTTATCAAAGATGTGTTTTGTAAACTGAAACTCGGGAGGTAAGAAAGGAAATAAGGCATCTAACGCAAAACCTAGCGCTGTATCAACAAAAAATTGACCAGCTAAGCCTAAGAAATTAGAAAAGATATTTGTTTTCCCTATTTGTTGGGTTTCAAGTTGTTTTTTTTGCTGTGCAAGTTCAACAAGTTTAGCTTTTAGCCCATCTGGTAAAACGCAAGCAAGGGGTACCTCTACTTGAAAGGGTTGAAAAGCCGCACCAGAAATTTTTCTCATACTCCCATCTGGTTGTAAGGTGGCAAAACCTGAACCAACAGAACTCACTGGAATAAGTCTTATAGGAGATCCGGCTTTATTTCGGCTTTGAACGACTTGCTCAAATTTGGGAATACTAAAAAGGCGATCGCGTATCTGTTTGAGAGAATATTTATCTTGTAGCAGATCCCATTTACTAATCACAAAGTGGATTGGCACCGTACAACTTTGCATCCAGTTTAGAATACATAGTAATTCTTGATTGTCAAAAGAATTGATTGCCAATCTATTATCACCATTCATCCAAGCAAGGATTTTTTGACCGTCTAAAAGACCTAAGATAGTATCAGCTTGTTTAACTAAATTTTTAAACTCGGTGTCTTCTTCATTTATATCCGTCACTCGACCTCCAGCATAGTCAAAGTAGGTAAACTGACATGCGGGATAGTCGTTACGAGTCGGTGTTTTAACACGGCAAATGTAAGTCCACTCAGACACCTCACTATATTTCGTGCCTTTAGGCCAACTCTCATCCTTAGTAATTATCTTGCTATAAATTTCATTAAGCTTTTTTCGCTTTTCTCGATCCTCAACTTCAAGGTAGAAACTATGCTCTCCTTGGGTTGACAGAGCTTTAAACATACTTGCCAAAAATACCGTCTTACCTGAACCCGATGCTCCTAAAGTTATAATTTTGTAGGTCTTCATATTTGTATCCCCAAAAAATGTGTCTATAGGAATCCTATTTAATGTTTTTGTTGCGGTTTTATTTTTATATAGGCTCAATCCAGCTAACTTATGCACTTAGCTGTTTTACAGTCTTCAACATGGAAAGCTAAAAATTTTGGGGGAGCTAGGCAATATGCTCCCGTGAGAACTATTCTTGAACTCTACTAGTGACTTTTGCATTCAAGCTCCTTACTGGAGTTTAGCTGCGGTTTAAAGGTGTTCTACTTATGACTCTGGTGCTTGCAACCTCACTTATCCAAATGACCTGAATTTTGTTACAAAAATTCATAATCCGATAAATCTGCAAGCGATCGCTGAGGAATGCAATGGCGCGAAGTTTCCACCGCAAGTGATTTGCATCACAGTCGCTGTAGCATAAACTATGCCATAAAAAAGTAACTAGCATTCCTAGCACTTACCATCATGAATCCCTATACATCGATTTTGCTCCTGATAACGTCGTGTTTGTGTAGGAAACTGTAAAACCGAATTTCAACAAAGTTATCGGTTCGACATCCGTTACTACCAACAATAAAGACAATTGCTAGGGAGCACACTAACCATTTGTGCTGGCTTAGACACCAATTTTGATATCTCAGAATACACTTTTGTGCATAGACCGCTAGACTTGCTCCCAATAAGATCGATAACAGCAGTGTTATGACAGACCTGCATAAGAGCGCTGTTACAACACCTATATACTTAAGAAGCACCTCTGGTAAAGATGTGGCTTCTTAAAACCTCTTATTCCACTTCCTTGTCCGGAATCCCTCCTTAAAACCCTCAAACGCCTAATTGTAAAGTTTTGTAACTTTTACCAGCTGATTTGGATAAAAGCCGTGCTTGTCTTGCGAAAAATTTTTATAGGAGTGCTTTTTACATGAAGGAGCCCGAATTTAAACAACTTGCCCTAGAAGCCCAAAAACACCCCCTAAATTCAACAGCTAGACGAGTCGCGTTATCAAAGCTAATCGAGGGTCTTTATAAATCACGTAAACTTTGCTACCCATACAAGGGTAGATTTTCTCAAGTGTATCAACATATATACGAGGAGGCAGTGCAAGACCTATTCTTATACATTTGTAAAAATATAGACAAATACGATCCCGAACGGGCTGAATTTACAACCTGGGCAAATATGTTACTCAGCAAGCGTTTCTTTAAAGAAGCCGTTTCCAAAGTCGTTGGGAAAACCAACGAAATCAAGGTAGAAGCTTCTTTTCTAGAAAACCTAGAAGATTTGGCACCACAAAACAACGAGGAGGATTGTACATGTGATTTTTTAAAAATCAGAGGATATATCGAAAAAGATCCACAAGGAGTGTTTCGACAAACCTGTATCAAAAGCTACCCCAGGGTAAACTTTCAAGAAATAGCGATCAAAAAATGGTCGGGTCTATCTTGGAAAGACATTTCAGAAGAGTTTAACGTTCCCATTCCAACGTTAAGCAACTTTTATCAAAGGAGTTTAGATAAGTTTCGCCATGAATTCAAGGAATTGTGCGATCGCTATGTATTGTAAAATCAAAAAAAACGAGTAGTATGACAACTCTTTCAACATTTACTGGTCTGATATCTCCAGTCTCCCGGAGATTGGCAGAAAAATGGTCAAAGCAGCAAGCCACACCCCAAAAAGGTCAGCAGGTATTGCTGAATACCTTGTCTGTATCCTTTGTGAATTTTTACTTAGAATGTATGGGATTTGAAACGGAACTGGAAACTAGTGACAGTTGGAATCCGGTACAGCAAACTCTTATGGATGTCGCTGATTTGTGCATAAAAGATTTGGGTAAATTGGAATGCCGTCCCGTGTTAGAAAATTCCCAGACTGTCTGCATACCGCCAGAAGTTACATCAGACCGGATTGGCTATGTAGCCGTACAAATCAGCGAAACATTACAAGAAGCCAAGTTATTAGGCTTTGTTAAAGAGACATCAATGAATAATTTACCTATAGATCGCTTAGAACCTCTAGAAAACTTGCTAGAGTATCTAGAAGAATGTACACAACTACAAAAAGCCAAACCATCCACCCAAAAATTTGTGAATTTACAAAAATGGTTGGAAAACTCTTTTGAAGCAGTTTGGCAACCCATTGAATCCATTTTCCAGAATGAACCAGCTTTACAATTTAGAAGCCCTAAAGAAGGATTTAGCACCATTGTAGAAAGGGCTAAATTGATTGACTTTGGGATACAAGCCAACAGTACATCAGTAGGAATAGTTGTTAAGGTCAGTCAGGAGCAAGACAACAAAAATGAAATAAAAATTACTGTAGAGTTACATCCAAACAACGGTCAAGAATACTTACCCCCCTTACTTCATGTCATGGTTTTAGATGAAGAAGAAACCGCTATTATGGAAGCTAAAGCCAAAAATGATAATAAAAAAATTCAATTACAACTGAGTGCTTCTCCTGGAGATAACTTCAGCGTAAAAATAACCATGGGAGATGTCAGCGTTATAGAAAATTTTGTCATTTAAACTGAACCCTGTATCTCCTGCTGAAAGGTTGCAACCATCTATGTACTCTTAAAATATCCCCATTGTGAATTTATACTAAGTCGCGTTTATACATTGAACTCTCTCCCTTATCTTTCTTGTCCCATAAACAAGTCATATTTTTAACGCAACTTCTACACAAATCATTAACAGGCTTAAAGTAGATTGGCAGCCCATGAAAAAGTTAATCGTTTTAAAGCTAGATGGGGATTTAGAAAATGGCGTACAAGTAACGTTAGAAATTAGTCAAGAAAATGAACGACCCTTTCGAGAACTCACAGGTCATTTACCAAAAGCACCAAAATTAGCTCTGGCTGTTCATAAATGGCAGTCAACCTATCGCAATTTAGGGACCTCCAATCGTGCAGTCAAAGCAGTAAAAGTTACCTACGTTAGTTCCGCAACAAATGAAGTAGAAAAGTGCAATGATGCCGCTCAAAAACTAAAAAAATCTTTAAATAATTGGTTGCTAGCCGATCCCTTTCGACTTGTACGAGAGGCTTGGATAAAATATGTATCCCCGAATGCTGAAGCACGGATATTAATTCGTACATCTTGTTCTCAGTTGCATCAAATTCCTTGGCATTTATGGGATTTAATTGAAGATTACCCTAAAGCTGAGATGGCGTTAAGTACATCAGAATATCAACAAACGGCAAGAGTCAAAGCACCAACTTATAGAGACAAGGTAAAAATTTTAGCAATATTGGGAAACAGTACTGGTATTGATACTCAAAAAGATAAACTCTTTTTAAAAGAATTATTAGATACCGATACGACTTTTTTGATAGAACCACAACGCCAAGACATTAACGAACAGTTGTGGAACCAAAACTGGGATATCCTATTTTTTGCCGGTCACAGTCAAACCGAGAACGACAGCGGTCGAATCTATATCAATCAAACAGATAGTTTAACAATAGAAGAACTCAAGTATGCATTAAGAAATGCTGTCACTCACGGTCTGCAACTGGCAATTTTCAATTCTTGCGATGGCTTGGGATTAGCCTATGAGTTAGAAGCACTCCACATTCCCCAAACCATTGTTATGCGGGAACCAGTACCAGATAAAGTCGCACAGACCTTTTTAAAATATTTTCTCACAGCTTTTGCTTTTGATGGTAAACCTTTATACCAAGCAGAGAAAGAAGCAAGATTAAAACTACACGGTCTTGAAGATAAATATCCCTGTGCGTCTTGGCTACCAGTCATTTTCCAAAATCCTACGACAGCACAGCCAACTTGGGACAATCTAGGGCGTCGCTTCACAAACATCTGTCCCTATCGCGGTTTGTTCGCCTTCCGGGAAAAAGATGCCCAATTCTTCTTTGGGCGGGAAAGTTTTACTGACATCTTAGCAGACGCGGTACAAAATCAATCCTTTGTTGCTGTCATCGGTCCTAGCGGTAGTGGAAAATCGAGTGTCGTTTTTGCTGGTTTGGTAAAACGCTTGCGAGATGAAGGGAACTGGCATATTATTGACTTTCGACCAAGTTCAAGACCCTTGTTTTCTTTAGCCTCTGCAATTGTTTCTCAGACAGAACCCAATAGAGCTCGCATTCATCGTCTGAACTCCATTCAAAACCTTGTCACTCACTTACAGTTATTTGAAGATGCTTTGCGGAATGTGGTGGAAGATATCATTCGAGAAAATCCTCACAAGCGCTTGTTGCTCGTTGCTGACCAGTTTGAAGAACTTTACACTCTTTGCAGAGACCCACAAGAGCGCAAAACTTTTTTAGATAGATTGTTAGAAGCGATCGCTCGCTGCCACAATTTTACTCTTGTTATCACCCTAAGAGCTGATTTTCTCGGACAAGCCCTATCTTACCGTCCCTTAAGCGATGCCTTGCAGTATGCCGACTTAAAACTAGGTCCAATGACGGACAGCGAACTGCAAGATGCAGTAGAAAAACCTGCAGCGTTACTGGGAGTGACAATCGAGGAAGGACTTGTAGAACGCATTCTTTCCACAGTCAATGCAGAACCGGGGAATTTACCCTTACTAGAGTTTGCCCTCACCCAACTTTGGGCAAAACAACTTGATGCAAAACTAACACACACTGCGTACAACGAAATTGGGGGAGTAGAAGCAGCATTGGCTTGTTATGCAGAAGAAGCATACAACCAGCTCAACTTTGAAGAAAAGGAAAGGACGCAACGAATTTTCGTACAACTCGTGCATCCAGGGGAAGGAACCGCAGATACCCGCCGGATTGCCACAAGGGTTGAAGTGGGCGAAGAAAATTGGGATTTAGTCACCCGTTTGGCATCATTTCGTTTAGTCGTTACGGGACGCGATGAGAAAACTGGCTCGGAAACTGTAGAAATTGTCCATGAAGTCCTCATCCGGAATTGGAACCGACTGAATTTGTGGATGCAACTGGACAGGGACTTTCGCTGCTGGCAAGAACAGTTGCGAGTTACAATGCGAACTTGGGAGAGTAGCAATTTTGACGAAGGGGCACTGTTGAGAGGAAAACCTCTTTCTGACGCTGAAGATTGGTATACCCAACGCTTTACGGAATTGGGCAATCAAGAGAGAAGTTTTATTAGACACAGTCTGGAACTGCGGAAGCGAGAGAAGAACAAACACAAGCGCAGACGGCGACTGATGACCTTAGGACTCACCATGGGTTTGGTGGCAGCCTTAGGTTTAGCGGTGGAATCTTGGTGGCACGAGCAGAATGCTATCAAGAACGAAATCAAAGCTATCAATGCAACTTCAGAAGCGCTGTTGACATCCAATCAAGAATTCGATGCGCTGATAGCAAGTTTGAGGGCATCAAAAAAACTCAATAGCTTTCTAGATCCCATAGCATTTTATTCTGGGGAAAAAGCCGATCTTCAGAAAGAAGTGAGCGCTTTATTACTTGAAGCTATATATAAAGTCAAAGAGCGCAATCGATTGTCAGGGCATGAAGATGAGGTCATAGATGTAAGTTTCAGCCCGGATGGTCAAATCATTGCCACTGCCAGTAAGGATAAAACTGTCAAACTGTGGAATTTAGATGGAAGTCAAAGACAAACCCTTCAAGGGCATAAAGCACTTATTCACGATATCAGTTTTAGCCCAGATGGTCAAACAATTGCCACAGCAAGTTGGGATGGGACTGTCAAACTGTGGAAGCCTTCGGGTCAACTCATTATGACTCTTGTAGAGGATAAAGACGCAATTTACAGTGTTAGTTTCAGCCCAGATGGTAAAATTATTGCAACTGCGGATTTTATCGGGAATATTAAACTTTGGACTTCTGAAGGAAAACAGATCGCAACCTTTAAGGCGCATCAGGGAGCAGTCTATTGTGTGACGTTTAGCCCGGATGGCAAAACAATTGCTACCGCCAGCGCCGATCGCACTGCCAAAGTCTGGAGCCTTGATGGAAAAAAACTTCAAACCCTAAAGGGACATAAAGATTGGGTTTGGAGCGTTAATTTTAGCCCCGATGGTCAGATGATTGCGACTGCAAGTAGCGATGGTACGGTCAAACTTTGGAATCTTAACGGTCAGGAAATTAAAACCTTGGACGACCATAAAGATTCAGTCATTAGTGTCAGTTTTAGCCCTGATGGTAAAACGATTGCTACGGCTAGTGCTGACAAAACCGTCATTCTCTGGAACCAAAACGGCGAGAAACTCCAAACCCTAACCGGACACAACAATTGGATCTGGCGCGTCAATTTCAGCCCTGATGGTCAGATGCTTGCCACTGCCAGTAAGGACAAAACCGTCAAATTTTGGCAGATCCTTGGTAAAGAACTCATAGTTCTTCCAGCCCATAACGTAGCAATTTATAGTGTGAGTTTTAGCCGTGATGGCAAGACAATTGCTACCGCCAGTTGGGACGGGACTGTCAAGCTTTGGGCTCGTTCCGGTCAATTACTCACTGTCCTTAAAGGGAATGGTAGTCCGGTTACTGCGATCGCCCTTTGGGCGGCTCCCTCTAGGAGCATCGCCCTCCATCCAACCGCACAGACAATGGTGACCACAACTTCTGATGGCACTGTCACTCTTTGGAGTCGTAAAGGAGAGAAAATTACCACTTTCAAGGGACATGAAGATTGGATTTGGAGTGTAAATTTTAGCCCCAACGGTCAGACTTTTGCCACTACAAGTAAAGATAAAACCGTCAAACTCTGGAGTTTTGATGGCAAATTATTGCGTACTATAAAGGCACATGACGATACAGTCAACAGTGTCAGTTTCAGTCCCGACGGCAAAACTCTTGCCACTGCCAGTTGGGACACAACTGCCAAACTGTGGACAACAAAAGGTCAATTAATCAGAATTTTCACAGGACATCTTGATGGAGTCCATAGTATCAGTTTCAGTCCCGACGGCAAAATAATTGCAACCGCCAGCGAAGATAAAACCGTCAAACTGTGGACAACAGAAGGTAAACTCCTCAAAACCCTCACCGGGCATAACGCTGGAGTGTTCCGAGTTCAATTTAGCCCCGATGGCAAAACAATTGCAACCGCCAGTTTAGACCATACCGTAAAACTCTGGAATCTTGACGGCAAAGAATTAAAAACATACATTGGGCATGATGATTCCGTGTGGAGCCTCAATTTCAGCCCCGACGGTCATACCCTAGCCTCTGGTGACAACGCCGGAAGATTGATTTTGTGGAATTTAGGCTTAGAGTCAGACGGGCTACTCGCCCACGCTTGCGATTGGGCGCGAGATTATTTAGAGAATAACCCCAATCTCAGTAAGAGCGATCGACATCTTTGTACAACGAGAATAGTTAGCTGAACTTAAGATGCTCCCAAAGCGCGAATTTTACGTCCCTAGTTCAGGACACACTCAAAAATAATTACCTAGACTCGGCAGTTTTATTCTACATACATAAGTTTGAGCTAGGAGAATAAAAACTTGAACTGGTGTTACAGCAAAACTTTGTGGATTGTGGCTGTAGCAAACACAACCGTCATATTGTAGCGCGAGCGCGTACCTCTGCTCTCGTTCAGCTAATTATTCTCTAGTTCAACTAATTATTCTCCAGTTCAGCTAATCATTTTCTTTGTACAATCTTTGTAGTGGAATTAGTCAGAAAATGAATAGGCGCTGCGAGTCTAAAACTTTATTTCTTTTATACATCTGCAAAGCTCAAAATCCCAGTTAAGGATGTATCCCCTCTGTTGCACCGCATTCAAAACCAACTTCGAGATAAACTCTCCACCAATAACGTTATTGGTGAAGAGATAATTACTGTTGTACAAGAGGTTCTCACAACTCTCGGCAACATCAAACTCGACTCCTTTATTAGCAATCGCCTCCCTTTGCTCAATCTCCCCCCGGAAATTTTAGATGTCTTACGCTCTGGTCAGTTGGAAACCAGTAAAGCGAAGGTCATAGCACGGGTATTGGATGAAGACCACAGAAAAGAGTTGATTGAGATTGCGATCGCAAACCATCTCTCATTGAGTCAAATTAAAGAAGAAATTAAGATTCTCCAGCAATCTGCCAAAACCGAGACTTCAGAGAAAACAGAAACGTCATCTCTTAAATACTATAATTTGGTGAGATGTTCAAAGCTCTTTTTGATAAATGCAAGTACCACTGTCTCCACGTCCACCCTTAATCCCAGCCTAGATGCCGTCAAACGTAGTGGGCAATGTAATATATTTGACCGCATATGCGTTATCGTAACAATGCGAGATTTAGGCTATACTTTACAGGCTCATTGGTTGTTAGAGATAAAATATATTGATGTAATGGCTAAGGCAAAGAGAAACCATTGGTTTGCAATTCAACTACTCTCACGAGCCGCCCTGGTTCGGCTAACGGTTTTAGCGATCGTTCTAGGCACTCTCATAAGTTGGGCTTACTTTACAATGATTCAAATGCCAGGAGAAAGTTTCAGTGGTGAGTTACCACCGCTGACGCAAAAAGAAACCATACTACGCGATGCCCTCAAGCAGGATGTATCCAAGCTAGCTGGTGATATTGGACAACGTAACTACTTGTACTACTTTGGTTTGATGGCTGCGGCTGATTTCCTGAATGCCTCCTTGACAGATGCTGGGTTAATGGTAGTACGGCATCCCTACACCATCGACAACCAAACCTACTACAACTTAGAAGTGGAAATTCCAGGAACTTCACTTGCAGATGAGGTTGTCATCGTTGGCGGTCATTATGATTCAGTGTTTGGTAGCCCTGGAGCAAATGACAATGGCACAGGCGCTGCTAGCACTCTGGAACTGGCACGTCTGTTTGCTGATAAAAAACCTGCTCGCACGCTGCGTTTTGTTGAGTTTGTCAATGAAGAACCGCCCTTCTTCCAAACAGAAAATATGGGCAGTTTGGTATATGCCAAAGCTTGCAAGCAGCGCAATGAAAAAGTTGTTGCCATGCTTAGTTTAGAAACAATGGGTTACTACTCCGATAAAATCGGTAGTCAAAAATATCCCATTTCTCTTGGTGCTATTTACCCGTTACAAGGAAACTTTATCAGTTTTGTGGGCAACATTGCTTCTGGGTCTTTGGTTAAAAATGTCATCGCCTCTTTCCGCCACCATACTCAATTTCCATCCCAAGGTACTGCTCTGCCCAATCAGATTCCTGGCGTTGGTTGGTCAGACCAATGGTCATTTTGGCAGATGGGATATCCAGCAGTGATGGTTACAGACACCGCACCCTTTCGTTATCCTTATTACCACACCCAAGAAGATACCCCCGACAAAGTTGACTACGATCGCTTGGCGCGGGTTGTTACTGGTTTGGAGCGTGCGATCGCAGACCTATCAGGACTTTCTTGGGTAAAGTAGCTTACGCTTATTCAGAAATAGAGTCCATTAGCCCCGTCTACCGCACGGGAATCCACGAGTTGGATAAGTTAATCGTGGGGTTTTGTCCAGTTGAAATTTAGTAATAGAAAAATTCTCAAGAATTTTTATAATATAAAAAATGTGCAAAAATTTGCATTTTACTTGTAACTAGACCCAAAATTTGTCTGGGTCTGGAAGCATAACTGAGTCTTTAAATGTCTAAAACCCTTATCATTACGTTGCT
>NZ_WJFC01000034.1 GCF_009725235.1 Scytonema sp. UIC 10036
ATCTTTAATGATTCGATCTAATACTTTAGGAACTTCTTGAAAAGAGGGACATAAAATACCTTTCCTGTATTGGCTATTAACTGAGACTGATGCGCTATTAGTGTCTTGTAAAGAATCTAAAGCCTTCGTAATTCCATCTTGAGTATACGCAGTTTCTATGCGAAAGGATTCACCTTCTGGATAGACGAGGAATAATAAATGGTAACTGGATTTAAATTGCTGAGGCGGAACATTGAAAATTTCTATTCCCAATCTTGAGGAAACTTGATTTAACCAACAGACTAACTCTTTAGATTCGTCATTCTCACTATTACTAATTATATCTTCTCCAAGCTTTATAATCCTTGGAACATTACTACTAGTGCTTGAATAATTTTCACACAAATTTTTTATAATATCATCTGTGCTTTTCACTTCATTTAATCCTACATTGTCTTCTCTTGCTCCATCTGGTAGAATTTTCAGAAAAGAAGATTTAATTATAGAAAAATCTATCTGGTCTAGAATCAACTTCAAATTGTTTATTTCATCTTGTGTAATAGGATTTAAATAAGATTTCTTCAGATTGTTTAATTTATAATTAAATGGATTGCTTGCGATCGCAGCTTCTAAAAGTTGTTTTAGCTGTCCTCTAGATTCAGTCCATATCAAGAGATTAAATACAATTTTTTCAAGAGTGTTTCCACCAGCTACTCGATCTAAATCCCATCCTAACCCATCACTTAGCATAATTTTCAAGTCATCCTTACTTGGGAAAGCATGAATTAAAGCCTCACGTAATTGTTGTTTTTGCTTATGCGTTAGTTCCATCTCTATTAAATCGAGCGCTCACGTCTTCCAAAGTTTTTTGCACTTGATACGATTGGACATTACCTTCACCCGAAGGCTTAGATATCACTAATGCAATCCTCAGCTTTTCATTTTGCCCGAGGGGAACGGGTTGTGTTTGACTCGTTTGGTGCTTGAGGACGGCGTAAGAAAATCAGTTTGGGATCGGTGGCGAACCGCTATATTTCCCGCATTATACCTTTTCGGGACGCACATAAATTCCCAAGGAAGTGCTGCAATCTCTGGTATACCTTCCTCTTAATCTTCAGTTCAACCCGCATGATGCTTTGCTGTTGTTCAACAACTCGATGGTAAAAAGCTATAAAATCCTGAAAAAGTTCAAGATCGAAGAAGATATCAAACAAAGCCTCTCCTAATGACCTGACTTTTTCCGAATCCTGAAATTGTTCGTTTCGGGGAGCATCACGGATAATGTTAATGAATTCTTTAACTTTATCTGTCAAGCGATCGCTACGAAATTTGCCAGCCGCTTCTGTCGGAGGTTGATTGTCAATGTGGTAAGTGTAGTAGTTGGCAGACATAAATAACTGTTTGAGCAAATTAAAGCTAAATGAACGTACTGAAAACAGCAATCATTCTTTAATACAAAACTGCTGCCATTCATTCCTAACTCTTGCTTTAAGTATTAATACTTATTTGAGGTAGGGACAGCTGTAAATGCGCCCTGTCTAGATGGATAAAAACTTTAGGAAATCAATAGCCCTCTCACCTCTTACCTCTGCGTACTCTGCGTACTCTGCGGTTAAATAGACATTTATTTAACCACACAGGCGCAGAGTACGCAGAGGAGAAAGATGAGGAATTCTACCTGAATCAAAATTTTATCAGTTACCTTGACAGGGCTAGCTAGTGATGTCCATCCTACGCCTCCTGTATCAGTGCTACGCGAGGCAGAGCCTCTTAGACTGCATTCCCAGGCTGAGCCTGGGGACGAGAGGAGACGCGATCGCTGGGAACGAGGTGAGGGCTAACAGTATTCTTGAAGAGGTAGGGGATCTGATAGTATATTTAATGGATAATCATTGTGTAACGCAAAAGTAATAAAATATACATATATTTATTGCGATATACTGATAAACCAAATTATTTGTGTAGCAAAGTAAGAATAATGGCAGAAAGTATTGAAAATACAGGGACGAAGGCGTTTTTATTAGAAGTTGGTACGGAAGAGCTACCTGCGGGTTTTCTAAGTGATGCTTTGACTCAATGGCGATCGCACATTCCAAAAACACTCTCAACCAACAGCCTTTCTTACGATGCTGTGGAAGTTTACGGGACTCCCCGCCGATTGGCTGTTCTTATCAAAGGTTTACCATCTCAGCAACCAGATAGAGAGGAAGAAATTAAAGGACCACCAGCCCAAGCTGCATTCAAAGATGGCAAACCAACACCTGCAGCCCAAGGTTTTGCCAAAAAACAAGGTGTGGCAGTTGATGCATTGGAAGTTCGTGCTACAGATAAAGGGGATTTTGTCTTCGTACAGAAAGTTATTCCCGGTCGCCCAATTACAGAAATTTTAACAGAGCTTGTACCGGAGTGGATTTGGAGTTTAGAGGGTAAGCGGTTGATGCGCTGGGGGGATGGAGATCAAAAGTTCTCTCGTCCCATTCGCTGGTTAATCGCTTTGTTAGATGAAACAGTTTTACCGATTCAGTTAGAGAATGGTTCTAAGTTAATAACAAGCGATCGCATTTCACAAGGTCATCGCGTTTTGCATCCGCAACCAGTGACAGTTACAAAAGCCACTGATTACGTTGACGTATTGCGTTCTGCTTGTGTTGTGGTAGATACTGAAGAACGGAAAAATACCATTACACAGCAAGTCAAAGAATCAGCCCAAAAGTTAGATGGCTATGCAGAAATTTACCCAGATTTGTTAGAGGAAGTCACAAATCTTGTGGAATTTCCTTCATCTGTTGTTGGTAAGTTTGAATCTGAATTTTTGAACTTGCCAACTGAGGTGATTACCACTGTTATGGTGAGTCACCAACGCTATTTTCCTGTCTTTAAGGCAAGTGATACTAAAGAATTATTGCCGTATTTTGTGACGGTTTCTAATGGAAATCCCGAAAAAGCAGAAATTATTGCTGTCGGAAATGAAAGAGTTATTCGCGCTCGCTTGTATGACGGTCGATTTTTCTACAACTCGGATCTGGAAAAGCCATTAGAAAACTTTTTGCCTCAATTGGAAAAAGTCACGTTCCAAGAAGATTTAGGTTCTTTACGTGCGAAAGTAGACCGGATTGTTAAAATTGCCGAAAAAATTACAGAACAACTCCAATTAAAGGAACACGAAACAGAAAAGATTATCAAAGCTGCCTTACTTTGTAAAGCAGACCTTGTGACTCAGATGGTCTATGAATTTCCTGAATTACAGGGAATTATGGGACAAAAGTATGCTGCGGCAAGTGGAGAATCGGAAGAAGTAGCAACAGCTATTTTTGAACATTATTTGCCTAGAGGTGCAAATGATATTTTACCCCAAACTTTAACAGGTCAAATTGTTGGTTTGGCAGACAGGCTTGATACTTTAGTCAGTATCTTTGGATTGGGCATGATTCCTACGGGTTCTTCCGATCCCTTTGCCTTACGACGAGCAGCAAATGCTGTTATTAATATTACGTGGGCGGCAAACTTACCAATTAATTTACAACAGTTACTAGAGCAGATTGCTGCGGATTTTGTTAAGGTACATAACAAAGACAAACAGCAGTTAGTGACAGTTTTAGAAGAGTTCTTCTTGCAACGGATTAGGACGTTACTACAAGAAGAGAAACAAATTGATTATGACCTAGTGAATGCTGTGTTGGGGGAAAATGACCCAGAATATGCGGAACGGTCATTGAAGGATTTATTGGATGTTCGCGATCGCTCTTTATTCCTCAAAGAAATCCGGAATGATGGAACGTTAGATAAGATTTATGAAACAGTCAACCGTTCGGCTCGTTTAGCAACACAGGGGGATTTGGATACACAACAGCTAGACCCAACAACTGTAATTGGCACTTCCCTTTTCCAAAAACCTTCAGAAGAAGCATTCTACAATAGCGTTGTAGATTTAGTACCCCAAACGCAAGCCGCTAAAGAGTCACGAAATTACAGGCAATTAGTTACGGCAATAGAGAAAATTGCTCCCACAGTCAGCACCTTTTTTGACGGTCCCGACAGCGTATTGGTTATGGACCCCGACCCCCAAATTAAACAAAATCGGTTAAATTTGCTGGGGTTACTCCGCAATCATGCTCGTGTATTAGCAGACTTTGGTTCTGTTGTCAAAAATTTGTAGCACAATTTTATAAAAAAGTTGTGTAAAGATTGCCAATTAAAGTTAGTATATGAGAGCTTGACCAGGGATACCTGCCACAGTCTATGCCAAGAGCTCATGTAATTGGATTAGGAAAGTCCGGTGTTGCTGCGGCGAGATTGTTGAAAAGGGAGGGTTGGGAGGTAGAGCTAGGCGATCGCAATACTTCCCCCGACCTTCTCCAACAACAACAAGAACTTGCCGCAGAACAAATCGCAGTGAAACTGGGCTATTCTCTAGAACTCGATCCATCAGATTTACCCCAGTTAATCGTTGTCAGTCCCGGCGTGCCTTGGGATATACCTCCATTACTGAGTGCCCGAGAAATGGGGATAGAAACCATTGGCGAAATGGAACTTGCTTGGAGACACTTGCGATCGATTCCCTGGGTTGGAGTCACTGGTACTAACGGTAAAACAACAACAACATCCTTAATTGCTGCAATTTTTCAAACAGCAGGCTTAAATGCTCCCGCTTGTGGTAACATTGGCTACGCAGCATGTGAAGTTGCATTATCTCTTGAGAGGAATGGCGGACAAGGAGAGGGGGAGAGTGGGGGAGAAACCCCAATCCAAAATCCAAAATCCAAAATCCAAAATCCAAAATCCAAAATCCAAAATCCAAAATCCAAAATCCAAAATCAAATAGATTGGGTGATAGCGGAACTCAGCAGTTACCAAATAGAATCATCGCCTTCAGTTGCACCTAGAATTGGTATTTGGACAACTTTTACGCCAGATCACCTCAGTCGCCATAAAACTTTAGAAAACTACTACAATATAAAAGCCCATTTGCTACAGCAATCTCAGTTGCAAGTGTTTAATGGTGACGATCCGTACTTGAGACAAGTGGGACAAAAATATTGGTCGAGCGCCTACTGGACAAGTATCGCGGGGAAAGATAGTTTATTAAACTCCAAAGGTTACTACATTGAAGGTGGTTGGGTTTTAGAGACAAAAGGTGGTGCGTCTTCAGAAGATGAACGCATCGTAGAAGCATCAACGTTGCGAATGGTAGGAGAACACAACCTACAAAATTTGTTAATGTCAGTTGCAGCAGCAAGATTAGCGGGAATAGATAAAGATGCGATCGCTCGAGCTGTCCGAGAATTTCCTGGCGTTACCCATCGTCTCGAACATATTTGTACTTGGGAAGGCATTGATTTTATCAACGACAGCAAAGCAACCAACTATGATGCGGCTGAAGTGGGTTTAGCCTCCGTAAAAAGCCCACTCATCTTAATTGCTGGTGGAGAAGCTAAAGCTGGTGATGATACAGGTTTTTTAGCAAAAATCAAAGCCAAAGCAGCCTTCGTATTACTGATTGGTAATGCCGCACCTGCATTTGCCCAACGTTTGCAACAAGAAGGGTACTATAGCTACGAGATTGTACAAACAATGGATAGAGCTGTTTCTAGATCCGCAGAATTAGCAAAACAGTATCAAGCACCAGTCGTACTCTTATCTCCCGCTTGTGCGAGTTTCGACCAATACGCCAATTTTGAACAACGGGGCGACCATTTCAGACAATTGTGCTTGGACATTTGTAGGTTGGGTTGAGGAACGAAACCCAACATTTCATCGAATTATTGGATGTATTTGAGTTCTACCCTTTAATCCAAATCCACGGGTAGCATATGCTACAATTGCCACTACTTGGCTAGAGCAAGTGGATGTACTTCACGATATTCACAAACTGTTCCTCCAAAAATGCAGTGGCGATGCAACCAAGCTTGCTCGGGTATTATGTTTATCCATTTTGGCAATTGTTCCCGCAAAACTTTTTTGAGGCTGTGTTTACCACTAAACTCTAAAATTTGTTCCCTGAGACACTGCAAACACTTTGGCAACTCTAAATCACCTTCTTTATTACTTGCATGACGTAGTAACAGCGTAGGACGATTGAGTGCGATCGCAATTCCAAGTTCCAGATAAACGTTCCTATCCTGAGATGGCGGCAGTAGGAACATACCGAAACGTGTGGTATAAAGTTTTTCACAAATACCACATAACCGGAAGCCACCCGCGCTTTTTGACAGATGAAGGACAGTTATTACTATCTCCAGAGGAAGCAGCAGACCAAGAGTACCAACGTGCAGAACAGGAGCGCCAACGTGCAGAGCAGGAACGGCAAAAAGCTGAACGCATGGCAGAGAAGTTACGAGAAATGGGCATTGACCCATCAACGCTTTAATCCATAAATTTTTCGAGCTTAAAAGTTGCACATTGACCCATCAGCGCTTTAATCCAAATCCACAGGTGGTATATGCTCTAAGCTGGGAGCATCCCACATTGCAGTGCAAAAATTGCTCGTGATGTCAATAAGCTCTGAGATAAGAGTTTTCTTAAAGATAAGTTTGTAAAGTTTTGTAGAAGTCTCAGAAATTTTGCGTAATGATTCTGTATTTTACCGATAACTCATTAAATGCTGCAACAACAATCAATTTAAAACCCTGTGTGGTCAAACACTTTTGTCAAACAGGGTTTTTACTTGTTAACTAAGATAAATATATGGAGAAAATATAAATTTTTTGTAAAGAAAGAGTATAGGTAAGAGAACAGCCCATGGATAATGACAATAGTTAAATCAAGCCTTTCCGATATTGCGCCTTACAGTTATTGTAAAGTCTTAGCAAAGTTCAGCAATTAACTTGATAATCCTCACTCTAAGGTGGTAGAAATTGACCAGGGGTTATCAATCTCAAATCAAAAATAGTAACTTGGAAAAAACAAGCTAACTTTGTGTTTTCTGTTTGACATCTAATTTTTTTTAAAGAGCCTTTTTTTGGAGTAGGTAAAAATTACAGTATGAAAACTGAATTAGATGATATATACATCTCCTTAGAAAATGAGAAAGTTGACAATTTTAACCAAGAATTCCAGAATTTATTGTTTCAGTCTTCAGAGAACTACAGTGTTTTAATGAACGCGTTTAATAAGTATACTTTAGCGGTTAAACAACACTTAGACCCCAGTCTCAGCAATGAAGAAGGTGTTTTGCTCTTAGCGAGCTTGATTGAAAAAATAGCTGATTCTTTACCCAGTTACTTGAATGATGAACCTAAAGTGAGAGTCAATTTTTTACAGAGAGTGAGAGAAAAAATATTTCAGTTTAGATATTTTTTCAGGCAGCAATTGGTGAAGTAAAGTTTTAGAGTCTTTTTTAAGAAGGTAGAGGGTCGGGGGCATAGGTTCCCTGGTTTGAAGCGTGAGGATGTCCTTCAGCAGAGTAACCCAACAAATGTCTGTGAGTGTTGGGTTTCGTTCCTCAACCCAACCTACTGCTGTCTGCCTTCTTCAAGTTAAAATTTGTAGAAATAAAAATTGTTCGTGCAAATTCTATAAAGATTCGTTAAAATTTTCGTAAAACAGCCCGTCTGCTCATGAGAAATACTTAGAGCAACGCATCGGCTCTGGGCATGGTTGTTTTCAATCTCCATTGGTATGTGTATGATATTGATTCGCGATCTGGTTAGACAAGTTATGATGACTGGTTTTCTTAGTGTTGCGACAGAAGAACAACTACGGCAACTGTTAAGAACAAAATATGACATGGAAGATTTAAACGCTTTTATGAGTTTACAAGAAGCTGCAATGGCTGGTTTGATTCGGCAAGAGTCACGTGAAAGTTTATGGCAACCAACGGGGATGAAAACCCACTAGAGGAAGCTGTTCTGGCTTGATATCAGCAGATGCTGAGGGATCGGAGATCGGCAGCAAAGGCATCAGCCACAAACTGCTAGTAGATATTGCTTGACCGTCATCAGTCGTTAGTAGATTTGCAAGCGAGGACCCCGTAACAGTTGATTGTGGCACGATTTGGTCAAACAGCAATCCCAAACCGTCAGGTGCTAAACTCATTTCTACGTTCCGTTGTTCTGCAGGAAGTATCATCAGAGGTTTCTGTTGCCCGCTTTTCAGATCGAGCGCGACTAAGTATGGTTGCTCCTGATACAAACCGCCTGGTAGTAGTTGTGTGAGCAAACAATACAGAGTAGGTGAAGCAGTATCAAACTGGCAGCTGAGAATCGATCCCGGAATGCGTAGTAATTGTTTCTGGATGCCTTGGTTAGTCACCAAAAACAGCTCTTTTGTGTAGTCCGTATTAAACTTAACCATTGCTGCTTGAGAACCATCCTTAGAAAAGGCTTGCACTAGACCAAACTGGGGTAAATAATCTAGGGGTTTGCTAGCATCAGATTGTAACCGTAATATTGCCGCACCCTGACCTTGTGCAACTGCCACAGCTTTACTATCTGGTGTAATCACAAAGTCTCCTACAGGTTGACTTTGCAAGCGTTTCAGAACTGGTTCGTCAGAATTCTCACTATCATTTTTGTGGTTTGCAGGTAGAAACCACAACCCAAAGTCACCAGGGTCATCTTTTTTACCTCGTTGGACAACAATAGTTTGACCGTCTGGAGATAAGTCAAATTTCAAATTTTGATATTCTTTGTTATCTAAAATCAGATCGATTTTACTAGGGAGTTCTGGCTTTTTATTGGAACTTGCAGAAATACCTGTAGTTACAGTGTATAGTTGAGACGAGGTTAAATCTTGAGTACTAGCAGAGCGAGCTGAAAATAAAATTTTTTCTCCATTTGGGAACGGCTTATAGTCCATCACAACTAAATCTTTAGGAGTCAGAACTTTTTTTTGCTCTTGAGTTAAGTTGTAAAGAACTAACCGCCCTTTATCTTCTTTATCAGCTCCTATATAAAGGATAACCCGATCTCGAGTGCGAAAACTACCTGTAAAAGGTTGTATCAGCCTATTTTTCCCTTCTTTTGCCGAAAACTTATCTCTTGCACCTTGTAACTTGACATTATAGTTAGTTCCATAAGGTGCTGGTGTAAGCAACGTGTATACCATTCGCCGCCCCGCCCAACTGACTTTACCTGCTAAAGGTGGATCGATCTTCAAATTTTCCTCAACAGTTTTTGTATCCATGGGACGACTAAAAGTGAGAGCAAAAGAAGAATCATCTGCGCCAATTTTTTGATTTTCCCAACTAAAATGCCTGACGCTGGGTTTAACCGCATCACCTTGTAAGATCAACAGCCCTGTCAACAAGCTAAGGATCAGCAAGAACGCGATCGCAACACGATCTATAGGATGGAAAAAAGCTTTGGTAGTCATTGATTAGTGGTTAGTTGTTAGTTGTTAGTTGTTAGTGGTTAGTTGTTAGTTGTTAGGTGTTAGTTGTTAGTGGTTAGTTGTTAGTTGTTAGTTGTTAGTGGTTAGTTGTTAGTTGTTAGGTGTTAGGTGTTAGTTGTTAGGTGTTAGTTGTTAGTGGTTAGGTGTTAGTTGTTAGGTGTTAGTTGTTCTTAATTACTAACTATTAACCACTAACCACTAACCACTAACCACTAACCACTAACCACTAACCACTAACCACTAACTACTAACCACTAACCACTAACCTTAATAACTATAAGGATTTTTGGGTTGAGAGATTTTTCTTAAAGAGGAGGCGGCGATGGTAAGTTGACGCTTATCTTGTATGGTTTCGGTTACCATTTGCCCTTCAATTTCCAACCAAGTATCGGGTGGATACTTATCGCGAGGTTCTTTCAATTTTACAGGTAATCCTATAGGATAAGCATCTGCAGCACAGCAAGTGAGCACAAATCGTGCTATAAACAAATATTCTTTTCCAAGTTCCGGTGGATGAATAACAAACCCCTGTACTTTGGCTCTTTGTCCCGTATAGGCATCGGGTTCTGGATAAACATTAAGCGTGCGTACCCAATCTACTAAAGTTCGTTCCTCCGAACGCACAGAAGCACGGAACTCTTGAGGTTTGACGCGTGATGTTCCTACGAAATCTGTCACACCTCTTTGAAGTGCTGTTTGACTGGCAAAGACACGCGGTGTTATGACTAATCCCAGAATCGCTACAATCAACAGTAAGATACTACCAAATCCAGGCGGAAAGACAGTAAAGTGTTGCATATCGGGAGTCACTTGACCTCGTGGTCGTTGTAAAAGTTGCCCCGCTTTTAAGAAACTAAGAACCAGCAGTCCTATGGCACCTGTTACTGCCAACCAAAAGTAATCAGGGTGAATTAATAAGACGAGCTTGTTAGTCAACCAATATTTTAGAATTAAAACGCCCCAGGCTGTCAGCGCTAAAACATCCAACCAGGGTAGTAGTGTATTTTTGATTTTTGCTTTTTGATTTTGGGAAGCCATTGGTCAAGTGTCAAGTGTCAAGTGTCAAGTGTCATTGGTCATTAGTCATTGGTCAAGTGTCAAGTGTCATTAGTCATTTACCAATGACAAAGGACAAAGGACAAAGGACAAAGGACAAATGACTAATGACTAATGACCAATGACAATTTTTTAAAAGACGTGTAAGTTAACAAAAAGGGTGAATAAAAATGTGAGTTGTGCTGCAAGAGCAAATAAGTATAGGACAGCCTTGGGTTTAAAGACTGATAACATTAAACCAATACCTTTAATATCAATCATTGGTCCAAATACTAGAAAAGCCACTAAGGAACCACTGGTAAAAGTTGAGGCAAAAGACAAGGCAAAAAATGAATCAACAGTTGAACAAATCGATACGACTCCAGCCAGTATGAGCATGGCAGTAATTGAGCTAATCGGACCCGAACCCAAGCTAATAATCAGATCGCGGGGTGCAAGGACTTGAACTGCAGCTGCAATGGCACTTCCCATTACTAAAACCGCCCCAAGTTCACGTAGTTCCTGTATGCAATTGTCTACCAACAACCGCAACTTATCCATCAGGGGTTTACTCGGAGCGGAAGCAGCCATAGATGCTTGCAAAGCAGTTGCATCCATCCGTATAGTTTGTCCTGCCTGCCCTCCCAACACATAAGTTCCAGATTGTAATACAGTGGGAACTCCCACTCCCTGCTGCAATAAGTTATTCTTTTTGTCTTTTGTGCTTTTTTTGGATTTAGAGGATTTTGGTGGATTAAACTTTAGATAACGAGCTATTGAAGGTTGGACTATCGGAGTCAGATCTTTTTGAACACTAAAGACTGTCCCAACAATAACTGCAATTAACAAGGAGAATAAAACTCTTAACACCACTATTTCTGGTTGATCTCGGAATGCAGTCCAAGTTGCCCATATAACGACAGGGTTAATAGTTGGTGCTGCTAGCAAAAAACCAATTGCCACTGGTGTAGGGACTCCCTGCATCAGCAATCGCCGCGCCACTGGTACATTGCCACACTCACAAACAGGGAACAGAAATCCCACTAAGCTGCCAAATAAAGCGCCCAGTACTGGATTTTTAGGCATTTTCTCCGCCAACTTGCGCTCATCTACAAAAAACAGCAACAAACTGGAGAACAAAACTCCCAGTAACAAAAAAGGGATCGCCTCGACTAGCAGACTAAGAAATAGAGTGAAACCATTGTTCAATTGATTCATGGGTGTCGCTTATCAAAGCGGTGTTCAGTTCTAGGGGTGTGAAAAGTCATTCTAGCGTTCAGAAGAGCTGATAGGTGGTTGTTGACAAAAAACAGACCGAAAAAACAAGAGAGTTAAGTGCTAACTATACTGTTATTACCTGTTTAATAACCTTGATTGCGTAAACCGTAAGCGGTATATATTTTAGCATAAGAATTTTTACTTAGCTTCATCTACTAGAAACAACAGTACTTCTAGATGATTGTTAAGTTCAATAAATGGTTCCGATTCTCGATCGCTACCTCCATAAGTAATATAGTTCTGATGACTTATTCTCATAAGTCCAGTAATTTTCCTTGATGTTATATTATCTTCCAAAAATTTTTATAGAGAATTTACAGTTCCTAAACATAAAGAAAACAGCGTTCGCTACCCTCAACTGAAAGCAATAACTGCTTTTGGCAACTTCTCCCAAAAGATATATGTATAATTACTTACTGCAAAACCTATAAAACTTCAAGACCAAAATGGAACCAATTCATTAAAGTTCTTCCTTCAGGCAACTAACAACCAACAACTAACCACTAACTAATTCACATGAACTCGTGGTCTTAATTCTAAAAAAAATGTAAGATAAATCAATGAGAAGCATTGAAACAATTGCCAACGTTAGTCCTGACGGCAAACTTACGGTACAGTTACCCTATGATATGCCTCCAGGAAATTATAGAGTTGTAGTCGCGATCGACGAAGCGCCCACGATTGATGAATTCCCCTTGGAATCGCCATCACTGGCAGCGACTACAACAACAGAAGATGCATGGGAATTTCTTAATACCCTTATAGAGATGGTTGAAGCTCCCGATGACTAAACTCTAAAGCAGTGATATTTGGTTTTACAGTAAACATAGGAACCTTCTTGCCTCTTGATGTCCACAGTTCAAGATAACTACTTACGTAGAAAGGTTTAATTTAAAGATTATAAAGCCATAAATTTAATAATAATTTATCCAACTTTGATTGTTTTTAACTTCTTTTGAATAAGACTGGATTAAAGTAATAGGTGTTACAACGCTTGTGAGTAGGTTTGAACAAGAACCTTTACTCTTAAATCGCTACGCCAAAAAACACTTACTTTTTACCATTATTTATTCAATTTATGGTAGCTAATCCATGCATGGGCTTATCAACCCAAAATCCGTTGATGGCTTGTAGCAAAAGTTTTCATGTAGAATCTACAATACGAGAATTGCCTTTGTGGAATTTTCAATTTGAAATTTCTGGCTTGGGTTGCGAGTTAGCAGAGCAATTTAAAGCAAATCCACTGGTACCAGCAGTTATCCTCCAAGAAAATGGTGAGTTGGTAGGTGTCATTTCAAGACAGCAATTTTTAGAGTGTATGAGTCGCCCATTTGGGCTTGATATATTTGGCAATCGTCCAATAAAAACACTTTATCAGTTTCTTCCATCAAACATTTCTATCTTACCTGGTGAAACGTTAATCGTAGCAGCAGCACAGATGGCTCTCAAACGCAAGCCCGAATTGTTATACGATGCTCTTGTAGTTGAAATAGCCCCTCAACAATACCGTTTATTAGATGTACATGAATTACTAGTTGCTCAATCGTTCATTCATGAATTGACCGCAAAAATTTTGCAAGAACAAACTGAAACCATATTATTACAAACAGAAAAAATGGCAAGTTTGGGAAGGATGGTTGCTGGAATTGCACATGAAATTAGAAATCCTATTAACTGTATAGGAGGGAATTTGCCATTTTTATCCAATTACTATAAAAATTTAATTCAATTAGTATCGTTTTACGAACAATATGGAAATCCATCTGATGCGATACAGGAAATAAAAGAGAAAATAGACTTAGATTTTTTAAAAGAAGACTTGCCAGAACTTTTAGCCAGTCTTTTTGCAAGTTCAGAAAGATTAACACAACTAGTAGGAAGTTTGCATAGTTTTTCTCATTTAGATGAAAGTACGCCTCAACTAGCTAATATACACGATTGCATTGATAGTACGCTGCTGATTTTGAAAAACCAACTCAAGTTAGGTATTAACGTTCTTAAAAGTTATCAAGATTTACCGCTTATTAAATGTTATTCAGGACAACTCAGCCAAGTTTTTATGAATTTGTTAAGTAATGGCATTGATGCCTTGCTAGAGAAAAGCAAAACCAACCCAAAAGATTGGCATCCTTGTATTGAAATTTCCACAGAATTGATAGAAGAAAAAAGCTCAGAAACTGTAGCTGTTAAAATAGCTGATAATGGTGTAGGTATACCATTAGAAATTCAGACAAAAATTTTTGAACCATTTTTTACTACAAAGCCAAGAGGCAAAGGCACTGGCTTGGGCTTAGCAATTAGTTATCAAATTATCACTCAAAAGCATGGCGGACAACTACTAGTTACATCCCAACCAGATATAGGTACTGAGTTTCAGATTTTTCTACCTATTGGTTAGTGGTTGGTGGCTGAATTGAAAATAGGATTTAATACCTTATTGTAGAAACATTACAAATATTATATTTACAATTGACATAAACAAAGAATTATGTTTTAATGTTTAACCTATCTTTCCGTTCGGGGTTTCTAGTGTCAGAAGAATCCAGTTCGCAAATATCACCACCATTTTTATCTGGTAGCAGTAATAGTGACTTAGGTTTAGAGTCAACCCTTAGAGAACTACCAGCATACAACTTTTGTGTGGAGACAAATTGCACTGGTACTGAAGTTGCTATATATTTCGATAAATATCCTCTTCTACCGGGAGTTATTTTAGTAGAGGAGGGAAAGTATATGGGAATGATTTCACGGCGGCGACTGCTGGAATTTCTAATTCGCCCATACGGAAAGGAGTTATTTCTTCAGCAACCACTGAGTGTTCTTTACAGTTATGCTCGCACAGAAGTTTTATTACTTCCAGAGACTACCCCAATCTTAGCAGCGATACAACTTGCATTAAGACGTTCTACTGAACTCTTGGGAGAACCTATAGTTGTACATACAGCGCCCGATCTCTACAGGCTATTGGATATACAAGAATTAAATATTGCCTCTTGGCAAATTCGGGGAATAGAAACTCAAGTGCGGTATGAGCGCAGTCAAGCTCTGATGGTGCAAAATGATAAAATGGCAAATTTAGGTCGTTTAGTAGATGGGGTGGCGCACGAAATTCTAGACCCTTTAAATTTTATTTGGGGTAACTTAGCTCACGTTGATAACTACAGCCAAGACTTAATGAAGTTGGTTGCAGCCTATGAAAAAGAAAATTTTCCTCTGTCTGAAGAAACAAATCAGCTTAAGCAAGAAATTGAATTAGATTTTTTACAACGAGATTTATCAAGAGCGATCGCCAGTATCCGTGCTGGAGCCGAAAGATTAAAAAAGTTGGTGACTGGATTGCAGAATTTTTGTCATATTGATGAAGTCTATCCAAAACCCGCAGATATACATGCCAATATAGACAGCATTATATTATTAATTAATAGCAGAATTACTGGAGAAATTGAAATAGTTAAAAATTACGGTCATCTCCCACCAGTCTCTTGCTTTATTGGACAATTAAATCAGGTTTTTATGAATATTTTGAGCCAAGCCGTAGATACACTACTTAATGAAGCAGTGAGACAGCAAATGCATTTAGAAACTGTGGTCACCGAGCAAAAGCCAAAAATTGAAATTACGACTCAAGTCATTTCAAGAAAAGTTAATTCACCAGATACACCAGACTCTCGTTGGGTATCAATTCATATTGCTGATAATGGTCCGGGAATGTCTCAAGAATTGCAACAGCAAATTACTGATTCTTTTTCCATAGCAAAACGTGCTGATAAAGAAACCAATTTATCAGTCAGTTATCGCATTGTTAAAGCAAGACATGGTGGTGAGTTAAATTTGCATTCTGAACTTGGCAAAGGTACAGAATTTCAAATTCTCTTACCTCTCCTTTAAAATAACAACTAACAACTAACCATAAACTTTCTTAACATACACCCGATCGCAACGGGCTGTTTCTACACCTGATGCTTCTTCATACCCATTATTTTCATAAAGTTGAACTGCCTCCACTAAAACACTAGCAGTTTCAATCCATATTTCTTGAAAGCCTCGAGAAACAATTGCAGCCTCTAACTGTTGTAATAAATGTTTCCCCAGTCCAAAACCCCTAACCTTAGGTAAAAGATACATCTTACGAATTTCTACAGCTTTTTCCCCTCGATTAATAGGGTAATAAGCAGCAGTTCCTACCAGTTGGTTTTGATATTCGACAACCCAAAACTCTCCCCCAACTGCTAGATAACACTCTTCTACTTGCAGCACATCTCGATCTGCTCCATTTGGTTCCCAACCCAAACCGTATTCTACGAGTACAGAACTGATAATATTTGCAGCCGAGGTGCGATCGCTCTCCTCCCAGTGACGAATTAAAAAATCTTGATAGTAATTTTTCATTACCTCTACTAGAAATCTCCTCGTATACTAATATGAACAAAGAATGGGACAAATAGATAGCCAAAATCAACTCCAGACATGACTTTCTCAATCCAAAATCTAAAATCTAAAATCCAAAATAGTATTAACTATGAATTCGCGGTTCTGGGTGTAAAGTCGCCAATAATTCACTTTCCACGAATGCGAGTTCATCTAGTCTTTGTCTGACAAGTTTGCGCTCGAAGTAAGTATCCGCAAGAACCCAGTAAGTGCCATAATGACGAGCTTCAGATGCCATGAGGCTGCGGTAAAATTTGGCTAAGTCCGGTTCAGAGCAGTGAATTGCCAGCAATCCCAAGCGTTCGTGACTGCGGGCTTCAATTAAACCACTGATGAGCAGAGAGTCTAAAAACCTCTCTGGTTCTTTTGAGCGAATTTGCGATTTTAAACCCGCACCATAGGGCGGTGGCTGCAATGGACGCAGAGGAATACCCCGTTTTTCCAGCCATTGATTGACGAGTTCAAAATGTTCTAGTTCTTCACGGGCTATTTTGGTGAGCTCTCTCACCATTTTGGCATTGGAGGGATAGCGAAATATCATGTTCAAGGCGACTCCGGCTGCTTTTCGTTCGCATTGGGAATGATCTAGGAGAATGGTGTCTAGATTGGCAACTGCAAGTTCTACCCATGCAGAACTTGTTGGTTGTTTGAGAGCGTTAATTGTAGACAGTTCAGATGAAAGCACGATAACAGGTTAAAACTCGACATACATTATATATTTACAAATTTTTGAGGAACCGCAGAGTCGCACCAGGACGCAGAGGAAAGAAAAGAGAATTGCACAAATAAATCACCAGGGCGGAGGAAGTTACTCGTGGGGTTGATATGCGTATGTTCAACCTGATGCCATTGCAGTTATTGAGTTTCATGGCAGTGAAAAAGCAGGTAATTTCCGCCGCTCTGATGTTTCTTTAGCGGATAGACCCGCTGTTCGTACAAAAGTAAAGGGTTTAGTTAACATAGAACATTTCCCAACTGCCTTGTTGTATGAATGGTCACGTTTTGAGTTGGGTACTTCAATATGAAGTATTAAAAACAAAAATGAAGAATTATCAGATGCCAAGTTTCTACCTGTGATGTTAGTCTGTCTTCAATGCGCTCTGTCTCTGGATAGATACGTAAGTATGTATCTTGACAAAAAAAATATATCATTAGATAGTTGACAAATGAAAAGTATTAGAAAAGAGATTTCTGGATATCATCACAGAAGGATGCCACAACTATGAATACAGAACGCTATCATCTTGCTCAAGTGAACACCGCTACCTTACGTGCGCCACTCAATTCTCCAGAACTGGCGGAGTTCGTCGCACAAATTGAAAGTGTTAATGCGATCGCAGATGCCGATCCGGGTTTTGTATGGCGTTTGCGGAGTGAAGGCGCAAACGATGCTACTAGTATTCGTGCTTTTGACGATGAGCGAATTTTAATTACTCTAACCGTTTGGAAATCCTTAGAAGCCCTTTCAAACTACGTGTATCGCGGTGCTCATGCAAATATAATGCGCGATCGCCGTCGTTGGTTTGAAAAAACCGAGCAACCCATCCTAGCATTATGGTGGGTTCCCGCAGGACACGCTCCTACAGTTGCTGAAGCGAAAGAGCGACTCGAGCATTTGCGACTTTATGGTTCAACTGCGATCGCCTTCTCCTTCAGCAAGCCATTTCCCCAACCTGAAATTGAAACCATGACATTATGTAGTACTGCATCCACAAGCTAATTGCCACTGGTTGCTCTTCAGAGCAACCTAGCTCATCCAAGTCAATGCGTCAAACTTGAGAACCTGTTTGCAACACACTGACTGTTATTTGCTTTTCAGTTCTTCTACTAATGCCTTACCTCTAGCTAAATCTGTAGCGTTTAATTCAACGACTTGCCAAGGAGGATTGGCATTCCGCAAACGATCGCGAATAAATTTATCCCGCAATCGATTTCCTCCTTTATGAAATGCAGTTCCATCAATATATATTGCTAGTCTCCGTTCCGGTAGAACAAAATCAGCAACGGAAATTGGCGTATTTGTTGGTACTGGTATTTGTTTTTGGGGATGAAATCCGTGTTTTTCAAATAGCTGGAGAAACTTGAGTTCTAGAGGGGAACCCACGCCTGCGTCATAGGCTTCCAGCCAGGGAAGCGGATCGTCAATATCACCCGTTTCTAAGGAACGTGGCGTTGGGGGCGTTTGTGCAAGTTGTTCCAGGGCGGGGATAACTTGAGGCCAATTGAGTAGTTCGTGGTAGCGTTGATTTTGATAAGATTTTAGGCAACGGCGTTCATTGGGTAGACGAGAATAGCTGTCAGCCCTGGTTGTCTTCGGAATTGGGCTGCATCCTCGATGGCATTTTGAATGACTGGTAAAAGAAAGGTTTCCGTTTTTCCACTCCCCGTACCCGTTGTAACAACTAGGGGAGAAGCGTCCTGTCCTAATAAGTGCTCAATAGCTTGACATTGAAATCGCGGCTACACAAACGAAGTCCGCCTACGCTGACTACTCTTCTTTTCTATGTTCGTGTCTTTTGCGTCGAGTGCGGTTCATTCAATAAAGCTCACGCAAAGGCGCGAAGACGCAAAGTAACGATGCAATTGCGATCGCTAATTCAGGGGATATGGTATCACTTTTTTCTTTTCCGCTTTGTTTTCCCCTCTGGAGGTGCTGTGAGTTGGAAGCTACCGTCTTCTGTGGAAACTGCATTTTCTTTATTTTGATTGGGGATGGGTAAATCTATGACGGGTTTTGGTAAGTTTTCATTTAGGGGAATATTCCAGTAAGGATCGTATTTCTTTGTAAATGCTTCGAGTCCGATGGTTTGCAGTTCGTCAAAGCAGGCGAGACACAGTTGTGGTGCTTTGGGGTAACTTTTGTGACTGAAGGTTGAGAGGATGTGGGCGTATTGTTCGCGCTTGAGTCCGTAAGCGTCGGCGACTACTGCATCTATAGCAGCACGGACTAACCAGCGATCGTCTTCTGAGGCGAGAACTGGGAAGGTGAAAGGGGGTTGGCTTTCTCGCCAGGTTTCGCCTAGTTGTTCTCGCCATAGGGGTTCGTATCCGGTGTGGTTGCAGGTTAGGCGGAGGGCGGAGTGAGCTAAAAAGTTATTTACAATATTGACGGTGTTCGGTAGTGGTAAAGGTTTGAGCAGGAAAAAATTCACATTTACACCTATACGAAGCCTTGCCAACCAATCAAATTCAAAAGAATTGAGAACTGCTAGTGCGATGAGTGCTTTACAATTTGAACGTTGATTTGGTATTGTTTCTGAACAAACAGATTCAGTAAATACGTATCCTGGAGGTAAAATAGCAAATAAAGCTGTTCTTTCATTAGTTGAGCTTGCAACCTTTCGGAAGGCTAAACGGAAAAATCTAATACTATCTAGCCAGTGTGCTTTTCCAATCAAATATTTGATTAATGTCGAATATTGGATTGGTGTTTCCCAAGAATCTTGGTACTGATGGAAAGTTTTACCTTCATGAACTAAAAGACTTTGTTCTCCAGGATTCTTCTCAATAGGTGTTAGTAGATAATTTTCACGAGTTACACTAAATCCTTGAGTTAAACGGAGATTGTACGCAATTAAATAATCATTAAAATTGAGCTTAGATGTTTCATAACATTTTAATAAAGTGGATATATCAGACAAATAATTACATTCTGCAAAGTTTAAATACATTTTACTCGTTGATTTGATAAATTCTCTAGAGTACATAAGTACATCTTTCTTCTCATCAAATAACCAATTGTCATCGCGCAAGTAAAATCGAGCCTTAAAATTACTAGTTCCTAAAAGACTTTTTTGAGTTACAATAACAGCAAATTTTTGTCTGTTATCTATCTCAAATAGTTTATTTCTATTTTCATAAGAAAAACATATTTTAAAAGCTGTTTTCTCTAAAAATAGTCGGCGTATTCCCGTACAACCTTCACTAGAATGAAACGACGAAGGTACAACAAAACCTAGATACCCAATCGTTGATAAAATTTGAATAACTTTTTCACAAAAAAGCTTAAATACGTCAGGCTTACCAACTGTATTTTTACCATTGACTTCTATTATTTGAAATATATATAGTTGTTTTGAAATCGCTGATTCACCTAAAAGGCGTTGCTGATATTTATTCCAAGCTATTTGACCTTCTGGATAGAATTTGGATAAATTGTTTATAATAATATCTCTTTCTTTTGTTGATGTAGCTGCGATTGCTTGTAAGTCATATGCTGCCCAAAATTCGGGTTCAGAAACTTCTTGCTGTTCCCACGGTGGATTACCCAAAACAGCATCAAACCCCCGCCTATCATCCAACCTCCCACTCGGATAAAACACTTCAGCAAAAGTCAAATCATAAGCCAAAGCTGGTACACATTCCCTACCACTCAAAACTCCCAATAAATCCTCACGAGTTGATGGAACACTTTCCACCCCCAAACCCCGTGCAATCATTCTCTGTAAAGACGTTTCATGCAACTCCTCTACATTATTTATATGCTTTTGCACATCTGCTAAATCTTCCGGTAAATCTCCCGTCTCCCCAACAAATCTCACTAAATTAGCATAAGCAACATCATCACAATGATCCTTCCCCAACATCACCCCACCAGACCAAGCAGCCGCAACAATCTTAAACGGTGCTAACGCCCTATCCAATCTTTTTTTGCTGCTTCTTTTGCTGTAATATCAGAAATATCAATTCCAATAGTCGCTTCCAAATCGCGGACGTGTTTCAACGCTTCATTTATCGCTTCTCTAAATTTCTCATTCACCTTTTGCCAGAGAAGTTTTTGCACGTCATGTTGCGTTCCCGGTTCCTTTAACAAATGCTCAAAAAACGCACCCGTCAATGAATCTCCCAAAACCAAACGGTGGTCTAAAAAAGTCAAAGTAAACCCTCAGCGTGGGACTCCAACCATAAAGATAACTTCGCTAATTCCACCGCTAAAGGATTTTTATCCACCCCATACAAACAATGTACCGCAACCAAACGCCGACACAATGCGATCGCTTCTGCTTGAGAAAACCCCGTTTCTTCTCCTTCTGGTGCAGCCGAAGGTAAATACTTCATTAATTTATCATTGGGGTCGGGTAAATCAATCACCCGTTGACGGAATATTTTTGCTCTTTGAGACGCAGAATTTCGCGTTTCTACATCTTCAGAATTTTCTGCTTGTTGTTCTGCTTCCAAAGCTAATTCATCACACAACCGACAAGCTTCATATAATTTCTCCCCCAAAAAACGACAAGCTTCCACTAAAAAGTGACCGCTTCCCATGGCTGGATCTAAAACTTTTAATTTTAATATTTCTCCCGGTTTCGGGTCTTCTTTGGGACTGCGTTCGTTAATTGGCGGTTCCAAAGTTTCCTTCACCAAAAACCTAACAAAAGAATGGGGAGTGTAATAGGAACCACTGGCTTTTCTTCCCAAACCCACCCGTAAATAAAACCTTCCCGGTGGAATTTCTTCTATCCATTCCACCTTCGTTTTCTTACCCCGCTTTGGCGTTTCCTCCTCCTCTTCTATTTCTTCTAGTTCCTCCTCTTCCGTACCCGACTCATACGAATTGCTCTTAATACAGGAACCAATTGATACGCTTCTACACGCAAGCGACCGGGTTGTACGGCGAGGAGAGCATCCCCCGACAAAGATTGCTCCAAGAGAAACGCTTGATGGTAAACTAACCAATTAGGTAAAGGCGCAGCTTTATCCGGACGCAAATCGCGAATCACTGGCTCTACAGATTCAAAAGGATGGAGAATATCAAATTCTGCACCTCGGAGTTCCCCTTCCAAGCAACGCAACCTGTAAAGAGTTTGTTGTCCCAGTTGGGTAGCACTCACCACCTCCCAGCGCAAAGAGCGTGCTTCAACTTCTGTACCAGCTAACAAGTTTGTCATCCTACCATCCACAATCAACACAAAAACAATGAATACAGAACGCTATCATCTTGCCCAAGTTAACACCGCAAATCCTACGTGCGCCACTAGATTCGCAACCCATGCAAAAATCAGCCAATTACTTCAACGCATACTCAGGGTAGTATTCAACTAACTCAATTTCATTACCATCTGGATCGTTGACATAAATTCTGTGTTTCGTTTCAGGTGCTGTCATTGTGTAATATTCAATGCCTTCCTCATCAAGCAAATTTTTCATAGCTTCACCATCTTGAATCACAAAACCAACATGATTAATACCAATCTTTTCGTATGGTATATGTACGCGCTCTTGAGTAGCCTCATCATTAAGAGCTAGGTAAAATTGATTATTACCTAAATGTTTCCAATGTCTACCATTAAATACACCTTCAGCACGCACATACCAATCGGGAAATAAAGTTTGATAGAACTTTTGAGTTGCATTGATATCTTTACAAGAAACATTTATGTGTTCAAAACGCAGAAGATTCATAATTTCGATCCTTTTTAAGTAAGTTTGTCATTTGTCATTTGTCATTTGTCATTTGTCATTTGTCATTTGTACTAACCACTAACCACTAACCACTAACCACTATCTACCCAAGCGCAATATCTAAAAACATCATGATAACAAAGCCCAGCATGACGCCAATAGTTCCTTCTTTCTCCAATCCTTTACGATGAGACTCAGGAATGATTTCATCACTAATGACAAACAACATTGCGCCTGCTGCAAATGCCATTGCCCAAGGTAAGATAAAATTTGCCACACTGACCACACCAGCACCGATCGCACCGCCAATTGGTTCAACTAAACCTGTCAGCAGTGAAATCCATAAAGCATAACCTGCTGAATATTTCTCAGCAACTAAAGATAACGCGACTACCAAACCTTCTGGAATATTTTGCAACCCAATCCCCAGAGCAACGGGAATGCCATCTTTAATATTATTATTCCCAAAATTAACTCCCACTGCTAATCCTTCAGGAAAGTTATGAATGGTAATTGCAGCAATAAATAACCAAATTCGTTTGAGGTTACTCCTACGAACATTTTCTTGTCCTTTAAAAAAATGTTCGTGGGGCAATAATTTATGTGCTAATTGTAAAAATACTGCTCCCAGCAAAATACCTGCCGCCATAATCAAAGCAGCACCTGCTTGAGGATAACCTTGAGCAATAGCAGATTCAGTACCAGGTAGGATTAATGAAAATGATGTTGCTGCTAACATCACTCCTCCTCCAAACCCCAGCATGATTCCCTGAACTCTTTGTGTAAAATTTATTGGTAGTAAAATCGGCAAGGCACCGATAACAGTTGCAAGTCCTGCACCTAAACTCGCGATCGCACCGATAACAAGAGTTTCCATAGCTGGTTTTATTCCTACCATTACCTTGAGGAAGTCGCTTGCAGTTTTTCACTGCTCTTATTAAATCATACTCATAATGACTTCGATTTGCAACAAACTCAGCAAATCAGCAAATCTTTTATATTCGCAAGACAATCTTGCCGAAATGTGCTCCACTTTCCATATAAGCCAAAGCTTCCCGTGCTTGTTCAAAGGGGAACTCTCGGTCAATTATCGGTTGGATATTATGTAGGGAGATAGCCCGATTCATCGCCTCAAACATCTCGCGACTGCCTACATAAATGCCTTGTACGCAAATACCTTTGTGTAAAATCAAAGCTGTACTGATATCAGCATTTAACCCGGAAAGCACCCCAATCAAACTAATATGTCCTCCATAACGTACAGCACGGAGGGATTTATTGAAAGTTCCAGCACCGCCCACTTCAATAATGCGATCGACTCCCACTTTACCTGTGAGTTCCCAAACTCTTTCATCCCAGTTTGGTACGCTCTTGTAATTCACAACTTCTGATGCGCCTAACTCTAGCAACCTTTCTAACTTCCGATCGCTGCTAGAAGTACCGATGACTTTGACCCCCATTGCTCTAGCAAACTGAAGCGCAAATATTGAAACTCCTCCAGTTCCTTGTATCAAAATTGTATCGCCTGCTTTTAACTTGCTATCTGTAACAAGCGCATTCCAAGCTGTCACTGCAGCACAAGGTAAAGTTGCTGCTTCTTCATAAGACAGGCGATCTGGAAAACGAACAACGCCGTTTTGGTCCAGGACAACATACTCAGCTAAGATACCATCAATGGCACCCCCCAATGCTGACCGGGATTTTTCTGCTGAAAATTCCCCATCTATCCAAGTTTGCATGAAAATGCTGGCAACCTTGTCGCCTACTTTAACTGTAGTTACCCCCTCACCAACAGCAACCACTTCCCCCGCACCGTCAGAGAAGGGAACAAGCGGTAGTTTTTGCTTAGAGCCATATGCTCCTTTAACAGTTAACAAATCGCGATAATTCAGTGAAGCTGCGTGCATTTTGAGAAGAATCTGTCCCGCCTGAGGCTGGGGTTCCGGTCTATCAACCAATGTCAACGCATCAAGACCTTCCCGAGATTGAACTTCCCACACTTTCATCGTTAGATGCTCCTAGTTGTGCCAGGACTATTCTACAGGAACAGTAGCGATGGTTATTCAGTTGCAGTGGGTGAGTCCAGTAGCTCGAATGGCCAAGCTAAAGCTTCCAAAAAACAACCAGTTGCTAAGACGACTTTTGCGACCCATACTATGGGAAAATTAGTATAGTCGTCGAGTTCCTGAAACTGCTGCTTGAGTGCAGTCCACTGAATTAAGGCTCCCAAAAGGTAAGAAATTAGCGCTACTAATACCCAGATAGACATAAAACTTTCTCTCCGTTATTTTTAGGAATCAGATTAACTTTTTTAATTTATATTCATTGTTACCTACCAACTGGGCTAGTGGGATTACGCAAAGGTTATGAAGATGCACATTTTATAACCCCTACACACTAAGGATCTCAGTCAGTGAAGAACAATGTGCATCTTTCATGTTTCACTAGTGGCGATTTTCGCGGCTAGTTGGATGTGTTTCTTGAAAGCCTCTGACTAGCGCTTACAAGCGCAAGTAAAAAATGAAAGAAACACAATCCTCTTCCCTTTTGCACCCCGCAACAAGATCATGCCTTGTGTTTCTTGAGAGAATAAATAGCATTTTGAGAATAAATAGCAATACTACTTAAGGTTAAACGCCAGATATGAGAGATTTAACCTCCCTTTCACGTTCTCGTTGTAAGATGCACAAGCAAAAAACGATCGCTATGTTCATCACGGCTCACAACCAATGCACATCTCGTACAAGCTTCAGCCAACTTCTGCTCTAATTGCTGCTATTGTCTCAACTGCACTCAGTGTTACCATGGCTCCTCAAGAAGTTATAGCAGAGTTCCGCGTCAATCCCTATTTACAGAACCCATCTACTGATGGTGTGTACTTTACTTGGTTTACCGAGCAAGATGTGTCAGGTCAACTGACGGTAACCGGACCTGGTTTGAGCCAGCCGCTCACCTTTAAGACTCAACCTTCATTGGAGCCAGTGCTTGCCTACACAACAGCCGAGAAAAACCAAAATATTTCCGGGCTGGCTCCGGGTTCCTGGCTTCTAAGTGATAATAACTACAAACATGCTGTGGATTTGCGTGGTTTGCAGCCAGGAACAACGTACCACTATACCGTGACTCAAGGGTCGAGCGTTTTCAATTCAACTTTCAAAACCGCGCCAAGTAAAGATAGTTGGAATCAAATCCGCTTTATTGCAATGTCTGATAGCGAAACCGAACCTTTAGGACGAGTGACCTACCGGGAATGGCAACCGGGTGCTTTGGCAGAGGGATCGGCAGCACGTCCTGGGTTGAGCGGTAGCCAGTGGGCAACAACCTTCGGGACATCTGGTTCGGGAGTATCACAGACATTGCGCTATGCTCTGACGGAAACTGAAGGTTACAAGCGCAATCTGACAATTGTCAACAGCCGCAATCCCGATTTTCTGCTTATGCCTGGAGACCTCGTGCAAGGAGGTGGTTACCAACCCGGTTGGGATGAGTTTTTTCGCCACAATGCCGGAGAGTTTGACAGTGGGCTTTCACGGTATCCAATCCTTCCCGCGTTGGGCAACTGGGAAAACTTTGGCGCACTCAATGGTGGTTATGGTACTGACCCTGACGGTCGTTTTGGTCCAAAGTTTGGTCGCGATAAGTATCACGTATATTTTGATGCACCTGATAATGGGACGTCAGAACACCAAGACAACTACTACCGAGTTGACTACGGTCCCATTACCATCCTCACGCTGGACAGTTCCAATGGCGAACCGGACGATCGCCGGAGTAACTATGGTGGAGAAGGTCAGCCCCCTCAAGTAAGTGGGCGAGATTACACAAGTCCGGGTACTGATACTCAAGAGAATTACACACGCCAGCAGTACGAAGCCGGTGGTGGTACTGACCTCGCTGACTTCAATCGAGGTAGCATCCAGTGGAACTGGGCAAAAAAGCAATTGCGTGATGCTCGCGATCGCGGACAAATTATCTTTGTACAGTTCCATCACACGCCTTACAGCAATGGCGAACACGGGCTACCCATGAATCATAAAGACAGTAGCGGTCAGGGCGGTACTCCAATGCGTCAATATCACAAATTATTTGAGAAATATGGAGTCGCTGCGGTGTTTGTGGGTCACAGCGAGATGTTTGAGCGCAGTTTTGTTGATGAAAACGCTGATGGCATTGGCGTTCATTATTATGAAGTTGGTGTGTCAGGTGATGGATTGCGGGGTGAGCGTCGTGAGGGTCTCAGCTTTGATTCGCCACTACTCAACTACAACCCATTCAGCCAATGGACAGCCGACCAGAAAGAAGGTGAACTGTGGCAAGAAGTGGATGGTATCCTACAGCTCGTAAGTGGTGGTAAGCACTACGGGCATCTTGAAGTCAATCTGGAGCGCCTTAATGGTAGCAATGATGTTTATGCCAAGATAACTCTGACGCCAGTGCATAGCTTCCCGCTTCTCGATCGGGCTTACAACCTCCTCAGTACTGAACGGCGTGTTTATAGCGACGAAGTTATACTCCATATAGGCGCTGATGGTCGTGTCAAGGATGAAGTATAAAGTATGGAGAAAGTGCCAAGTAAAGGGCGGAAAAGCGGTATAAGGATGCAGGGGATGCAGAGGGTGCAGGAAGGAAAAAACGCTTAACCGTTCAGTATTGGCTCAACACGCCTTTTTCCTAGTAATAATGGTTTTAGAGACGATAACTCATGTGTTGCGGGACAGCAGAAATTAATATGTCATTATCATCTTCTGAAGAACAACGATTCTCACCCCTTTTGCGTCAAGTGACCAGCCATGTTCTAGTAGCAATCTTGAGTATTGGCTTGACTTTGACAAGCTTGTGGGCATTTCCTAACCTGCCAATTCCAGGGCGATCGTCTCTTTCCAGTATTACCACACCAAGTACTACTGAAGTAGAAGCGCTCGCACCAGAGAACGCACCTCCTGTAGAATCTCAAAAAGCAGCTATTCGCAGTTTTGTAAGCACTGCTGTCAATAAAGTCGGATCCGCAGTTGTACGGATTGATACAGAGCGGATTATCACAATGCGTGCGCCCGACCCCTTTTTTGGCGACCCCTTTTTCCGGGAATTTTTTGGTGACGATTTTTCCAGAGCACCTCAAGAATATCGGCAAAGAGGTGAAGGTTCTGGTTTTATCATTGATTCTAATGGTATAATTTTGACCAACGCTCACGTTGTGAGTGGTGCTGATTCTGTCACCGTCACCCTGAAAGACGGGCGCAAGCTCAAAGGAGAAGTGCGTGGGGTAGATGAACCCTCAGATTTAGCTGTTGTAAAAATTAAAGGAAAAGATCTTCCCGTGGCAAGTTTGGGAAACTCTCAAGATTTGCAGGTAGGAGATTGGGCAATAGCAGTCGGTAACCCATTAGGTTTAGATAATACTGTAACATTAGGTATTATTAGCACGTTGAACCGCTCCAGCGCTCAGGTCGGTATTCCCGATAAACGGTTAGATTTTATACAAACAGACGCCGCTATCAATCCCGGTAACTCTGGCGGTCCCTTAGTGAACGAGCAAGGAGAAGTTATCGGTATCAATACTGCCATTCGTGCTGATGCTCAAGGAATTGGGTTTGCGATTCCTATTGACAAAGCTAAGTTAATTAAAGATGCCTTAGCGCGTGGTGAAAAAATCTCCCATCCATACATCGGTGTTCGTATGGTGAGTTTAACACCAGAACAAGCAAAACAATTTAATAGTGACCCCAATTCCACTATGAATGTACCGGAAGTCAATGGTGTGTTAGTCATGCAAGTCATACCCAATAGCCCAGCCGCATCTGCTGGTTTGCGTCGGGGTGATGTCATAACTCAGATTAGCGAAGAAAAAGTAACCACAGCCGAACAGTTGCAAAACTTGGTAGAAAAAAGCCGAGTCAACCAGCCCTTGCAATTGACAGTACTGCGAGGCGACGAAACGCAGCAGTTTACTGTGCGTCCGGGCGAACTGAGAGACGCAAATAATTCGTAAGTGGTTAGTAGTTAGTCGTTAGTGGTTAGTGGTTGGTAGTGCTATTTCTTGTTCCTTTGGCAGTCCCTTAACGCTAACTGCTAGCTACCGGAGGTATCCAGACAGTAAAAATTGAACCAACGCCTACTGTGGATTCTACTTCGATTCGACCTCGATGAAGTTCTACAAGCTGTTTGGTTAATGCTAAGCCCAATCCAGTTCCCCCGTAACGGCGACGGTAAGGCGTATCGAGTTGGTGGAATTTCTCAAACAAGAGTGACAATTGATCTTCTGGGATACCAATACCCGTATCCTCTACTTGAAAGACAGCATTTTCGTCTTCTACCCAAAGGCGCAATGTAACGTTTCCTCCTTCGGGTGTAAATTTTACAGCATTAGTTAGTAAATTCCACAGAATTTGTTGTATTCTTCTGGCATCAGCCGTAAAGCGATCGCACTCTGCATTGATTTGCAAATCGAGTTTAAGATTCACTCTTTTGAGAGTTGCTTTTTCTTTTAATCCGTTAACTGTAGATTCGGCTGCATCGCTCAAGGAAAAGCTGGTTATATTTAATACTGCTTTGCCTGCTTCTATTTGAGAGAGTTCGAGAATATCGTTAATCATCTCTAATAAATGCTCACCGCTATCATGAATTGTCTGTAAATAATCCCGTTGGCGTTTTGTTAACTCACCAAAGGACCAGCGTAGCAAAGTAGAAGACATTCCAATAACGTAGGTTAAAGGTGTCAGTAATTCGTGACTGATAGTGGCGAGGAATTCGCTTCTTAAACGGCTAGCCGCTTCTGCTGCAACCAGAGCGTCATGTAAAGCAACCGTGCGCTCAATAACACGTTCTTCCAAATTTTGTTTTTCTTTTGTCAGAGAACGCATTAACTCGGATTGATGGATTGCGATCGCCAATTGTTCCGCTACAGATGTGAGCAAAATTTTTTCACTTTCCGTCCAAGAACGAGGGCGATCGCATTGATGAGCAATCAGCAATCCCCAAAGTTTGTCTTCAAAAATAATCGGTGCTGCTAATTTTGCCCGGACTTTAGTATTTCTTAAAAAATTTAACAAACACTCTTCTAGAGCATAAGTTGTTTCCACATCATCTACAGATAAAGTATAACCTTGTTTGTACTTTTCCCAACATTGATTAGTTTGAGTAAAACAATTATTTTCCGTGTAATGCAAAACAGATGAAATAGCATCATGAGCGCGAATTTCATAGACAATACAGCCTGCTTTGTCTTGTAAGTCTTGCTGTAAGGAATGGGGAGTTGAAAAGGGGGTATAGTTCGGGAGGGACAAAGAAGGAGAGTATTGTTCGTTACTTATAGTAGACTCTTGACTCTTAGCAATGGAATGTTCAAATTTATATATTACCAGTCTGTCTAATTCCAAAAATTCTCTGACTTGTGCAACTGCTGTAGACATGATGACTGGCAAGTCTAAACTTTTACGGATTTGAGTTGTTACCTGATTTAATAACTTCTCTTGAGCTATTTGTTTTTGCAGGGCTTTTTCCACGGGTTGACAGACAGAGACATAAGGGAAATTTACAGGTAATTCTGTCTGTGATTGATTTGGTTCTGACAAAAGGTCTTTCAACAATAATAATGTAAATTTGCTTTGAAGCCTTGCATCATTGGTGACGGGAATTTGACAGTAATCTTCCAGGTTTTGATATGTTTGAGAATTTCTGTCGAACAAACCTCTCAAATTAGAAATAAACGAGACAATTTCTTCTAAATCAAACGTCAAATAAAAATCCAGTAGAAAATCATTGGGACAAGATAAGGAAGAGGTTGTGAAAGACAGAGACTGTGACGCGGAAAGTGAAGTTATTGCCATATCTCCCTTGTTCCCCGTATCCCCCTTATCCTGTAAATAAGTTCCAATGAAAAGCGCACTAAATTGTTGGGACACCAACACAGTAAAGCGTTGTGCCTGCCATTCTAGGGGTATGTTCACCATCACGAGCACCGATTCTGTCAGAACTAGAGATGGCTTTTCCACTGATTGAGCCATTTGCAACAGCAATTCTCTAAATCGAACAAATGTACTATTACGTATGGTTCGAGAGAAGCTCAAATCAGAAGAACTAGACATTGTTTACAATCTGGCGCGAAAGGGGTTTTTTGCAGTTTCTTGAAAATTGGCTACTGTGTCCTAACCAACAGTTTAAAACGGTAATTAGGGTTCATGCATCGTAATTAATGCCAAATTAGCTAACTCCGGCAGAAGCCCCACACTTACCGCGAAGCGGAAGTGTGTGGAGTCGTCACGAGGATAGAAGCCTCAGTCAGGAGAGTTAATTTTTCTATAATAGACTCTATCTCCCGTAGTTTCCCATTAGGTTGATGGTTTATAAGCCGTGCAGGAAATTGTACAGCGTAATAATGGTACTACTCTAATTGTAATGCTAGGAGATGACGCAAAGAGCAAAATCTCCGCTTCAGCGCAAGTCTGTGATGAAACGGATTTTTGGACAAAATTTGGTTTAACGTGATTGAAGGCAACAGTGCGATAAGCTAGCGTTCAGGCTAAGGCATATCGCATTACTGCATTTTTACAAGCATATCACTACGGTTTATGGCAAGATGTAAGTATATCAACACTGGAACATTTAACACACTCAGTCCATCAAGCCGAAGCAGCCATAGAAGAAGAAAAATAGGTGGTTTAGAAAGAAATTATGGAGAATCTTGCGTATCTGCATGCAGCTTCTGTCTACGAAGATCTGACGAATAGTGAAATTATCTCTGTCAGCAGTTTGTTTGACAAGGCAGCAGCCCTTAACTGGAACCGTCTCTCTGGTAAGGCATGGAAGTATATGTTACCTCTTGCCCTTATCTTGTCTGTACTCAATGTCTACAGTAGTGCCTTAGCTTTGGAACAGGGTGATAAAGGTCCTTCTGTCAGAAATTTACAACGCGAATTAAAAAGGACAGGTTTTTATCAAGCGCCTATCACGCAAGTATATGATGTTTCTACAGAGGAGGCTGTCCGTCGCTTCCAAAAAGCTGCTGGCTTGGAGGTGACTGGTGTTGCAGGACCGGTGACTATACAAAAGTTAGATGGTTGGGAGACGGAAGAGACTCCCCAAAGTAAAAAACCGAGTGTTGAGAGTTCGACAGCGAAAAAACCTAGCAGCCAGAATACCCAAGTTAAGAAACCCAGTGCTGAGAACCCTCAAGCCAAAAAACCCAGCAGCCAGAATACTCAAGCCAAAAAAACCAGTGTTGAAAACTCTCAAGCTGAAAAAACTTCTAGTGAGACAGCCGTTGCTAACAAGCGTCGTGATGCCAACCTTTTGCAACGAGGTGATGAAGGTGAAGATGTAAAAATCTTGCAAGAAAGATTGCGCGTTGCTGGTTTTTACTACGGTAACTCAACGGGAATTTACGGTCCTATTACCGAAGACGCGGTGAAACGTTTCCAAGAAGCTTATAAATTGACCGTTGACGGTGTCGTAGGACCAGCTACGCAAAGAAGACTACCTCCAGTAGGTGTTGGTTACGGAGAAGCTCCTACCAGACGAGGTATCAGTCAAGATAAACTACGCTTGGGCGATACTGGAGAAGCTGTTAGAGTGTTGCAAGAGCAGCTAATAAAAGCTGGCTATTTGCAAGGAGAACCAAACGGTTACTTCGGCCCTTACACGGCAGATGCTGTTAAGAGATTTCAAACCAAGAATTATTTAGCAGCAAGTGGTATTGCGGGTCCCACAACTCGATCTAAATTGCACGATTTGGTCAGTCCTGGTGAGAAAAGCGACTTTGATACTTTGGAAATACAGAGACGATTGCAATCGCGTGGTTTTTACAAAGGCGATCTGAATGGTGTGATGGGAGAAGATACTAAGGAAGCGATTAAACAAGCTCAAAAATTCTACGGTATCAGCTTAAGTGATGTGAGAAGCGGACGTTTTTAACATCCGCCACGGGTGTTTGCCGATCTTCATGCTTGCGCCTGTCACCTAAAATTCACAGAACATACCTACCTGAGTGCTAAAGGGGCATTAATGACCTTTGGCACTTGGGACAAATCGCATGAATTGTCAATTGACAGTCGAGTAAGTGGTAGCCTTCTTTTTGAGCGGTTTTTGCTCCAACTTTTAAAATGACATCGTTCTTGAACTCGATAGTCGTGTTACACCTGACACAGATCAGGTGATGGTGGTGGTGGGGATAAGGCTGGTTAAGTTCGTAATGTTTGTGTCCTTCTCCAAGTTCTAACTCTCGCAGGATGCCCATTCGCGCCATTAACTTGAGAGTGCGATAAATGGTCGATAGGCTGATTCCTTCCCCTTTTATTTCCAATCTTTCATAGAGATCCTCAGCACTAAGATGTTCTCCTTGTGGAAGGTCTTGAAAAATGTGTAGAATTGTTTCACGCTGAGGTGTTAAACGCCAGCCGCGTTCGTTCAATTCTGCCTTAAGTGCGGTTGCTGAGTAGACAGTCATGGCTATTTTTCTCAATAAAACCCATTAATTGAGAATATAGCAAATCTTCGGAGCAATTTGCAATAAAACTTACTTATTGAGAACATTTGTTAAATGCTTGGATATAGGTAATTAAACTCTAATGAGCATTTAACAGATTGTCGATCCCCGTAGGAAAGACATCTAAAAAAGTTATAGAAAGTTTAACTTGGCTTAACTGAGAATGATGTGCTACAACCTAGTAAGAAATGTGGAAATAGTCATTGGTCATTGGTCATTTGTCATTTGTCATTTGTGACTTGTAATACTTTAGTAATCATTTATAGTACCAATAACCAATAACCAACGACCAATGACCAATGACCAATGACCAATGACTAACTTAAAGATTCCAAGTAGTCGCGGATCATGTTACGTCTCTTGGGTTGACGCAGTTTCTGCAAAGCTTTGGATTCAATTTGGCGAACTCGTTCGCGTGAGAGATCGAGCGCACGTCCAATTTCTGCTAGGGAGTAGGGATGACCGTCTGACAAACCAAAGCGCATTAAAATCACATCCCGTTCGCGACTGGTGAGATCTGCCAAAAGATGTTGCAAATCTTTTTGTAAAGATTCTCGCATTAACATTTGTTCTGGGGTCACGCCGTCGGTTTCGAGTAATTCTCCCAACTCTGTGTCTTTGTCCTTACCAACTTTGGTTTCTAAGGAGACGGAACGAGGAACTCGCAGTAAGACTTCTCTGACTTGGGTGGGTGTCATTTCTAACTCTTGCGCCAGATCTTCTAAGGTTGGGGTACGACCTTTCTCTTGAGCAATTTTGCGCTGAGCTTTTTTGATTTTGTTTAGTTTTTCTGTAATGTGGACTGGTAGGCGGATAGTACGGCTAGAAGTTGCGATCGCCCGAGTAATACCCTGACGAATCCACCAGTAAGCATAGGTACTGAAGCGGTAACCTTTAGTTGGATCGAACTTCTCAACTGCTCTTTCCAAACCAAGAGTTCCTTCTTGGACTAAATCGAGTAATTCCAAACCGCGATTTTGATATTTTTTAGCAACGGATACCACCAAGCGCAGGTTCGCCTTAATCATGTGTTCTTTGGCTTGGAGACCCTGGAACTGAATTTGCTCGAGTTCTTCGACTGTGATTTTGGCAACTTCAGCCCAACGGCGTTTTCCTTGACCTAATGATTGCTTGAGTTCAAAGACATCTACACCAGCCTCACGCGCCCACCGTTCCAAAGAAGGACGATGTCCCAGTGCTGATACCAATCGCTCTTGAACTTCAATAATCCGAAGATATGGAGTAATAATCGTGTCTCCCTCCTTTGCAACTTTGGCAAGGAGTATTCGCATCCGCAAGTAGCGCTGGACTTTTTGAGCTTCTGAAACTTCTTCATCGCGCCCTAACAAGCGAACCCGACCAATTTCTTGAAGATACAGACGGACTAAGTCTGTGCTGCGGCGGTTCGGGGTAGCACCCAGACTTGCAGGATCGGAAGCAGCCATTTCCAATTCTTCCAGTTCCTCTATCGGCATCTCGTCAACCGTGAGATCGGCGTCAAACTCTGGGCTGGACTGTTTTGACTCGTAGGTGGCATCTGCGTAAGAAAATGTTGCTGGCATAAAGTTCGTCTCAATGGCTCCAGGTAACAACAGATTTAGGTCAGCTAATTAACTGTTGCTATTGTTCCCGTGATTTTGGAAGAAATAACACGGTTGAGGGTGACCTTTAGGTTTTTTTTCAAAAAACCTGTACTGGTTTTTTTTGACACAGTGCCTCCGAAGGCTCGGTTACTGAGCTTCTCCCTTTTACCAATAGCTATGAAAATTCTGAACAGGACTAGAAAAAGCGAGTTCCTTGTTTAGGATTTCAACCTTAATAATTTGGTTTTTTTACTTTGGGTGCTAAGTATAGCCATATATCGGTATAAAGTCCTAAAGGTCGTTTTCATAGTCATATCTACAAGAGTGGTTAAGTAATTTCCTGAAGATTTGCTAATTTCCTCTTCACAAATAATTAGTTATGTGGTTAAGAAGTTAAGTTATTCCGGTTTGGCATCCCGCAACATTAACTCTTCTAATGCTTGTCGGGGCGTGAGTTCTCGAGCAAGCAAACGATAAACTTGTTCGGTAATTGGCATAGGGATATTGTGCTGCTTAGCTCGTTCCACCAAAACGTTAGTCGTGTTAATTCCTTCTGCGGTTCCTTCTAAATGAGCAAGAATTTCTGCAAGTGTTTTATTACAAGCCAACTGATACCCTACTTGATAATTTCTACTTAAGTGACTGTTACAGGTTGCGAGGAGATCGCCCAACCCAGACAAACCATAAAAAGTTTCCATTTTTGCACCCCAGTGGGTACCAATACGAACCATTTCTGTAAGTCCACGGGTGACTAAAGCAGCTTTGGCATTGGTTCCTAACTGCAAACCATCACAAACGCCGGCTGCGATCGCCATAACATTTTTCAGCGTTCCCCCCAATTCCACACCCAAAGGATCGGAATTGGTATAAACCCGGAAACGGTTAGAAGAGAAAATAGATTGCACGAATTCCGCCGCCGCCATATTTTGACTGGCGACAACTGTTGCGGCTGGTAATGCTTGTTCGATTTCTTTAGATAAGTTGGGACCTGAGAGAACAACAACAGGATTGTTGGGGAAAGTTTCTTGCCAAATTTGCGAAGGTGTGCATGTGGTTTTTGGGTCTAAACCCTTCGTCGCCGTGACAAAAATAGTTTTTGGTGAAATAAGCAAAGACTGAAGTGAAGAGGTAACATCTCTGACACCCTTCATAGAAACAGCAGAAACAATAATATCCGTATCTGGGACGATTTGTGGTAGAGTCTCAGTCCCCTGTCGCGACCACAGGCGTACCTCATGACCGTTCACTTTGACCAGAGTAGCAAGGACTGTCCCCCAAGCACCTGCACCTAAAATTGCAACGTTTGACATTTGTTGGTTGTTGGTTGTTAGTTGTTAGTTGTTAGTTGTTAGTTGTTGGTTGTCAAAGAGTACCACTAACCACTAACCACTAACCACTAACCACTAACCACTAACCCTTTTCCCTTGGATACTGCTTCATAAGAGTTCTAACCTCTTCTGCATGGTAAGAACTTCTTGTCAAGGGTGAAGAAACAACTTGTAAAAATCCCAGTTCTTCACCGAAAGTTTTCCAAGCATCAAATTGCTCTGGGGTGATAAATTGAGAGACTTGTAAGTGTTTTTGACTGGGTTGGAGATACTGCCCAATTGTTAAAATATCGCAATCTACAGCGCGTAAATCCCGCATGACTTGGCGAATCTCTTCATCTGTTTCGCCTAAACCCACCATAATTCCGGATTTTGTGTAAACTTCAGGTGCATGGGCGCGAGAACGTTGCAGCAATTCTATTGTTCGTTCGTAATTTCCTTGGGGACGCACGCGACGATACAAACGAGGAACTGTTTCCGTGTTGTGATTGAGAACTTCCGGTTGTGCTTGAAGAATTAACTCTAGTGCTTCCCAATTTCCGCATAAGTCCGGGATTAAGACTTCAATGGTGGTGTGGGGATAAACAGTGCGGATGGCTTCAATACAACGGACAAACTGGGAAGCGCCACCATCGGGTAAATCGTCTCTGTTAACAGAGGTGATGACCACATGATTGAGTTTCATCCGCCGTACTGCTTCCGCCAGTCGGACTGGTTCTGTGGGGTCTAGAGGTTTGGGTTTTTTCTCAAAGTCAATATCGCAATAGGGACAGGCACGGGTGCAAGCTGGTCCCATAATTAAAAATGTGGCTGTACCAGCGTTAAAGCACTCCCCAATGTTCGGACAGGACGCTTCCTCACAAACCGTATTGAGAGCTAAATCCCGCAAAATTTCTTTAACGTTACCAACGCGCTCCCACTGAGGCGCTTTTACCCGCAACCAGTCTGGCTTTACAGTCACAGTTCGTTTCTACCACTCTAGATATACACAATTTATGGTAGCAAGGTTTATGAGTTGCGATCGCCGATTATAGCGTGTAGACATGCTATAAACCGCCCTTCTAACCCCTGACCTCATGCACGGGATTTTTCAATCTGGTTTTGTCATTTCTCCAGTTGCTGTGATATGCTTGTATTGGCATTTTATTGCCGGGATGTAGCGCAGCTTGGTAGCGCACTTCGTTCGGGACGAAGGGGTCGCTGGTTCGAATCCAGTCATCCCGATTTTTAATAGTTGTCGATTGCTAAATTATTTGTTTGTGATATACAGATTGATATCTGTATTGCCAAATGTAAATTTTTATATCCAAATTTAACATTTCTGTAGTCAAGTCAGCTATCAGACATTTCTATGTATGTGAATTTGCATAATGTAATTAAGCACTTTTGAGATTGATTTAATCAGAGCTTGCATCTCTCCGTATAAAGTTAGGCTGAGTCAACAGTAGAGCAATAAAATTACAACACTTTTCTTGACTTTTTTTGTATAATAAGAGTTTCAGGCTTCGTACTGAGTGTAAAAATAATATTAAGGTTTCTTGATGAAAAATGTTAGTTGAATTAAATTCTTAGAAAACAGAGTTAGTTAATAGCTATGATAGATTAAATACAAACTGTACCAATCTATACCTAAAAATATCTAATGAGTAGGACAATTAACTTTCAAACTATTTCTTGGTTTTGGGATCTTTATAATAGAAATCTTCTTGAACTCGATCCACCTTATCAAAGACGCAGCGTTTGGAATCAAGACTATAAAGACTTTTTTATTGATACTGTACTTAATAGCTATCCCGCACCAGCAATATTTATATATCAAGAAATTACTCCTGAAGGAGTATCTAAAATCAGCATAGTTGACGGAAAACAAAGATTATCGACTTTGTTTGAATTTGCAAATAATGAATTTCCGGTGTATGAAAAAGCTACGATTGAAAGGTTGCGGGGTAAATATTTCAAAGATTTAGACACTGAAGTTAAACAAAATTTTTGGAAATATCAATTCGCTATATAATATTTACCATCTTCTGATGAAAAAATAATTGGTAATATATTTGATCGTATCAATCGTAATGTAATTAAACTAACTCCTCAAGAACTTCGTCACGCAAAGTTTAACGGGGAGTTTATTACTAAGGTAGAAGAATTATCTAACTGGATGTTTGATTATTTAGGTGGAAATTTTCCAACAATTGATCGAAGATCAAAAAAACAAATGAAAGATGTTGAAATGGTTGCCCAACTCTTACTTTTTCTAGAAGAAGGTGTTAGAGCTTATAGTCAAGAATATCTTGATAAAGCATTTAGCGATCGAGATATTAGTTGGGACGCAAAAGAGGAAGTTGAGAAAGAATTTTGCAATACTGTTAAAGCTATCAAGGAAATATTAGATTTATCACAAGATATAAATTTATCTAAAACCAGATTGAAAAATCAAGCTGATTTTTACTCTTTATTTGGTGCGATTGCTGAGTTAAATCGTGAAAATGAAAAACTTACTATAACTAGAGATATTGGTGTAAGAATTAATAATTTTCTAAAATTAGTAGGAGATACAGAATTAAAAAATCAATCTAAAGATTCTCTAACAGACTATCAAAGAAATGCACTAGAATACTATGAAGCTGTTAAGTTCTCATTTACAGATGCAGGTACAAGGAAAACTAGAATTAGAATTATGAAATCTGTCATTCGGGGAAATATAAATTGATACAACTGTTAAATTTATGATTTATCCTTCTGTACTAGAGCGTAAATATAACGAATATATTCCTTTTGTTAAAAAAGTTTCAGAAAGAGTTAAATCAACATTAGTAAACTTCTGTGAAAGTAAAGGATATGCTTTTACTTCGCGCATTAAAAGTGTTGAATCTTTGGCTGAAAAAATTGAGACAGGTAGATTTAAAAAATGGTTAGATTTAGACGATTTATTTGCTTGCACAGTTATAATACCAACTTTATCACATGAAGAAGAAGTTATACAATTTTGTAAAAATGTTTTTGAGATTACTCGAATAGTTAAAAGAGGACAAAATAAAAAAGCACCTGATACTTTTAAATTTGATTCAACTAGAATCTATGCTCGAATCAAAAAAACGGAAGTTATAAATCTCAGTTTAAATATAGAGAATGAATTAAGTATTTATAATATTATTTTTGAAATTCAGATTAAAAGTGCTTTTGAACACGCATGGTCAGTTTCAACTCACGATCTGGTGTATAAAAGTTCTGAAATTGACTGGAAAAGATTACGTTTAGCAGCACAAATTAAAGCAAACGTTGAACAACTAGATACACTTATTCTTGCTTTTGAACAAACATCTGATATTATACTAGAAAGTAATGATGCAGATATAAAAATAAAACGTAAGTTAGCAGTTGAAATTAACAAGCTCTTTCAAAATGGTAAAATTCCTGACGAACTACAGCCAAAAGACATGAATCGTTTTTGTGATAACTTATATCGTCTGGCTGTAGTTGCCAAAAAAGAAAATGAGATCCCAGCAATTATTGAAAAGATAAAAAAAGAAATTTCCTCAACTTCATCTAAAAAAATTCCTCGTAGTATTTCATTGTTTCAATATTTATTTGCTATATTAATACGTAATAAAATTATCGAAATTCCTATAAAAGACTACCACTGCCATATAACAGAAGAATTGACTACTCTATATCCCGATATACAGATAGATAATGATTCTATTTTTGTCTATACTGAAGAGAGTGAAGATCGTTAATCGAGCAAAACCTTAACCTAACCTACGCAATATATGATGTTGGGGATTTAAGATTGACTTTATAAATGACTTCTTAACGAAATATAACAATTCGATTTAATGTTGGGTTTCGTTCCTCAACCCAACCTACGTAATATATGATGTTGGCGATTTAAGATTGAGTTTATAAATGACCTCTTATTGATGATTAACCACTAACTAACCGAGGAATTGACTTATGTTAATTGATAAAATCATCCAAGAAATACAAAATATACTTGAAGACAAACTAGCAGAAATTTATGATATAGTTCACTCCTTTCGGTTAGGCTTAGAACGAGAATTATCTGATGAAGAAACATCCACTGAAATTGTGATTGAAGGTATTCATCAAGGCATCAGAGAAGCATTAAGCGGTCAAACTCTACCTCTTTCAGAAATGTGGGAAGGTATTGATGCAGAGTAAACCATCACCGCTCCAAATTGCTCTGACTCCTCGGTTTAAAAAGGATCTTCGAGAACTGGCTAAACGTTATCGTTCAATTCGTAGCGATCTCCAACAGTCGATGAATACTTTATTTTTCGTCGTTAACAAGATTAGTTATGAATTACCTCTACGATTCATTCGGTGGATAAATTTCTACTTCGCAGTTGTTAGCTAAAAACTTAGCAATTGATTTAGTCTTTTTTCCTAAAACAAGCCCATGAGCATAGTTAGCATCAACAGGAGAATGGCATACTTCCAACCCTTTCTCCATCACTAAACTAGCTGCAAGCGAAACTACGGCATTTTTACCTATCTTCTTAGCTCTTTTACAGCAAATTTCAACCTGGTGAGGTACAAAAATTACCCCCCTCTGTCCCCCGATGCCTTGGGGGGATGAAAGGGGGTGTACCTCATAAGACTGAGAAAGGCTATATAACTTTCTTCTACTGTCGTTAAACAAAGTATATCGATAGACATTTCATCGTCCTTAAAAGCTGCTGAGGTTGGTCTCAGTTAAATTGACCAGGGTGCAGCCACCTCAGCAACTTATCAGAGGGCTTTACTTGATACGGTTCAGCCATTTATCAACATTTCAATTCAAATAGCCAGTCTAGTATAGTAAACTAGGCCATTAATATTAAAACTTCCACAGTCAAGTTAAATGTTTGAGCCAACTTTTAAAAATAATGATGATGTTCTTTGGAAAGAGGCGATCGCAAACACCACCAACCAGATAACAAAACCCGCTCAAGAGGTAAATGCTGCATGATTACCCTTGAAACCCTTGAAAAATGGCTGAATGCACCCGCAGAAACAGAACGCCTAGAGTTTAAAGAAGCTAAGCAACAGTATGACACAACCAAATTGTTGCGCTACTGCGTAGCATTAGCCAACGAAGGTGGTGGATATCTGATTTTGGGCGTAACCGACAAGCATCCACGTCGTGTTGTCGGTTCCCATGCTTTTCTATCCCCAACCGACCTCAACGATATCAAATCTCGCATCATAGACAAACTCAGATTTCGGGTAGACGCTACAGAATTGCTGCATCCTGATGGACGAGTCCTGGTTTTTGAAGTACCAACCCGTCCTGTCGGACAACCATTGGCATTTGATGGAGCCTACCTAATGAGAGTGGGAGAAGATTTAGTGCCGATGACACCAGATGTACTCAAGAGCATTTTTGCGGAAGATCAACAAGATTGGTTTTCCCAACCTGCCCGATGTAACACTAGCCCTGACGATGTAATTGCCTTACTAGATACTCAAACGTACTTTGAACTGCTCAAAATTCCCTATCCGACTAGCCGCGATGCCGTCCTTGAAAGATTGCAGAGCCAACATTTAATCAAACAAACAGCACAGGGTTGGACGATCGCAAACCTAGCAGCCATGCTTTTGGCAAAAAAACTGGATGCCTTTTCCCCTGCATTGGCTCGTAAAGCGCCTCGTGTCGTGATATATGAAGGGAGCAACAAGCTGCAAACCCGTGATGACAAGACAGACAACCGAGGATATGCTGTTGGCTTTGACGGATTAGTAGATTTTGTTCACTCAGCAGCACCGCAAAATCGCTTTATTGAGGAAGTTGTGCGGGAAGAAGTAAAGATGTTTCCGAAACAGGCTCTAAGAGAACTGATTGCTAATGCTTTGGTGCACCAGGATTTTCTAGCTACAGGAACTTCGGTGATGATCGAGATGTATAGCGATCGCATTGAGATATCTAATCCTGGTATCCCGCCCATTAAGGTGGAACGATTTATTGATGAAAATCGCTCCCGTAACGAACAACTCGCCGACCTAATGCGACGTTTCGGTATCTGTGAAGAAAAAGGCAGTGGCATTGACAAAGTTGTAAGCGCTGCAGAGATGTTTCAACTACCCGCACCAGATTTTCGAGTAGGTGACACACGCACTACAACAGTGCTATTTGCCCATCAGGATTTCGCTGACATGAGCAAAACAGACCGAATTCGAGCCTGCTACCAACATTGCTGTCTGCTCTATGTCAGCAATAAACGAATGTCTAACCAAACCTTACGCGATCGATTTCGTCTAAGTGAGTCACAGGCAGCAACCGTTTCTCTAATTATAGGAGCTACCAAAGAAGCTGGCTTAATCAAGACAGACCAATCCGAATCAACCTCTAGCCGCTATGCCCGCTATCTCCCTTTTTGGGCATAAAAGTGTTTTAACGCAAATCGCGATGATTCCTTCTCAAATCCCGAAACCCTTGCAGAACCAACAAAAAAGTGTTTTAACGCAAATCGCGATGATTCCTTCTCAAATCCCGAAACCCTTGCAGAACCAACAAAAAAGTGTTTTAACGCAAATCGCGATGATTCCTTCTCAAATCCCGAAACCCTTGCAGAACCAACAAAAAAGTGTTTTAACGCAAATCGCGATGATTCCTTCTCAAATCCCGAAACCCTTGCAGAACCAACAAAAAAGTGTTTTAACGCAAATCGCGATGAACCGCCCTCAAAGCCTGAAACCCTTACAGAACCAACAAAAAAGTGCTTAAACGCAAATCGCTTCGGAGTCACTCTCAGTTTATCGATTAACTCTCGTGTTGTGCCCCACCGGACAAGAAGCAGAAGAGTTGAGTGCTAACCAAGACCTGATTGATGAAGGCTTGCGAGTTTTAGGATGGGTCTAATGGTGCAAAATAACTTGATATCAGTCAACTCAAAAGTTTTTTAGCAGCCTTGCTCTACAGATATTTCATATAACTTGAGGGATTGCACAAAACAATCATTGGTTGAAGATTTGAGGCGATGTCACTAGTAGACATTGGCGATGGGTAAGCCGACCTACGAGAACGGCTTGAAACCAATACTGTTTACCGCCTGGTTGGTGAAGGGGAAAACCCTGATTTTTACGGAACCAAAAGTTTGTGGTTTATTGACTATAAATCTCTAGGAAGAAAATGATTACAGAGACCTTCAAAATTCCATTATGAACGGACTATCATCTTCTAAAGATGATCCATAATGAATGCAGCTAAACTTATTGATGATTAACCACTAACAAACCGAGGGATTGACTTATGCTAATTGATAAAATAATCCACGAACTGCAAAATATACCCGAAGACAAACTAGCAGAAATTTATGATATAATTCACTCCTTTCGCTTAGGCTTAGAGCGAGAATTATCTGATGAAGAAACACCTACTGAAATTGTGATTGAAGGCATTCATCAAGGCATCAGAGAAGCATTAAGCGGGCAAACTCTACCTCTTTCAGAAATGTGGGAAGGTATTGATGCAGAGTGAACCATCACCGCTCCAAATTGCTCTAACTCCTTGGTTTGAAAAGGATCTTCGAGAACTGGCTAAACGTTATCGTTCAATTCGTAGCGATCTGCAACCATTAATTGAGCAACTCCAAGCAGGTGAAATTCCTGGAGACAGAATTGCTGGCGTGAAATATGAGGTTTTCAAAGTTCGTCTCAAAAATAGCAACATTCAAAAAGTAAAAAGTAGAGTCTATCGAGTCATTTATTATCTGAAAACTACTCAAGCAATCATCCTTGCTACTATTTATTCGAAATCCGATATTTCTGATGTTAGTAATGAAATTATTGAAGAAGCGATCGCATTCCTTAACCCTGCTTCTGCTTTCTCACCATTGTCGCAAAATACAAACAACAATGAGGACATTCCCCCCGTTACCCAATCCGCAAGAATAGAGAAAGCTGTACTGTAGTTGGTACATTTAGTTAGGAAGGGTAGAGGCAATACCCTTCGAGAAGCCTTGGCTACATCAATTACCGCTATTTCCAGGCTTTTACCTTACCATCCTTGTAAATTTTTGCCATAAAAGGTGCGGCTGTCTTGGCAATAAAACGTTTCATTGAAGGTACTGCTTGAACAAAAACGGACGCCATTTCGCTACCGGATAAATTTCCAGAAACCAAAACAAACATACACGCGCCAGAATTTTGAACAGCCATCATTTCTAAACGCCGATGGGCAATTTTTTTATCAGCAGTCAAAATTATCCAACCCTTTGATGCGACTACAGGTAACCAATCCGTATCGGGTGTTGCTTGGTTAAAATGGTCGTCGTGAATCTCAACTAACTCTCCTATATTCCTCAGAGCATTGACAACATGAGTTTTTCCTAAAGAGCGGTCAATAAAAAATACAATTTCAGTATCCTCACTCATGCAGCCAATGGTAATTCATACCTGATAGCTTCTTCTATTTTGAGGCGATCGCAATCATAATCTACTGCCAAATCCTCAATTGATTCTCCAGCCGCATACCGAAGAGCCAAAATACTTGTGGGTACTCCTGTCCCCTCTAAAACAGGTTGTCCAAAAGACACGGTTGGATTAATGACAATCAACCTCGGTAACTCACTTTCTTTTGTACGAGTAAACGGATAAAGCTTTGTTGGTAAATCCGTCTCATCCCACTCAATTCGTTTTAAATAAATTTGCACAATTTCTGGTATTGCTAACTGTCCATTTCTGGAAGCATTAACCAAATTTCCTAAATGTTCAATAAATAAATCTATCCCATCGGTATACAGCTTTTTATAAGCTAGCGGATGCTCCATTCCATAAGATTTTTGAAGATATGCAACCCCTTGCCTAACCTTTTCTAAAGGTACTTGATGATATCGTCGAATCGCATTAAGAACATGCAATTCTACCAAATTAGTAAAAGACAATAATCGTTTATCTACTTCAGGAATAGTAATAACTGGTTGAAAACGTTTAGAACCCAGCTTAGTTTTATATCGAGCGCCAAAAACCCAAGAACGCACGGTTGAATACGGCACCCGTAAATAATGTACCGCCTCTGCTGCGCTATAAGTCCCTATGTTGCGGGGGTCTTTACCTTGATACAGGTCGTTCAACAGTTGTTCTCCGTTCACCTTTTAATGATAATAGGGTTTTGTGTCCGAGCAGGAAAGCCCCACCGTATAGATGGGAATTATGGCTAAAGTTAGTACAATGGTATCATAAAAAACGAAGGTGTCTAGATGATTTCCAATTACTACGGAGCGTTCAGTACCATAGGTCAGTCATGAATTTTGAACAACTTTTTGAACAAGGGCTTCACTTGTTTCAAACAGGTCAATTACAAGCTTCTTTAAAGTTATGGCAAAAGTTACAGAGAAAGTGCCGAGAAATTGGAAACCTTTGCCAAGAAGCTAAAGTCCTAAATGCTTTAGGCAATACTTACAACACTTTGGGTTTTCACCAAGATGCTTTGGATTCACATCAGCAACAGCTGGCAATAACACAAGAAATCAATGACCCTATAGGGGAATCAAAGGCACAGAGCGGTTTAGGAAACACTTACTATTCCCTAGGGGAACACCAGAAAGCAATTGATTGTCACCAAAAGGCTTTGGCGATCGCACAAAACATTCAAGATAGTTTAGGAGAAGCGATCGCACTCGGAAACTTGGGTAACGTTTACTGTTCCTTGGGACAATACCTCAAAGCCATTGAGTATCATCAACAGGCGTTGTCCATTTTTCAAGTTAAGAGCGATCGCCTTGGAGAAATCAATTCTCTTGGCAATCTGGGCAATGCTCACTCTTGTGTTGGTGAATACTCAAAAGCGATTGAATACTATGAGCAAGTGTTAGCGGCTTTCCGGGAACAGGAAGACTCTTATCGGGAAGCGATCGCTCTTGGCAATTTGGGTAATGCCTACTATTCCTTGGGAGATTACAAAAAGGCAATGGAATGCCATCAGAGCGTCTTAGCTACTGTACGCGCCTTGGACGACTTCCAGGGTGAAGCCGATTCCCTCAACAACCTGGGCAATGTTTACTACTCTTTAGGACAGTACCGAGAAGCAATTGAATGCTATCAACAGTCTTTAATCTTAGCCAACAAGATAGGCGATCGCCACCGACAGTTCAACTCGCTCAATAATTTGGGCAATATTTACGACTCCTTGGGACAATACCCCAATGCGATCGAACATCATCAGCAATCCTTATCTATTGCCCAAGCAATGGGTAACCGTCGGGGAGAAGCAAGCGCTCTGAACAATATAGCTAGCGTTTATGATTCTTTAGGGCAATACCAGAAAGCGATTGAGTACTTTCAGTTATCGTTGGCAATTGAAAGGGAAATTGGGAATCGCCGAGGAGAAGCTCAATCTCTGAGCGGATTGGGTAATGCCTATGATTCTCTATGGCAGTTTTCGGAAGCCATTGAGTATCATCAACAGCAGTTATCAATTTGTCAAGAAATTGGCGATCTCCAGGGAGAAGCCCACGCTCTAAGTGGACTGGGAAATGCATATCATTCTCTAGGACAGTACTCGAAAGCAATTGAGTACCATCAACAGTCAATAGCAATCAAACGAGAACTTGGCGATCGTCAAGGAGAGTCCAGTTCTCTCAATAATCTGGGTAGAGCTTACCACTTTCTAGAGCAGTACCAATTAGCAGTGAATTGCCACCAGCAATCTCTAGATATTGCTCGAGAAATAGGAGATAGCAGAGGCGAAGGGACTTCTTTAAATAATTTGGGATGGACTTTGTTGCATTCCAACCAACTGGTAGAAGCCGAAAGAAAGCTCCGCCAAGGAGTAGAGCGTTGGGAGTCTCTCCGTATAGGATTGAAAGACGAGCATAATATATCACTTTTTGAAGAACAGGTGCGGATTTATCGGAACTTGCAAAAAGTACTTGTGACTCAAGGTAAGATCGCCGAAGCCTTAGAAATTACTGAGCGTGGTCGAGCTAGGGCATTTGCAGAGTTATTAACTCGGCGTTTAACCCCGCAATCCATCGAACAAGTTATTACCACTCCACCTAATCTTCAGAAAATTCAACAAGTTGTCCAACAGCAAAATTGTCCGATAGTTGAATACTCCTTGCTCTACGATTATTTCGAGCTTGAAGGCGTACCATCTCTGAGAGAAACACAACTGCTGATTTGGGTACTACAACCCAATAGCGACATTTCTTTTTGTTCTGTTGATTTAAAGCCTCCATCAGAAAAGCAAAGAACCTCTTTGGGTTCCCTAAGTGACTTAATTGTAAAACTATATAGAATACTGAACCCCGATATCAAAGAGAAACCTGTCTCAAAGGCGACTAACCATCAGGAGCATTTCAACTCTTCTATCTCTGAGATATTAAAACAACTCTATCAATTACTAATTCAACCAATCTCTCATCTGCTACCAACCTCTCCTGATGTTCCAGTTATTTTCATTCCCCAAGATTTTTTGTTTTTGCTACCATTCTCAACCCTTCAAGATGCAGAAGGCAAATTTCTTATCGAAAAACATACCATCCTGATTGCACCTTCCATTCAAGTGCTGGAGTTAACCCAAAAACGAAGTATACAAGTACCAGAAACTTCTCTAGACGCGCTGGTTATAGGAAATCCTAAAATGCCAACTATTCCCTTAACTGAGCCACCCGTGCAGTTAGAGGATTTAGCCTGGGCGAAAACAGAAGCGCAGGTCATCGCTCACCTTTTCAAAACACAAGCTATTACAGGCGTAGCTGCTACCAAAATTTACATTAAACAGCAGATGCCCAAAGCGCGAGTCATTCATTTAGCAACCCACGGATTATTAGATGATATTCAGCAACTGGGTGTACCGGGGGCAATTGCTCTGGCTCCTACTACAGAAGACAATGGTTTTCTGACTGCTGGTGAAATTTTGGAAATGCAACTTAATGCTCAATTAGTTGTTCTCAGTGCCTGTAGTACCGGACAGGGTAAAATCACTGGGGATGGGATAATTGGATTGTCCCGCAGTTTGATTGCAGCAGGAGTCAATAGTATAATTGTATCTCTTTGGTCTGTAGGAGACCAATCCACCGCTTTTCTGATGGTTAGATTCTACCAAAATCTTCAGCAGGGAATGAAAGCCGCAGTTGCTCTCAATAAAGCGCAGCGTTGGCTGCTGAAGGTAACAAAATTGGAAATGGAAGCTTGGGTAGAAGCTAACCAGAATGTTATCAGCCACACTTTGAGAATAAGCCTGCATCGCCAGATTAACCAACTGTTACCAAATGACCGACCATTTCAAAACCCTCAGCACTGGGCAGCATTTTGTGCGATCGGTCAATGATGATGAAAGTGGGCAGTATTTTGTGCGATTGGTAAATTAAGTATGAATGAAGAACGTATTGAAGCTTACTTGAATTTAATTCAAAAAATTCTGAGTTGTTCAAAAGGTGAAGAAGACCAAATTTTAAATGCCAACTTAAAGTTGGTTGACATTGGTTTAGTGCAAACAATGGCACAAGTAGCAGAGGGCTTAGCAAAGTCAGAAGACCAAGAGGCTGCTGATTTTTTAATTCACATTGCGCGAGATATAGCTGAACACTTGGAGCTTTCTAACTTTTTATTACAAGTATTACAAGCAATTGATGAAAGCCAAGGCGATCCACAAGTTGAATACCATCTGCTGCAAGCGAATTTAGAAAAACTCAATGATAATTTTGCGAGATTATTGCAAAATTGGGCAACTAAAACTTTGTCTCAAGTAGAACCAGAGCAAGGAGAAAAGATTGCAGTTGTTATTGGAGAGTTCAGCACTTTCATTCAGGTTTTTTCAGAAGGAGATCGAGAAGTTAATGTAGAAATTGCCATTACAGGTTACCAGTCCATTGCCAGAATCTTTACTCGCGAAGCTTTCCCTAATAGGTGGGCACAGCTTCAACAAAACTTGGGTGTTGCCTACTTTAATCGTATCCGGGGAAATAAAGAAGAGAACTTAGAAATAGCTATCAACTTTTTCCGCTCGGCTTTAGAGGTATACACTCGCCAAGCCTTTGCAAAAGAATGGGCAGATATCCAAAACAACTTAGGTGCTGCTTACCTTCGGCGCATTTGTGGAGATAAAGAAGAAAACATAGAAATGGCTATTTGGTATTTCAAGGCAGCTCTGGAAGTACGAACTTATCAAGAGTTTCCTCGAGAATGGGCAGAAACTCAGGAAAACTTGGGGGAAGCATACTATGCGAGAATTAAGGAAGCAAGGGCAAATAATTTGGAAGCAGCAATTCGATGTTTTGAGAAAACTTTGGCAATTTACACTCTCCAAGCCTCGCCAAAAGATTGGGCAAATATCCAAATTCGTTTGGGGACTGCTTATTTTTACAGGATCAAAGGAGACAGGACGGAAAATCCAGAAATTGCAATCCGCCATTTCAAAGCTGCTTTGAACGTCTATATCCAACCAGTTTTCTCCAGAGAATGGGCAGATGTTCAAATTGCTTTAGGGGTTGTCTATAGCGATCGCATTCGAGGAGAAAGAGCCGAGAACCTGGAAAGCGCAATCCAATTTTATCTAGCAGCTTTGGGAGTTTATAGTCAACAGATATTTCCCGAAAATTGGGCAATGGTGCAGAACCATTTAGGTCTGGCTTATCTCAATCGTATCCAGGGTGAAAAGTCACAAAATTTGGCACTAGCTATTGACTATTTCAAGCAGGCTCTAGAGGTCTATACCCAACAAACTTTTCCTAAAGAATGGGCAATGGTGCAAAACCATTTAGGTCTGACTTATCTCAGTTTAGGTCTGGCTTATTTCGATTACTCCGTAAGTGAGAGAAGCGAAAAATTGGAGAAAGCGCTCGACTGTTTAAATCATGCTTTGAAAGTGTATATCTATCAAGACTTTCCTCAAGAATGGGCAAGAATTCAAAATAACCTTGGTGAGGTCTATCGTAACCGTATCAAAGAAGCTAAAGCCGAGAATTTGAAAAAAGCTATTGATTGTTACATTGCGTCTTTGGATTTCTATACCCAACAAGGCTTTTTACGACAAAAGGCAGAAACTCAAAATAATCTGGGTCTTGTTTACAGCGAACTAATCAACGTCATTGGACCGGAGAATCTGAAAGAAGCAGTTCGCTTTTTCTTGGCGGCTTTGGAAGTACGTACCCGTCAGGCTTATCCCAGTGATTATGCGGCTACTCAATTTAATATGGGCATTGCATACCAAAATACCTTACAGTTTTCTCAAGCCTACGCTGCTTTTGCTGCTGCAATAGATACTATAGAAGTTCAGCAAGCTGAAATTGCTTCTAGTTACAGCAAAGCAGAAGACAAACAAAAACTAGCTGAAGAATGGAATGAACTCTATCAACGAATGGTAGAAGTTTGCTTAGCACTGGATAACCCAGCCAAGACACTTACTTACGTTGAGCGCAGCAAAACGCGAAACTTAGTCGAACTTATTCTCACAAAAGATCGCTACACTATTTTCCCCCCGGAAGTAGTCGCTCAACTAGATCGACTTCGAGATGAAATCGCTAGCGGTCAATATCAACTCCAAAATGCCACTGCAGAAGATCCAACTGCTCTAGCCCAACATCTCCAACAGCTTCGACAGCAGCGCAACGAATTGCAAAATCGATACCTAGCTATTGGTTCTGGTTTTCAGTTTAAGCAGTTCCAGCCAATTCTGAGCGATCGCACTGCAATTGTTGAGTTTTACATTACAAGCGATAAGCTACTCGTCTTCATTGTTACCAAGCAAACCCAACAACCAATTGTTTTACCACCCGATTTGATAAACCTGAAAAAATTGGCAAATTGGGCAAACAGTTATCAAAAAGCCTACAGTAATAAAAAATCTCACTGGTCGCACCGCCTCACTACCCGTCTGCATCTGTTGGCAAAAATTCTACACTTTGAGGAAATTATTAAGCAAATTCCAACAGCGTGCGACAAGTTAATTCTAATTCCCCATCGCTACTTGCATTTGCTTCCGCTTCATGCTTTGCCCCTTGCTGAAGACTCTAACCTTTTTGACAGATTTCTTGAAGGAGTTAGCTATGCTCCTAGCTGTCAACTTCTGCAACTCGCCCAAACCAGGCAACGTCCCGAATTTACTCACCTATTCGCCGTCCAAAACCCTACAGGAGACCTCACCTATACTGATATTGAAGTCGAAACCATCCAAAGCTATTTCAACACCAGTCATCTTCTCAAACAGAAAATAGCAACCAGAGAAGCTGTTGATAATACTTATCTTACTGCTGCCCACTGCGCCCACTTTAGCTGTCATGGTTATTTTAACGCAACCCAACCTCGTAAATCTGCCCTTATTCTAGCCAATGCCCAGTTAAATTCTGCACCCACACAATTCGATACAGGAAATTATCTCAGTTTGGAAAAAGGCGGCATACTCGATCTTAACAAGTGCCTGACTTTAGATAGCATTTTCACTCTGAATCTAGAACAATGTCGCCTCGTCACTCTATCTGCTTGCGAAACCGGATTAATTGATTTCCGCAATACGAGCGACGAATATATTGGCTTGCCCAGTGGTTTCCTTTATGCAGGTGCTTCCAGTGTCGTCAGTTCTCTTTGGACAGTGAATGACTTATCCACAGCATTTTTGATGATTCGGTTGTATCAAAACCTTCAAAAGGGTTTTGCTGTAGCTTTAGCGCTCAATCAAGCTCAACTCTGGTTAAAGGATTTAACCAAGGGGGATTTGGAAACCTGGATTGAAAAAAATCAGTTACCATTGAAACCAGCAGTTAGGATAAATTTACGTCGTCGTTTTTACGAGTTTGAGGATGATGCTAAACTCTTTCAATCGCCTTTCTACTGGGCAGCATTTTGTGCGCTCGGTCAGTAATGGAGGGAATCTAAAATGGATGATAATAAATTTCAGAAGAATATAAATTTGATTGCACATCTGCTAAGTTGTTCTAATAATGATGAAATAAACCAGGTCTTGAATAATGATTGGGAATTGGTTGATTCTGAGTTAGTGCAGACAATGTTACAAGTAGCAGTGAATTTAGCAGAAACGGGTGAAATAGATAACGCTAATTTTTTAATTCAGGTTGCCCATCAACTCAAAGCTATCCTAGAATTGCCGGAACCGAACGGAGAGATAAATTTCCTCATGGAGGTACTAAAAGTTATTGAAAAAACCAGTAGTGGACAAAGAAAGCAAGTAGTGTACCCTTTACTAGCAATCAACTTAGACAAACTGGATGATAACTTCAATCGACTACTACGAGAATGGGCACCAGAAATGCTGAGAAATGTTCAGTTAGAGGAAGCTAGAAACAAAGCAAGTAGTATTAACAGCTTTAGTAATTTAATTCAGCAATTTCCTCTAGGCAATCGGGCAATTAACCTAGAGATTGCTATCACTGGCTATGAGGTAGCACTCTCTGTCTTTACCCGGAACACTGATTCAGTAAGTTGGGCATTAATCCAAAATAATCTCGGCAGTGCTTACAGTGAGAGGCTTAAAGGCGATAAAGCTGAGAATCTCGAAAACGCGATCGCCGCATATAGATTGGCATTGGATGTCCGTACCCGTGAGGATTTTCCCGAACAATGGGCAAGAACTCAATATTATCTTGGCATTGCCTACTATAATCTACTGAAAGACAACAGAAGTCAGAACCTTCAACAGGCTATCGCCGCTTATGAATCAGCATTGAATGTGTACACGCGTAAGCAATTTCCCGACGAGTGGGCAGAAACTCAAAATAATCTTGCCAGTGCCTATTTTTACAGAATAGAAGGAGAGAAAGGCAAGAATATCGAACGAGCGCTTCAAGCTTATGAATCAGCATTGAATGTCTACACCCGTGAGCAATTTCCGGAAAAGTGGGCAACAATTCAAAATAATCTTGCCAGTGCCTACCTTTATAGGATAGAAGGCGAGAAAAGTAAGAATATCGAACGGGCGATTCAGGTTTATCAATTGGTATTGGATGTCCGCACACGTGAGGATTTTCCCGAACAATGGGCAACAACTCAAAATAATATCGGTATTGCCTATTATAATCGTATCGAAGGTGATAAAGCTGAGAATATTGAGCAAGCGATCGCAGCTTATCGAGCAGCATTGAATGTTTACACCCGTGAGCAATTTCCGGAAAAGTGGGCAAGGAGTCAAAATAATCTTGGCATTGCCTACAGTGACAGAGTTGAAGGCAACAAAACTGACAACTTGGAACTGGCAATTGCTGCTTATGAAGCAGCATTAAATATATACACCTGTGAGAGTTTTCCCCAGCAATGGGCAACAATTCAAAATAATCTTGGCGCAGCTTACAGTGACAGAGTTGAAGGTAACAAAACTGAGAATCTAGAAAGGGCGCTCGCTGCTTATGAATCGGCATTGAATGTTTACACCCGTGAGAATTTCCCCGAAGATTGGGCAAGGATTCAAAATAATGTCGGAAATGACTACGCCGAGAGGCTTAAAGGCATTAAAGCTGAGAATCAAGAACGGGCAATAGCAGCTTATGAATCGGCGTTGAATATTTACACCCGTGAGAATTTTCCCGAAGATTGGGCAAGGACTCAAAATAATCTTGGCAATGTTTACTACAATCGGCAGGAAGGTGCGAAAGCTCAGAATATAGATAAAGCGATCGCGGCTTATGAATTGGCACTACAGGTTCGCATCTCTGAGGCTTTTCCTCAAGAATATGCACAAACTCAATTCAACCTTGGACTTGCTTACCAAAAAGCCGAACTGTTTTCCGCTGCCAAAAAAGCCTTTGCTGGCGCTATTAAAACTGTAGAATTTTTGCGAAGCACGATTCGTTCTGGTGATGAAATTAAACAAAAGCTAGCCGAAGAATGGAACGAACTTTATCAAGTTATGGTGGAGGTTTGTATAGATTTGTATGATTACAACGCAGCCATAGAATATGTTGAACGTAGTAAAGCCCGTAACCTTGTTGAACTGCTTTCCACCCGCAAATTTGACCCTAAGGGGGATATTGCCGAAGCAGTACGAAATCAACTTAATCACCTGCGTCAGCGAATTGATGCTGAACAGCGAAGACAGCAAATCCTACAGAGAAATCGTAGCAGCAATGGTGGCATCATTTCAGGAGAAAGTAGTCAACAGTTAATCTCCTTACAACCCGCTATTCCAGAGCGCACCAACCTAAATCAGCTGTGGCAACAACTTGATGATTTGATCGAGCGGGAAATTACACCTATTGACCCGAAGTTTGGCCTCACCCAAAAAGTAGAACCCATTTCCTATAGCCAGATTCAATGCCTCACTGGTGAAAACACTGCTATTGTTGAGTGGTACATTACAGGGGATAAATTCCTCACCTTTATCATTACACCTCAATCTCCAACTCCGATACTCTGGAAATCGTCAAAACAAGACCTGGAAGATTTGATGAAATGGAGCAACGAGTATCTAGATGCTTACTACTATTACTACCAAGAGAAAAAAATACATTGGAAAGAAGAACTCGCCTTCCGCCTCCAACGCCTTGCTCAAATACTGCATATCGACGATCTCCTCTCCCATATTCCCCCAACCTGTGACCATCTGATTCTAATTCCCCATCGATACCTTCACCTGTTCCCGCTTCATGTGTTAGAAGCCAAGAAGCAAGAAGCACCAGGAGAAAGACAATGTTTTAATTGTTCGTGTAAAACCCTGCTTGACCTTTTCCCTGGTGGTGTCCGTTATGCCCCTAGTTGCCAACTGCTACAACAGACTAGTGAGAGACAACGTCTCAACTTTTCTCACCTGTTTGCCATCCAAAATCCCACCCAGGACTTAGAGTATGCCGACTTGGAAGTACAAGCAATTGCTCAGTATTTCCCATTCAAAGATATCTTAGTCACAGCTAATGCAAATAAGTCAGCAATTGACAAGCAGTGTCTTCGCATCGCTCATTGCGCTCACTTTTCCTGTCATGGTTACTTTAACTTTAATGAACCTTTGCTCTCAGCCCTTCTACTAGCTGATTGTGAAGTGTCATCTCTTCCAGCTAATCCCGACCCAAACAAATATTTCCTATTGCAAGAAAATAAAATTTTTGACCTTAGCAAGTGTATCACCTTAGCAGACTTATTTACCCTAGACCTCAGCCAATGTCGCCTCGTCACTCTTTCCGCGTGTGAAACGGGTCTAACCGATTTCAGACCCCTTAGCGATGAATATATTGGTTTACCTAGTGGCTTTCTCTACGCAGGTACTTCTAGTGTAGTCAGTTCTCTGTGGACTGTAAACGACATATCTACAGCATTGTTGATGATTCGGTTTTACCAAAACCTGAGGCAAGGTACTAGTGTGGCTTTGGCGTTAAATCAGGCTCAACTGTGGTTAAGGGATTTGACTAAAGTGGAATTGCAAAAATGGATATCAGAAAACCAAATTCAACTGGATGCAACATTGAGTATAAGTTTACGTAGGAGATTAAACAAAGATATAGATAATGATAAACCTTTTCAGTCGCCCTTTCATTGGGCAGCATTTTGTGTGCTCGGTCAGTGATAACGAAATATCGATAATATAGGTTTTGCGATCGCTCATGGCAGCAACCTGTTGTCACAAGTTTGCCCAAAAATTTACACTATTATGAGGATGTAGCTGTAAAAAAAGATATGCCTGGGATTCCGGAGCAGCTTTACTATCGATTGTATGAAGCTTTTGATTATACTTAAGAATCAGCCGAAAGCATACGAACCACAAAAACCTGAGTCTGAACAGCGACTGTTTAAATCACTGTTACTCATAGGGTAAAATCACTGGAGATGGGGTGATAGGACTCTAAAGCTGCCAAAGTCTCGATAATTAATTGTCCATACAGAATATTTACGTTTACGCGCAGCCTAAATCACCGTTGCATCTTCTCAGCTTCCTTGCCAATTATGAATAGTAGTTAGTAAGAAGCGCGAAAACCAAAATGTTTATAGCGATTACATTTATCCAAAATATTTCTCATATTCATCATGGCTACCAATCCAAAACCATGTAACTGTATCGCTTGTCAAAACACCTATTGCTCGATAATTTAATGTTATTCTCACCGACCAAATATTTTCTGCATCATTAATACATTTAAAATATAAGGAGGGGTGAAAATTATTTTCTCTCCAAAGTTTATAAGCTTTTTTTGCGCTTTTTTTAGTTTGAGAATCGAGAGTAAAATAAGCATCCCAAAAAGAAGGGAGTGTGGCAGATTTCATAGCCTCTCGTAGTCCATAGGCTGGGAAAGTCCCTGTGCAATTTCTTGTTTTGCTTTTTGGGCTGCGGCTACTAGCTTATTTTGGGTTTTTTGAAATGAATTACCCCATTTTATTTCATCCTGTAAATCTTGGATATATTCGTGAAGATGTTGTGCTACTTGATTTTGTACATCTTCCGGTAAAGATTCCATCATTTTGATTACAGTCGAAATGGCTTCTGATGACATAATCGTTTTTGCTTAACTATAAATTAATTTCAAGATACTAATGTAATTTTAGCTGATTCCATGTAGCGTTGGAAATGATGTCACTCTTGTATTTTAAAGCTTTAGGAGCAATTGAGGACGAGTAAATTCTCTCAACCCATTTCAAACCCACCCCATCTCTACCGTTCCCAATCCGGTTTAATCCCATCCAACCAAGGACGCAACATTGTCCCAACCACTTCAACTGCGGTATTTTTCCCAGAAATACTTATCTACTGGATTGTGGTTTTCTCTATGTCGATGACTGTGGACGTGTAACTCTAAAGTATCTTTTTTGATGGTTCCCCTATATATGACTGGGCTTTTTCGTCTTCTATAGCGCTTTTCACTCTGAATCTAGAACAATGTCGCCTCGTCACTCTATCTGCTTGCGAAACCGGATTGATTGATTTCCGGAATACAAGCGACGAATATATCGGTTTGCCCAGTGGTTTCCTTTATGCAGGTGCTTCTAGTGTCGTCAGTTCCCTCTGGACAGTGAACGACTTATCTACAGCATTTTTGATGATTCGATTTTATCAGAACCTACAAAAGGGTTTGGCTGTGGCTTTGGCGCTTAATCAAGCTCAACTCTGGTTAAAGAATTTGAACAAGGGGGATTTGGAAACGTGGATTGAAGAAAATCAGTTACTATTGAAACCAGCAGTTAGGATGAATCTACGTCGTCGTTTTTACAAGTTGGAGGATGATGGTAAACCCTTTCAATCGCCTTTCTACTGGGCAGCGTTTTGTGCGATTGGTCAATGATGAACGAACAAAGTCAAGAAACCTATAGGAAATTAATCGACGCACTGCTTAAATGTAGCAGTAGCCAGGAAATCAATGAGATTTTGAATAGCAATCGGCATTTGATCGATGCTGGGTTATTGCAGATGATGCAACAGGTAGCGCAGGAATTAGCAGAAAAGGGTAACGAAAATGCTGCTAATTTTTTAAGGGATGTTAGCTGTCAATTATCTGAAGTATTGAGATTATCATCAACCACCACTTTTTCTCAACCCCAAAACCCTAACTCCCAACTTGACTTACTCTTGCAGTTATTGCAAGCAATCCACTACAGTAACAACAACCCGAAAGTGTTGTACTCGCTGTTACAAGATAACTTACGCCTACTTAATGATAACTGTGCCAGTGTTTTGCACAATTGGGCAACTACGACCTTGCCACGTATAGTACCAGAACAAGCCCAGGAGTTGGCGGCAGATATAGTCAATTTTAGTATCTTCATTCGTAAGCTGCCTCTAGGGAATCAAGCCAGTAACATAGAAATTGCCATAGCAGGGTATAAAGTTGCTGCTACGGTATTTACCAGGGAAGCTTTTCCTCAAGAATGGGCTTCAGTGCAAAACAATCTGGGAATTGCTTATCGTAACCGCATCAGAGGGGAAAAAGCGGAGAATTTAGAACAGGCGATTGGCTATTATTTGGCTGCTTTGAGGGTATGTACTCACGAACTATATCCCTATGACTGGAGTATGACCCAACAAAATTTAGGTATTGTATATCAAAATCGCATTCGGGGAGAACAAGCAGAGAACATCGAAGCAGCAATTCGCTGCTTTCAAGCTGCATTAAAAGTACGTACTCGCCAAGCCTTTCCTCAAGACTGGGCGATGACCCAACACAATCTGGGAATTGCCTACAGTAATCGCATTCGGGGGAAGAGATCGGAAAATTTAGAAGCAGCCATTTGTTGTTTTCAGGCTGCCTTGGAAGTACGCAGCCGCGAAGTTAATTCCCAGGAGTGGGCAATGACTCAGAACAATTTGGGAATTGCTTACTACGAAAGTATTAAGGGAGAAAAGGCAGAGAATTTGGAAGCAGCCATTCGTTGTTTTCAGGCTGCCTTAGAAGTATACACTCGCGAAGCCTCAGCCCACAAATGGGCTATGCTGCATAACAATTTGGGCAATGCCTATAGTCATCGTATTTGTGGGGAAAAAGCAGAGAACTTAGAAACAGCTATTCGTTGTTTTAAAGCTGCCTTAGAAATACGCACCCGTAGATCTTTTCCCGAAGAATGGTCTACAACCCAGAACAATCTAGGCGATACCTACCGCAAACGCATTAATGGGGAAAAGCTAGAGAACTTAGAGATAGCCATTCGCCATTTAAAGGCTACCTTAGAGGTACGTACTTGCGAAGCTTTTCCCCTATTATATGTAGAAACTCAATTCAATCTCGGTCTTGCCTATCAAGATGCCGGACGGTTTAGCGATGCTTACAATGCTTTTACGGCTGCTATTGATACTTTAGAGTCTTTGCGAGGGGAGATAGTCTTTGGTTCTGCAAAAGAAGAAGACAAACAAAAACTAGCTGAAAAATGGAACAAGGTCTATGAATTTGCAGTAGAAGTTTGCTTGGAGTTGGAGAACTCTACCAAAGCAATAGAATATGTCGAGCGCAGCAAAACTCGCAACTTGGTAGAACTTATCCTCAGTCGCAACATCCAGGCTATTTTTCCCAAAGAAATCGTTAGACAATTGGAACAACTCCAAGACGAAATCTCTACAAGTCAGTACCAACTGCAAACCGCTACAGCGGAAGTAAGTACCGCTCTGACACAACATCTTTCACAGCTAAGGCAGCAGCGCAATGAACTGCAAAACCAATACCTGCCCCTTGGTTCGGGGTTTAAGTTTGACCAATTTAGAGTAACTTTGGATCGGCGCACTGCTATTGTCCAGTTTTATGTTGCCAGAAATAAGTTTCTTGTTTTTATTTTCACCTGTCAAACCCAACAGCCTATAGTTTGGCAATCCGAGCCGAAAGACCTAAAAAAATTGATGTATTGGGTAGCTGGATACATGGGAGCTTACTACGAGAAAAAATCCCATTGGCACCGCCGCCTGAGTACCCGCCTTCATTTACTAGGTAAGATTCTGCACCTTGAGGAAATTATTAAGCTGATTCCCGATAGCTGTGAGAGGCTAATTTTAATTCCCCATCAGTATTTACATTTATTTCCCCTTCATGCGTTGCCTGTTACAGAGAAATCCAGTCTCCTTGATTTATTTCCCCAAGGCGTGAGTTATTCCCCTAGCTGTCAACTGTTCCAACTTGCCCAGAGGAGAAAACTTCCTGACTTCACAAGCTTCTTTGCGGTTCACAACCCTACAAAAGACCTCGGCTATACCAATATTGAAGTGGAAACAATTCAACGTTATTTTGGTACAACTAATGTCCTCAAAGAAGAGATGGCAACCAGAGAAGCCATTGATGATATTTCTTTTACTAATGCCCACTGCACCCACTTTAGCTGTCATGGCTATTTTCACCCAAACCAACCTCGCCAATCTGGTCTTATCCTCACCGATGCATATCTTGACACGGCACCCACCGAAATTAACTCAGAACAGTATCTCACTTTGCCAGATGGAAAAGTGCTGGATTTGGATAAATGCCTTACTTTGGAGAAAATATTTACCCTCAACTTAGACCAATGTCCCCTCGTCACTCTATCTGCTTGCGAAACCGGATTGATTGATTTTCGGAATATCAGCGACGAATACATTGGCTTACCCAGTGGTTTCCTTTATGCTGGTGCTATCAGTGTCGTCAGTTCCCTCTGGACAGTAAATGACTTATCCACAGCGTTTTTGATGATTCAGTTTTATCAAAACCTTCAAAAGGGTTTGGCTGTGGCTTTGGCGCTCAATCAAGCTCAACTCTGGTTAAAAAATTTGACCAAAGTGGAATTGGAAAAATGGATTGAAGAAAATCGGTTACCACTGAGTCCAGTAGTTAAGATGAATCTGCGTCGTCGTCTTTATAAATTAGAGAGTGATACTAAACCCTTTCAATCACCTTTCTACTGGGCTGCATTTTGTGCTACAGGTCAGTGATGACCAAATATCGATAATATACACCTAAGATTATCGGTCTAATCTGCCCCAATCATGAACGAAATTACCCAGAATTTTGGACTGCTTAGTCCTAGTATCACTCTTTATGCTTTCCATCTAAGAAACAGCATCAACCAAGGGGAAGAACCGACTGTAGCAGAAGCACCACATTTATGGGAACAGTTAGTCGATTTGGGTAATAAACTCCACATTGCAGAATTACAAACTCTGAAACAACAACTTATTTGTTACCAAAACAATGAGTATTTTCCACAAGCAGAAGATAGCCTTGGGGTTGAATATAGTACTTTACTGCGTAATCAAGAACAAAGTTTAAACTTTCGGTTAATTCCTCAAACTGGTGGGTTAGAACTTCAGGGTTTACTTTGCCCTTTTCGATTACATGATACTTATGCAATCGATTTTACCCTGTCTTCTACAGATACTTTAACTCTGCCTCAATTAAGTCGTCTCAATCCTTCTAATTTGTTACTGCCTCCACAGATACAAGCTTCTTTGGGGCAAACACTATTGCTTTTTGGTCAACCAATAGAACAGCAAGAAGACTATCAAGATTTGGCTGATGCCTGTGTTGCACAAATACTTCCCGAAAGAAATCCAACCGAATTAGTAGGTACAGGTTATCTGCTAGGCAATCCAATTTTTGAATATGAAAGCGCCCACACAGAACCATCTCAAAAACTGCATATTTTAGTTTGGTTTAAATGCCAAGATATGAACCCAACCCATATGGATAAAGTAGCTGAAATTCTACTGTATCTACTGTGGTGTCGCCATAAAATTCAGTATGTTTATTATGAATCCCGGTGGTGCGATCGCAAAGCAAAACAACTTTACGGCAAATTGGAAGAGTACAGGCGACGCTTTAGTCAAATTTCTCAAGCTGCAAATCAGCAATGGCGATTAAGGCAGTTATTATCAGAACTTCAACAGACGGAACTAGAGTATGTTCGTTACCTGGGGGAACTGTCAGACCATGAAAGTACAATTGCTATCAATGAACAAAATTACAGGGCTAAACTGGAAAAGCTGGAGTCGCTACCAGACACAAACTTACGTTTATGGCAACAGTTTTTACATCATATCCGTAATAAATTACAGCAACAAATTCAAACAGACTTACGCTTCCTAGAACGGGGACGCGATCGCTTCCAACATCTCAAAGCTACAGTCAAAGAAACGATTGCTAGTCAACCAGTCGAGATGGAAGCCAGGTTTATCAAGGAATTTAGGGAAGATGGGCAAAATTTGGCTACAGTTTCTTCACCAAAAGACTTATATTATCGTGAGGGTGACGTAGCAAAAGATAATATGCGTGGGCTTCCTCCTGAAATCTCCATTCGATTGTATAAAGCTTTACTAAGCTGTGAGCAATTTGACAACGCTCAACGTTTGCGGAATTTCTTTAGAGTAAATTTTCTACTTGAACCATGGCAATACTATTGGCAAACTGGTAGCCCCTCTGAACTTGTAGAGTATGCCATTGGCTACCTTAATGATAAATTTCGTAGTGACACAAAAGAAAATGCTTTAGTTATTTTAGTACGTTCACTGGCAGAGTCAATAGACCCAGCAGATAGCCGTTATCAAACTTTAGCTGGGCTGGCACGGGAAATTAATGTTGTACTTTCGACTAATATATCTTAGGACTGACGCAACCTCAACGGTATTTTGTGGGTTTCAAGCGTTGTCGATCCCTCCATTTCCCCCCTTAAAAAAGATTTACCCCCCTTAATCCCCCCTTATAAAGGGGGGAAACTAGATTGCCAGTTCCCTCCCCTTTCACGGGTGTAAGACCCGCAATTTAGTAGAACTCATCCTTGAACGCGATCGCCAAACCATCTTCCCTTCAGAAGTCACGACTCAACTAGAAAAACTTCGAGACGAAATAGCTAGCGGTCAGAATCAACTCCAGAATGGCGAAGCTGAAAACCCAACAGCCCTAGCCCAACATCTCCAACAGTTGCGACAGCAGCGAAATGACTTGCAAAATCGCTACCTAAGAGTTGGTTATGGCTTCAACTTAGGTGAATTTCAGCTAACTTTGAATAAGTCTACTGCTGTCATTGAGTGGTACATTACCGATACACGCTTTGAAACATTCATTATCACCCGCGATCGCCTCCAACACTTAAAGATATCTAACCTAGCTGATGCAAGTTATACTTTTATAAATTGGGTTAACGAGTATCTAAAAGCGTACAATCAAACAAAAATCGAGCCGAAAAATAGTGATTGGAAAAATAGTCTAGCCCCTCGCCTCAGTCGCCTCGCTCTTATTTTGCGATTAGATGAAATTCTCAAACTAGTACCAACCTGTTCGCGTCTTGTTCTCATTCCCCATACTGTCCTCCACCTATTTCCTCTACACGCACTTCCTTTGGCTAACGGCGATTTCTTGTGCAATATTTTTCCTGACGGCGTCAGCTATGCTCCCAGTTGTCAGTTGCTACAACAAGTCCAATTGCGACAACGCTCAATTTTTCAATCTATCTTTGCTATCCAAAACCCAACAGGGGACTTAAGTTACACTGATATAGAAGTAAACAGCATTTTAAATTTTTTCTCTTCCCACATAGTATTACGCAAAAACCAAGCAACCAAAGCTGCTCTGCTTCATCAAATGTCACAGCTACGAGAGGCGAATTCTTTACATTTTGCTTGCCACGGTTCATTTAACCTTAACTTTCCCCAAGATTCTTGCTTAATTTTAGCAGAAAGCGTGGATAAAAATCATCTTTTAGATTTCAGTAAATGCCTGACGTTGGGTAATTTGTTTGAACGAAATTTTGAGCTAGACCAATGCCGTCTTGTCGTACTCTCTGCTTGCGAAACGGGCTTAGTTGACTTCACCAATATGAGTGATGAATATATCAGTTTACCTAGTGGATTTCTCTATGCGGGTAGTGTGAGTGTGGTGAGTAGTTTGTGGACGGTAGATGATTTATCGGCTGCATTTTTGATGATTAAGTTTTCTCAAAATCTTAGTGCAAATTTATCAGTGACACTCGCACTTCAGCAAGCCCAAAACTGGCTGCGAAATGTAACGAAAAAACAGTTAGACCAATGGGTTACAGAGGAGAATCTGTTAAACCCTACAACTAAGATCCAGCTACGCCGTAGATTGAACGAACTGGCAAATGATGCTCAACCATTTAAAAACCCTTTCTACTGGGCGGCATTTTGCGCCATCGGTCAGTAGTTAAAAATATCTCATTTATCTTCCGAAAAGCAGACTCAGACTTTTGTATACATAACAAAAGACTGACTGTATCTTTTTTCGTCATCATCTTTACTATTGTCTGAATAGCATTCACCTATTTCGGGAACTTTTATACTAAATATCCTTCTTTATTATTGGTTATTAGGAGTTTAAAATGTCACCTTACGAAGAAAATATTCTGACATTTATTTATGTAATCAAAAACCAACCTGAGCTATTAACTACAGAAGACTGTACTGATGTACTAGAATTGCTGCTAAACCTCCCAGATGATGTTGAAGAAATTTCAAATGCAATCGCCCTCTGGTACGAAACCCGTCCGAAAATTCTAGATGCTATCCTCCAGGTACCAATTGAAGATTTAGACAGTTTAAGAGCAGCGGGCGGTCGCAGTACACCCATGACTGCTGCAGAAAGCAAGGAGTTGATTGAAAACTCAGTTACTGAGAGTAGCAAGTCAAATCAGTCAGATTCGTCATCTCAACCGAAAAAAGGATAATGGCTTGTGAGGTAATAGACAAAGATGATAAATTGATTCATAATAGCTTAAAAGTCTTTATGGTTCATTTAAATAATTAGCCATCAGGCGGGATAGGAGTAAGATAGTTTTCACAATAAGTCTTAAATGTTCGGTAAAAAAGTAAGTGTAGATCTAAGAGAGAAGATGAAAAAATGAAACTAAAAGAACTACTTAAAGAAAAGCGAGAAGAAATCATTCGTATTGCAGCTGAACATGGAGCTTACAATCTCCGAGTTTTTGGTAGTGTAGCCAGAGGAGAAGAAACAGAAACCAGTGATATCGATTTTTTGATTGATTATGACTTGAATAAAATTACGCCTTGGTTTCCTGGAGGGCTCATTCACGATTTAGAAACTTTGTTAAATCGTCAGGTTGATATAGTTACCGCTAATTCTTTACATTATATGATTCAAGAAAAAGTATTGAATGAGGCTATTCCATTATGAAAGACAGTCGAGTTTATCTCATTCACATTCGAGATTGTATAAATAGAATTAAAAAATATACGCAAGAAGGAAAAGAAGTATTTTTTAACGATATGAAAACCCAAGATGCGGTTTTAAGGAATGTTCAGGTAATGTGCGAGTCTGTTCAAAAATTACCAAGTGATTGGAAACAGGCATACCCTGAAATAGAATGGAATAATATTGCAGGCTTTCGGAATCGATTAACTCATGAGTACTTAAATATAGATCTCAATATTGTTTGGGATGTTATTGAAAACTATTTACCAAATTTAGAAACAACCATTGAAGCAATGGCAGAGGAATTTTGGAATGCTTAGGTAATAGATACCTTAGTAAACTATCTGTAATTGATTTAGGCATGAGTTTGTTAGGAAATGTTATCGGTAGGGCAGTGGGTCAAGGTGAGTTATTAGCAGAAATCAAACAGGAAGAATACTAGATTTTTCTAGATGTTGCAAACAGAAATCGCCCGGACAAATCAATGTCATTGAATTAAGTATTGGAGATGAGGGATATTTTCCCTGTATAATTTAATATATTGCTCGATTGTTTAGACGGAGACATGGCAGGTATCCCCTCACAACTGCTCAACCGATTGCGTCAAGCGCTTTTACAGTGCGAACAATTTGCAAGCGATCGCAACCTCAGGTCTGTTTTCTTCAACAACGAACCTCTCAGACCTTGGCGTTCCAACTTACCCCAAGCAGATAGTCTCACTAGTAGGGTGGACAATGTCATTGGCTTTTTAGTTGACAAACGTCGCAGCGACACTCAAGAGAACGCCCTTGTCCTACTCTTGCGTTCGCTCAGCAATTTAATAGATGAGGAAGATGAACGCCATCAGCAGCTGGCAAATTTAGCTTCGGAGGTTGAAATCGCTCTTATCAGTAGCACCACGACAACAAGCTTGAGCAAGTTCTTTTGCTGTTTGGTAGCGATCGCTAGGATGAAGTTGGGTCGCCTGTAATACGATCGCCTGCAATTGTGGTGTGATATTACGAACACCTTCAAGATGAAATTGGTTTGTCCTGTCTCCGCGATCGTAAAACTTTTCCGGATTTTCTCTTGCTAGTAGAAAAATTGAAGCTACTCGCGATGCTATGACTAAGGTCGTGCGCGATCGGAAATTGCCTGGACTAAAGTAAAATAAAACAGCCTGCAACTTCAGTCATATAAGAAAGCGAGGCTTACAGTTGTGAATTTATTTAGTTACGTCAAAAATGCGGACAGTTTAGTAATTAGAGAATTAACAACATGGATTGAAAAAATTCAAGAATACGTCGATTTATTTTATAGTGGCAATTTTGAAGTTACACGTAATACAAAGTTTGGAGATGGCATAGCTAAAGTAAGAGAAATAAGACAGCGAGCTATTGTCGAACCTCTAGTATTTCGAGGAGTACGCGATATTAATGGTATATTGCAAGCTGGTGCAATCATTACAGAAGAAATAGGTAATATTTACCAATATGAGGAAGGGTACGGATATTTGTATCTTGGCACAATCACCAATGCTCCTTGGAATTTAATTGAAATTCCACAACCAGAAGGACGTAAAGGTGCAGCAACATCATTAATGGAAGAAATTGTTCGGGAAAGCATTGAACTTGAATATAATGGTATTATCAAAACACAATCACTTGTCAGAGCAAAACCATTTTATTGAGAAGTTGGGTTTGTTGAAAATCCAGATGGTTCAAGTGAAATGGTACTGACCGAGCTAGCAGCAGCAGAATTTATAGAAAACCAGCAATTGCGACGCCAGCGATTTGATTAGGAGATTATATGTCAGAAACAGGTAGCAAGCACATTGATGCAGAACATATCCAAAAATGGCAGCGTTTAGATGAACTTGATAGTAGTGCTATTTCAGGAAAACCAATAACGGCAAAACAATTTCAAGCCTACTGTGCGTCAATTAAAAATGGTACTTATCTACAAGAAGATTTACAAGCCGTTCAAAAGCAAAAACAAAAGTTGCTACAAACACTTAGTCTTCTTGAGGAAATTGAAAAAACGTTGCAAACAGAAATCACCAGGACAAATCAATTTCATTAAATTGGGCATTGGGGATGAGGAATATTTTTTATGTATAATTTAAATGTATAGAACATCGTTTATACGGAGATATGGCAGGTATCCCCCCACAACTGCTCAACCGATTGGATAATTGACCAATGACAAATGACAGTCTTTACGAATTACACGAGAGACAGCTTAATTAAAGCTTGAGCAAGTTCTTTTGCTGTTTGGTAGCGATCGCTAGGATGATATTGGGTCGCCCGTAATATAATTGTCTGCAATTGTGGTGCGATATTACGAACACCTTCAAGATAAAATTGGTTTGTCCTGTCTCCGCGATCGTAAAACTTTTCCGGATTTTCTCTTGTTAGTAGAAAAATCAAAGTTACACCAATGGCATAAATGTCAGATTGGATCTGCGATTGACCCTTTTTTTGCTCTGGAGCAGCATAAATTCCTAAATGCAGGAAACTACCTTGGGACATACCTATTTGATTTATGGCTCTAAAGTTCTGTAAAACTATGCGATTGTCCAACTTTCTTACTAGCAAATTAAGAGGTTGAATATCACCGTGAATAATCGGAGGTTGTTGATTGTGGAGATAGTCCAACGTTTCACATACTTCAATCATCCATTTAATAACCTGTTGGTATGGAACTCCTTCTTGTTGATAGATGTGTTGCTCTAAATTTTGACCGAAGAGTCTTTCCATAACCAAGTATTTGTTCTTATCCTCCACAAACAGGTCAAAAAACTTTGGAATACCCGGATAGAGTAGACTCTTAAAAGTATGACCCATTTGCATACAGATTTCTCTACATTGGTTAATTTGAGCAATATCAATACTCATTTCTTGTAGAGCTAAAATCCTATAGGGATTACTCATATCATCCGTTTTTTCACAAGCTATATAGGTATTGCGATTTTCTTCTTCTGCTAGTATCTGCAAGACTTGATACTGACGGATTTGTTTGAGAACGTCGATGGGCTGACCGCAGTGTTTACAGAACAAGACTCCTGGTAAATTTCCCTCGTGTCTGCATTTTGTTTCCTTTTGCGGTGTACTTTCTCTTGTTGTAAGCTGCACTTGTGGTTCAAGTTTTTCCCGATTTTGAGGACTAAATCTAGTCTCTTTAAATTCTTTGCTTTCTGCAAATTCTCTTAGTAGCTGATTAAATTTTTCTTCTAACTGAGTATTATAACCTTGCAAATGCTTGAATTCAGAAATAACATTTTTAAGTTGACCCTGCAATAAAACCACTTTTGAATGAAGTTGTTGCTGCTCATTTTGGCAATCATTTAACTGAGTTTTTAATGTAACTAATTCGTTTTGAATTGTTGTTTCAGCTTGATGCTGCTGACTTCTTAAGTTGTCAAATCCGCTTTCTAGCTTAGATTCTATTTCATCTAATCCTTGAGCCAGTATTGTTTGAGCTTCTGCCAGTATTTTCTCAGAATTGTTATCTAATTCTTTTCTTATATTACTTAATTCATTTCTCAAGTTATTTTGGAGGTCAGTTAGGTCTTCCTTAACTTTTTGATTTTCTGGCAACAGATTTTCAATTTTTTTCAGAGCTAGTGCTAAACCATCCATAACTGCAATATCTTGTGGCAGACGGTTTTGCAATTCTGCAAGATTTTGTTCAACAGATACCAATTGATTTTGTTCCATAAATTTTACTATTGTTGCAAACGTAACTGTTCCAAAATATTTTGTAAATTCTGTAGCTTGGGTTGAATATCTTGGCAGTATGCACTAAATTCACGCAAAATAGTTATTCTTTGCCAAATTTTCTTGGTTTCTTCATCATCTATATCTGTATCGGGCTGAGGAATTTCAGTATGTTTCAGCAAATACAATAAATCAACAGGTTCGTACAAATGGGAAGGCGATCTATATGCACCCTCTAAAGGTTCTAAAAGTGTAATATCTAGTTTATTAGCAGAAATCCGATTCAGTATCTGACTTAATTTGTCGATGTGGGATGGCAGCAGTGGTAGTTTGAAGGATGACTTAGTCAGAGGTAAGGTGTGGTAAATATTAATCAGTTCTTTGGTAATTTCTGCATCAGCATCCAGTGTGGAAAAGACTAATATTTCACCTAATGCAGCTGATAGTCCATCAGCAATTGGGAGAATGTCCTTGATTGAATCTTCATTTCTCAATTTGACAGCATCACACAATTGTCTGATAGCCCCAATTATTTTTTCTAAGTTTTCGCGATCGCTTAGGTATCGGTCAATTTGCTGGAGTCTTTGCCACAGATCGTCAGTCCGTTCCCGGTTATCTTTCATACTCACCCAGTTTTGGTAGAGTACTTCTACGTGCAGACTGCGGAGCGATCGCCGACCAATGTTTTGGGTCATGTCAAAAGCTAGTTCTTGACATTCAGCAGTAAATTTTTCTACTTCTGTCGCCTTCCTCAATCGCAAACGCTCCAGTTGTTGACTCTGCTTTCTATTGCCATTCTTATAAAGTAGCAGGATAGCCATAATTCCAAAGGTCAGATTAATTTCTGGTTCGGAGTAATTTTTTTTAACCCATGATTTTGCTACTGCTGCTTGAAAGCGAGGATATCGGTCTTGTTGCGATTGTGGTGCTTCATATGCATCGTAGTAGGCGTAGCAGAGAAGTTTATCTAGATTGCTGGCTTCATGGGAAACAGGCTTGTGACTTGGTGCTTGACGCCATTGAAGGAAGTTAGCAAACTCCTGACTGTATTCGCCCGGTTTGGGGAAAGCCTTTGTCATCCACTGGGGTAAATCTAAAGCTTGGCGTTTTTTTCCACTAGGAACAACTGTCAGGGATTTTTGCTTACCGGAAATGCGGCGCACAACCTCTACCAGGATTTCTTTGTTTTGGTCGTTGGTGTTTAAATTCTCATTATCGTAGGTTTCGCACTCTAAAATTACCTTGGTAGTAAATGATTCTACCAAATATCGTCCCACAGACTTATCATTGCTTTTACTAATTACCTTAACAGTCAATTCTTCGCCAATTTTGAGGTTGCGGAATTGATTGCTCACTTCTGGTAGTTCAATGATAGAAACATAACGATTGTTCTTGGCAATCTTGACCTTGAAAGCACCTCTTCCTGACACAAAGATACTCTCAAGTTCTGGTTTAGTTATTGTTGTCCATGCAACTTGCGTGCTAGGTAGCCAGTAGAGCGCCATTCCATCAACAGAGCGGCAAATCAAACCTATTTTCGGCTCATCCAACTCGATAATATTCTCGTCAGAAACGGCGAACAGGGGTTGCACTAAAATCTTATCTCCAGATTCATCCTTCCATCCCACTAAAATTTTTTCGTCCTTGGTACGACGCACGCCAATAAGTACCTGATGATTTTTAAGTTCTTTTGCCACATAACCAAACAGTGATTCGGGTAAACCCGGTACAAGGAGGTCAATTCTCATTTTGATTAACCCACCACCGCGTCGTAGCAATACAGTACAGTTGTCAGGTAATATACCAACAACACGTGCCATACTGATTCGATGGGGAGAGATCCAAGTAGCAGATCGCAAATCCCGCACAGAAAAGAATAATTGATTGGTCGTTAGGGAAAAGCTCTCAACTGTGACTGGTAATGCACCCCCTAAAGATGCAAGCAATTCTCTCATACGATTCCAAATAATGGAAAATCCTTGTTCATCTTGACGAACTAAATCGCCAGTCAACTGATGGTTTTGCCAAGCAGCAGCTTCGTTTTTATCAACAACAGGTTGGAGATTTTCCCATCCCAATACAACTATATTGCCCGCATGGAGACCTAAAAATACGACATCTCCTGATTTTGGTTGACTTACAGGTAACAAACGATTGTCTGATGTCAGTTCGACTATCTCCCAAGTTGGGTCAAAATCGGCAAGAGGAAGTGTTAGGGTATACTCACCACGACCAAGAGCGATCGCTCCACGAGCGTTACATTTCTCTCGTACTACTGGTAAAAAGCAACTGCGAGAACCAAAAGCTTTACGCGGTCCGGGAATCCAGTTTAAAAGCGCTACTTTTTCAATTTTTACAGGATCGGTAACAACGACCTGGAGTTCCACGCAATCGCCCGGTGCAAAACCTTCCCAATGCAGATTTGCCAAAGATATTTCTGTGACTCCTTGTTTCCAGACAACTAATTGGGCTGGTAACTCTACAATCCGCCCTGGTACTAGTTCAATCCACAAACCGCCCTTGTCAGAAGTCCCCGCTACAGTATAAGTAGCGCGTTTTCCTGGTTTTTTCCCTAAAGCAGCAATGAGTTCATCCACTGGAAAACCAAATCGCAGAAACTCGCTTTGTGTATATCTCAGCCGCAAACTATTTGAGTAATTCTGAAAAAACAGCGGACCTTTTTGCACGCTATGGTCGCCCAGTTGCTCGCGGTCAAATCCATCCCCAGACCAAGTTCTAGTAAATTTATCGTGGTAACGCCATTTTTCTGTTTTACATCTTTGGATAATTTCTTGCACTGAGGAATCAGCAAATGAGAGTTCTAGCCAGGATAAATTGCTACAGTCTGAAGGATTGACATTTTGACCTAAAGGTACATACTTGACAAGCAAGCTATCTTCTGAAACCTCCAGCCTACCGACAGTAAAGTGACTGGTTAACGGAACAATACGATAGTATTTCCCATCATTACCCAGACAAGCGACTTTGGGATGGGACGTCTGCATCAACTTGACAAACTCTTTTGCCCCCGGTTTTTGCCAAGAATAACTACTTTGGGGATGGTAACTGGCTGGAGATGCTTCGATGTTTGGTAAACTCCCAATTGTAAACCCCTCCCAAATCTCTTGCCAGTATTGGTTATCGTAAACTTTACCTTCTATCCAAGCATCTACGTTTTTATCTTTAAATAATTTATCTTTTGGCAAAACCACCACGGGGCGAATGTCATCTTTGGGGACGTAACGGAAATCTCCGAAAGCTGCACGGGTGATGCGGAAACGATAGGATTTTTTGTCGCTTGTGATATTATCAATTTCGATACGAACACTTGTTCCTGGTGTTAACTCATCTGGAAATGATTCAATTTGCTCGGATTCAAGATAAACGAAGATACCAGGTTTTAGTTCAATTTTCACACCTTTTTGGGGAGAAGATTCAACCACAGAAGCCAATGCCAAACCTGCGGAATTAACTTCATGAGCTAGTACTGAAGCTTTGCGAGATGGAGGGTTAACCATCAGAGACGGATTTATTCGACCGATGCGATCGCGACTGAGACGAACCAGTAAAATATCTTCTAGAAATGATTTTTCTCTGAGTTCTGTTTTATAGCAACGAGCTAATAAATCTTGTCTGATGGAAAACTCGCGCCGCAGTAACAATATTGATTCCTGCATATCTTCGCCAATATTGTTAGTGCTTAATTCTTGTGGTGGGCTAAGTTCTAAACCCATGTCGTTGTATGTTTGTGTAATTTCACCTGCTTGCAGAAACACCATCTCATTATCTTGGAGATTTTCTAGGGGGCTTTCTTCTGAAGTCGGGGGGTTAAAAGACAAGCGAACGGGTTCAAATAACACTTCTTCGCCACGACTTTCTTTATATTTTTTCTCGTCCAGTCGCCCTAAAATTACGTATTTTTTTTCTGAATCCTCCGAGCGCAAAAGATTTGACAATTGTGCTTCGCTTTCGTTATTTTTGAATTTTAGTTTGGCTTTGACTCGCTCAAAACTGCGATTTGTTTTTTTGATGGTAGTTTCATCAAATCCATCTACAGATTCAATTGTCACGCGATCGCCTGAAACTTTCAAATGCAGCAGATGGACAATTTTATATTCTGACCTTTGGTAGAATAGCGTTCTTCCTTGAGAAAATTGCAAATCCACGCGGTTAATATTAATAATGCATCCTGTTGCATCTTTTGTTTCATCCTGATTTTCTTCTTGCTGGAAAGTCAGATGAGTAATTAAGTCACCATGGCAGATTAACAATTGTGTACTTTTAAATTCTTTTCCATTAAATCGCAGTTGACTTTCTGGAACGAGAAGCGTTTTTCCATATCCAAATTCAAAACGATGGTGTGTTTCGCTGTAGCGATTGAAATAGATTCTGTCACTATCTTCTGCACCGACATAATACAGTTTCAGGGCTTTTAACTCAAACCTTTCATCGTAATTAACACCTCCCAGAATTTTTGTGCGGAATTCTATAGGAGTGCAATGAGGAACTCGGCGTAAGGATGCAGTGATTTCCTGATTATTTTCTGTGAACAACCATACTTTGGCATCACGAGTATACCTACCTTCCATAACAAAAACTCCCTCATGTGCTGCTAGAGATACCACATCTGTCCAGCTTGTTTTCTCTTTTGTGGGAATTTTTAGATTTTCCAGTTTTACTTTGGTATTGCCAGCTTGCAAAGTTGCATCTAAGACACAAGGCTTATGACAATATTCTTCCCATTTTTGTAATGCAACTTCATGAGAAATTTCTGCACTGCGTTTTGCTGAGGTTTGTTTTCTTTGCCTGACTTCTTGTAATTCAAATTCTCGGCGTAATTCAAACAAACCATCACGTTTCATATAAAGATATAACTGGACGCGATTAATTGCTAAATTCCCGTAGGGAGTGTTGGCACTACAATTACCGATTAAAAGCTGGTCGGCAATTTGCAGTACGGCGCGTCGATATAACATTCTTCTTTCTGTCCAATTTTGATTTTGAAATTTAGAAGAATTTTTTACGTGACAATCACGCTGCAATCCCTGACGGAAATTAATTCCATCACCGATTGCTAAATGACCAACCTGTTTATAATTTTGCAGCAAAAATACAAATTGTCCCGGTTTTAATTCGGCGATCGCTTTGTTTTCGCCATCAGGAATGCCAAGATAATATAGCTCTTGTTTTTTGGTAGATAAATCCTTTTTTTGCCACAGCGCTCTTACAGAGATACGTGGTGTGAGAATAAGGAACTTCCAACCTGTAGCTGTTTGTTCTCCAATAATTTGACTACCCAACCTCGGACTTAATTGCTCTAAGTTACTGATGGTGATTTCTTGGGGAATTGGTTGAGTGTCTGTTTTCCAGAGGATTTTACATAAGCTTCCTTCGTTTCTTTTGGGAAGAAGAATAAATATTCCTTTACAAGAGTTATTTGCCCTAACTTCTGACGGAATATCATTAATATTAATATCTTGAATATCTAGGGGTTTTTCATCGAATCTGATGCTGAAGATTTCTCCAATTCTTGGTTCTTCAATTTTAGGTCGCTGCTCCGGTGAAATTTTTTGCATTGTCAGAGATTCTGCTTCAACCCGGACGCGGATATTTTCCTCCGTTAGACAGATGACAAAGCCATTGTCTTCATTACTGAGAGCAGTAATTGCTTGTTGAATCGTTAGGCGATCGCCCTGTCGAATGTACAGCCATTTGTTTAAAAATTCTTGCCATTTACTCGGTGACAATTTGATTTCGTTGTATTGTATATGTTCTACCCGTACAAAAGCTTCCCGCAAATTCCACTGTCCTGGAATCGGAATAAATTCAGCTATCTCTAATTGTCTGACTCGCCAATCTTCTTCCCATTCCACACGTACTTTGCGAGGATAACCGGGAGCAAAATCTTGTTGCAGGTAGTAATACCATTGTTTTCCCTCTTTTTGTGCAACATAGCTTTCATCACTATCACTGAAAAGCTGTCGCCATTGAATATTGCGATCGTCAAATGGCGATTTGAGTTGAGGATAAAACTTTTCTAGCTCGGCATTTTTAATTGAGGTTTTTACCAGTGCCAGACGGACTATATCATCATCTACGATCGCAGGCTCTACAACCATTAATAAACTGTGGGGATTATCTAATTCGCCAATCGCTTGCTCAATAGCCTGAGCATCTTCAGCAACAAATGCATCCCTTGTTAATAAATAGTTTTCTCCTGGTTGTCGAAATAAACGCCAAGCTTTTTCACCAAATGATTCGAAAGTTTCTTCAATAAAAGTTAATACAGCAACATGACTGGTATTGGCATCTGTGAAAGCAGTTAAAATTAGGTCATTTAGATCGCGATCCAGAGGTATCCATTGACCTTTATCTGTATACTGAGCAAAAATGGGTCTTATTTTTTCTTTTGCTAATTCCTGGAAATCACGGGAGACGTCAGCATACCAGAGATAATCTTTAAAATCTAGAGATTTCTTCCACCTGTCGCTGATTTTTCTTTTCTGAATATCTCCCACCTGCAATCGGGTTTCTAAACGGCGTATTGGCTTTTTTTTCTCTTCTGTATACAAGCACCATTGATGTTTTTCTTGGTGTTTCCATATATTTAATGTTAGGTAGTCACTAGGCTCTAAATCCCACTTTTCCGTATCTTGATGAATGATATAAAAGGGAAAGCCGCAATTAAATGTATAACTATATTCGTTGTTCTCTAACTCTTCTACTTGTACCAGAACAGCTAGCACCCAGAAAGGCTTACTGCTGCGTTCTATGATGTTTTGAACTTTAGATTTAGATTCTTCAAAGAGATTTTCGGCTCCCGCTAAGTCAAAATCTTCGTAGAAGAGGGTAGCTGTAAATCTATTTGGGTCGTAAATTGCTGCTTTGATGAGCCAGTCACCAATTAGATTATTCTCATCAGATTGGATGATTTGTTTCTTTGTCCCCTGTAGTTCGACCTCAAATTCTTTTTTTCTCAACTTTGTATTCAAACATTTTTCGCTGAGGGAATGCTGGCGAATAATTGCCAACTTTTGACTCAATTTTTTGTTTCTATCTTTCCAACTATAATAAATGATTTTAGACAATGCCGCTTGAAAGAGTTCAACTTTTTGCAAATTAATGCGAGTAGCGATTGGATCTTGAGCGCTTCTGGTATTTTGTCCCTGTCTTAAACTTAGAGAATGTTGTTCCAGAAACTTGTGCATTGCCAGAAGTAAAGTTTCCTGTAATTCCCTAGTTTCTGTTTTTAGCTTGATAGAATTAGCGCTGTTTTCTGTAAAATAAATATATTGAATCATCTGCTTCAAGTCGTATGTGCAGCCATACTCTAGCAGCATATAGACAATAGTTTTTTGCTCAACGGGTGAAAGATCGAGATGGGGATGAGCTAGCAGTTCCACCAGACGCAGACGAGTAAACCGATCCAAATTTTCTGTTTTACTCAACTGATTTAGACAATCTTGCCATTCACCACGCCATCGTTGAAATGGCGATCCAATCAAGTCATTAGATGAGTTGATAAGTGAGACAAACCGTTCTGATGCTCTGATAAAAAGACTCGATAGGTTGAGATTATTTTCATCCCAGTCTGGTTTGTGCCATTCTTCTGGAGGCAAATCTGGCTCGGTTAGTAAAAGCGATCGGTGATGAATATTCCAGCTCCTATTTGTTTGTTTTCGCCAGTCAAATTTTGCGTAATCTCTGAACTCTTGAGGATGCAGAAAACGCATGACTAAAGCAGCCTTTTGATTGACAGGGAATTCATGTTTGCCATGCTTGTGATAACTGTAAACCTCTGAGATTAAATTGAGCCAGCGTCCAGAAGCTTTTTTTCCAATTGCACTCGTGTAACCATCAGCAATCCAGGACATTAACACTTCTGGGAACACTGATTCTAAAAATTCTTTCTCATCACCTGAAACTATATGACTTTCGTCAGCATTATTCTGCTCGCGAAGAATTTCTACAAAACTTTCTGGAGATATGGACTCTAATTGTCCTGTACCCACCAATTGAATCTGTCGTTTGCCAAAGAGTACTAGTCCGGTTAAAGGCAGAGTTAGCAATGTATTTTCCTGAGAGTCATTGCTTTCATAATTATAGGTATTGAGAAATTTATTATAAGTTTTATCAATGACATCTGAAGCATGAGCAATGAGTTTACTAAATTCCTGACTGTAAAGATTATCTGGTGTTTGCAAAAGTCCGATCGAAACACATGAAGCAACAATCAAACGAATCAGATTTTCTGATTTTTCAGCAGTTGGATAGCGCCGCTTATTCTGTGCGCTTCGTTTCATGCTAATCCAAGGTGAAACAAACAGCCATTTATGTTCATCTTCTAGTGGTAAATTATATCCTTGATTGGCTGAAATCGATACTCTTTCACCCCGCACACTTAGCAAAGATTTGAGTTGTCCTTTCCAATCTTCGGCAACATTTTTATAGGAACGCCAAATTTCAAGATTTTCTGGCACTTCTTGCGGAGGTAGCCAAAACTTTCCTAGCTCTTCAGCAGATGCGATCGCATCAAGTTGTGAAGCTACTTCCCATAAAACGCTTTGCCAATATATAATGGGCAAATTTTTCCCCAAATACTGGTTTGGCTCAATCCCAATCCGGCGTAGGGGAACATAAAATTCTTCCGAGTCAAACTCTTTTGTATTTTTTTGCTTCCTTTTTGTTGTCAGGCGACGTAGCTCAGTGAGTTCTATAGATTCATTGATAATTTTCTTAACTGCTTGTTTGTTGTCCTGATTAAGTTCGCTTAAAATATCTCTTGACCAAACTAAAGCAAAACTTTGTAGCAGATCCGGTTCTAACGCGATCGCAGAAAACGGAGTTTCTTTGATTAGAGACAGCAACTCATCAGGCTGTTCAAACGCTGTTAATTGGTAAATTTGGATTGCAAGCCGAAATGCTAGACGTCCATATCTATAATCTAAACTATCTTCAAGCAGTGATTTAATTTCAGAAGTTTCATTGCCTATTTCTGCTTCCAAAGCACCTGCAAAATCGAGCTGATATTCTAACTGAGTCACCACGATCGCTAATACCAGCGTTTCTAACAGAAATTCTTTCAAATCTAGATACGGAGTGCGAATTTCGCTGCTATCTTTTCTAGGTGTTGCTTGTATAGCTTCTATTAAGGATCGGATGATGAAGCTGATTTCAGCACCATCTAACACCGCATTTATTAACTTTTGATACTTTTCGTAAAGTTCTTCCGATAAGTTTTCAATTAAGTCATAAAAATATGGTTTAACTATGACATCTTCGATAGCTTGTGGTAAATCCGTGCGCTTGAGAGACTTTAATACTTGTGGTAGCGCATACACCTGCATCCAAATATCCGTGCGTCGTAACTCGTCATAAGCTAAGTAGAGAATTTGTCCATCACTTTCCGTGTTTTCTAGTGTTTCTAGAATCGCCAAAAATGTTTTTGTACTTGTAGGACTAGCTTTAATACAGCAGCAAAAATACCAGTCAGTCAGCATTTTCAGCGCCTCTACCTAGCTGATGTAGTTTGTATTACTCATATAGTATAACGCTGACAAGCCAGGATCTGCTCTTGAATTTCACTGTCACTACTTATTTGCTCGTGTTCTTCCCGAGTACACAACCCAAAAACCGCACGCTGTTCTTTGTTAAAAGTTAATAATTCGCTGATATATTTTATACTAGGCGGAACAGCCATCAGTACCCAAGCTATAATTGGTCTATCAAGTCCTATATTTTGGAAATTTTCTAACAGTAGCGGTAATTCAATCTCAATTCCTGCGCGAACCGCAAGTGCAATTTGTTCGTCTTTTGCAGACTCTAAAAAAGATTCAGCTTCTACTTTTCCCAAGCAAAAATCACATATATATAAATATGGTTTTAGTAAACTTGTCTTTAATCCTTCAATCAAATTTTTAACTTTTTCTGGATGATTGGGGAACTGTCGCAAAATTGCCCATGTTAAATTATTAACAGTAGTTTCTAGAAATACATTCAATTCTCTCCCTATTGGTATATGCTCATTTCGGAGTGTACTAGCTTCAAACCAACTATCCATTAGGATATCTGATATAATTGGGTCTGGTTGCGAGCAAGCCAGTCTCAGCGCTTCCATTGTTTCTTTCCGACTATTGCTCGTGACACTATTTCCGATCTTTTCTATCAGCCCTTGTTGCTGGCATTGATGGATATATACTGACTTTAAAATCAATGTGTGTATTGGAATTTGCAAGCACTTTTGAGCTATGCGATCGACTAAATTTATTACCTTTTGTTGCTGATGGTAAATATTGTCAGAATGATGAATATGAATAATAATAGAAACTTTAGATGAATCAAAAATTTTATTCGTTAAAGCATGACACCAATTTTGTAGATGCTCGCTCAGTGTTTGATTTAAGTCTTGAATGACCTCTATAAAAATACCTAGAATAATTGCATCTGGTAATCCCTCACTTTGTAAATATTCTACTAATTGATTGCTTGATTCTAAGACTAAGGCTTCGTCCCATACCTGAGACTGGTTTTTAGGTATCTTGGAATCTAATTTAACAGCAATTCTTATCCACCAACGAGTGGGTATTTTTAGAGAAGATTGATTGTTGTTAGTGTCAAATAAGAATTGCTCAACAGATATTAAATTTTTATATACATCATCATTTTCTTCCCCAACAATAATACCAATAAAACTTCCGCGATTTAGTCCAAATTTTGTACTTATATCTACAGGTAACCATTTATATGTTGTCCGCTCTTGAGTCAAGTCAAACGCAGGTTTAGCAGTAGTTGAAAAAGGTTGATCTAACCCTGCATTTGGAGCAGGTAGAATATTATTGCCTAATAATGTTACAGCTTTTTTAAAGGCTGGCTCACCTTGATTTTCCTTATATAATTCATTAAAAATTTGATATAAATTAATCCTTGTCAGTCCTTGACATTTATCTATAAATTCTTGTACAGTCACTCTAAAACTTTGATTATCTCTTAATTCTTCTATGGGAAACCCAACACCGCTAATAATAACTAAAAATAGTCTCGGCTCAATTTTATACAATTTTATTATTGCTTCTTTTATGTCTACTTTGATATTTCCTAGATATTTTTCAAAATCATTATGACTCAATTGAAGACTTCTGCGATCGCGTTGAGTCTCTACTGGTTGTGAAGATGTAATGTTTGTTTGTACATCTAGTTTCGCCAAAATCTCAAAAGCAAAGGCACTAGCATGACGGGCGGCAATTTCCTGAAAACAAGACACATCTGCTTCAGCTTCGTGGAAAATCAGGTTAGAAATGCCTCGAACAATGAGTGCTGATACCTGGTGATTTGCATAAGCCGCTTGCAGTAAACCTCTTCCCTCCATTTCTACCGCTACTGCATCGCCATAATTTGACATTTCTCCGGTGGCAATGGGCGCAACGAAGACACGAGGAGAAGTATTTGTGCTAGATTTTAACCTTTGCAGCCAGTCAGTTTTTCTTGCTTCCGCTCTAGCTCTATGTATTAAATTATATGTGGAAAGCCCCACATCAAGTTTGGGTTCATATTCCAACTTTATTTTACCCAAGCTATAATTATATATCTTTGTTGCAGCCACGACATCACCGAGGGCAACATCTTTAATACCAACCGCGACTCCAACAAAAAATATCACATTGGGGTTAAAGTAAGCGATCGCTCGTTCCGCCTCCACTGCTGCTGTAGAATTCCCCGCACCAATCTCGACAATACCCACTTGCCAAACCTTACCATTGCCAGCAAATATGCCTTGCTCGTAAATGGTTCCTTGGGGATGCATTTCTTCCTGAAGGTTCGTCAGATGAGCGCGAACAGCCATATACTCTAGAGGAATAGCAGTGAGTATAACCGCGCAGGGCATATCTTGACCTCTTGGGTAATTTGCGATTTTCATATTGTGCTGTTTTTTTTAGAATTAGCTACTATGCCTCATCCACAAAACCTACCGTTCCTAGAATCCGTTGGTTGGCAGCTAAATAATGTCTATCAATTGACAGAGAAAGAAATGATCCAATTGTATCAACGCAATTGGTATCATCAAACTACTTTCAATAATTTAAAGGAAGAAGAAAAAGATTTTGTTCATTATTTAGCCAAAAAATACAATTCTTGGATATTGCCAGATTTAGAAATGTTTCATATAGAACATCATAATAAAATACTGAAAATCCTTAATGCTTTCAATCCAGAAGTTCTTAAAAAAGCTTCTGCACACTTCGCAGGTGGTACCCTCTTGGCGTTAGAATATGATGAATATAGGCTTAGTAAAGATATTGATTTTCTCATACCCTACGGAACTGAAAGTTATAGATATTTAAGAAAATTGCTGTACGATGAAGGAATTACTGCATTATTTCAAAGCATAACAGATATTGAATTAGGTGAAAGTACAATAAATCAATATGGTATCCGTTTTCCTGTTACCGTCAACGAAACGAATATTAAAGTAGAAATTGTAGTCAATGGAGGTTTTACCTTAGATCCCCCTGTTTATCCAAATTGGGCTAATAATATTCCTAGCTTGAGTATAAGCGATCGCTTCACATCAAAGCTTATGGCTAACGCCGATAGATGGAACGATGCAAGCACACAATCGAGAGATTTGATTGATTTAGCAATATTGCGCGTAAATAATGAAATTCCTTTACGAGCAATTGCTAAAGCGGAAGAAACCTACGAAGTGAAAAAGCCCCTAGTTAAAGCTATCAACAATTTCATTGATAAAGAAGAATACAGAGATAAATGTTTTCAACAGTTGAACGTACTTGACAACAAAATTCCAGTAATAATGAATGGAATTAATTTGCTTTTTATCGAGTTTAATTAAATCATACACAGTGTTTTACTCCCTTATCGCTATAAGATTACCGATATGCTTTTCCTCTTAATCCCTTGCTCATTGCGTCTTTGTGGTTCATTTAAATAGGTAATCTTCGAGCGGAAAGGGAGTCATTCATATTCGAAATTGTATAAACAGAATTAAATCTTAAATCGTCAAATGTATTGTGTAGGTTGGGTAGAGCAAAGTGACGCCCAATAATTCGATTAAATGTTGGGTTTCGTTCCTCAACCCAACCTACTTTATAAATTATCTCTTATACAAGAAAAACCGCCTGAATATTTAGCAATTCAGGCGGAACCTTTAATGGGAGTGACTATTAACATAGCCACCTGTAAATTTAGACATCATAAATTAAACATTCAATCGCATTTGGGTTTTCATCGCAATATTGCTCTAAAGCCGTTTTGCGATGTGCTGCTAACCTATGAGATTTCTCTGCTTGCAACTCTTCAACAACATCCCAAGCTACAGCGCAGTCAGTTGAACTATTTCCTTTCAATTCACAAGTTGTGCGAGCTTGCTCAATAGCTTCTAGTATTGTTTGTTCTAAAGTTTTGGTACTTCCATTACCACCGATTACAGAAGTGGCATTCACACTTTCCCAATTGGCATCTACAGTTTTAGTCATTAGCTTCTTGATGCTCTCTTTCAAAGTTTAACAGTCGGTATAGAGTTCTATCTCTAAAGCTGACTCTTTTAATATATGTACAATTTCATATGAAATAGTGTATCAAACCGTAACTTTTATGGGTTATTTTCCGTACTTTAATGAGGGGCTACAAGATCCCCGACAACTCATGCGGATACAGATGGTCGGGGGGTGAGACCCCTCATTCGCTACTCTCTCGTCATAAAATTTTGATTCAGGCGGTAATTCCTCATCTTTCCTCCTCTGCGCTCTCTGTGCCTCTGCGGTTTAAAAGTAATTTATTTAACCGCAGAGGCGCAGAGTACACAGAGGTAAGAGGTGAGATAGCTATCGAGCACCTGAAGTTTTTATCCACCTTAACAGGGATAGCATTTTTCACCCTACCACCAACCACTAACTACTAACCACTAACCACTACCCAAAATGCTGAATAATTGCTTGAGCAAATTCAGAACATTTTAAAGGTTCTACGGGTGGTTCTAACAAACGTGCCAAATCGTATGTAACTTGACGGTTTGCGATCGCATCCCCCAACCCTTTCTTAATCAAATCTGCTGCTTCTTGCCAACCCAAGTACTCCAGCATCATCACACCGGACAAAATTACCGAACCAGGGTTCACCCTATCCAACCCAGCGTGCTTGGGTGCGGTTCCGTGGGTTGCTTCAAAAACAGCACATTCATCGCCAATATTTGCCCCAGGTCCCATACCCAGTCCGCCGACGATCGCTGCAGCCGCATCAGACAAGTAATCTCCATTTAGGTTCATAGTCGCTAAAATGGAGTACTCATCGGGTCTAGTCTGGATTTGTTGGAAAATACTATCAGCAATGCGGTCATTAACCATGACTTTATCTTTCCACTTGCCATTCCCGTGGCTTTCCCAAATTGAATCTAGAACTGCTTTCACTTCTTCAACAATTTGGGCTTGCTTGTCCGAAGTTAAAGCATCAAACCCAGGTTCGATCTTTCGGGCATTATCTTCCAAAGAGAGATTGGGATTTTGCTCTTTGTTACTCAAAATCCAAGATTCCCGTTCGGTGACGCACTCCTGGCGAAATTCGCTGACTGCCAATTCGTAGCCCCAATCCCGGAAAGCCCCTTCGGTGTACTTCATGATGTTGCCTTTATGCACCAGAGTCACCATTTGCTTGTTCAGTGGAAGTAGCAAAGCGTGTTTGATCGCACGTCTTATCAGGCGTTGGGAACCAGTTTTGCTAATAGGTTTAATACCTATTCCAGAATCCAAAGGAATTTGCTTTTTCCCGTGTTCTGGAGTCGCAGGAATCAGTTCTTTGTTGAGGATAGAAATTAAGCGATCGCCAATTTCACTTCCTTGACGCCACTCAATTCCCAAATAGATATCCTCCGTATTTTCTCGATAAATAATCACATCCAGTTTTTCTGGAGTTTTATGAGGAGAAGGAGTTCCTGGGTAGTATCGGCAAGGGCGTACACAGGCATAGAGGTCAAAAATTTGACGTAATGCCACATTCAGGGAACGAATACCACCACCAATAGGAGTTGTCAGAGGTCCCTTAATTGCGACACCGTATTCCTTAATTGCCGTAAGGGTATCCTGAGGCAAATACTGGTAAGTTCCGTAAACTTCGCAAGCCTCATCCCCAGCAAAAACCTTAAACCAACTAATCTTGCGCTTGCCCTTATAAGCTGTTTCCACAGCCGCGTCAAGAACCTTTTGAGCAGCAGGCCAAATATCTATTCCCGTACCATCACCTTGAATAAAAGGGATAATTGGATTGTCAGGAACAACAGGCTCACCGTTTTTGAAGGTGATTTTTGCTCCCGTTGTAGGTGCAGTAATTTTCTCGTACATTCAACGCTCCTGATGGCTATGCTGCAACGTCTGTGCTCTTGGGATATTAAACCCGAAAATGAGAAACTGATGATTGGAAGGCGAGAAGATTTTTTTGCGTCTTTATTTGGTAAATTGGTAAGCAACCTCCGAATCCAGTTCAGAGGCTTCAGCAAGACAAAACGTTATTAGATGAGGCGCAGAGAATTTTCTTCCCCTATTCCTAGAGTGTTTGGCGTGCCTTGCTTGGAATTTGCCAAACCGTTGCTATTTTACCGCCTATACACTTTCCACGTCTACTGTGTGAGCAGAGTTCCTATTTTCAAAACAGTACGCTATAAAACAAATTGATAGCTTATAGCTTGTTCACCGATCGCATTTTACGAGTAATTACTGCATGACAGACCCAATGATTGTATCAGGCACTGCTACTAACATCGAATCCCTCCGCCAACCCTTAGTCGCTGGGTCTCTTCAAATCCAACAGCAAGTGATTCCACAGCTTGCTAACCTGGGAGAAGGGGGATTAGATGTTTTAATGGAATTTTTATATGAACGCCGTAACAATCCAGCAACTTGGGTAGACGGTAAAGTTTACCAAGTGCTTTATACCTCTGATTCACCCAAAGCCAAAGAATTTTTACAAAATAATTTTCCTTCAGGAATAGTTCCCTTAAAATCAGATGGCAATATTGATTATAGCCCCATACAGAAACTGCTAGCAGAGCAGGATTTTCAAGCTGCCGATCGCATAACTATACAAAAAATGTGTGAACTGGCAGGCCCCAAAGCAGTACAAAGAAAATGGCTGTATTTTACCGAAGTCGAGAATTTTCCAGCCACCGATTTACAAACATTAAACTCCTTATGGGTAGTTCATTCAGAAGGAAAATTTGGATTTTCCGTCCAAAGAGAAATCTGGCTGGGCTTGGGAAAAAACTGGGATAATCTTTGGGAAAAAATTGGTTGGAAAAAAGGCAATAACTGGACTCGATACCCCAACGAATTTACTTGGAAGCTCACTGCTCCTCGAGGACATTTACCCCTATCAAACCAACTAAGAGGTGTCAGAGTTATGGCTTCTTTACTATCTCATTCGGCATGGAGTTAGTGGATAGTGGTTAGTGGTTAGTGGTTAGTGGTTAGTGGTTAGTGGTTAGTGGTTAGTGTTTAGTGGTTAGTGGTTAGTGGTTAGTGTTTAGTGGTTATTGGTTAGTGATTATATATTATAATAGATTGTTAATTAAAAATAAAAAAAATTATAAAAATA
>NZ_WJFC01000035.1 GCF_009725235.1 Scytonema sp. UIC 10036
CACCCTAACCCTCCCCTTAGTAAGGGGAGGGAACTCAATCTTCAGTTTCCCCACTCTTGTGGGATGGGTATCTTGCCCTTGTGTTTTACCCCACCCTAACCCTCCCCTTAGTAAGGGGAGGGAACTCAATCTTCAGTTTCCCCCCTTTACAAGGGGGGATTAAGGGGGGTAAATTATGCTACCACCTTTTCTTGACGAGTGAAAGGAGGGCGCATTTCCAAACCAAGCAAATCTAACATTTCCCGATCGCACCCGTAATCCGGACAGGGAGTTGTCACTGTTAGCATATGTCCGTCGTCGCTGGAAAAGATGGAATTTGCCCCTGCAAGGAAGCACATCGCTTGTTCTACCTGCGACAGCTTTGCTCTACCTGCACTTAACCGAACGTCAGAAGCAGGCATGACAATTCGAGCTGTAGCAATCATCCGCAGAATGTCCCAAAAGGGAATATCTGATTGGTTTTCTAAAGGTGTCCCTTCAACCTTAGAAAGAATATTCACTGGTACGGATTCTGGGTGAGGATGTAGGGTTGCTAGTGTGTGTAGCATGGATATTCGATCATCTGCAGTTTCACCCAAACCGAGTATACCTCCAGAACAGACGGTGACGTTTGTTTGACGAACATTGTTAATTGTGTTGAGGCGATCGTCGTATGTTCTGGTGGTAATAATAGTGCTGTAGTAATCGCGAGAAGTATCTAAGTTATGGTTGTAGGCGTAAAGCCCTGCTTCTTCCAAGCGCTTGGCTTGTGCTTCTGTCAGCATACCCAAAGTGCAGCAGACTTCCATGCCTAATGCCGTGACTTCTTTAACCATATCCAGCACTTGCTCGAATTGAGAATTGTCGCGCACCTCTCGCCAAGCAGCGCCCATACATACCCGACTCGCACCGTTTACGAGTGCTTGTCGTGCAATACCTACCACTGTTTCCTTTTTTAAGAGCGCTTGTGGCTTGACTTCTGTTTTGTAGTGCGAGGACTGAGCACAGTAACCACAATCTTCCGGACAACCCCCTGTTTTGATTGATATCAGTTTACAAACTTGTATCTTTTTGGGATTGTGGTATTGACGATGTGTACTAGCTGCTTGATAGATAAGCTCTAGCAACGGAGTATTATATATTGTACGTATCTCTGATTCTTGCCAATCGTATCTTATTGCTACTGACATCACTGACCTTTTTGTTGTTAAAAATTATCAGAGTTTTGTGTTTAACGCATTCCCCTGATTGTACAGGTTCTACTAATAGTTGGCTACGTAAAATCTTAAGATTTTATTCAGTTGTACTGGAATTTTTTGAGCTACACGTAGGTACGGCTATGCCCTACCTAACTAAGTTTTTTGAAAGATAAAAAACTTAAATTTAGTTGTCAATACTACAGAAAAATTAGAAAATGTTGTCATTCTAGTCATTGAACGCGAGCTAAATGGAACTGCCACTGATTAACACTGAGCGTCTTTTGCTAAGATTAGCCACTGAAGAAGATATTCCAGAAATTCTAAAATTTTATACAGAAAACAAAACTTTTTTAACTCCTTATTCTCCTGCTTGGGCTGATGGGTTCTTTACTGAGGATTATTGGTATTGGAGGATAGATAGCGATCGCAAAGAATTTATAAATGATATATCCTTAAGACTATTTATTTTTCTACAAAATGACCCAAAGACAGTTATTGGACTTATCAATTTTAGTAACTTTACAAGACGAGCCGCTCAGTATTGTAATATTGGATACGGACTTGCAGAAACCGAACAAGGAAAGGGCTATATGACAGAAGCACTGCAAGCAGCAATTCAATATGTATTTCAAGAATTAAATATGCACCGGATTATGGCTAATTATATGCCTCACAATCGCCGTAGCGGTCATGTCTTGAAAAAGCTGGGATTTGTTATAGAAGGTTATGCCAGGGATTATTTACTCATTGATGGAAAATGGGAAGATCACATTCTTACGAGCATTACCAACTATAATTGGCGGTTAAAGAATTAGTCTTTGAATCTCTACGAAATCCTACAGGAATCTTTCTCAATGAGTTACAAATATACAAAGCGCATATCTGTATTTTTCACATCGTTTGTCCTAATTACCATTTTATCGGGAATACCGTCCGTAGCACTTGCTAGACCTCTTCCTTCATATATACTCATTCCACTCACGATGCACGCTTTAGGATACGCCTTACCACGTATTGAAAAAAGACTAACGCCGCAACAGCGTCAAAAAATACAAGCCCTCAAAGCAGAAGCATACCAAGAGGTGGAAGCTGTATTTACCCAAGTTCAACAAAGTAAAATGGTTCAAGGCTTGCGATCGCGCCAGAATATCACTCAAGTGATGCAATCTGTGAAACTAACACCTACACAAAGAGCGCGTATACAAGCAATAGTTCAAGCTTCTCGACGAAAAATCAATGCTATCCTCTCTGAGGATTCATCATCCGTGAACCGAAATTCCAGAAATTAATATCCACCGCATTCAGATCCCCGACTTCTTTAAGAAGTCGGGGATCTAAGTTTTGCTGAAGGCTGACTAGAAGTTAGTATTAAAGAAGAAGTTTTTCAGTTCAATTTCTTTAAACTATCGCCCCGGACTGGCTACATTTTACACCAAATCGCACACAAGTCTAATGACTCTAGCTGAAACAGCAAACAACAAGATTTCTGGCAATCCGTTCCTCAACCTCAACTACGAAAGAGCTCTCGAAGCTTTAGGTAATGATTATTACGACGAAGTCACCGCCGCAGAATTCCCCCAACATACATTACGTTGGCGTAACAATTCACTTTTGAGCCGCTTGGGGCTAAATCCCGAAGATGTAACAGACGAGCATTTTATCACAGCTTTTGGCAAATTTGAAGGACGAAAACCATTGTTAGCCCTTCGTTACCACGGCTATCAATTTGGTGAATACAACCCTTTTTTAGGTGATGGTAGAGGGTTTCTCTACGGACAAGTCCGTGGGACTGATGGTGTATTATACGATTTTGGGACAAAAGGCTCTGGTAAAACTCCATACTCCCGTGGTGGGGATGGAATGCTGACTCTCAAAGGGGGAGTACGAGAAGTTCTAGCCGCAGAAGCTTTACATCACATGGGTGTACGTACCTCGCGATGTTTGAGCATGATTGAAACAGGGTTGTCCCTGTGGCGGGGTGACGAACCCTCTCCAACCCGTTCCTCAGTTATAGTCAGGATGAATCGCTCCCATATCCGATTCGGTACGTTTGAACGATTGCATTATATTCGGCGTCCCGATTTAGCCAGGAAGCTCTTAGATCATGTTATTGAGCAGTATTATCGATATTTAGTAGATGAACAAGAAAAATATGCCTTGTTTTATAGAGAGTTAGTCAAAAGAACAGCAGAACTTGTAGGACAGTGGATGGCTTCTGGTTTTTGTCATGCAGTGTTAAATACTGACAATATGTCAATTACGGGCGAAAGTTTTGATTACGGTCCCTATGCTTTCATCCCTAGTTATCAACCCAATTTTACAGCTGCTTATTTCGACTACTATGGACGCTACTGCTACAGTCATCAACCTAGTATTTGTAAATGGAATTTAGAAACACTCCAAGAGTCATTAAAAGCTATTATCGAACCATCCGATATGGAAGCGGGTTTAGCAAGTTTTGACGAACATTATCATCATGAATACCGCTCGTTAATGTGGAAAAAACTGGGTTTTGAAACAATAAATCATCCAGAAGCGTTGGAGCTTTTAAATCTGACAATTCAATTTTTGCAGGAAAGCAAAGTTGAATATCATAAGTTTTTTTATGAGATGACTCGCACGTTTTCTTTTAAATGGCGCGACGACCCCAGTTTGATTATGGTAAATTCCGAGATTGTACCAGTATCAGGTTCATCACAACTTTTCGATGATTGGTGTATTATATACCATAAAATATTGAATAGTTTTGATACAGAGCAAATCAATGCGATCGCTCAAACTTTGATTCGTTACAATCCCAAAACTGTGATATTGCGCCCAGTCATTGAATCAATTTGGGAACCCATTGTTCAAGAAGATAATTGGCAACCTTTTTACGAGCTTCTTGCTCGAATACAGTCTGGGGAGTGAGTGGTTAGTGGTTGGTAGGGGCGCGGCGGCCTTGCGCCCGTACATATTTTTAGTATTATTAAATACTATGAACTATTAACCATCCCTTACGAGCCCAGCTTGAAGGCTTCCAGAAATAGGCTGTATATCAGACCAACTTTAAGAATGTTAAGCGCTTCTACCCAAATAGCTCTTCGCTGTTGGACAGTACGACCATAGAAGATCCTGCTACCTACTTCTGTCAACATCACTAAAAATGCAGCAATGACGATATCCCATTCGGCTGTTTGTCCTGCTGTTGTAGAAATTGCACTCCCTAGGAAAAAACCGAACAACCAACTGATTATCAATATCGACCAACGTCGCCAAGGGTTGATAAGCCAAACCCTCAAGCGATCGCCAATAGTACCCAACAGGTTGTTAAGACGCGTGTTTTGCATTACTGAAGCTTATCATTCTCTAAAAATCATAATATATTGTTATATATAAAGGTATGCAGCATAGCATGGGGTTGCTTAAATAGTATTATGGGCTTCTAGTTGGTTTTCGGCGAACACAAATATCTATACATTTCTTCATTATGAGAAGTAACAAAATTATTAGTTGCTCTCATAATGGTTCATATGATACTTTTCATACCTGAATTCCAACAGAAGCTCCTGCGATCGCACTTGTTGCTATTTCAGCCGACACAAAGCACTTATTAGTAAAATATATTACTATGAAACCGTCAGTGTATTTTCACGCTGTTCTGGTGGCATCTTCATTGGGATTGCTCTTGCTACCATTAGGGTGTCAACAGTTGGGTGTATCTTTTGAGCGCGTAGGGCTAGAAAGTTCCTCAACCTCAACAGAGCGAGCATTAGACTTACAAAGTACTATGCCTGTTTCTACCACCTCCAGTTCAGTACCAAACTCAACCAATTTAAAAAGTAAAGAAGTTAGTCCTACCGATATCACAACAGATACTGGTAACAATGGAGCATTAGGTTTTGGAAGCTTGCGGATGAGCAATCAAACCAATCAACCAGTGCGCCTAGCCTTACTGTCACGTAATTCTATCATCAAAGGAAAAGCAGCTTCCTCAAAGACAGCTATTGATGCTGTTCCAGCACATTGGGATTTTGCTCCTCAAGAAGGTAGTGAAAAAGGGCTAATTCTAGCCTTACCTAACGGGGATCTCAAACTGGAAAAAGGTGATATATTAGTTGCTTTTGCACAAGACGGTTCTCGTCACTATTGGGGACCCTATGTTGTTGGAGAAACTTTTGCTCCTAGTTGGAATGCTCAAACTAAAGAATGGCAACTGATTTTGAGACAATAGTCATTTGTCAATAGTCATTTGTCATTTGTCATTGGTCATTGGTCATTTGTGATTCTCCCTTGTCCCCAAAATTTATTCCTTCACCAACAAGTTTTGACAATTGGTTATTGGACGTCAGTTCAGGAACCAAGAAGTTGCGCTGAAGTCTTCTTAATAAATGACCAATAACCAATAACCAATGACAAATGACTTTCAACCAATGACAAATGACTATTGACAAATGACCAATGACCAATGACCAATGACTATTGACAAATGACTAATCAGTGGTGGAGTAGTGTAGAGAAGCGTCCAGCCCTTGCTGTGACTTTATCAGTTTTATGGGTAATTTTAACAGGTGGGATTGCCTTTCTTTGGCATTTAGGCAGTATCGGCTTAATTGATGAGACAGAGCCTCTGTTTGCTGAAGCGTCTCGTCAAATGTTTGTCACAGGTGATTGGATTACACCGTTTTTTAATGCTGAAACTCGATTTGATAAGCCTGCTCTAATTTACTGGTGTCAGGCGATCGGTTTTTCAATTTTGGGTGTGAATGAATGGGCGGTGCGTTTACCTTCAGCACTTGCTGCCATTGGATCGATCGGTTTGTCATTTTACACCATACAGTGGCATTTTGCAAGGAAAGATGAGTTAGAGCAAAGGTACCGTCCTGCCTTGCGATGGATAACAGCAGGGTTTGGATGTGCTGTTATGGCGCTCAATCCAGAAATGATTGTTTGGGGTAGAACAGGTGTTTCAGATATGCTGCTGACAGGTTGTATGGCATCAGCATTACTGTGCTTTTTTTTAGGATATGCCCATCCCTCAAAATCTAACGTACAAGCACGTTGGTATATAGCTTTTTACGTACTAATTGCTGCAGCAATTTTAACAAAAGGACCTGTGGGAATTGTTTTGCCCGGTTTGATTGTTGGCATATTTTTGATGTACTTGGGTAATATTACGCAAGTGTTGCAGGAAATGCGTCCTTTAACAGGTTTGCTTATTATTATTTGTTTATCATTACCTTGGTATGTGCTAGTTATTTGGCGCAATGGTTGGGATTATATTAACTCCTTTTTTGGATATCACAACGTCGAACGCTTTACAAATGTAGTCAATCGTCACTCAGCTCCCTGGTATTTTTATTTTGTAGTTGTGCTGCTTGGCTTTGCACCATATTCGGTCTATTTACCTCTGGCAATGGGGCGGTTGAAGTTTTGGCAGCGAAAATACTGGCGATCGCAAGAACGCTCCAAACAACTGGGTTTATTTGCTTTTTGTTGGTTTGTTGGAATCTTTGGTTTTTTCACTATTGCTGTAACAAAACTTCCCAGTTATGTGTTACCCCTAATGCCAGCCGCAGCTATTTTAATAGCGTTACTGTGGGGTGATTTATTAGACAAGGGAGACAAGGAGACATGGGGGACAGGGGAGACATGGGGACATGGGGGACATGGGGGACATGGGGACATGGGAGACAAGGTAGCAATTCTTCCTTGTCTACCCCTTCTTCCTTGTCTCCTTGTCCCCTCGTCTCTTCCTGTGGAGTGGTTGGGTGAATGTCGTTTTTTTATCAGCAATAGCAGTAACGATGTTTTACTTACCCCAAATCATAGGTAGCGATCCTGCTGCACCTGACTTTCGTAACTTGCTGGAGCGATCGGGTTTAACTGTTTTGGGAGGAGCGATCTGGATTTTAAGTTCCGTAGCAATAGCTGTTTCACTGATGCGCCGTCGTTACAAGACTGTCCTAATTATCAATATTGTAGGATTTGCAGCATTCCTGACGATTGTTCTTACACCCGCCTTATTTTTAATGGATCGGGAACGTCAGCTACCTTTAAGAGAATTATCTGAAATCGTAGTTAAAACACAAAAACCTGGTGAAGAATTGGTTATGGTTGGCTTTAAAAAACCTACCGTAGTTTTTTATACCCGTCGTACCGTAACTTACAAAAAGATAACTGCGGCTGCAGCACAATACCTTCAAGACAAAGCAGCAAAGAAGCCATCACCTTCCTCAATACTGGTTCTTGCTCAACCGAAAAAGTTTCCCGAAATGGGATTCAAGCCCACAGATTATGAAAATTTAGGGACTCGTGGTGCTTATCAACTTGTTCGGGTTTTTATAAAATAGTTAATTGCTAATTGCTAATTGCTAATTGTTAATTGCACCATTAGCCATTAGCCATTAGCCATTAGCAATTTAAAGTTTGATTAATCTTATTTAATAATTCTTCCATTGATATAGAGCGGGGTAAGATTTGGCAAGCCACTGAACCTAAAACAGTCTCTACCGAGTCTGGCTGGTTACTGATTCTCTGTTTAACAATGGTAGATTGCTCGTTTTCCAAGTCCATAGAATTTAATCGTTGATCGAGTACCAACACTGGTGGCAAATCGAAAGGTAACTGTCCTAAAGCTTTTAGTGCTGAGTGAACCTCTTTTGTAAGAGTAGACTCTCCCAGGCAAATCAGGAGCAAATCAACACTTTGGTGACGAATTTGCTGTAGCAATTCTGCCCAAGAACGGCTCATTGATGCTTTAAAGCCAGCTGTTTGTAAGTACTGAATCAGCGCTTGGAACCACTCAGAACCACGACAAATCGTTAAAGGTTGTAACCCTTGTATTGGGCAAGAGTTATTATCTCCAAACATACTACTTAAGGCAGTTGTCTTTTCTACCTGGTGGTTTCTCTTTTGAGGTCTTGTTTCTGGTAAATCTGGAAGTATTGCTAAATCCAGTACTAAAATGCTGGGCGGACAGCACACTCCAGACGCAATTTGCAGGACAGATAATAAAGCGTCTGTTTTTTTGCTTCCATTTTTCTTTTCTGCTCCTAAGGGTGTTAGGCATGGGTATACGGAAAGCCCAGCTATTTGAGAAGCGGTTTGCGTTGTTGCTACATTGCAAGTGACAAGGGGTAGAGCTGCTAACTGGGGATGGAGATTGAGTTGTTGCAGAAAATTCTCCGCCTCTGGCATATCTACATCTAGTAAAATAACGTCAAATTGCCAAACCCGAGAAAGAAGTTCTGCCTGATCTATGTTGTCTACTTCTAGAACTCGGTGTTCTTGTAAGAATGGGTGCGCGTTGAGAGGTTGGCACTCAGGATTGACTAACCTTAAAATTCGCAATGGTGTTTTATCTTTAAGGATTTGGACTTCATCTGGTTTTTGCTTCTTTTCTTCTGGTGCAACACACAAGCTTTCGATCAGTGGTGCTAAAACCTGATGCTGTACTGGTAAGCTTAAAAAACCATCAGCTCTGTTGGCGAATGCTTGCTCTTTTTCTGCTCCTGTTGCGGTGACAACGACAGGGATATGACGGCTGACTTCATCTGATTTAAGCAAGGTGAGTACATCCCATCCCGACAGTAATGGAATTAAAGGGTTGAGGAAGATAGCTTTAGGCTGCAGGCGACGGGCTTTTTCTACTGCTTCGCATCCCGAACGAGCAATCACAACTCGATAACCCAAACCGGTAAGTTGTTCGGTTAAATCTTCTATGTAGTGGGCTACAGCCTCAACAACTAACACTAAGCTGTTGTTGTGGTGAGCGTGGGAATTGGCGATTCGGGATTGGCGATGGCGAATTCTGCCTGGGGCGGAGGTTTCTTTTGTTGCGCGGACTGGTGGAACTGGGGAAACAGTGTCATGTTCCCAGTTTTCAGTTTTCAGCCCTTTCTGTTTTACAGTCCCCAATTCCCACTCTCCTAGCCCTTTTTGTGGGGGGCTGGGAGGGAGGAGGAGTGTAAATTGGCTACCTTTGCCTTCGCGGGACAAGAAGCTGACATCACCGCCATGAAGCCGTGCTAGCGCTCTGGTTAAGACTAGCCCCAATCCCGTTCCTTCATATTGACGGGTAAGGGGATTTTCGAGTTGTTGGAATTTTTGAAAGATGAGATGCTGTTGGTGTTCGGGAATGCCAATGCCTGTATCCCATACTGTGAAGGCAATCCAACCCTCCCAACGACTTACCCACAATCCGATTTCACCACCTGTTTCTGTAAATTTAAAGGCGTTGGAAAGCAGATGCACCAACATTTGCCGCAAGCGCAACTCATCTGCCACCATCTCATTTAAGCCCGGTTCGATGGAAAGGCTAAATTGGTGTTCTCTTACAGATGTTGTTTGAGATTGGGTGTTGACGGGGGTTTTTGTACTTTGGGCATGGATAACTTTTGCTTCGGAAACAGCGCGATCGCAAACCGAGCGAATCGTCACGTTAGACAGAGCCAGTTCCATCTGTCCTGTTTCCATGCGGGTCAAATCTAGAATATCATTGACCACACTCATCAGATGGCGTCCGCTTTGATGAATCAATCCTGCATAACGGGCTTGACGTTCGTTAAGTTCTCCCAATTGCCGATCTACCAGCAAACGTGACAGCCCTAAAACAGCTGTTAGGGGCGTCTTGAGTTCGTGACTGATACAAGCCAAAAATTCATCCTTTAAACGATTCAGTTGAATGAGATCGGCGTTTTTTGCTGCAAGTTCTTTACAGAGTTGCTGTTGTTCTGTAACATCAGTTGCTAGAACCAGCCACAAATCGTTTCCGATCTCCGCTCCCTGAGTGTTAAGTGATGTTGTTGATTCAACACCCAAGACTTTTAATTCAGGGCTATCTAGAGGGATTTTGGCAAATTGCCAAACTCGTTCCTGACCGTTTTGCACTTCCACAACACAGGTACATGTACCCAGTTGTCTGTTTAAGAAACATCGTGATGCAGAAGTTTCCGGTAATGGTTGTTCTGGAAGGGTGGTAGGTGGAGACGCTAATTTTTGGCGGTACGCTCCTTGGCTGGTAGAAATAGATTGGGTAACAACAGACGAAAGTTTTTCTTCGATTTCTTGGATACTGTTGTCAAAGGAATGAGCTTTAACCGCTGTTTGGGTTGAATATTTTGATGGAGTTGTTGCCAGAATTGCCTCCACTTGTCGCCTAACCCCTTCCGGATCTTTCAAAACCCCCAATTGCTGCCACCACGCAGGATTTTGGGTGACAACTTCACCGCTCCCCGTTTGCAACATCAAAGGCCAGGGCAATCGCTCCAACAGTTGTACAAAAGGCTTATCGATTTGTGGATGGTACTGTATGCGCTTTTGATAAAAAGTGCGAGTCCCTTTAACGCTTGCATCGCGATCGCTCTTTTCCTTCCGTGTCTCAAATTGGTGTACAACCAACCACTTTAACAGTCGTGAGTTATCTACAAGCCCCACAAATTTGCTATCTGAGTCAATGAGCGCCCAATCTAAATTTGTATTCGCTGGAATTCTTTGAGAACGCACAAACCTACCCAATTGCTCCACTTGAAATGAGGCTGGGATTGTTTGCACTGGTTGAAGTAGTTCTCTGTCTAGCATTGATATTGGTTGCTGTAAGTAAGAAGACTTCTCGCCTTCCCCTTCAGAACCTGCTAGCAGTAATTGTGGTAGCAAGCGCGTAGAGTAAAGCAATCCCAGTAGGTATTGCTGCTCATCTAACACAGCAATAGCTTGACACTGTTCTTTCTCAAAAACATCCAGTACATCTGCTAGAGTTGCTGTTTCTAGGCAGGTGGGTACGGTTGCGATAAAATCATAAAGGGGGTACTTTAGCATTGACATATAGCGTGTGGGTCATTCTTCTAGGGGGATACGACTGTTATCATCAATCACTAGCTAACTGCCAATTCAGCCTGTGTGTTTGCACTTGAAGCAGTATCCTCTAGAAAGACACGAGCAGATCGATTCTTTCCATAAGTTAACGCCTAATTGGCAAAAGCTTTGCTCTTCCTAACAAATCTTTTTGTAGGAGTTAAAAACGGTCAACACAAGGAATAAAGTATGAAGTTTTTAGGTGCGATCGCCAGAACGGTGACTAATAAGATTGACTGTACCCTTCATCCTTTACACTTCCCCCAAATTTGGAGTTTGGTTCAACACCACCAGAGATTTTAAGAATTGATAGCGACAGCTAGAACAATTATTGCTCCAAAGATTCGTTTTAGAACCTTTAGGAATTATAATGATTTAGATTGCGATATTCGTTTATTTTCGTTTAAGTATCTTATTGTGGAGTCAAACAAAAAAATCTATATTTAGATAGATGCTACTCATCGATAGCCTAGATCCCCGCTAGCTTGGTGTGTTTTCTTTTGACGTTGCTGTGTTCGGCTTCTCAGTCAACACCTACACGTGTAAAATCATACTATATCACGGTCGGTCTATACTTAGGTTCGATAAGGCACTCAAACACCCTGACTCACGTCAGTGTTGCTTGAATCTACCAAGATGCCTGTTGTAGCAGCTTTAGAGATAAGTCTCAACAATATGAATCAGGGGGCTACTACAACCTCCCAATCAAAGACTAACCTCAAATTTTTATGTAGTTAAATGCCCCAAGTCAGACCTCCACCAGGTTTTTCAGCAAATGACAGGAGCCGAACAGCAGGCATTATTGCAACAACTCAAATCAGATTACCGTCAAATTCTTATAGAATACTTTACCATCTCAGACAAAAGGTTAAACGAAAAAATTGATAAATTTATCAAAGCAGTATTTTATGCTAATATTCCTGTGCCACAAATCATAGAAATTCATATGGAACTTATTGATGAATTTTCCAAACAGTTAAAATTAGAAGGAAGGAACGATGACGCCTTGCTGGATTACCGCCTGACACTAATCGATATATTGGCTCACTTGTGCGAACTCTATCGTTGTTCTATTCAAAAATAGGTTCAAAAAAGCCCAAAGTAGTAATAGCAGGCGGTAAGCAACCCTCAGAATCTTTAGGAATGCGTTGCATTTTCCTGTTCCATGTTTACCTAGAGCCTGTATTTAACATATGAAAAATCTCAGAAAAACATACGTCCTCAAGCTTTATGTAGCGGGGAACACACCTAACTCAGTAAGGGCATTGAAAGTACTTAAAAACATTCTAGAACAGGAATTTCAAGGTGTTTATGCTTTAAAAGTGATAGACGTGTTAAAAAATCCGCAATTGGCAGAAGAAGATAAAATATTAGCGACTCCCACACTATCCAAAATACTACCTCCACCTGTTCGGAAAATTATTGGAGATTTATCAGATAGAGAAAGAGTGCTCATTGGATTGGATTTACTGTATGAAGAATTAACAGAGGAAGAAAACATTGAAGAATAAATTCAAGATGGAAAATCTCAATAAATCTCAAGACTGTACAACTAATCATTATGAACTGCTTACACCAAAACCAATGAAAATTTTTATTCTCCCGACTTCCTACTTCCTACTCCCCACTCCCTTGTGCAAGTCAGTTTAGCTTTAAACTGTGTACGAGTAGAAGTATGATAGCTTATAACAAGAAAATATCAACAAAGTACTTTATCAATAAAAGGCAGGGGTAAATCCCTATTTGTAATTGTTAACAATGAGTGAAAAAGGGTATACAGAGCCAAGCAAGACACCGTCACTTGGAGGTGTAGAAAAAATTCGTACTATGATAGAGGGCTTCGATGACGTGAGCCATGGTGGTTTGCCAGTAGGTAGAACTACTTTGGTTAGCGGTACCTCTGGAACAGGTAAAACTTTATTTTCTCTTCAATTTCTCTATAACGGTATTAGTTATTTTGATGAACCGGGAGTTTTTGTTACTTTTGAAGAATCGCCAAGCGATATTATTAAAAATGCTTGTATTTTTGGTTGGAATTTGCAACGCTTGATTCATGATGGGAAGTTATTTATACTTGACGCTTCTCCCGATCCAGAAGGACAAGATGTGGTTGGCAACTTCGATTTGTCCGCTCTGATTGAGCGCTTGCAATATGCTATTCGTAAGTACAAAGCCAAACGGGTATCTATTGATTCAATAACAGCAGTGTTTCAGCAGTATGAAGCTGTAGGAGTCGTGCGGCGGGAAATATTTCGTCTTGTAGCACGTCTCAAGCAACTAAGTGTCACTACGATCATCACGACAGAGCGAACTGAGGAATACGGACCGGTTGCTTGTTTTGGTGTGGAAGAATTTGTTTCTGATAATGTGGTGATTGTGCGGAATGTTTTAGAAGGAGAACGCCGACGGCGCACAATTGAAATTCTCAAATTGCGCGGTACAACACATATGAAAGGCGAATATCCTTTTACAATTACCAATGAAGGAGTCAATATATTCCCATTAGGAGCAATGCGTCTGACTCAACGTTCTTCTAATGTGAGAGTGTCTTCAGGAGTTACAACTTTAGATGCAATGTGTGGAGGTGGTTTCTTTAAGGATTCAATTATTTTGGCGACAGGAGCAACTGGTACTGGGAAAACCCTGCTGGTGAGCAAATTTTTGCAAAACGGCTGTATCAATAACGAGCGAGCTATTTTGTTCGCCTATGAAGAATCCCGTGCTCAGTTATCCCGCAATGCCTCTTCATGGGGTATTGATTTTGAAGAGTTAGAACGCCAAGGTTTACTAAAAATAATTTGTACATATCCCGAATCAACCGGTTTAGAAGATCATTTGCAAATTATCAAGTCAGAAATTGCTGAATTTAAACCATCGCGTATTGCGATTGACTCTCTTTCTGCCTTAGCAAGAGGGGTTAGCAATAATGCATTTCGTCAGTTTGTCATTGGTGTTACAGGTTACGCAAAGCAAGAAGAAATTACAGGCTTCTTTACCAATACGACTGACCAATTTATGGGTTCGCACTCAATTACAGACTCTCATATTTCTACGATTACTGACACAATTTTGATGTTGCAGTATGTAGAAATTCGTGGAGAAATGTCGCGGGCAATTAACGTATTTAAAATGCGAGGCTCGTGGCACGATAAAGGGATTCGTGAATACAATATTACAGCCGACGGTCCCGAAATTAAGGATTCCTTCCGGAATTACGAACGGATTGTCAGTGGTGCTCCTACACGCGTTACTATCGATGAGAAAGCAGAACTTTCTCGCATTGTCAAGAGTTTTCAAGACGAGCGGAGTTCTGATTCCTAACATTCGGTTTCGTCGTATTACGATTCTCAAACTTAGCATCGTGATATATTGTTGTTTTGTGGTGAGAAAGGGTTTCTGCCGCTATATTTTTGTGTGAGGGGATGCGGTGAAAGGACAGAAAATTTTTTATAGTTTCTTACCTAGTGTGACAGTAGCAGTGTTATCCACTCAATCTGTCTTAGCTGATACTGCAGAAGCCACTGGAGTAAGGCACGTTGCCTCACCGAGTGTCTTCTCTTCGCTTTACGAAGACACTTCGGCTGCAATTAACATCAATTCTCGATTAGCAACTGCTGTTAACAACAGTGTGGCATCTCCTCTGATGCCTTCCACTCAAAGCGCAGCAGGTATTATAAAGTCTGTAAATAATAATGCTGGAGTCGTATTAACTGGAAAAACAGGTGTACCAGTACGACGAATAGCAGGAAAGGTTCAAGGTATACTTTTAGAATTTAAACCTACCTTAAAGCAGAGCGCTTTGATTAAAAAGATTCGCTCTGCTTCTGGTAAACAAAAACAAAGTAACCCAGTTATTATTCCAGAGCGAGAACCACAACAGAGGGGAGTTATGCCTGCTGTTATTAGCTCAAACCCTGCTTCCTCGCTCTCGGAAAAATCACCAGATCCTGCCAAACAGCCCACTACAGAAAAGAAAAATTCGAGTTCTCAGTTATTATCAAAACTGACAGAAACGGCGAAGACTGGGAAAGTTGTAGAAGTTGCACAAATGCTGGAGCAAGTAGAATTTTGCCCGCAACCAGGAAAAGCTTCGGTTGGGCGTTCTGCTTCTTTACTTCTTAAACCTTCTACCTGTTCGCCAAATACTGCGGTTGTAAATCGGGTGGCTCAAGCTAATGCGACTGCCACTACCCCCAGTAAGCCAGTTAATGTCAAGCAAGATGCTTCTACAACAAGCGTCCCTAGCGAAGCAGTTAATGTAACGCAAGATAATAACTCTACTACACCCAGTACACCAGCGACCTCAATTTTACAAGGCTTCATACAAGTTCCCGATTATCTCAATCCCAACCCAAATCCTTTGCGGTTTCCTACAAAACCAGAGGAAGTGAGGATTCGAGGAACTCAGCCCATCACACTTAATCAAGCCATAGAACTGGCGCGGCGTAACAATCGCGACTTACAAGAGGCTTTACTCACTTTGGAAGCCAACCAATTTGCTGTCAGACAACAGCAAGCTGCTTTGCTTCCCACTGCTGCTGTTAGCGCTAACATCACACGCAGTGGACCGGGCTTTGCAGATCGACCAGAAAATCCGCTGCTTCAAGACCAAAGCTCAAGTACAAGTGTTGGTGCAGGCGCACAAATAGAATACGACATCTACACATCAGGAAGCCGACGAGCTAGCATCAGAGCAGCAGAGGAACAATTACGTTCGGCAGAATTCCAGGTGGAAGCTCAGTCTGAGACTATCCGTCTCAATGTCACCACTCAATACTACGACCTGCAACAGGCGGATGAAAACGTGCGTATTGCCCAGTCTGCCGTAGCAAACGCTCAAGCGAGTTTGCGAGATGCTCAAGCTTTAGAACGGGCTGGTGTTAGTACTCGCTTTGATGTTTTGCGATCGCAGGTTAACCTGGCAAACGCCCAACAACGTCTCACAAATGCTCTCTCGCAGCAGAGGATTACCCGCCGTCAGTTAGCACAAACCTTAAGTTTAGCGCAATCAGTGGATATTACTGCAGCAGATCCTGTAAAATTAGCAGGCTTGTGGAATATTTCACTAGAGGAAACTATTGTGCAAGCTTTTCAAAACCGCCCGGAACTACAACAGAGCTTAGCAGATCGCAATGCAGCTGAGCAAAGGCGACGACAGGCGATCGCATCTCTTGGTCCTCAGTTAAGTTTAGTAGCTCAATACAACACCGCAGACGAGTTTGACGACAGTCAAAGCATTCAGGATAACTACTCCTTAGCCGTCAGAGCTAACTTAAACTTGTACGATGGAGGAGCAGCAAGAGCCAGGGCAAATCAGGAAAGGGTTAACATCCGTCGTGCTGAAAATCAATTTGCCGATCGACGCGATCAAATCCGCTTTGAAGTCGAACAAGCATACTCAGATTTGCAGGCTAACCTAGAGAACGTTCAAACAGCAACAGTTGCTGTCGATCAATCACGAGAAGCTCTTCGTCTAGCACGCTTGCGCTTCCAAGCAGGTGTAGGGACTCAAACTGAAGTCATTGACGCTGAAGAAGACTTAACCACAGCGCAAGGTCAGCGAGCTTCAGCTATATTGGATTACAACCGTTCTCTAGCTCGCCTACAGCGAGCAATTACCGCAAGAGCAGCCAGATAAATAACAGTGAGCAGTGAGCAGTGACCAGCGATAGATAAATCTCATGCTGAAAAGTAGGGGATTTAAATAACCGATCGATTTCTTTTGTAGAGACTAGCATGGCTAGTCTTTACTTATCTGAAAATATTGTTAGAAAAATGGGCAATGGGCAACAAATTATTTCCTACTATGCCCCGTGCCCAGTGCCCTATTTTTAAAATGGTTAATATTGTTAATCTAGGTTACAATATCATAATAAGATACTGTCATTTTTAGCCCGTTCAAAACAACTCTGATGACAAAAGTTACAGCAAAAGAAATTGCACAATTTCGCTCACAATTGGCAGAAGACCCCATAGCAATGGAATCACTGGACTTAATTGAGGACTGTGAGGGCGATTTAGAAGATGCGGCGATGACCTTAGCAATTCGCTCCGGTCAAGAACCAGAAATCGCTAATTCCGAGTGGTTGGAAGATTTAGCCAAGAGATGGCGTTCTGTGATTTGTCAACAAGAGTTTCGAGATGACTTACTCAATGGCTCTATTTCAACTATGCTAGAGCATTTAAAAACAATGTCAACGTTTCCTGGAATGCTAGCAACACCAGTTCTAATGTACGTTTTAAAACAAGGCGTAAACAATTTTTGCGAACCCCTTGACTCAGTCACAGAAAATCCCCACAAAAACGTAGAGAAAAACTAACAAGAGGGCTTTCTGCTGACAACGTCGCGTACTGGTAAGCTGTTTATTAAAAGTCAAAACATTATTAAATCTAATTTAAGAGCATGAATTACCTTGTTGCTGTTTTACCAGACCGCATCCAGGCAGAAGCTGCGTCTGTCGCTTTAGAAAAAGAGGATATAAAAGCTACAATTTTAGGGAAAGGTTACAAAAGTGCTGATGAGTTTGGCTTAATCGACCCCAACGAGCAAGCCCAAAAGCAGGCAACGTTTATGGCATATTGGCTGGTACCGTTTGGTTTTTTTGCTGGTACTGGTTTTAGTGTTCTCACTGGTTTAGACACTTTTGCTTGGGCGGGTGCGATTGGCAATCACATCATTGGCGGGCTATTAGGTGCTGTTGCGGGTGGTATGGGTAGTGTATTTGTGGGTGGAGGAACCGGTTTAGTCTTTGGTAGCGGTGATGCTTTACCTTACCGCAACCGTTTAAATGCTGGCAAATACCTAATAGTCGTTCAAGGTCCAGAAAATCTGATTCGTAAAGCAAATCGTGTCTTGCGTCCTTTTGAACCAGAAAACATTCAAGACTATACAGATTCAACAATTCGTTAGTTAGTGGTTAGTAGTTAGTGGTTAGTGGTTAGTGGTTAGTGGTTAGTAGCCAACAACCAACAACTAACATCTAACAACCAACAACCAACAACAACTAACAACCAACAACTAACAACCAACAACTAACAACTAACTTTTCATAATGTTACCAAGAGAAGAAATATTAAAAGGAATAGAAAATCGAGATAGCGTAGCTCGTGTTATCGATCTAGCCGAACAAGCGATTAAGACTTGGGAAGTGATCTGTAGTGATTTTCTCTCGCCACCAGAATTGGCTGAAGTTCAGCAGAGTTTTAGCCGATTAACAGAAGTGCAGCTAGTGGCTTGGGGTGGATATCCACAAGCCGAACGCCAAAGAGTCGCTATTGCTCGTTCGGAAATGCCTCTAGAGCGATCGCAAGTCGCCGTCACTGCTTTAGATATAGCAGGAAATTTTCTCTTTGATACAGCCACTCATCGCGATTTCCTCGGCGCAATGCTGGGCACTGGAATCGTCCGTGAAAAAACGGGAGATATTATAGTGCTGGGTGAACGCGGAGCACAAGTCATTGTTGTGCCGGAGTTGGTAGAATTTTTAGAGATGAACCTCAAGCAAGTGCGATCGGTTCCTGTAAAAGTTCAGCCTGTTGATATCGGCGAGTTGAAAGTCAGGGAACCGAAGAAGAAGGAATTAACGACAGTTGAAGCTTCCTTGCGACTTGATGCGATCGCCTCTGCTGGTTTTGGGATGTCCCGCAGCAAGATGGTAGAGTTAATTGACAGTGGAGATGTCCGCGTCAACTGGAGAGAAGTAACTCAACCCAGTTCTCAAGTCAAAACAGGAGACTTAATTGCCATACGCAGCAAAGGAAGACTGGAAGTTGGAGAAATTGCTGTTACTAAAAAAGACCGCTATCGAGTGCAATTGACGAGGTTCATGTAAATTATGAATGATGAATTATGAATTATGAAAATTTCAGCATTCATCATGCATCATTCATCATTCAGCATTCATCATTCATCATTCATCATTCAGCATTCATCATTCATCATTCATCATTCATCATTCATCATTCATCATTCATCATTCATCATTCTTAAACTGTTTTTCCAAGAAAAAAAGCAAAGTTTGCCGAGGAACAAAGCGGGCAAATTTGCTAATAAAGTGAGTGGTAAAACCACCAGTAACGACAGTAGAATCGCCCCTTTCTAAAGCTTTTAAAGCTTCGCGCACAACTTCTTCTGAAGTTGACATTCCACTTGTTTTAGCTGCTAGGGCTTGAGGGAACTTAGCCTCCACAAAAAAGTTGGTCTCAACTGGTCCCGGACAAACCACTAATACGCGCACGCCATAAGATTTATTTTCTGCCCAAAGTGACTGACTAAAATTGAGAATAAACGCTTTGCTAGCTGAATAAACAGAAACATAAGGTATTGGTTGAAATGCGGAAAGAGAAGAGATATTAATAATGCTTCCAGAACCCTGTTGCCGCATTCCTTGTAAAAATCTATGAGTTAAATCAACTAATGCTAGAACATTTAGCTGTAGTATTTTGAGGTGTCGTTCTCTGTCTCGCTTAGCAAAGTCACCATAGTCCCCAAAACCTGCATTATTGATTAACATATCAACTGTTAATCCCTTTTCAGTTACTGTGTTAAAAACAGTATCAGTTGAGCCAGCCTCTGTAAGATCGGCAACAATACTATCTACTTGAATATTGTGTTTTTCTTGTAGGTATTTAGCTAATTGGTTCAGCTTTTCTTCCGAACGAGCAACTAAAACAAGATGTGTATTGCGTGCAGCTAATTCCTCTGCAAAGGCTTTACCAATACCGCCAGAGGCACCAGTAATTAAAGCAGTAGACATTTTAGATATTAGGATATTTTTTAACCATTTATAGATAGTAACAATATTAAAAACACGTTTTAACCGTCTGAAGTTATATACCGTAAAAGATTGCGATTGGGGATTGGGGATTGGGAATTGGGCAATGGGCAATGGGCAATGGGCAATGGGCAAGGGGCAATTGAATAGCTCTAAACTATGCCCGATGCCTATTACCCACCCAACACGTATTTTTTCTTTCAAAAGTGGGAATACTAAGCTTAATATATACCAAATACCTATATGTACCGTCTTAACAATCAAGCCTTTAGAATCTTGCGTGATGAAGCTGAAAGATGCAGTGGCAAAGATGAAGTGAGCAAAATCGAGCGACAAATTTGCATGAAGCGCTTGGAAAAACTGCGTCAGGAAAAAGGCGAACCCGCAGATTATGAAGAACTCCGAGATGCGGTGATAGATATCTACCCGCAATTTAGCGAAAAGGCTTTAAAGCAAGCTGCAAGAGTCAATCAACCACCGGGGTTATTCGGTAAAGTCAAATGGGTAGCCATCCTGATGACAGGCGCAGCCGGAGTGCTGTGGGTAGTCAATTTGCCCTATCCCATGATTCGCTGGCCAGTCGCTAGAACTGCACCAATTCTGCTGTTACCTAGTTTTATAAGTATGGATTATCACTATAAAGGAGCAATTAACTCCGTTGAGCAAGCAGACCAATTGGTTAATAAAGCTACCAGCCTAGATGATATTAAGCGGGGTGCAGGAAAAGTTAAACAGGGACAATATCACCTCGATAACTTACCAGTATGGTTTTTAGGATATTATCCACAAGCTTATTGTAGTTTGTTCAGTTGCACCTGGCATTTTACCCTAGATGAGTTTGAACAAGCCCGACGTAATGTAGCACGTATGGAAGCTGTGGTTTTTCAAGAAGAAAATGCTTTTAAATCTTTGGAACAAGCAGAACAGGCGCTTCAGGTTGCCAAGCAAAAGTACGAACAAGCAAAGACTGTACAAGACAAAATGCGATCGCGCTCCTCTATTCAAAAAGCAATTGACAATTTAGAGCAAATTCCCAGACAAACATTAGCAGGAGAACAGGCACAAACAAAACTAGTTGCTTACAAGCGGGATTTTGGAGAGTTTACCGTTGCCGATGCCGATAACGGTCAAACGGGTACATTAATAGAGGCAGCAAAAGTATTTGCCTTACAAGCCGCACAAGCGTCACAAAATCCTCCACATCCAGCACAGAAGTGGCAGCAAATAGAACGCTTGTGGACAGAAGCAATTAACCGAATTGAAGATATTAAAGTCAATGAATCTAATTATCTAGAAGCCCAGAAGCTACTGGCACAGTATCAAACAAACTTGGGAATTGTCCAACTCCGACGCGAAACAGAAAGTGAGTCAAAAGAAATTCTCAAGCAAGCTAACGAACAAATTCAGAGCTTAATTGCTTCCCCTCCCTCAGCACCCAATCAGCTAAAAGCCGAGATCCAAGGGGTTATCAACCAGTTAAAAACTGTTAAACCTGGGACAACAGCTTATGGAGAAGCTCAAAACCTGCTGCGATCGGCAAACAATAAACTCAAACAACTGTAGGTAAAACTTACAATTCAAGTAATTTACATAACTTCAAAAAAATGGGCTTGCCAAGCGAGGAAACCTCGTGTTATATTCGTTAGAGTGCTTAAGGACGTATAGCTCAGTTGGTTAGAGCGCTACGTTGACATCGTAGAGGTCACTGGTTCGAGTCCAGTTACGTCCATTTAAGAAGTCCTTACTACTGCTTGCTACTATGTCAACGTAGCGCCCCAACAAACTTGTTTTCTCTCACCTTAATCCAATTTATCCCTAAAACAGTAAATAGGGGGGGATTAAGGGGGGCTGAGAGAAATTGTAGGTTGGGTAGAGCAATAGCGTTACCCAACAAATGCCGATAAATGTTGGGTTTCGTTCCTCAACCCAACCTACCTTGAATTTGTGTTTTTAGTTTAACCGAGTAGTATTGGAACGAAGCGCTCGAGGTGAGGCAGAGCTAGCGAAATTCTAAAATGTGTTGAGCAGTGATTTGCGGTTGTTCTACATGAGGAACATGACCGCAATCTTTAATCCAGATCAGTTGACTGTTGGGAATTGCTAGCTTAAATCTTTTAGCATCTCTAATACCTACAATTTTGTCAGAATCTCCCCACAAAATAAGAGTGGGATGCGCGATCTGTGATAGGGTTGTGAATCTAAATGCAGTGTATCCACCACTTTTAGTAAAAGCAATCAAAGCTTTGTTCCAATCAGAGCATTCAAGATGAAGTGATGCACATAGTTGGGAATCTAATGTTGCTAACTGTTTATTTTTGTAGGCGGTACGAGTTATACTTTGCCTGACTTTTGGATTGCGTAAAAACTCCGTTGCTAAATAATCTAACGGTGGGAACATAAATTTGCTTATCGGCGGACCACCTACCAAACCCGTACTGTCAATTAACACGAGCTTGTGAACGACTTCTGGGTAGTTGAGGGTGAAATCAATGGCAGCTGCGCCCCCCATGGAAGCACCTACTAAAATAACAGGTTTGTTAATGAGGGTTTTCCAGAAATAATAGAGATGGGTTTTAATGGCATTGGGACTAAACTTTATTCCTGCGGGTCTGTCCGTAAACCCAAATCCCAATAAATCCACTGCCCATGTCTCATTTTGCACCGCTAGTGGAGGGATGAGACGGCGAAATTCAAATACGGAACCATCAAAGCCGTGAATCAATAGTAAAGGTATACCTCCACTACCTTGCTGTGTGTAGGTAGTGGCTATTGGTTGTGTGGTTAAAGGAGTTGCGATCGCAGTCTGCTTTATGCTTTTAGCCAGAGCAATTGACGCGGGTTCTGTCAGTTGACTAACACTTGTCGGTAGAAAATTTGGAAACATAAAGGTCAAGTCGCTATCTCCCTACTCGTAATTCGTAATGCGTAATTCGTAATTGAGGAAATACAACTACGAATTATTCTGTCACTGGTCAGGTGGTCACTGTCTTCGATTGACCAACGTTGCGGTAGCTTGGTCAACGGGCATCAAGATAACTTCATTAATATTGACATGAGCTGGTCGAGTCACGCAGAAAAGTATGACATCAGCAACATCATCTGGAGTTAGGGGAGTTACTCCTTGGTAAACCTTTTTGGCGCGTTCGGCGTCGCCGTGAAATCGCACTTCGCTAAATTCTGTTTCTACCATCCCTGGATCGACGGATGTAACGCGGATGGATGTACCCAACAGATCTTGTTTTAAACCTTCAGTAATTGCTTTAACAGCAGCTTTAGTTCCACAGTAGACATTTCCGTTGGGATAGGTTTGATGTCCGGCGATGGAACCAATGTTAACAACATGACCGCGATCGCGACTCACCATTCCGGGGACAACAAAACGAGTTAAGTAGAGCAGTCCTTTAATATTGGTATCAATCATTTCCTCCCAATCTTGAATGCTGGCTTCATGGAATTTATCCAATCCACGGCTCAAACCCGCATTATTGATTAATATATCGATATCAGACCACGGTGGAGGTAATTTGGAAATAGCAGACTCTACTGCCGCGATATCTCGTACATTTAATTGTAATGAATGTATCTCAGTAGAAAAGTTTTTGTTGAGTTCTTCTGCTAACTGCTGCAAGCGATCGAACCTTCGTGCAGCTAAAATAAGTTTTGCACCTGCACCTGCAAATAATTTGGCGCAAGCAGCCCCTATGCCACTGCTTGCACCAGTAATTAGGACGATCTGATTTTCAAGAGAAAGCATATGAATTATGAATTATGAATTATGAATTATGAATAAATTATTTCATCATTCATCATTCATCATTCATAATTTATGATTATCTATTCACGACTTGAAGCCGTTGAGTGATCATTGTCGTTCCGCCTCCCCGCATAACAACAGCAGAAATCCATTGGCTTCCGGGAACTGTTGGTGCGCGTCCAATTTTAAAAATTCCCCCAGAAGACAGTAATTCTAAGTCCACTGGTGTAGGAGTTAGGTACTTCTCTGGTTTAACGGTTTCTTCTAGCGCCGCACCTAAAAGATAATCATCCCCAAGGGGTTCTTGAACAATCGCATCTAGGTTATACTGCTGACCAACTTTGACTTGTTGGGGTAGCTTCAACTCAATTTGAGGTGGTTTGGCACCAGAGGTGAGCAAAGTGCGCTCAGATATGATGTCCTGACGCAAAATTTTACCACCTGCAATGCGCTGGCGCGATCTAATTGTGGCTTTGAGAGCCATGTTGTCACTGGTAGCAGAGGGAAGTCCAGTAATATTGGTCACTGTTTCAGCAACGATCGCATTGCCCTCTGATTTCCAAGATTGTAACTGAGTGGTATATTTCAATTTTGGGTATCGCTGCCAAAGACTTGTGAGAGCTTTTTCCATGCTTGGACGGGTTAAGCCATCACTGTGAGTAAAATTAGGGCTGTAGAACTGAACAACTCCTTTAATATCACCCCGGCTAGCTGCAGTATCAACTTGTGACAGTAAGCTTTGGAGTTCGGCGGGTGCATTTTGCACTGTACTGGCTTGAGCGCATTTCAAACTAGTGAGTAAACCACATGCCAGTAGGGAAATGGCTAGCAAGCGGCTTGGTTTGCGTTGCAGTAGAAAGGGAATTAGGTTACGCATTGGTGTGGGGGTGAACAATTTATCTACGGTAGGCAAGGAAATTGTTTAATCTTAAGTTAATCGAGAGTGCTTTTGGGGTGAAAATGGTTAGATGGCACATACTCCTATACGTTTATTAATAGCTGCTAGTGGAACTGGCGGACACTTGTTTCCCGCAATTGCCCTTGCCGAACACTTGAGCGATTATCAAATAGAATGGCTTGGTGTTCCAAATCGGTTAGAAACACAGCTAGTTCCCAAACAGTATCCTTTGAATACTATTTCAGTAGAAGGATTTCAGCAAGGTTTTGGGCTTGCTTCCATCAAAGTATTGGGAAGACTTATCGGTTCAGTTTTGCAAGTTAGGAAAATCTTACAAAAGGGGAACTTTCAGGGAGTTTTTACGACAGGGGGTTACATTGCAGGACCTGCTGCGATCGCAGCACGTTCTTTAGGTTTGCCTGTTATTTTTCACGAGTCTAACGCCTTACCTGGTAAAGTGACTCGCTTTTTTGGTCCTTGGTGTAGTGTAGTAGCAGTGGGGTTTGAAGTGACGAGTCAGTACTTGTCTCGCAGCAAAACTGTTTACACGGGGACTCCAGTGCGAGCGGAATTTTTGGATGAAACCACTGCGGCATCTCTGGATTTATCAATACCAAAAGGAGTCCCTTTGATTGTTGTCTTTGGCGGTAGCCAGGGTGCTGTCGCCATCAACAAACTGGTACGCCAGTCTGCTCATGCTTGGTTTGATGCAGGTGCTTGGGTTGTCCATTTAACTGGTGACAAAGATCCAGAGGCAGAAAGTCTGAAGCATCCGCAGTATATTTGTTTACCATTTTATAGTAATATGGCGGCGTTGTTGCAAAGGGCAAGTTTAGCAATCACGCGCTCTGGTGCTGGAAGTCTCACAGAAATGGCAGTTTGCGGTACACCTGCGATTTTGATTCCTTATCCTTTTGCAGCAGAAGACCATCAAACTTATAATGCGAAAGTTTTTACTTCAGTTGGTGCAGCAATTATGTTCAAACAGTCGGATTTAACCGATGAGGGTTTGCGTTCCAAAGTTTTGGAGTTGTTGCAAAATCCAGAAGAGTTGCACGATATGGGGAGAGCTGCAAAAGCAATCGCTGTTCCCGATAGTGCGGACAGGTTAGCTCAGTTAGTTCGTGATGTTGTTGAGAAAAAGTGAAAAAAGCCGAAATCAAAGACACTCTCGACTCATAACTAGTTGCCCGTTACTCAATCGATACACTCCTGTTGGTTCGACAATGGGATCGCCTTTTTTCCAAGAAGTTGAGGTGCTAGGTAATATACCCCTTACATCTCCTGTAGAATAAAGAGAAATGGATGCATCCCCAGGACGGTAAGGCAAACCGCCGGAACCTGTAATGGTAAATGAGCCTTCTTGTCTACGAGTTCGGGCGATGCAACTATTGGCGATGAGGGTGTTGGTGTCAATGGGGTTTTGTGGCAACTCGCTCAGACTATTCACAATAGCACTGTTGTCAGGTGCAATGAGAGCGATCGCACTACCCTTACTCAACTTCTCTACGCCGCCACAGTTTCAAACTTCCTTGTTTCACCAACACTTGCTAGCCACCCGATCGCCTTATCCAAACTTAAATACAAGAAAGGTTCTCAAATTGATGCACAATTATGGTTTGCGAACTGTTCTTTTTGTAGTACGATTTCTTATCTAAGACTCAGAAGGGAGTATTATTATAAAATTAAAAGCCTTGGTCTTAATTAGATTTTTACGATGTCTCAGAAAAACTCTATCAATCCTTGGAAATACAAACCTTGGTGGTGTCAACCATGGTCTATTCTTCTGACAGGTGTTACTTTGATTGGTGGTAGTTGGGTATTATTTAAAACTATTTGGTTCACTATTTTTGTCAGTGTACCCATCTTTTTATGGATGGGATTTTTTTTGTTGATTTGGCCTCAACTAATGATTCGTAGCGGAATTTTGGAGTCACAACCGGAGATAGAATCATAAAAGCTATCTTGGACTGCCTCGGCTCTCCTCATTGCCCAATCTGACTTCTCACCCACTTACGAAACGCTTTTACCAACTCTAGATAATCCATCGTTTCAGCTTGTTGTAGAAATCCAACAATTTCAGAAATTGGCACATTTGGAAAAAACTGACTGGTTTGGGAGGCGACGTATCCGCCGTTTTGCAGTTGTTTAACGACTAAAGCTTCCTCGTTGTAAATCCAGACTTCCGTTACACCAAGATCGGCGTAGACTTGGAGTCGATTTTCGGAACTGCTAGTGACATCAATCTCGATCGCTAGATCGGGTGCAGGATCTTCAGTAAGATTCAGTCGCCGCTTACCTCGAACAGCACTAATGTTGCGAATATAGAAACATTTGTCAGGTTCAGCACCGCTCAGTTCAAAGCGTTTGAATGTGGTTGAGCCAAGGGGATAGATTTGAACTTCCAACTCTTCAGCCAGCGTTTCGACAAAACGACCAAGGACTTCTTTACTCAGTTCGTGTTCTGGAGAGGGAGCCATGATTTCTAAATTGCCACGATTGTAGGTAAGCCGGAGACGGCGATCGCTGAGTTCTTTGAGCAACGTTTCATATGTCTGCCAGCTAATGCCTGAAAGGTGAATCGCTTCGATTGGAGGAGCTAGTGAAGTCTTAACCATAGGACGTTTCAAACATAGGATGTTTAAATTCTAGAGCACCGATACAGTAGTTAAAACGGGGACAAAAAACCCGGTTTATCTGAGTTGGCAAGCTTAATATCTCGTATACTCGACTTGAAGAGACCGGGTTTTTCGGATTAATGGTCTGGTGCTCTAGTGGATCGGATTAATTAACGACTTGGCTGCCGTGACTGCGGGGATCGTCTTGAGTATTTGTTGGTGCAACTGGTGTGGAAAATTGGGAAATTTTGCCATTGGTCTGAGCATATGGCAGAGGAGAACCAGCAACTAGAGCTTCTAGATTACTTGCCATGACGGTACGAGGTTGGTCGCCAATTGCTTGTGTAATAGGTTCCCCATCTTTACTAAGGTACACGAAGTGGGGTATTCCATCCACACGATATTTCAACATTTCTGGCAGCCATTTGGTATTATCTACGTTAAGCATGACAAAATTAACTTTGTCCGCATACTGTTGTTCTAGCTGTGCAATGTCTGGTGCCATTTTTTGACAGACAGTACACCAGTTCGCATAAAACTCTACGAATGAGGGTTTGTCGTTGGTTAAAGCGACTTCTAAAGGTGTAGACTGCTCATCTAACTGAGTTAGGGAAGCAGAGGTTGTCTCTGTCCTCAGCCCTAACACTAGAGCAACGCTAAGAGCGATCGCGACAATCGCAATTAGGAAGTTTCGCAAGCGCGGTACGACAGGGGATTCGGATTTTTCTTTTGAGTTAGCAGCTGGTTCCGTACTCATAACAGAATTATTAAAACTTAATAAGTGCTGGTCTCTTCAGTTTAGCTTGTTGTTCGGGACGTTTAGTTAGTAAAATAGTACTTCTAGAATAGAGTCAGTGCGATTATATTTGAAATAATTACTAGAAATAATACCAAGTTGAAAAAATAATGCGACAAATAGTAGGGTGAAATTTACTCTAAGCAAAGCTTTCTCAATCCAAAATCCAAAATCTAAAATCCAAAATGGTATAAACGTGAAAAAACGAGTTACTCTGTCTTTTCCCAGACGTGTTGTTCAAATGCCAGTCACTTACCGATTGGCGCGGGACTTTAATGTAGCGGCAAATATCATTCGCGCTCAAGTGGCTCCAAATCAGATTGGTAAATTGGTGGTAGAACTGTCGGGGGATATTGATGAATTGGATGCAGCAATAGAGTGGATGCGATCGCAAAATATCAATGTTTCTCAGGCGCTAGGAGAAATCATTATTGATGAAGACTTGTGCGTTCATTGCGGTTTGTGTACGGGCGTCTGTCCGACAGAAGCCCTGAACCTAGATCCTCAAAGTTACAAGCTGACATTTATGCGATCGCGCTGTATTGTTTGCGAACAGTGTATTCCCACTTGTCCTGTACAAGCAATATCTACTAACTTGTAGTTTCTAACTTAAATACATCTGCCATCACACCAGTATCGCCCACCAGTCTCTTCTTACTAGGAGAGTCATAAACTACTAATAATGAAGGGACTCCAGTTATATCTTGGTACGGAGTTATTCCTTCTGCATGGTCGTCTTTATTACCATAAGGAATATCAAGTACAAGTTTTGGATAATGCAAAACATTGTCTTGCAAATTCCCATCATTTTTCAAACTATACACCTGTACGGGACCATCTAAATCCATAGTAGGTCCTGCTAAGATAATGAACTCTTGACCGTTGAAAAATATATCTCTTATTCCCAAACCATTTAAAGAAAGAAAATACTTTTTATACCTCTGTTCTTCTGCCCCGATTTTTCTTAAATTCATCAATTCAGGACTGGAGTCTTCTAATTCTATTTCTAGGACAATCGCCCAACCCCGCAGTACAGGACCGCGCAAACCCAGAAAAATTCTGTTTTCATGAATAGTAATTCCCTCAACATCAAAGCCGTTGTCCTTTCCTGGAATTGCCGCTTGCACAAAAAAGCTCAAATGGGGGTCATTTGCTAATGCCTCCATGAGCAAGTTCCCGTTGTCAGTAACTTCCAACTTGGCTGCAGACAACACTTTATTGGGATTTGTAGGGTGAGGACAGGATGGAAATAATTCCCCATCTACAAAGGGAATACGCCCTATGAAATACCGATTGGGTTCTGATTCAACTTTTGCCAGTCTTTTAATATTTTTTTCATCTGATTTATCAAGCTTGGGTTTCTTCCGTTTATAGCTGTGAGAACCAACAAGCCATAAATAATTTTCGTTAAGAGCAAGCCCTTCTATATCGATCTCTTCTTCTTCTGGCGCTGGTAAATTTATAAAATTTGCTACATGATATTGCTTGTGTTCGCCGAATTGATTATTTTCGAGCAAAGAGAGACGCTCAATAGTTGAGGTTTCATCAGAACCCAGCCATAGATGTTTTTCTTTCGTGAATAGCACTGCTGAAAGATCGTCTCTATGTTTTGTAAAGTTATCGGCAAATTTGAGTAAAACCTGATTTATCAAAGAAGATGTGTTTTGCATTTTTATTAACTTAGTCAAAATTCCAATGTGTTTGTTTGTTGATTATATAACTATAGCATCAGTATTTACCGTAATAAGTTCATTATGTAGGTTGGGTTGAGGAACGAAACCCAACAATTTGATCAAATGTTTGGTTTCCCTACGTTATACTCAACATACAACGTTTCAATTTTTACTTTATAAATTCCCTCTAAGAGGGTTATTAAGTAAATGTGTAAATAATCTTAAAAATCTTTCATATGGTTGAGTACAACTTACAGACAAGCAGACTAAGCTAATATGACCAGTTGAAATAATACAAAAAATCTCAAAGCACTATATACATTTTTAACTAAATGATAAATGATATTATTCAATAATTTCGTATAATCAGACATTGGTATTGTAAGTGTATCAACGATTTAGTAGGTAAGTGGGAAGAAAGAAAACTATATTACAAAATGTAAATATACCTAAAACCCTTACCTATGACTAATAACCAATGACAAAGAGTGACTAGTTAACTTTAATCGCACTGACTTACTTATGACATTAGCTTCAAAACCTAAACAAAAAAAAACTCTAGGAAATTGTGCTCATTCAGCTCTTCAAAAACATTTGAAGAAAACCGTAAAGTGGGAAGCCGCAGTCAAAAAAGATAAAGATCCCGAAGCACTGCATCAGATGAGAGTGGGAATGCGGCGCTTGCGTACCACTGTAACTAGCTTTGCTCCGGCTTTAGATTTGCCAAAAGCAGCTGGCGATAAAAATATTGGAAAAATAGCACGTTGTTTGGGTAATCTTAGAGATTTAGATGTGCTTAAAGACACTTTAGAAAATCTTTACCAACCACGTTTACCCCGTAAAGAACAAGAACAATTGGACACTGCTTTGGATGTTTTGGGCAAACAACGTGAAGATGCTCTCTCAAATGTAAAAGTAACCTTAAAGGATGAACGTTACAAGTCTCTTAAAGAGAAATTGCAAGAGTGGTTAGAAGAACCAACCTATCAACCACTTGGAGCTATGGCAATTGAGCAAGTGTTACCAGATTTACTTTTGCCTGAGATTAGTGAATTTTTGTTGCATCCGGGATGGCTGATTGGAACTGAGTTACAGGAAACGGAAATTGTTATTTCCAGAAACTTGAAAGCCGCAAAAGTAGAGCAACAATTGGCAGAAAATGGGGAAACCCTTCATAGCTTGCGGAAACAAGCCAAACGCCTGCGCTACCAGATGGAGCTATTTACTGACATATATGATGAGCCTTACATGACGTATGTGGAAGAAATCAAACACATCCAAGAAATTTTGGGGGGAATGCAAGATAGTGTTGTTTTGGCGGAATGGTTGGCTCATGCTTTGAAATCAGATGTTCAAACTCAGGTACCTACGCTTGCAGCTTTGCTAGCAGAGAATCGCTATCAGTTATGGCAGCAATGGCAACCTTTACAAGAGCAATATCTGAAAGCTGAGACAAGGCAAAGATTGCATTCCATGGTGTTACAACTTATTTGATGCTGTGGTTGGGTGAATTGCTCTGAAGCACCTGCACTAATAGCGGTAGCCATTTGAATAGCATCGGGGGTTCTCAAGGTGTAATCTGTCCTTAATTGTGCAGCGATTTCAGCAATATCTGAATCGACTGGAAGCGTAGAAAAACTTTGACATATCTTGTTTCCCGATGTATTCCTATATGATAATCATTAAGTAGTTGAATGAAATGATTCTCACAACCGGAGTAAAGCAGTATTTTACTACGTATTAAAGGTTACACCATCTCAAACTCCAAATTATGACTTTTAAGAAAATCGTGAGTGAAATGGTCTACAACATTAGTATCGCTCAATTCTAAATTGTAAAAATCCACAACTTCGTGTTCAAAATAAGGTCCAGCATGCCATGTTCCCACTTCTAACTTTATAAAGCAATTTCCTGGGATACGAAAAGCTGCAATATCCTCTAATACTGGTTCATTTACACCATTATTAGGAGGACAAACTGCCATTAACCAATCTTTTCCTTCCAAAGAACCCAAGCACTGAGTGCATTGAACATGGCGGGTAATTTTGTGAAATTTCCGCCCTCTACTTTGCAGTCTCATGATATAAAAGCGTGGAATGCCTTTATCTAATAGCAATTGAGCATCTTCTTCATCAAAGTGTTTACCGTCTTGGCTGGGAAAAATCACCTGTCCGTATCGGCGAAAGTTCTCAGGGGTTATCCATTGCGCCTGTAACTGCTGTACTGTCTTTGATGTCGTCATAAATCGTTACATTATCTGGAAAATTCTTACTTTATCCTTTATTCTTTATACTTTATACCTTTTAAGGTTTATATATGGCAGCCAACTTCAGCAGGCGTCAGTTTCTTTTATATAGTTCAGCTACCTTGAGTACTAGTTTACTATTGAAAGCTTGCAGTAATAATTCACAAACTACAGGAGATAGCGGAGGATTTAAGATAGCGATCGCACTTCCTGGAATTATCACAGATAAAGCTTGGAATCAATCTGGTTACGAAGGCGTACAGCTAGCAAAACAACGACTTGGTGCTGAAACTGCTTATGTTGAACAAGTTCCACAAGCAGATCAAACAGAAGCACTTTCAGATTTTGCACGTCGGGGGTATAACCTGATGATTGCTCATGGGGGGCAATTTGATGCAGCTATTCAACAAATTGCACCCAAGTTTCCCAAAACCTTTTTTGTTGGTGTCAATGGAGCAGTCAGTGGTACCAACATAGCTTCTTTGAGAATAGATCACCTGCAAGCAAGCTACCTATGTGGAATTATTGGTGCATCAATGACGAAATCCAGTCAGTTAGCATACATTGCAGGACAAGAATTTGAAGCAACTCAACAAGAATTGCGGGGTTTTGAATTGGGGGCAAAATCCATCAAGCCCAATATAAAAATTAGCTCTACATTCACGGGGGATTGGAATGATGTTGCTAAAGCTAAAGAAGCAACTGTTGCCATCATTTCTTCCGGTGCTGATGTGATCTATCAGTGGTTGGACAATGCCTCGCCTGCTGTATTGCAAACAGCCAGTGAAAAAGGAATTTATGCTTTTGGAAACACTCTGGATCAGCTAGAAATTGCACCGAAAGCAGTTTTAACAAGTGCCGTCAAACGACTTGACTTAGCAATAGCATTTTTAGCAGAACTAGCAAAACAAAACCAAATTAAAGGGCAAATTTATACAATCGGTTTAGAAAAACCAGAGATATTAAACTTGGGAAAATTTGGAACGATGGTTCCCAAACCAATTCAAGAGAAAGCATTGAATACAATACAAGAAATTGTTTCTAAAAAAACTACTTTTGATAAATGTCAAGAAGGCGGCAAAAATACACGTTGTGTTAACAAAGTAGGGGCATAATAACAAGATTTGAAAATAGGGCAAGGGGGCTAGGGAAAAAGGATTTTCACGCGGGCTTTGCACATATGCTTAAACCACCATTATAACGTATTTACTGTAGATATAGCTAATTTGCGCTTAATCTTTGTTTAACTTCCACTAGTTGATTATCATACCAAAATTATGTGAAACTACAGTGAATTAAATATTAGCTCAAAAAATGAAAAAATACATCAGCCAATGGTTTAGAGTGAGTCTTTGGCTACTATTGACAATCTGTGTCAGCTTACTTGTCATGCAATCAGTTGGTGTAGGTATCAAAGCAGCTGAGAAAACAGCAGCGCCAAGTAAAGTTACCTTTTACGGTTCCGATACATCACCAATTTCATCGGCTGTTGCAGTACCGACAGGTCAGGCGTATTTCTGGACAAGTGGTACAGTACCGCCAGCGATTAATCCAGACGCGCCAGCACGGACTCGCGATCGCTATGGTGATACAAAAACCCAGGCTATTGGTACTTTGAAGCAAATTCAAACTGTGTTGCAGAATGCAGGTCTGAGCTTGGCTGACGTCATTTATCTGCGTGTCTACCTTGTAGCTGACCCAGATTTGAACAATCAAGTAGACTACCAAGGTTGGTTTGACGCTTACGGTCAATTTTTCAATACACAAACAAACCCAACAAAGGTTGCTCGCTCAACCGTTGCTGTCGCAGGTCTTGTCGATCCAGGTTGGCTAATTGAGATTGAGGCTGTCGCTGTTTATCCAAAAAGAGGCGATAGATAGCAGTCAGTAGCCATGATGAACTGCTTACACCAGAAACAGTCAGTTGTGACGTGATTTGACCCCTGTCTAACTGACAGACATTGACCAATGGCTGACCACTTTAACTTGTGACAAACAAAGGACTAACTATGAAGAGAAGAGATTTCATCACAACTGTTGCTGTATCTGGAGGTTCAGCTTACGCAGCTATGAAGGCTTTGGGTTTGTTAGAAAAACCAGCAACTGCACAGAGTCCATCACAAAAAGGTCCATTTCAGCTACAGCTAAGCAGTAAAGGCGGACGCGTCATAATCCTTGGTGCAGGCTTGGCGGGAATGGCTTGTGCTTATGAGTTGGGCAAAGTTGGTTACGACTGCATCATCCTTGAAGCACGCGAACGTTCTGGTGGTCGATGTTGGACACTTCGAGGTGGAGATCGGTTTACGGATACTTTGGGACAAACACAGACAGTTCAATTCGATCCCGGTTTGTACTTCAATCCAGGTCCTGCTCGTATTCCTCAAGAACACATCACTTTAGACTACTGTAGGGAATTGGGTGTTGCTGTTGAGGTACACGTCAACGCTAACCGACGACAATATTACCACAACACTCAGAACGCAGGTTCCTTATCGGGTCGGAATGTCCGCGCCCGCGAAGCCATAACTGATATACGTGGTTACATATCAGAACTGCTGGCTAAAGCCATTAACCAGAATGCAATTAATGCGCCGTTGACGACTCAAGACAAAGAAAGACTCGTTGAGTTTCTTCGAACCTATGGAAATTTATCTCCAGACTTGTTCTATAAAGGTTCGAGCCGTCGTGGCTTTACTGATTATCCGGGTGGTGGGGAGCAATCGGGTACGCCATCCGATCCCTACGATCTGAGTGCGTTAATTCAATTAGGATTTGCCAACTACGAAGCTTTTGAGTGGGATTGGCAGCAACAGACGACGATGTTGAAGCCAGTTGGTGGAATGGATCAAATAGCCAAAGCCTTTGAAAGTAGAGTCGCTCAGAAAATTGCTTTCCAATCAGAGGTCAAGGAGATTCGCAAAACATCTAACGGTGTTAGCATCGTTTACACAGATAGCTCTGGTACAAAACAACAACTCAATGGCGACTACTGTATCTGCACTATTCCGCTACCAGTACTCAAGAGCATCCCGTCGGACTTTTCTCCCGAGATGCAGGAGGCAATTAGTAACGTAGGTGATAACTACACACCAGCTGGAAAAGGTGGCTTGCAGTTCCGACGACGTTTCTGGGAAGAAGATGAGGGTATCTTCGGCGGCATTACTTGGACCGATCAAGATATTACTCAAATTTGGTATCCGTCAGAAGGTTACTTGTCTCAAAAAGGAATTATCCTTGGTTACTATCAGGGAAATAACGTAAAAATAGGGTCTCTACCTCCATCTGAACGCCTTGCCTTAGCACTGGAACAGGGTAGCAACATTCACCCGCAGTATAGACAAGATTTTGAGAACGGCCTCACAATTTATTGGCCAACAATCCCATATAGCTTAGGCGGCTGGGCAGGTTACACCACCGACTTACGACAGAAGTATTATGCTAGACTCAATGAACCTGACGGCAGTATATATTTGTGTGGAGAGCATTTGAGCTACCTGACAGGGTGGATGGCAGGCGCTCTAGAATCCGCACGTTTGGTAGCCTCGAAAATTAATACTCTGGCTCATGTAAATTAACCTTTTGGACTGCATATAATCTCAACTTTACGCAATCGTCGTTCATAAATCTTAATTTGTGACCAACGCCGAATGCGATCGCCTTGAGTGAGCTATCAGATCCCCGATAATTCATGCAAAATCGGGGATCTTAGTCTTTCAGTTCACGTTCAGTGGCGTCTGATGCACATATCTTTTCGCAAAACCACCTTTACCAATTATGCATAGGTTCCTCTGGCAATTTGAAACCTGTCAAAAAATTTTCCGATTTAAAATACTGTTTTCTGACCGATTATTAGTTTATTATTTTACAATTTTTGCATAACACTCAAAGAAATGCAACCGCTTTGTAAATAAAATCTATGTAAATCTAAAATTATGTAAACTAATTGTTAGATATACTAAATATATAGCTCTTATTTTATGTAGGTTGGGTTTCGTTCCTCAACCCAACATTCTTGCGGCTCCCTTGGGTAACGCGATCGCGTTACCCAACCTACAATTATCCTTAACTGAACCGTATCGAGCTATAGCTTGATTTTAAAGGAAATCTATGATAAATCTCTCCTTAAGAAAAAAGTACCATAAACCTATCAATTTACTGACAATTGAGTTTCTCGTTAGATTAGGCACAATGTGTGGTAGAAATCATCCTCAAAGAAATTAACGATGTAGGCAAATGCATAGGAAAAGATAAAGATGGCACATATATTTGAACCACTCACTATTGGTACAGTGACTTTTCGCAATCGCATTGCTGTCTCGCCAATGTGTCAATATTCCAGTACAGATGGTTATGCCAATGATTGGCATTTGGTTCATCTGGCAAGTCGTGCAGTTGGCGGTGCGGGTATAGTCTTGACAGAAGCAGCGGCAGTGGAACCACGCGGACGTATTAGTCCACAAGATTTAGGGATTTGGTCGGACGGACATATCGAAGAGCTTACTAAAATTGTGACAGTAATTCACAACTTGGGTGCGCTCGCGGGCATTCAACTGGCTCATGCAGGGAGAAAAGCGAGCACAGCACCACCTTGGTTTGAGCGAAGAATTTTAGATGAATCAAATGGTGGTTGGCGTCCTGTCGTTTCTAGTAGTGCGAACGCTTTTAGTGAAAATTATCCCGTTCCTGAAGCCTTAGACATTCTTGGCATTCAAGAAATTACCACAGCTTTCGTACAAGCTGCTAAACGTTCTATTGAAGCAGGGTTCAAGGTGATTGAAATTCACGCTGCTCATGGCTATCTCTTACACCAATTCCTCTCGCCTCTAAGCAACCACCGCGAGGATGACTATGGAGGGAGTTTTGAAAACCGTACTCGTCTTTTGAGAGAAGTTGTGCGATCGATAAGAGCAGTTATACCGGAAGGTTACCCCTTGTGGGTACGAATATCGGCAACTGATTGGGCTGAGAATGGTTGGGATATCGAGCAAAGTATCGCCCTTGCAGACAAACTCAAGTCACTAGGCGTAGACTTAATTGATTGTTCGAGTGGCGGTACTTTACCAAACGTAAAAATCCCCTTTGAACCTGGTTATCAAACTCAATTTGCTTCGAGAATCCGCAATGAAGCAAATATCTTAACTGGGGCTGTAGGTTTGATTACAACAGCAGAACAAGCCGACCATATTATCCGAACGTGTCAAGCCGATATTGTTTTGATAGGGCGAGAGTTTTTACGCAATCCTTATTGGGCATCTGACGCTGCTAAAAAGTTAGGACAGGATAAAGTTTGGCCCGTGCAATACGATCGCGCCTGGTTATAAGCCGCGAACATTAGTATAGCGTTTCTCACTTGCTGCAAAATTGCATTAAAAGAATGCTTTTTTGATTCCTTTACGAAAGCTCTACCTGTTCGACTTCTTGTGTCTGTACTTGGTCGAGTTCTGGTAACTTTTGCTCCAAAATAATTACTATTACCATCATTAATAAACTCGTTACCATAATGATGCTCACCACATTTGGATAATCATATTGCCTGCGCTATTTTAGTCTGGGTTAGGCTTAAAGAATTAGCGCGATATACTGGTCAAACAATTTATCAAATTAAGCATAGATTGTTGTCAAATTATTTAATTCAACAACTAAAACGTCCAGATGTTCCCATGTTTATCGTTTAGTTTTTGGGGACTCGGCACTCTTTGTCGTAGGCGATCGCTTGTGCCAGTTGCGTAAGTCCTGACTGCTTTGAAAGATGGGGTAATTGATGCTAACTATTTTCAACACATCCCTTTTATGAAAGACTATGGCAAAAAACATAGTTTCGAGTGATGGTCTCGATCGCCTTCCTGCTGCCAAAGCCCAGGGAGAGGAGGCAGAAACAGCAGCAGCACTGGCAACTTCTCTGAGTGCAGCCAAGGCTAAATTGATTGTTGATGATTTGGCATTACGTTCGGCTACCTTGTTGTTTGAAGTTGGTGGGGCTTCCACAACTAAGAAAAGCGCCAACTTGGATCGTCACTGGCGCAACGCCCGCACCTTGTCCTCACACAATCCAAATCACTTTAAGGCTCGTGCGCTCGGCGACTACGAAATTAACGGTACACCATTGCCACAACGAGGGTTCTTCTAATTTTGTTGAGAACCGAAACCATATCGAAGTTTGATCGGACAGAAAAACTGCTATGTCTTGAATTTGTCGTCAACTGGAATTTGATAGCCGTTAGCGAGACGATTGGTCATGTTTGCGGTAGCGACGATCACCATCAATTCAGCGAACACATCATCACTCATTCCTTTAGCACGTGCCGCAGCCGTGTGTGAGGCAATGCAGTATTCACAACCATTCGTGACGCTCACCGCAATATAAATTAACTCCCGCACCAATGGATCTATTTCTCCAGCGCCTGCCATGACTTCCTTCAGAGTTTCCCAAGTTCGCCGTAGGGTGGGGGGATGATTGGCTAAGGCTTTCCAAAAGTTGTTGATATAGTCAGAGGAGCGCGTGGCACGGATATCATCATAAATTACACGCACTTCATCGCTACTGTTTTCGTATTCTATCAGATTGGTCATGTTTTGATTTCAATGATTTGTCTGAAAAGGAATTCAGAGACATTTTACAACGTTGTTTAACCAAGGATTTTTACAACACAATTTTGTATAGGTTGAAACTTGTACCATCAGTGTTTCCCTTGCTTGAAAATGTTTACAGCCTTATCTTTAAGATGTTCACGTTTCCGCTTCTCAAACCTCAAAACAGATGCAATAGCTGCGATACATAGTATCAGGGCTGCGAAGCGAAAGGTTCCTTGAAACCCAGTAACGATCGCGGGCAGAGGGGCAACCGATACATCTGCACCTGCGGCTACACTGGCGATTAACCCTCCAAAGACTGCCCCAATCAGAGCAACTCCTACGGTATTCCCTGAGGTTCGCGATAAAGATAATAGCCCAGAAGCAATACCGAGACGCTCTTGAGACGCTGCTCCCATGACAGCACTATTATTCGGTGATTGGAATAAACCCAGTCCAATGCCGTAAATGAAATAACGCTGTACATAACCCAACTCAGTCAGTTGAGCATCAAAGGTGCTGATCCCCAGACAGCCACCAATCATCAACGCTAACCCAATCGAGCTAATTAACCGAGAGCCAAACCGATCTGAAAGTAGACCAGCCAGTGGGGCAATTAACCCACTCAGTACAGGGGACACCGCTAGTAATAGTCCGACTTTTGCCGTTGGATATTCCTTAACCCGCTCTAAAAAGAATGGAGTAATGAGTAGTGCGCCACCAATGACAGTGAATGTTAACCAACCACTGAGCAAACCCATACTCATATGGAGATTACGAAACAAGTTCAGTTCTAACAATGGCTGTTCTAAAATAGATTCAACTACTAAAAAACTCAGAAAACTTAGGACGGCAACTGACAGTAACACCAGTGCGTTGACGCTGCTGAAACCTTGACTTTGTCCAAAGGTCATGCCTAGCCCAAAATTGCCCAAAGTCAACACAGCCAACATAGCTCCAAAATAGTCAAATTTTTGTTTACCTGCGATGCGTCCAGAAGGTGGGACCACTCGGGCTATGAGAAAACTAGTGACAATCCCTAAAGGTATATTGATTAAGAATATAGTCCGCCAGCCGAACCAATCTAGTATCAATCCTCCAGCAGAAGGACCTAAAGCAATTCCTAATGATACTACACTACCGATGATACCAACAGCCCGACCTCGTTCTGAAGAAGGAAAGATTTCTGTGACGATCGCCAAACCTAGCCCTGAAATGAAGACACCACCTAACCCTTGTAATGCTCGAAAGCCGATCAGCCATTCAATCCCAGGTGCCATACCACATAACAAAGAACTCAAGGTAAAGATAATGAGTCCCCCCAGGTAAAGATACTTTTTACCCCACATATCTCCTAATCGAGTCGCCCCCAAGACTAAACCAGAACTAACTAATTGGTAACTCAACACAGCCCACTGGGTTGTAGGGAAGTCAGTGTGAAAGGTTTGAACTAATGAAGGCAGAGCGACATTGATGATGCCCACATCAAGAGTTGACATGAACACCCCAAGTCCGACACTAACTAACACCCAAACTTTTTGAGACTTTGACAAAGTCAGAGGTTGTGCTTGCAATTGTGACAATGTCTAGCCTCCCCTGTATAATTTACAATTATAAATAATTTGTCTGCGTAATATTAGATTAGCATAATATTAACTTTAGGAAAGTCAAGAATTCTATGTATACTTATGTACAATTGCTTGCTTTTCACAGCTGGCTATGCGAAATTAATATCTAGATTAATGTAAACTACGGTAAACTGAAAAAGTATAAGTAAATTTAAACTGAGGGATCGAGAACCCAGTAGTAATAATCGTGAAATCGTTCAGAAAAAACGATGTTAACAGATTCTCAAGAACTAGAAATCACCACTGACTCATTAGAGGCGGTGAATGCCATCAATGGCTTTTTTGAGCAGTTGCTCAGTGTTGGAAACAATTCCCAAGTTATCCTGAAGGCAGTTGAGGCAGATCCAGCCTGTGCGATCGCCAATGCCCATGCAGCAGCTTTTTACCGGTTTTCCGGTACTAGTGATACTATTGCCCGTGCAACTGACTTTCTCAACGCTGCCAAAGCCCAGTTATCCAGCGCCAACGAACGAGAACAACTTTATATAGCTGCCATTGAAGCTTGGACAAAGCGCGATCTTAAGAGTGCAATCGCCCATCACGAAGCGATCGCCGAAGCATTTCCCCGCGATTTAATCTCAGTTCATACCTGCCAATACCACTACAGAAATTCTGGTAACAGTGAGGGAATGCTACGGATTGCAGAAAAAGTTTTTCAAGCTAACCGCGATAGTCCATATATGTACGGTATGCTGGCTTTTGGGTTAGAAGAATGTCATCATCTATCAGCAGCAGAAGAAGCAGGGCGACGCGCAACCGAAATGAAACGCGATAACCGTTGGGCGCACCATGCGGTAGCTCACGTCTTGGAAACCCAAGGGCGGTTATCAGACGGAATTGCTTGGATGGGAAGTGTCTCTGACACCTGGGAAAATAGCAACCCAGCTTTTTACAGCCATCTTTGGTGGCACACCGCTCTTTACCACCTTGATGCTGAGGATATCCCCAAGGTATTGTCCATTTATGATACTCATATTTGGGGACGTGCAAGGAAAGACAACGGACGCGAACAGATTAACGCTATCTCACTACTACTACGTTTGGAATTGAGAGGTGTAGATGTAGGTTCGCGCTTTTCAGACGTTGCCGCTTACCTCCAACCAAGATTACACGAACACATCCTTGGTTTTATGGATTTGCATTATCTCTATGCATTAGTACGTGGTGGTAAAGATGATTGGGCAGCCCAGATGTTAGAGAGTATGCAAGTATACACCAGTAAAGCACTTCCCTATATTCAACTCATTTGGTTAGAAGTGGTTTTACCTGCTGCCCGTGGGATGATTGCTCATGCTCAAGGTGACTTACAGACAGTCATTGCTGAACTGGGATCGGTGCTACCAAGGTTGCAAGAAGCAGGCGGTAGCCATGCTCAAAGGGATTTATTTGAGCAAGTTTATCTTGATGCTCTGATTGGGACAAGCAAGTATCAAGAAGCACTAAATATTTTGGAAAAGCGCTATGCAAAGCGGAGTAATATACTGATCGTTCAGAAAGACTTGGCTCATGTCTACAAAATGAGTCAGACAAAAAAGTAGGTTAATAGACTGACAAGTCTATCATAACTGCAACAGGCTGAATCCTTAGTAGCACAACTTGAGTTTACCCAATCCTCACTCCCGGAAGTCGGTCGCTTATTGTATGTCCTCACCAGCCACATCACACAGGGTCAAATTGCTGAGATTGTTAGTGTGGGGGGTTGGTGCCGCGTGGATTGTCAGCGCATTACACCTAGATAGTACATTGTTTGAGTATTACAAGTCATCACTTTTCAATGGAGTTATATTGACAATTTATAAGCTTGATGATAACGAATCAATAGAGGCAAATTTTTATAAAATGGCGTTTGATTATCAACTAAAGTACTGGAATAGCCTTGGTCTAACAAAAACCTTTTCCCATCCTGTTAATTTTGAGGGTTTGAAGCAACTTGTCAACCAGGATGCAAGAATTTTAGACTACGGTTGCGGCTACGGTCGCATCACTAATACTCTTGTAGAGCATGGTTATCAATATGTTGAGGGTGTGGATTTCTCAGAACGCATGATTGAAAAGGGTCGTTGTTTATATCCTCATCTCAATCTCAAAGTAGTATTATCGCCACGACTACCTTATGTTGATGGGGAATTTGATGCGGTATTGCTATTCACAGTTTTAACCTGTATCCCTCATAATCAAGCTCAGATTGCATTAATCCAAGAGCTAAATCGCATCTTGAAAAGCGGAGGCTTGCTTTATATCAGCGATCTCTGTTTACAAACAGATGAACGAAACTTGAAACGCTATGATAAATTCAAAGATAAGTACGGAATTTATGGCATCTTTGAATTACCAGAAAATGTTGTCCTCAGACATCACGATCTAACATGGATAAAATTCCTGACATCAGGATTTGAACAGATAAAGTTCGAGGAATTTAATGTTGTGACAATGAATAATAATCGTGCTAAGGCATTTCAACTGTTTGCACGTAAACCTAAGAGGCAGGATTCTTAGTTTTTAGGAGGTGAAGTGATACTTATTGCTGGCTGACATGAGTAGCTTCTCTCAGATAACGGCGTTCAGCGATTCGTTTTGCTACAGCAATCGCAGCTTCATTAGCAACATAGCCATCAGATTTGACTGCGCGAGCCAGCTTTCTAGCTTCTTTGCCTGAGAAAGGCTTAGATACGGTACCAAGTGGGTACTTCATGTTCACTCATTTTGACGGGCTGACTTCCTCATCATAGCGCGTTAGCACTCTGTTTTGCCTGCTTGTTTAAGAATATCTAATCCATTACCGTTATTGCGAGGATCTCGATCAACTAGGCGATCGCAACTGTGCTCTGTGGCAGGATACGATCGCAAGAACATTTTTGATTTCCTTTACGAAATTTCCACCTGTTTGACTTCTTGTGTCTGTTGTACTTGGTCGAGTTCTGGTAACTTTTGCTCCAAAATCATCACTATTACCATCATTAATAAACTCGTTACCATAATGATGCTCACCACATTTGGATCGTCGAAATTACTCGTACCTATTAACAATGCGGCGGCAAAGTTGCGTTGAGCGGTTCCTACTCCTAGTACTTTCTGGGTATCAATGCCAGGACCACCTAAAAGATAACCCACAGTAAAAGAGAATACAATAAAAATGGCATAAACAAAGATGACACCAGTTTTTAATAAAATAATAATCTCATTGAAGTGTACTATCAGCCTCACCGCTAAACCCAGAATTAAGCCAAAATTAGATATTTTGAAAGTGATTGGTTGAATGTTGACAGCGATCGCTTCATATTTTGCCTTAATTAATAACCCAATTCCCAAGGGTATTAACATTCACTTGCAGGAGTACCTGTATCTCGACCAACATCAAAGGTTTCATCTAATGCCAATCAATAGGGTACAGTTTTTTTAATTCGACCTTCAGCTACTTGTTGATCGAGTTACCACAAATTTATTTAGTAATTTTACTCAGTAGATACTGCTTAATATAGATACAAAAAAACTGTACTGTTAATCACAAAATAATCATATGCTAATATTTAGCAAATCAAACATTAAGTATTACAAACTAATCGATTAACGAAGATAGCTTACTCTATACCAGTACTCATACATCGGCTCGTAACCAAGTTTTTCATATAAGTTGCGTGCAGGAGTATTCGCCTTGACAACTTGTATGTAAGAAAAAAAGGCTCCTTTATCGATCGCCCATTGGAGCAAACCTTGAATAATCGCTGTTGCGTAGCCGCGCCGTCTTTGCGTTGGACTCGTAACAAGGTCAAATATACCTAAATAACCCCTTTCCAGAACTCCTAGCCCACAAGCAACAATTTTATCATTCTGCTTCAACGACACAAATAGAGTCTCTGATTGGATTGTTGTTAATATCTTGCGATGGATAGCTGATGGCTGCTCTCCTAGAGCTATCAAATCATGATAAGCAACCAACCAATAATTCAAGTTTTCTTGGTTGAGAGCAGGTACATCATTAAACACGCGACCTGATATTGCAAGACCCATAACTAGAGATGGATCGATGAGTTGATAACCTTTAGCAGCTAACTTACAATCTAATAGTTTTGGTTCGGTGAATGAAAGCAAGCGGAAAATGGGCTTTTGTTTGCGTACTTGATATTGGGACTCGCAGTAAGTTACCTTTGCTTCAACGTCCGAATCAACGTGACTAAGAACTGTCACTGAATTCGCTCGCTTGGTGTAACCATCTGCAAAACGCATTAGCCAACCATGATAGTTAATACTTTCAAAAGCAGGCCATGCTTTAAGTGATATTTCTTCAACTACTCTATTCATCCAGATATCAATGGAATCAAACTTCTAAAAATGACTGGCTTTGCTTACGTAATTTCTGTAATACTTTGACTCAGTATACTATGTTAATTTATCAATATTTTTTTTAGTCTCCCCTGCTGTTCTGCATACCATGTAATACTCGGATAGAGTTTTGAGAATTTCCGTATTATATATTGGTGCAAGAATGCTTTTTTGATTTTCTTCACGAAACTTCTACTTGTTCGACCTCTTTGGTCTGTACTTGGTCGAGTTCTGGTAACTTTTGCCCCAAAATCATCACTATTACCATCATTAATAAACTCGTTACCATAATGATGCTCACTACATTTGGATCGTCGAAATTACTCGTACCTATTAACAATGCGGCGGCAAAGTTGCGTTGAGCGGTTCCTACTCCTAGTACTCTTTGGGTATCAATACCAGGACCGCCTAAAAGATAACCCACACTAAAAGAGAATATAATAAAAATGGCACAAACAAAGATGACACCAGTTTTTAATAAAATAATAATCTCGTTGAAGTGTACTATCAGTCTCACAGCTAAACCTAGAATCAAGCCAAAATTAGATATTTTGAAAGCGATTGGTTGAATGTTGACAGCGATCGCTTCATATTTTGCCTTAATTAATAACCCAATTCCCAAGGGTATTAACATTAGAACTATTAAGGGTTTGGCAATATCCCAAGAGTTGACTTGTACGCCTTGTAAAACTAATGGTAGTACGAGCGGCATATAAAAGACTGTACCGAACATTAACAACATCATTAGTCCTGTAGAAAAAGCTAAATTTCCCTTGACTATTTGAGCAAGTTTAGGTAAAGCTGGAGGACCAGATGCTAATGCCATGACAATTAAACCGTCTTTCACTGGTTCGGTGAGAGGTATAACTTGTAGCAGTAAATATACAAAAAGTGGCACTAAGATAAAGTTTGTTAGCAACGAGAAAATTACTAAGCGGACATTACAAAGAGGTTGCCAAATCTGCTGTACAGTTAACTTTAAACCTGTGACAAACATCGTGGCTACGACGAATGCTAAAAAGGCTATTTTGTCAAGTATTGGGATAATTTCGTTCATAAATTTCTGATTTTATGCTAAGTCTGTATATGTTAGGTTTCGTTCCTCAACCCAACCTACGTATTTTCTGTGGCATCTCTCCTTACCCCCCTTAATCCCCCCTTATAAAGGGGGGAAACAGGAAATTTATTTTCCTCCCCCAAACAGGAAATTTATTTTCCTCCCCTTTACAAGGGGAGGTTAGGAGGGGTAAAAATAATATGCAGCTTCATATTAAATTGGTATTACCTCCATATTATTTAATTCAAATTCAGGGTGACTTTCTGTAAGTTACCTGTGAATGCAAACGGAACTTGATAAGTTTCACTTGCAGGAGTCCCTGTATCTCGACCAACATCAAAGGTTTCATCTAATGCCAATCGATAGGGTACGGTTTTTTGAATTCGACCTTCAGCTACTTGTCGATCGCAGATAAATAATTTCCCAGTTCCTCCTGCACCAACTTCACCGCTATCGTAATCAAAATCAAATCTGATTGTTGATTTACCTGAAGGTAATTTTTCAGGAGATTGAATTACATAACGTTCTGCATTAACGAAGTTGTAGACATACGTTGGTTTGCTATTTTCTAGAAAAAAGCTCCAACCTGCAAAACGTCCCCCTTGGGTTAATAGCACTCCTTCTGCACCTCTTTGTGGAATTTCTACATCAGCCGTGATGCTGAAGGATCTATTTTTCAAACTTGGTGCGCTCCCTTCTGGAATGGGTGCTACGCCAGGATAGTAAGTAAAAGTTTTCCGTCCGGCTGCTGGAGAAGGACGGCTAGTGACATCAAACCGTTCAGAAAGGCGATCATCTAATGGAAAAACTTGATATTGACGAGCTTGTGATAAAAACAATTCTTGAAGTTTTTCCAGTTTCTTGGGATTTTCAGCCGCTAGGTTATTGGCTTCACTAAAATCTGACTCAATGTTGTAAAGTTCCCAAGGGTCTTGTTGGAAGTCAGCATTGATTGTACCTTGCCAAGGTAATCGAGGATGACGAGCGGCGGCTATCCACCCCTCATCATAAATAGCACGGTTGCCAAACATCTCAAAATACTGAGTTTTACGATGGGAAGGTGCATCAGGATTATCGAAGGTGTAGGCTAAGCTAGTTCCTTCTAGTTTTTGTTGCTTCACTCCGTTGACTTCAGTCGGTACAGTAATTCCCGCAACCTCTAATATAGTAGGGGTAATATCAATTACATGATGGAATTGACTTCGGATTCCACCACGATCTTTAATTCCATCGCCCCAAGCTACAATCAAGGGATTACGAGTACCGCCGAAGTGAGAGGCGATTTGTTTTGTCCATTGAAAAGGGGTAGCGCCTGCCCATGCCCAGGCTGCATGATAGTGATTAAAGGTTTTGGAACTGCCCAAATCATTCAATGAAGCTAGCAGTTGCTCTCGACTTTCGGGTATTTTATTGAAAACTCTTAATTCATTGATACTACCTGCTAAACCGCCTTCTGCACTAGCACCATTATCGCCGATGATATAGAAAATAATGGTGTTATTTAATTCACCAATTTGGTCGATCGCATTAATTAATCTGCCAACTTCATAGTCAGTCTGTGCTAAAAACCCTGCAAATACTTCCATTTCATGGGCATAAATTCTTTGTTCATCTTTGGATAAGGAATCCCAAGCAGGCAGTTCTTTAGGACGGAGTGTCAGCTGTGCATTGGCGGGAATGACACCCAGTTGTTTTTGACGCACAAAGGTTTGTTCTCGCAAGCGATCCCAGCCTTCATCAAACTTACCTTTATATTTGTCTATCCAGGCTTTGGGGGCATGGTGGGGCGCATGGGTAGCACCAGTTGCTAAATACGTAAAGAAAGGCTTGTCAGGAGCTATGGATTGTTGAGAGCGAATCCAGGCGATCGCACGATCTACTAAATCTGGAGTCAAATGGTAATCAGGGTTATTAACTGGCGGTACAACCCGCTTAGTATTTTCTACTAAAGCCGGACTCCATTGATTAGTATCACCACCTAAAAAACCGTAAAAATACTCGAATCCCAACCTTGTTGGCCAGCGATCGAAAGGACCAGCTGCGCTAGTTTCATAGTCTGGCGTGTTGTGCCATTTACCGAAAGCAGCAGTGTTATAACCATTTTGCCGTAATATTTCTGCTACAGTGGCAGCACTCTTAGGTAAGATAGTTGTATAACCGGGAAAGCCTGTTGCTAATTCCTCAACAACTCCTGTATTCACTGAGTGATGATTGCGTCCAGTCAACAAAGCTGCTCGTGTAGGGGAACAAAGGGCTGTGGTATGGAATTGGTTGTAACGCAATCCTTTTTCTGCTAACCGAGTCAGATTTGGGGTTTCTACTAGTCCACCAAAAGTACTTGCTTGTGCAAAACCCACATCATCTAGCAGTACTAATAGCACATTCGGGGCTTTTTCTGGGGCGGCGATTGGCGCGGGAAAGTCTGCTGTAGACTCTTGGTAAGTGGTGCCGATTTTACCCTGAAAGAACGGTTGGGGAATAGGCAATACTTTTGCTGTATCTGCTAGAGCAGGGCTAATAACCGTGGCTAAGCTGATAACAACAGATACGGCGATACCTGTAGAGAGCAAAGCGATGCTGCAAAGCAGCCGCTTCGCGAACGCCCGTAAAATTAAACGTAACATACATTCAATAACCTATTACTTAAGGTTTTGCACTTGGTGCTTTTCAATAAGAGAACAGGAACAGGGAAACAGATCTTCAATTGTTTGAAAAGCTAATAATTAGAGTATCATATCTGTTACAGCTAATAATCACAAACAAATCAGCGATTCGCAATTTGATAGACAAAAAAGAGCATAAATTAAAGTGTCATTGGTTATTGGTCATTTGTCCTTGAACCTAGAAAGGAGTTACTGTGACACCAACTGGATTCTCATTAAATGGAAAAATTGCTCTAGTGACTGGAGGAGTTCCGGGTCTGGGCGCGTCCTACGTTACAGGTCAAGTTTTGGCTATTGATGGTGGATACCTTACTCATTTCTAATTTTTAGGGATATCCAAGAAATAAATTATCCATCTTGTGGGACGGGCGTCCTCGCTCGTTCTTTATTATTGAATAAGTACGAGTGGGTTTAACTAGATTTTTTGTGAACTGCCAATAGCGCTAATTAGGGAGAGAGAATGGGGAATCGGCAATCAAACGGCTGGGTGAAGAACATTTATTTATATTTACCCGCATTCAAATCGCGTAACTTTCGACTCTTCTTTAGCGGACAAACCCTGTCTCTATCAGGCACCTTCATGACTCAGGTCACAATTTCCTGGCTGATTTATGAACTGACAAATTCCGCTTGGTTGTTAGGCTTAACCGGATTTCTCCAATTTCTACCCACTTTAATTCTGGCACCGTTTTCAGGGGTTTTATCCGATCGCTGGAGTCGGCGAGATTTACTTATGCTGGTGCAGGTACTGGGAATTATCGTCTCGCTGAGTTTGACTATACTCAGTTTTTTAGAGTTAGTCAATTTCTGGTTACTAATGATTGTCAGTATCCTTGGTGGATTGTTGAAAGGTTTGGATATGCCTGTTAGGTATGCGATCGTGATTGAAACAGTAGACGATCGCGCTGATTTGAGCAACGCGATCGCGCTTTATTCCGCCATACTCAGCAGTTCTTTATTGATTGGACCTGCACTTGGTGGTATTTTACTTGCCACGCTAGGAGCCAAATATTGCTTCCTTTACGACAGCCTTAGCTACGTTGTAGCCTTGTTAACCCTAGCGGCAATGAGATTACAACCAACTCCAAAAGCAGTCACATCGTCAACCAATGACACTTGGCAGAAATTAAAAGAAGGGTTCAGCTATGTCTACAATACATTGCCAATTCGCGTCATCTTGTTGTTATTGGCATTGCATGGTTTATTTGGCATCTCCTATACGACGCTACTTCCCATCTTTGCGGTTGACATTCTCAAAGGCGGTGGGGAGACACTGGGCTTTTTGAGTGGAGCTGGTTCAGTAGGTTCTCTCATAGGGTGTCTCTATCTCAGTTTGCGTCGAAAAGTGTTAGGTTTAGAACGGCTGATGGCATTGTGTCCTATTGCGATCGGGATTGGACTAATTGCCTTTGCACTATCTAGAGAGGTCTGGCTTTCGTTGTTGATGCTAGTGGTGGTCGGCGGCGGTGGAATGCTTCAGGTTTCTTGTAGTAACACGATTGTCCAAACCCTGGTAGAAGACGATAAGCGCGGCAGGGTGATGAGTCTTTATTCTCTTGCTATGATTGGCACGTTACCTTTAGGTAACTTAATAGCAGGTAGTCTAGCACAGTACATTGGTGCTCCTAATACAACGATCGGGAGTGGTATTGTTTGCCTTTTAGAATCGGTTTGGTTGCAAGGGCACTTACCCCTTCTCACAAGTTGGATTGTTAATCGAACTAGCCACAATTTTCAAAATAATACGGTAAATTGATAAACTTATATTAAAATAAAAATAAACTCTGAAAAATTCTTATGAGCAACAAGCACATAGAAGTCAAACAGGTAGCTGGTTTCATCAGTGCTGAAATTAGTGGTGTCGATTCAAGATTTGGATCATCTGGAAGTGAAGCGCGTTCTCTATCGCACCACTATCAAAGGTGATATTTCAATCGGGGTCGATGGTTTGCGATCGCAAGCGGTTGAAGGTGAGCCGTTCGGTTTAATTTAGCTTATCAAGGTTACTTTAGTAAACAAGGAATTCCTGGTTATAGTGATTTTCTTCTGGCTATTCGAGAAAAAGAAATTAGTGCTGAAGATATTGTTCAAAGCGCTGTTAATGCCAGAAAAGTACCATCACAAGCTTTGAGTGATGAAGAATATTTAAATGCAGTTAAAGTCAAAGTAGATGCATTAGCTAACACCGCAGACGGAAGTTTTAGTTAGTCACAAATGTCAAGCTTATCCTTCTATGGTGGCGCAGTCTAACGATTTGAGAACACTCGCAGGAGTTGGTTCCCATTGCGTTGGAATTCATAGGGTACTTGTTTAATTTCTACTCGGTATCCTTGGGCTATTAATTGGTTTGTTACTGGTTGGAGAAATGGTGACGTTTCTCCACTAAAACAACAATAAGTGACGACGAGTAATGAATCGGTTTTGTGGCTTCATTTAATTGTTTAAAATTCAGTGGTTAAAATTTAAGAAGTAAGATGAGCGATCGCCCATCTTATATAGCTGTGGGAAGTATGGCGTTGCTTAAATCTATCAATCTAAGAGTATTGCATTACTAGATGTAACTCTTGATTGAGTACCTAGTTACCAATATCACGCAATTTGTAATCTATAGGAGCGTGCAATGCATAGAAGCATTTCACAAAAATTGCAGAGAATAAAGTGTTTTTGATTACATTTTTATATAACTTTTGTTAATTCAATCTGTAAAATTTTAGGATGGTTATCCTACTGCAGCACATTATTCTTCTAGTGATTTCGACTCAAAAAAGCTGTCCTTGATTTTTTGATTAAACCATGATAAAGTCTAATTCATCCTAAAGATACAGTAAATTTACCGAATTAGCGTAATTAACTTAATGGATTGTGTGATCGCACGCAGTTGTCATTGCAATTGGGGGCCGTGCTTTTATATGCGTGAAAACCATGGTTGAAACTGCTTACCACATTTGGAGCGTCGTACTCGTACCTATCAACAATGCGGCGGCAAAATTGCGTTGAGCGGTTACTACTCCTAGCAATCTCTGGGTATCAATACTAGAACCGCCTAGAAGATAGCCCACAGTAAAGGAGATTACAATAAAAATGACACAACCAAAGATGACACCAGTTTTTAATAAAAAAATAATCTCGTTGAAGTGTACTATCAGCCTCACGACTAAACCTAGAATCAAGCAAAAATTAGATATTTTGAAGGCGATTGTTTGAATCGTGTAGGCTAAGCTAGCCCCTTCAAGTTTCTGTTGCTTCACTCCGTTAATCAGAAAACTCTTAATTCATTAATGCTACCTGCTAAACCGCCTTCTGCAGTAGCACCATTATCGCCAACGATATAGAAAATAATCGTGTTATCCAATTCACCAATTTGGTCGAGCGCATTAATTAATCTGCCAACTTCATAGTCAGTCTGTGCTAAAAAGCCTGCAAATACCTCCATTTCATGGGCATAAATTCTTTGTTCATCCTTGGATAAGGAATCCCGGCTGTATCTGCTGGAGCAGGGCTAATAAGGGTGGCTAAGCTGATGACAACAGATACGGCGATACTTGTCGCGAGCAAAGCGATAAGCCGGGTACGGCTTGCGCCAAGGGCGATAGTGCAAAGCAGCCGCTTCGCGAACGCCCGCCAGATTAAACGCAACATAACATTCAATAACCTATTACTTAAAGTTTTGCGCTTGGTGCTTTTCTACAAGGGAACAGGAACGGGGAAACAGAGCTTTAATTGTTTGAAAAGCTAATAATTAGAGTATCATATCTGTTACAGCTAACAATCACAAACAAACCAGCGATTCGCAATTTGATAGACAAAAAAGCTTTTGGAGCTAAACACGCCAGTGTTGACTGCCAAATAAGGAGGACAAGGAATTGCTAAGAGTCTATAGCGAAAATGAACTACAACTAAATGCTGACGTGCTAGTCATTGGTGGTGGTCCTGCTGCAGCCTGGGCGGCATGGGCAGCAGCATCCCAAGGAGCCAAAGTTATTATTGTTGATAAAGGTTTTCTAGGTACGAGCGGTGCTGCTGCTGCTAGTGGCAATGGTATCATGGCTCCAACTCCTGAGAATTGGGACAAAGTTTTATCAGAACGCTATCGCTTAGGCAAAAACCTAGCTAACTTACGTTGGATCGAGCGCGTTATCGAAAAAACTTGGCTCAGTTTGCCACTTGTGGAAGATTGGGGCTATCGTTTCCCCAAAGAAAATGGAGAATCCGTGCGCCAGAGTTATTACGGTCTCGAATATATGCGGGTACTTCGCAAAACCCTGTTGCGAATGGGCGTTCAGATTCTCGACCAAAGCCCCGCTCTGGAGCTTTTATTGGCTGACGACGGCTCAGTGGCTGGAGCAAGAGGCGTGCAACGGCAAAAACATTGTACCTATACCGTTCGCGCTGGTGCAGTAGTGATGGCGAATGGTGGCTGTGCATTCTTAAGTAAAGCATTAGGGTGCAATACCAACACAGGTGATGGGCTGCTGATGGCAGTGGAAGCTGGTGGCGAACTTTCTAGTATGGAAGCTTCCAATCACTATGCCATCTCGACTGCTTTCAATGCCACGGTGACAAGGGGAGTTCCTTTTGGCTGGGCTAGTTACACTGATGAAGCAGGCAACGATCTTGGTGGTTATATCAATGGTCGTCGCGATCCCTCTTTCCTGCCCAATGCCCTTCTAAAAGGCTCCGTTTATGCTCGTTTGGATCGAGCGACACCTGAAGTTAAAGCAGTCATTGAAAGGTCTCATTTCATTGCTTTTCTACCGTATAAAAAAGCTGGGATCGATCCTTACACGGAACGAGTGCCTGTAACATTGGTTTTAGAGGGTACAGTTCGTGGTACGGGTGGAATTCGGATTGTGAATGATAGTTGTGCCACAAAAGTTCCTGGACTTTACGCCGCAGGTGATGCTGCATCGCGGGAGTTTTTATCCGGTTTAGCTTCTGGAGGTGGTGGTCCCAATGCTGCTTGGGCAATTTCCACAGGACAATGGGCAGGAGTTGGAGCAGCTGCTTTTGCGAAAAGCCTGGGTGCTCATGCCCACGAACGGGTTGTGCATCCTGTTGGTCAAGCTGGATTGCGTTCTCAGTCAAGTACTTTTGAAACATTCGATAGCGAAGAAATTGTGCGCGGCGTACAAGCCCAAATGTTCCCGTTGGAAAAGAATTATTGGCGTTGCGAGCAAGGGCTTTTGGATTCCCTCGCCTCCTTGGAAACGCTGTGGCAGCAGGTACAAGCAAATCCGAAACAAGATACTGTACGCGATGTGGAATTTTCTCGTCGAGCAGCTGCACTCACGGCTGTAGCGCGATGGGCATATTTTAGCGCTTTACATCGCACGGAAACTCGCAGCGAACATATTCGGGTGGACTATCCCAAAACCGATCCAAATCAACTTTATTATCAAGCGACTGGTGGTTTAGATAAGCTTTGGGTAAGACGCGATTGGATAAAGGATGCGATGTCAGGCGACAAGCCGCAAAATGTCAAAGTTGTAGCAGGAGCAATATCATGATTGAGCTTGTCAGCCATAAACTCTGTATCAATTGCAATCTGTGCGTCCAAGTTTGTCCTACCAATGTTTTTGATTCTGTACCCAATCAACCACCTGCGATCGCTCGAAAAGAAGATTGCCAAACTTGTTTCGTATGTGAGGCATATTGTCCTGCTGATGCACTCTATGTTGCCCCTGAATCTCATACCGATGTTACGGTCAATGAGGATGATTTAATTGAAAGTGGCATAATGGGAGAATATCGTCGCATATTAGGCTGGGGATATGGCAGAAAAAATAATAGTGAATTGGATACAGCTCATAAACTTCGCCATTTGCCACGCCCCTATCAAAGTTGATTTGAGTGTTGAATTGTTTAAGACCATGCCTACGGAGGGCTAATGAGCGGTAAGAAGCAATTGAAACTGGGCGCTTTCATGCGTCCTGTCAGCATACATACAGGCGCTTGGCGCTATCCTGGAGCTTTGCCTGATGCTAATTTTAACTTTCCAGCATTGAAACGATTTATCCAAAAACTAGAGCAGGGCAAGTTCGACGCATTCTTTATGGCCGATCATTTGGCGGTTCTCAATATGCCGATTAATGCGCTCAAGCGCAGTCACACCGTCACTTCCTTCGAGCCTTTCACCTTACTTTCTGCCCTCGCAAGCGTTACCGAACATATTGGGTTAGTCGCTACTGCTTCCACGACCTATGACCAACCTTTCCACATTGCTCGTCGCTTCGCCTCTCTAGACCATATCAGTGGCGGTCGCGCTGGTTGGAACATTGTCACTACATCCAATCCAGATGCCGCGCTTAACTTCGGCTTGACAGAGGAAGTCGAGCATGACGAACGCTATCTCAGGGCGAGGGAATTCTATGATGTTGTAACGGGTCTTTGGGATTCCTTCGCTGACGATGCTTTTATCCGGGACGTGGAATCTGGGATTTATTTCGATCCCGCAAAACTTCATGTTCTAAATCATAAAGGAAAATATCTGTCGGTGCGGGGACCGTTGAACATCGCTAGACCTGTCCAAGGTTGGCCAGTAATCGTTCAAGCAGGGGCATCGGAAGCAGGACGGCAATTAGCTGCCGAAACCGCTGAGGCTGTATTTGCACCTGCTGGTAATCTGGAGGCTGGTAAAGCTTTATTTGCAGATATTAAGGGGCGAGCGCGGGCGATCGGACGCGACCCTGATGGCATTAAAATTCTTCCAGGTGTCTTAGTCGTCGTGGGTGAAACCGTTGCAGAGGCGCGTGCCAAGCGTACACATTTGGACAGCTTAATACACTATGACAGTGGAATAGCTAGCCTGAATATCGCACTTGGCTATGACGTTTCTGGCTTCGATCCAGACGGACCTTTGCCTGAAATCCCGCACACTAACGGCAGTCATAGCGGGCGAGAACGAACGATCGCACTAGCGCAACGCGAGAATCTGACTATTCGACAGCTAGCTCAACGCATCGGCAGTTATGGTGGGCTGGCGTTTGTTGGTACTCCCCAAACTATTGCTGATGAAATGGAGCAATGGCTGATTGAGGAAGGATCTGATGGCTTCAACGTCATGTTTCCTTTTCTTCCTGAAGGGTTGGATGATTTTGTGGACAAGGTTGTGCCAGAACTGCAACGACGTGGGATCTTTCGTCAGGAATATGAGGGTAAGACGTTACGGGAAAATTTGGGACTTACCCGTCCTGCTAACCGCTTTTTCGAGATTTCAACTGAGTCTGTAAGTTATATCAAATAATTCAGGAACCGCAGATGAACGCTGACGAACGCAGATAGAGAACCGCTAGATTCCAACAATTTCTGAGGGAACAATGATGACTCAAATTGAAGCATTTAAGGGGTAATCCGTTCGGTTTTGCACGGAAGCGGGGATTGAACCACTACTACAAGCATTTGCTCGGTTCCTGTATTTCTGATTTCGTGACGCACGGCTTCAGGAACGTGAACCGAGACTCCAGGTTGTACGGAGGCTACTTCATCTCCGATAACAACTTCTCCTGTACCTTGAACGAAGTAGCAAATCTCACTAGTTTGAGGATGCTGGTGTAAAGGATTGATTTGTCCTGGCTCAAGACAATACATACCAAATTGCAGCGTTTCTGTGTTGAAAATTGGTCGTTTCACATATGCTTCGGGATTAAATTGAATGACTTCTTCAAGTGTTTTGATATGTCCTTGGTTTAATCTCTTATTTGTTTTTGCTGACGTTTTTGTTGTGGTTACAGCCTGATTTTCAGATGTCATATTTCCTCTTTTATCGCTTTAAGTATTTGTAGACTTATGAAACTCTTTTTCAAACCCAAATATCGGAAGTACAATCGCCACCAGGATAACGCATCTCATGAGCGCGGGATGGACCTTGCGGTTCTTTGCTAAAGTCAACGTAAAAGTTCTCGTTGATTTTTAATCCTCCGTTTTCGGTGTCACAGTCAACCTGCAATAAGTATGAACCATCTTTGGATAAGTCAGGATAAAACTGATTGTCCCAGGTACTAAATAGGGAGTTGGTGACATACAGCCGTTTGCCATCAAGACTGAGTTGGAGCATCTGCGGTCCACCAGCTAGCTTTTTGCCCCGAACCTCACTACTTTTACCGACTAAGCCACCGCACCAAACTTGACCTGTGAGTTTGGGTGCGAAAGGATCGGTGATGTCATATTGACGAATGTCTCCATGTAGCCAGTTGGAGAAGTAGACATAGCGATCGTCCATCGAAAGTAAGATATCGGTAATTAACGATGGTACGGGAATAGGCCACCCTTCCACTTCTTGTGATGGAATGTCAATGACTTTTTTCACATCCCAATGACCGTTAGACTTGTGCCAGTGCCAAACGTTGCTACTCAGTGCTGCACCAACAAATCCGTGAGTGCTATCAGGGTTATGGTGAAACCGGACTTCTAAAGGAATTAATCCCTCCTCGCCCAAGTTAACACTTTGAATAATTTCGTGTTTAGACCAATCCCAAAAATGCAACTGCTGACCGTAATTTCCAGCCGTCACATCGTTAAGATCGAAGCCGGGATAAAACGTTTTGGGTGCGCCCCACTCACTGCTCACCATAACATTATGACGGGGCTGATACCAAAAGTCATAATTGAAGCGCATACCATCAGCTTTGTGTTCCCAGCGTCCAGCAATGTCAAAATTTTCATCCAACAACAGAAAACCACCAGGACCATTCCCCTCGCTGTTACCCAACATTGAAATCATGACGTGACTATCAGCCAGACAGTGTACGGTATGGGGGGCGGTGAGGTTAGTTTTTTCTTTGATTTGTTCGGGTTCAATGACTTTATGAAGTTTGGGCGCTTTGGCATCTGCTGTATCAACAATGTAAATTCTGCTAGAGCGTAAACCAGGAATCACTAAAAATCGTCGGGATTTACTAGTGTCGTCGTGACAAGAGCTACATGCATTCCACCCAAAATGGTGCAGTTCATCACCAATGTAAGGCATTGGTAGGCGATGGATAATTTGGGAGTAAGTTGGGGAATTAGGGTCAACGTCTATAGTTGCTAAATAATCTGGCTCTTGAATATTTGTACCTGTATAAAGTGCAATTGTATAGAGTATTTGTTCGCGATCTGCTTTTATCGCTGCTTCTGGAGAAGCGTAACCCGGACCACAACAAGCATGAGCCATATCTTTAGATCTCGAAGTACGTTAGTAAACAAGCCTACTTAATTAAAAGCACGGTAATATGATAGATATAAAGTATTATACAAGAGAAAATGTCAAAAATTCCAAACCACCACTAAAGATGACAAATACAGCAAGTAACTAAATCTTTAAATAAGCCTAGTTAATTAAAAGTACTGTAATTAGATAGATTTACAGTATTATGTAAGGAAAATGTAAAAAAATCCCAAACCACCACAAAGATGACAAACACAGCAACAGACGCAGCAATTCGCACTTCTTATGTTAAAATTCCTAACGGCGGTTTGCAAATAGATGCTTACTTGGCGGAACCTTCAGGTGAAGGACGCTTCCCAGCAATAATCGTAGTTCAAGAAATTTTTGGCGTAAACATTCACATCCGAGAAGTGACAGAAAGGTTGGCTAAGGAGGGATATGTAGCGATCGCACCTGCAATCTTTCAACGGACTGCTCCTGGCTTTGAAACTGGTTACACTCCCGAAGACATCCAGCTTAGTAGAAAATACAAAGAACAAACCACAGCAGGTGAGATATTAAGCGACATTCAAGCAACGATCGCAAAACTCAAAACTCTGCTAAATGTGAATGCTAATGCGATCGGCTCTATTGGTTTTTGTTTTGGAGGACATATTGTCTATTTAGCTGCAACACTACCTGAGATTAAAGCTACAGCTTCCTTCTACGGTGGTGGGATTACAAATTCCACTCCAGGCGGTGGTGCGCCTACCATCACTCGTACCCCAGATATCAAAGGAACTCTGTACGCCTTCTTTGGCACTCAAGACAAAGGCATTCCTCAAGAGCAAACAGAACAAATTGAAGCAGAGTTAACAAAGTATCAAATTCCTCATCAAATCTTCCGCTATCCTGCAGAGCACGGTTTTTTCTGTAACCATCGTAATAGTTACAATGCAGAGGCTACGGCTGATGCTTGGAGCAAAGTTAAGGAACTATTTCAAAAGGAACTTCAGACAGCAGCGTAGATATCTTGCATTATAAGTTGATAAAGATAACCGCATGAAATACGTCAACCTTGGTAAAACTGGACTAAAAGTATCGCGCCTATCCTTAGGCACAATGACATATGGCTCCCGTAAATGGCGAGAATGGGTGCTCGAAGAAGAAGAAAGCCGCCCGTTTATCAAACTTGCCTTAGAGTTAGGGATTAATTTCTTTGATACTGCCGATGTTTATTCCTTGGGTGTGAGTGAAGAAATACTAGGGCGATCGCTCAAAGATTTTGCAAAAAGAGACCAAGTTATTATTGCTACCAAAGTTTATAACAGAGTAGGTGATGGTCCGAACGATCGCGGATTGTCCCGCAAACATATTTTTGACAGCATTGATGCGTCATTACAAAGGTTACAAACAGATTACGTAGATTTATACCAAATTCATCGTTGGGATAACGAGACGCCGATTGAGGAAACCCTAGAGGCACTGCATGATGTTGTTAAGTCGGGTAAAGCTCGTTACATTGGTGCTTCGAGTATGTACGCATGGCAATTTGCCAAAGCGCTTTACCTAGCAGATAAACATGGTTGGACTCGCTTCGTCTCAATGCAGAACCACTACAACTTAGTTTATCGGGAAGAAGAACGGGAAGTGTTGCCTTTATCTCGCGCTGAGGGAATTGGAATTATTCCCTGGAGTCCTTTGGCGCGAGGTTTTCTGGCTGGAAATCGCACTCAACAAGATCGAGGTGAAACCATACGGGCGAAAGGTGACGACTTCGCTCACAGTCTCTACTATCAAGAGTCCGATTTTCAAATAGTCGATCGCGTTGTGGAATTGGCTCAAAAACGTGGCGTTAAACCAGCACAAATTGCTCTAGCTTGGTTGTTACACCAACCAGGAGTGACGGCTCCTATTATTGGTGCTACTAAGATAGAACATCTTAAAGAAGCTGTTGAGGCTATAGACTTGGTGCTTTCTGAAGAAGAGCGAAAGTTTCTTGAAGAACTCTACAAACCCCATCCGATCTTAGGACATCGCTAAGCAGTACTTTTGACACTCATTGGCTTTTTCTAAATGATTAGTGGAATTTTTGAAAATTGCATTGGCACAATAGATGCTACCACCACCCTTAAATATTGGGCTGAGTTTGGTTATCAACCAATTCAGCACGGACAATTTAGTGCAAACCAAGCAGAGGTACTGTATCAGCATTCAGCAGAATTAACTTCATGGCGACTGCAAAATGGCGATTCTGCAACACACGGATTAGTCCGAGTTATGTTTTGGTCGCAACTACGTAACTCGGGTTTAGAGAAAACATTGCCGATGGTTGTGGGAAGTCGTTGGTTTGCTTCCCTCACGCAAGATATTTACACTCTTGCTGATGCTTTTACTGATGACAACGCTAACGATGGTGATTGGATTTACACCGAGCCAGTCCGTGCTATTGAAGGTTTTGGCAATCAAGGGACGGGCTTGTACAATCGCTTTGCTGGTGTGCGAGAAATGTTCGTCATTGGTAGGGAAACACGGCAGGCTTTTTTTCAAAGATACAACTATACTCGTCCCGGCTATGGAGCGATCGCTGCTAGTTCTCCCTTAAAAGTCAGCGAAGGAACTCACTCCAGTTTAGTGAGTAATGACCATTATCTGACTTCTTTTTACACAGAAGTTTTTGGACTTATACCGAGTGAAATTAATGGTAAGCGTTCGGGGTATCAAAATCCCTCAACACGGCAAACATTAATACTTGAAGAAGGGCAAGAGTTTTATCTATCGGCGTTTTCTTCCCCAAAAGACATTGCAGGCGTCCTGCAAATCTACACTCCCATTTACCCTACACCAGATCGGCGGGAATACTCCCAACCAGGTTCCTTGGGTTTGAGCTTATTTACATATCGAGTTGAAAATATTCAAGACTTTCACCAACGTGTCTCTAATAGCAACGCCACTCATGTTACACCCATTGTTAAGAACGAGTTTAACGAACCTTCATTTGGGTTAGTCGCACCTGATGGTTTCTACTGGGTGATTGTTGGTTAGATAGCCGTTATAGCTATTAAAAACTCTCGATACAGACTCATACGCGATCGCTTGCTTTTTACTACTTTAAATGAATTGGCTGGGGATTTTCGTGCTGCATAGGAATGCTTTGTTAACCAAAGACGAATACAACTGGTGGCGTGGGGGTGCGCGGTGAGCAAGTTTATCCGCACCAACCTTGTTAATCCCTGTCCTGTATGTGGGGATACTCGCGGGCGCTGCCGTCATCTGCCGAATAGCCCCGATACGGCTTATAATGGTTCGCTTATCGCTAACCCAAAACCGATTTTCTCCTTGCCCCAGGTCGGTCGGTACTGACCTTAGGTGGGCTTTCGTGGACTGCATTCCATCGGGTTCATTGCTTACTACCGATGTGTCCGGGGTGTTTAACCCTTTTACGTAGAGACTGGGTGGAAGGATACCCAGGAGGAGACGGCTCCTCAGTCAACCGCGCTACTGCGCCTCCGCAGAACTTTCACGTCGCGCAACGCCCTTTTTCTCATATTTTGGTGGCAGATTGCAAATGCACCCGCTTTCCTAAAAATCGGCCTAGAGCGGGTTAGACCCTATTTGCAACAGCCCCAAGCCCCAGCATCAAAGCAGCAACACTCAAAATTATGGGTAACGGAAACTTTAAGCCGAACTCCCCTTGGCGGGGGAATTTCGGAAGGCTGAAACTATTGCTATGTGGTTCATAGCGCTAATTAAAGTCCAGGCTTCTCAACTTTGCCTGGTTTGATTTAAACGCTGGCTTCTTCAAATAACCGATTCAGACTAGCGACGAACTCCTCTATCTGTGCCTTATCCATCTCGCGCCACCCATCAAATCCCAGGAGGGATGTGACAGTTTGTTGCCTAACCGGATAAAATTCAGCGATCGTATGCGTTGATACCCAGAGTCGGACTTTTCCATCCATCGCAGGCTGTCCCGAAATAATAAACAGGCATTGAGAGGAATTTCTTCGCGCAGTACATAGCAAGTGAGCCGCAGGACTAATCATCAGGTTAGTAGGCCACGGATTCAGTGTAAGATGGTGTTTCTTGGCTGCTTGTATCACCATCTGAAATTCTTTGCCAATGCCACGAGCCTCAGCCATCGCCATGAGTGCTTCTACACTCAAGCGTTGATTTTTCAGACTGGTTGTCAATTGCGTTCCGTTTGAGGAAGCAACCCGATGCGTTATTGGGGATAGTTCAGACAACTGCTCTTGCAGGGGCACAGTTGTGCGATCGCTTTTAGCAGTTCTTTGCTGTAGCTCTGAGAGCTGGTTAAATGCCTCTGTTAATGAGATCATAGAAGCTTGCAACTGCTGAATTTGTTGCTCTAGCCCGGTGGGGTCAAACGGTGCTGGTATTGGCGGCAGTGCTGAAACCTGCTCTTGTAGTTGGGCGGTGCTTTGGCTTAAGTCTTCTATTTGCTGTAGCTCCGAGCGCTGGTTAAATGCCTCTGTCAATGAGATCATAGAAGCTTGCAACTGCTGAATTTGTTGCTCTAGCCCGGTGGGGTCAAACGGTGCTGGTATTGGCGGCAGTGCTGAAACCTGCTCTTGTAGTTGGGCGGTGCTTTGGCTTAAGTCTTCTATTTGCTGTAGCTCCGAGCGCTGGTTAAATGCCTCTGTCAATGAGATCATAGAAGCTTGCAACTGCTGAATTTGTTGCTCTAGCCCGGTGGGGTCAAACGGTGCTGGTATTGGCGGCAGTGCTGAAACCTGCTCTTGTAGTTGGGCGGTGCTTTGGCTTAAGTCTTCTATTTGCTGTAGCTCCGAGCGCTGGTTAAATGCCTCTGTCAATGAGATCATAGAAGCTTGCAACTGCTGAATTTGTTGCTCTAGCCCGGTGGGGTCAAACGGTGCTGGTATTGGCGGCAGTGCTGAAACCTGCTCTTGTAGTTGGGCGGTGCTTTGGCTTAAGTCTTCTATTTGCTGTAGCTCCGAGCGCTGGTTAAATGCCTCAGTTAATGAGCTCACACAAGCTTGCAACTGCTTAATTTTCTGGTTAAAGTCTTCGATTTCCTGCTTGGTGGCACTCTGGCTGGTAATCTGTTTTGTGTGGATAAGTGCTGTTTTCAGTTCCTCAATCTGTTGCTCCAGGTTAGTGGGGTCAAAGGGTGCTGGTATTGGGACAGCAGACAGAGTTTCAACTGAGGTGCGTACCGATTGCATCTGTGCTGACAGTTGCCGATCTACGTGTGTGACGCGAGTGCCCATTTCAGACGAGACAGCAGTTATATTCTCCTGTAACGCCTGCTCAAATCGGCGTCGGTTGATCAGGCTCAGCGAGAGGGCTAAACTCAGGGGCGCAACCGCATAGATCAGCTGCTGGGAAAAAACTGCAAATACCGACCCAGCGACAGAACCCGCTACAGAGACAGTTTCTGTTATTTCCAACCCATTGCGGTTAGTGGAGTCTTTCATTCGCTACACCCTTAGTGTTTTCTTTACCTATGAGAAAAAACTTAACATATCCGCAGTCCCAGAAGAGTTGCGGAGTTTTTATAGCAAAATTTTATCCATCTTATATAATAGTGGCTTGTCTTGTGCTTGGGCAAGGACCTTTGTGTCAAAGCAAAGGTGAGTGTTTAAAAAGAATGATAATCGCCAACGGGGGGAGAGGAAGTGGTCGCCGACGGCGACCACTTCCTCTCTATACAATTTCAAACATAAAGATAAAGGTAGAGGCGGCTCCCTCTGTGATTATCATTTTAATTTAAAGGGCTGGGTTAATAGCTCTGTGAATAGTTATCAGGAATAACACGAATAATTTGAGATAAGTTAATAACAAGATAGTACTTAAGCTGATTTCATTTCTCCTTGTTACACTTTTGCCTCTTTATTCGCCGATCTGCGGGTTACCCTTAGAGGTGCAAGATATAAGCCTAGGTATAGTGAGTAGAGGAGAGTCATTTACCCAGTAAAGAGCGCTGTCTGTAGTCGCTTTATGAGTAACTTTAAAGGTGGCTGGGAGGGTAAAAACATCCCCTTCAGACCAAGCCAGTGGACCAAATTCCGTTTCTATAGAACCGCTTCCTTCGCTCGCATAAAATCATTGAGCAGTCGCATCCACCTCAGTTGAAATGGTTTCGCCTTTAGAGATTCGCACATAGCTAGCGCTGATATTAGGACTGGTAGCAGGACTTTGATTGCTAAGATGTTAAGAGAGATCGAAATATTTTAATTAGCTACATAGTTTTGCCTCAAGTTGATGGCTATTCACTTATTCCTAGAATTAGGAATCTTAACACTATCATCTTTAATCAATTTGGTAAGAATATCTATCAATCCTTCAGCAGTATCTATTTCAATGCCTTCCAAGATACCAATAGCTACAGATATAGAGTTTGTATTCCTTGAGCATTTAGAAGTTATCTGAGAAATCATGTTTTCAGTTTCTAACATTGCTTTTGTAAGAGAAAGAGCTTTATATTTAGATAAAATGATTACATAGTTAGCTAAAACGGCTCTAAGTAATTGTTTATTTTCAGTAGTTAAATACTCAAGCGTGTATCCGAATTTTTCACATAGTTGAGTAATTTGGTCAGTACTAGTCATCTCTATCTAAAGAAAAACATGTTTAGGAATATAGCATTTCATTCCAAAAACAATTATTAATGTTTAATGTGTTCTAACATACATCAATATGTGGATTTGCACATAAAGTGAAATTCTGAGAACGAATTTATGGGGGTTTCAGGCGACGAGTTTCGCCAGAAAGCCCACCTTCCGCACTCCAACTGTCACAATATGGAAATTACTGAGACAAACAAGACAATACAGAATAAAAATAGACATATAAAGTCAAAAAGGACATTTGAGCAAGGATGAATCAGCAAAAATGGAACCAAAGTCAGTAAACCAAAAAGTGTTTCCCAAGGGCGATCGCCAAAAAAGAATTACGTATGCATTAACTGTAGGTGCGATCGCTCTCCTAAAATTTAGGTTAAATAAGTAACCCACAAATTGAGTTAATACTTTCTATTGCAATTGGTTGCATCGTATTTACGTGGTTTCTCATGCTGTGGTTGGATGGGGAAAAATGGCTAAGAATCATATAGAACTTAGAAAGAAGAGATACTTCAAGCTCAGTTCACAAATCGCTCAGTTGGATAATGCACAATTGCATTCTCTGTTTGACAATAGTGAGTGGAATGAGTTGAGCACAGGCTGGGGAACAAATCACACCATCGACTTTGGACAATCTAAAGTCTTTGTGAAACGTGTTCGAGTTACGAACATCGAATATGACAATCTGTTCTCCACCAGAAACCTCTATAACCTGCCGACTTACTTTAATTACGGACTCGGTTCCGCTGGGTTGGGGGTTGCGGGCTTAGGGGTCTTCCGTGAACGCGATCGCGTCGAGTTGAAAGAGTTATCTCTAAGTCATAGCTTATCTGGGCTATCTTAACTGGTCAAAATCAAAGTAAAAAGAAAAACTAATAATAGCCGCGATACAAAGACGACTGCGAGTCATATCATGTTCATTCAAACATGGTATGACTACTTTTTCATTGAGAACGTTTTATCATTGTCAAACTTTTTTGTATGTCTTTTTATTCCGAAATTAAACGCCAGCTAATTGGCTCGTCCTTGCCGACTAGAACATCAAGACTTAAAAACAACCCTTCATTGAACTATAGTACTATGACTCAGGCTCCCACCAACACCATGACTGCATATTTGCAGCAAATTAGCCGGATTCCTTTGCTAACCCGCGAGCAAGAAATCGAATATGGCAAACAAGTGCAGTTAGCGATCGCATTATATGAAGTGAGAGCTAGCTTATTGGCTCGCTTAGGTCGTTTTCCAACTTATCACGAGTGGAGCGAGCAAGTTGAAATTTCTCTTGGTAGCGGCTATCCCAAAACCATTGCAAAGCTACAGCAAGCGATCACAAAAGAACTTTTGAAAGAATTTCAGTTAATCGTGGACAGTATGGAACAGCCACGGGAAAGGCCTAGCGACAATCAGGAACAGAAAGAGTATTTTTCGGGTAAGAAGAAACAACACACATTTAAAAACCAATTTATTATCCTACCAGAAGGAAAAGATATTGTCGATGTAGAGGTAGGCGAAAAGGGACCAAAAAGTGATATTAATTTGTTTCGGGAGCAACAAGAAAAGTTTGAAGCCGAGCAAATGTTTGCAGGGGATAAGGCGTATCAAAAAGGTGAGAATATTATTACCCCTCATAAGAAGCCACGAACAGCAGAATTAACGGCCAATCAAAAAGCAGAAAACAAAGAGTTTTCCGGTGAGCGCATCTTTGTTGAACACGTAATTAGAATCGTCAAAATTTTCCAGATTGCACGCCAAAGATTTCCACTGAATTCTCGAGTTTACGAGGAGGTAATTCTTACCATTTGTGGATTGGTTAGGCTGAGAATTGGTGCCTTAATTTTGCCATCTTCACCAACTTCGTAAACCTGAGGCAGGTGATGAATTAGCTATCAATATTTTTACACATAGTTGCTATCAGTAACTATCTCCAAGACTGATTCTTACGTTGGAACTGCTTAACAGTCAACGCTATCCAAAGCTTGACTCAGAGCGGGTTGTAAATTTTCGGACGAGTCTAATAACACTAATACATCTGCACCAACTAACAGTGCTTCATCACAGTTGAAAGTCATTCATGTTGGTCAGAAACCTTAATATGGCGGTTTTCAGTTGAACATAAATTAAAGTGTCATTGGTCATTTGTAAGAGTTTTAGCGTATCCTTTAGTGAATTTATGTGTAGGTTGGGTTGAGGAACGAAACCCAACACTCAAAAATCTTGTCTTTGTTGGGTTTCACTTCGTTCAACCCAACCTACTGAATCTTGCTTGTACAAAGTATAAATAGTTACCTTTTTAGTCAATGCAAGTTAGTTCAACATACTGAGGATAGATTTATAAATTTAAATGACTAAGTGAGTGTATAAAAAATATTTACTATAATTCTATCGATTTACTGTATATTTTTGAGTTCCATAATGTTACAGTATTTAACAGATTCAAGAAAACAGGTGAAACACATGGCTGACATCGTTGATACTGCTGTTAATGCTGGTTCTTTTAACACTCTAGTTGCTGCAGTTAAAGCTGCCAATTTAGTAGATACACTAAAAGGCGCTGGTCCATTCACTGTTTTTGCGCCTACAGATGAAGCTTTTGCTAAGCTTCCAGAAGGTACGGTAGACGGATTACTTCAAGACATTCCAAAGCTCACACAAATCTTGACGTATCACGTTGTTCCCGGCAAAGTGACTGCATCTGAGGTAGTTAACTTAACTTCAGCGACTACTGTTGAAGGATCGTCCGTGAAAATTGATGCTTCTAATGGTGGCGTCAAGGTGAATGACGCAACAGTTACAACACCTGATGTTGCTGCTGATAACGGTGTTATCCATGTCATTGACAAAGTGTTGCTTCCTGCATAAACGTTCATCTCATATAGTTAATTACTTAGGGGATAGCAACTACCTTTCAATATAACCAAAGTTGATCGCCTTCTCATGAGCTATAAGATCCCCGATAATTCTTGCGAAGTCGGGGATTTTTACCTTTCAATTTATGTCCAACGGACTACAGTAAATTTAGACTTAGCTTCGTGGGATAAATCGTAGTCTAGGGAGCCAAAACGCTGTTTAGACCACTCTTGTAAATCTTGAATAGCACGGGGAAAAATGTCTTCTGGAATATACCAAGAAGCACTATAAATCCTGTTTTCATAACGATTGAGCAATTCTCCTACTGTTAAATCAACTCTCCATTGAGCTGGTATAACTGTTTCTAAGGTTGCACCCTGTTCGCGTAGGGCTGCCAAGACTTCGTCTTCCGTTGCACCAAAGCGCGTGACTTGATGACCATAGCTAGCAAGGATATTTCGCCAATGTTCCTCAAAATCCAACTGAGCTGGAGTGATATCAGTTGCAGTATTCATGCGCCCGTGACTGTAAAGGTAAATTCCTCCTGGTTTTAACACTCGTCGGATTTCTGCTAGTGCCTTTTGCCAATTAGCAATGAGATGGAATACGTGTACCGTAATAGCAACATCAAAGGAGCGTTCGCTAAACGGTAAGTTAGTTGCATCGCTAGCATACAATGTGGCTCGATGATTGATGCCTTGTAGCTTGCTACGTAACTCATCTAGCATTTTCTCGGAAATATCTATACCTGTATAAGAATAGCCTTTTTGGATAATGGGTAAAGCAATTCTGCCAGTACCAATACCCGTTTCAAAGAATTGAGTATCTGGTGTAGGTGAAACTATTTTGAGAATAGTTTCAGTAATTTGTTCGGAGATACCAGGAGGTAGTCCTCGTGTTGAGTCGTAAATATCAGAGACGCGATCGAATGAAAGATTTGCCGATTGAACAGAAGCATGAGGTGATGGTTGAGTCATGTTTTCCTTTTTATGATTGACAAGTAAGATTTTCAGATTTTCTTAGAAACCCAGTTTCTTTGCAAAGAACTCACGTTTACATATCTTCAAAACAGCAAGAGCACAAACTTGTGAGTTTTATAATCTTAACTCATACCAATCTTCTATGAAGCCGCACATTATTTTTACCCCTCCTAACCTCCCCGATGGATTAAGGAGGAAACTAAATTTCCTGTTTCCCCCCTTTATAAGGGGGGATTAAGGGGGGTAAGGTTCTTTCTATTGTATTGTGACTTATATCAATTGCACCCTTGCTTTATACTACACTATAGCAATCTTTAAGTACTGTAAGTAGGGAAGACAGCCCGCCATATTATGCTTGTGGTAGGCAATGCCCGCCCTAAGTGTATCTCACAGTTTCACAAAAATAGCTTGCTTTTGATATCTTTTTATGGGATATTCTGATTTAACAAATAAAAGATACGGTTAACCCATCGACTTACAATATTTTTGAGGTAAGCTTTTGAGAAATAGTGGCTTTTATTGCGCCATTGTTGAGAGAAAGTAATAATACTTATGCAATCCTTAAAAAGGATGAAGCAAATTCAATCTGTGCGTGAAAACCACGATTGAAACTGATTTACTCGAGAGCATTGGAATAGTTTAGGGCATACGAATCTACTTCCAATAAGACTTTCCAACACAATTCAAGAAGAGAAAAAATGAATTCTAGTCAGAATACGGATAAACAAGGCAGTAAACGTTCACTGTTGAGTCAACTTAGTAGACGCTCATTTCTAGGTCGCGTTAGCGTAATAACTGCGACTGGTGTTGTGGGTGGAGTTATGGCTCCTCTTTTCTCATCAGTGAAGAAAGGAAATATTGTCTTTGCACAAGAACAAGGCAAGCGTGTCAGAACCTTCAACTATGGCAATTTTGTTCAGAAAGCCTATCAAGTACGTGTTGAAGCAGCCAAAAATTTGCTAGAGACCTCTGTTCCGCCACATCCGACTAATGGAGATGAAGAACGTTATCCTAACAAAATCGCAACTGATACTAGAGGATTGCCCCACGATGAAAGAGGTGAAGTCCAAATTGAAGCTTATAATTCTTTCATTAAAGCATTAACAACGCAAAATCCAGACGACTTTGAAAATATTATTTTAGGTGGTGGAAGAAAATTAGTGAATCCTCAAGGACCTTTAGCAATCAGCCTTGAAGGAATCAATGCAGCTCAAGTAGCGACCCCAGTCCCACCAACTTTGGATAGTGCGGAACAAGCGGCTGAGGCAGTTGAGCTCTACTGGGCTGCTTTACTGCGAGAAGTTCCTCTTAGAGAGTTCCAAAATGACACTGACAATCCGAAAATCTTAGCAGCAATTGAAGACCTCAACAAACTGTCAGCATTTCGAGGTCCAAAAGACAATGGCGTTATTACCCCTCAAACCCTGTTTCGTGCTAGTGTCAACTATGTTGACAAAAACGATCCATCAGGCAAAACAACAAAATACGTTGTCCCACCTGGTGTAACAGAGGGTCCTTTCGTTTCACAGTTTTCGTTACTAGATATTCCTTTAAACACTCAGTTTATTTCTCCCCTAATTCGTACTGCTCTTCCTGGCAATGAGTTCCTGACCGATTACAACGAGTGGTTGACAGTCCAGAATGGAGGCAGTTCAGGCAAATCTATTAGATTCGATCCAACGCGCCGTTACATTTCCAGTATACGCGACATTGTTGAGTACGGACGTATTAATGGTGCTCTATTCTATGGAGTCCTGGCGACTCTCGGTGGTATTGGCGCACCCTTGAATCCAAGCAACCCCTATATCAACTCCAGAACTCAAGTGGGTTCAGCTGCTACATTTGCAGCAGCGCACTTCCAAGCCTTGCTCCTCCTAGCTCCTTCGCGGGCAATCAGAGCCTCTTATTGGGGTAAGTTTTACTTACATCGTCGTTTGCGACCAGAAGCCTATGGTGGTTTAGTCTACAATAAGCTCATCAACAAAATTGATTACCCAATTCATTCTGAGTTATTAAATTCCAGAGCTTTAGCTGAGAGTTTTAACACCTTTGGTACCTATTTATTACCCCATGCATACCCAGAAGGAGCACCGTTTCATTCCGCCTACACTGCTGGTTCTGCTTCTACTGCTGGTGTCTCAGTCACACTGTTGAAAGCGTTCTTTGAAGAGGACTTTGTTATTCCCAATCCTGTGGTACCCGATCCCAACGATCCTACAAAAGTGATTCCTTACAGAGGAGTACCACTCACAGTAGGTGGCGAGTTGAACAAGTTCGCAGTTAATTATACTTTTGGTCGTTCTCTTGCTGGTATCCACTGGCGTTCTGATATTGCAGCTGGCTTAGCTTTGGGAGAAGAAGTTGCTATCAGCATCCTTAGAGATGAAAGGCTAGGTTTCAATGAAAGATTTGACGGCTTCACATTTACCAAGTTTGACGGTACGAAAATCACCGTATAAATTTTTTGATTTGTAAAAAGTTTTAGGTAAAGTAGGGTGGGCATTGCCCACCTTTTGACTTTGATTGGCATTGCATACCCTACCTTATACGAACCTATCCCACTAATGCCAAAATATGGTAATCTCTTCCTGTACAAGAAGGATGTATTTGTTTATGGCTGGGCGTTTTGAAGGACTAAGTGACCTTGAATGGAAGCTTTTTGATGATGTATTCCCCACATGATAGCTTAAGCAGCTAAGGCTAACATTAAGGAGATTTGATAGGGATAGAACCCTAGAAGTAACCTTGTGAAGGAAGTTTCATCACTTTGGCACTATCAAACTATACAAATGCTTGCGTTTGAAGGAGTCAAGGAATCGATACTAAGGATGTGCAGTTTTTGTCCTGTACACACTCGGGAAACCCGAAGGGACGAGCGCGCTTACTCACCGCTGCGGTTTGGACTAAGTTATAAAGGGGGCACAAGACACGGATTTAGTATTACTTCAAAATCAGTATCGTTATGAGTTACCTTAAAACCCGAAGAACAACAGCTTCAGACTTCAACTTTATCTACGACTTACATCGGCAAGTTTTTTATTCCTATATTGAACAAACATGGGGATGGAAAGAAGAATTCCAGTTCAATGAAATGCGAGAAGATGGTTCTTCCGTACTTAGTGGGCTAATTTCATCTAAAACTTTTTTGACAGCTTTGTGTAGTCAGCTTTTTAAGCATTATCTAAGCTAGATCGATCCATAAAGCACTTAATCACCGCATTGAAATCCCATACAATCAGGTTCAGATACGAAGCTTATTGATAATTTAGCCCACTAAGTACGGAAGAACCAAACGAATTGTTTATTACTTATCTGGCTATTTTGCCTGCTTATCAAAGGCAAGGTTTTGGCAGTCAGCTTGTTGGCAATGTATTGGAACAAGCTGCTAAAAGAGGAATTCCAGTCAAGTTAAATGTGATAAGAGTCAATCCAGGCAGAGCGTTTTACGAGGGTCTTGGATTCAAGGTGACGGGTGGTGATAAAGCTCTATTGTTGATGGAATGGCGCAGTAGTTGATACGCGTTAGATACCGTACAGTGACCAATGACCATTTACAACATAAAACCACTACTTCTAATTGGGGTAAACCGTACTAAATATAGAAATAAAATTAATTTTTCCTCCTTTACAATAGAGATATGTCAGCAAGAAAACTATTATTCAAAACTCTTCATTAATTCGCTCGCAATAATATTCTATTTTTCCCCCTATTCCCTACTCCCTATTCCCTACTCCCTCATTGAAATGATAGCAAATACTATCTCAACACCAAAAGCACCTTCTGTGCGAGAACCGAAATTATGGATGCCAGAACGAGTGTTGTTTACACCTGCCGCTCTTGATGAACGCTGGGGACAGCAAATTCTCAAACGACTGCAGTCTTACAACTTACCCATTGAAGAGTTACCGCGAAATCGCCTTACGGGTTTGCGTGGTGAATCCGAACGTGAAACTTATGATATCGCTAAGCGTACTCTTGCGGTTGTGACTGCTCCGCCTAGTTCCTTCAAGCTTAGCCCCATTCCTCCATCAGCTGATTGGCAATTTCACATTGCAGAAGGTTGTCCGGCGCACTGTCAGTACTGCTATTTAGCAGGAAGCTTGCAAGGTCCACCAGTGATTCGCGTGTTTGCTAACCTACCTCAAATATTAGAGAATTTGGCAGCATACGAGCAACCAGGTAAAGCAACTTCTTATGAAGCAAGCTGTTATACCGATCCCTTGGGTATTGAACATCTCACAGGTAGTCTTGCTGAATGCATTCGCTATTTTGGGACTCGCGAACGCGCCTATTTACGGTGTGTATCTAAGTTTGATGCGGTGGATGAACTTCTTGAAATACCACATAACGGTCATACTCGCTTTCGCATGAGTGTAAATGCTGCCCCTGTTTCTGGTCGATTTGAAGGTGGGACTGCATCAGTACCATTACGACTTATGGCATTGCGAAAGTTAGCATTACCACAAGAGCGAGGTGGTGGCGGTTATCCCGTAGGTTTGGTCATTGCGCCAATTATGCTTCTAGACGATTGGCAGTCTTCTTACGATCGCTTGTTTAACCAGATAAGTGAAGCGTTAGATTTTGATTGTGACCTCACTTTTGAACTGATTTCGCACCGCTTTACACCAGGATCAAAGGAAGTTTTACAAACTTGGTATCCCCAATCAAAGCTAGACATGGACGAGGAAAAGCGCAGTGTTAAACGAAATAAATTTGGTGGAACAAAGTATGTTTATGACGCTGACACAATGAAGACTTTGCGCCGCTATTTTGAAAATGAGATTCAACGGCGTTTTCCAAAAGCCAAAATTCTTTATTGGACTTAGAGCCAGTATTCATAATATTGTGATTCGGAACGAGATTTATAATATACGTAGGTTGGGTTGAGGAACGAAACCCAACATGACTTCTCTTGATATTATGCCAAAAACCCAGTCTATTATGACTGGGCTTTCGATTGGGGGTAAGTCCCCTTCTGTTCGTTATATAAGTGTTATAAGGTTTCGGTATAAGTTGCATATCTAATAGTGTCTACTACTCATGGCATAACCATTCCGGAAAAAGACCAACTATTTTTTCCCCTAAAAAATAAAGTGTGAAGCTTAGAAAATGCAAGAATCCCCAAAAACTAAGGGTTACACCAAACAGGAAGGATGAAAAAATTTATCTTTCATCCTTTATCCTTTATCTTTTCTTCATTATACGTGTCCCAATAATAACCCAATTCCCGCATAGGCAATGAGAACGCCTTGAATAGCACGGTAACTGACTTTCTCACCCATCCACATAGCAATTGGGAGAATAAAGGCGGGGCTTGTAGCACAGAGTGCTTGCGCCACTCCTGTCGCCGTGTACTTGAAGGCAGTTTGTTGCAAGCAACCACCCACAAAGGTTCCAAAAAAAGCACTTACAACAACTGTACCCATTGGTAATCCACTGAACATCTTTTGCTGTTGTCTGCGCGGGGAATGCTTTCTTTTTTGTAGAAAATACCACAGTAACAGTACTGCAACTCCTGCACTTAGCCGCAATACAGTACTCCATAAAGGATTGATACTCGTTTGAGTTAAAGCAGCCCTGGATAGAACCGCTCCAATAGCCTGTGCTACAGATGCTAAAACACCGTATATAATTCCTGTTTGCAATTGGGGAGATCGTTTGTTATGACTCTGTTCAGAACTCTGTTCACTTATGACCCAAGCGACTCCAACAAGAGTTACTCCCATACCCAACCAGTTAATGAGACTGAGGCTTTCATGCAAGTAAGTAAATGCCAATAAAGCAGAGAAAGGAGAAGTTAATGTTTGTAAAAGCAAAGTCCGTCTGGGACCAAGACAGTAAAGTGATTGAAAATAACAAGTATCGCCGAAACAAATGCCTATCACACCGCTTAACAACAAAAACCCTATACTAACAGGATTTAAAATTGGGAAACTCATGCCTTGCCAAAGTAAAGTTAAGGTAATAGCGACAATTCCAATAGACCCTTTAAGTATGGTCATTTTCCAGGGAGAAATTTTTTGACCCAACCCGTTATCAACAATAGCAGTGCATGCCCAAATTGAAGCAGCGCTAAGTGCTGCAATTTCTCCTAGGGAATTTATTAATAAATTGAAAAACATAAAAAATCAAGACAAATGTAAATAGGAACTACGTGTCTAATTCGGTAAAAATTTTTCCGAAAGATAAATTCTATATTTTGCTAATTTCTTGAATTGAAAGAATTCATATAGTTGAAATCAGTATTTAGCATTATGGTTCAAGATTCGGACACTGGACTGAGGATGAATACTGATATTTTTCAAGATAAAAGATACTAGTAGTCCACCACAATGATTTCGATCGGCTGTCATCTCGTTCCCAGGCGGAGCCTGGGAACGAGATGGCTTGACTGCTCCTAAATGAACCACTAGTCATGCTCGAAAATTGTGAAATTTGCTTTGCAAGGCAAAATTTCTCATAATTGGAAAAAATCATGCATTTTAGTTCGGAGTTCCCCTTCAGTGTTCTAATTTGTAACAAACTTGTGCAATCTTGTAATTAAGATGACTTGTATTGATAAAGTGTAAAGATGCCGTACTTGTGCTTGGAAAAAATTACCAAAAGCTTTGGCTCATTCGTAGCTAATGAAAACATTAGCTTTAGTGTTGAATCTGGAACAATTCACGCCATCTTGGGTGAAAATGGCGCAGGCAAGACTACGTTAATGAATATTATCAGTGGTTGTTATCAACCGGATGCCGGACAGATATATTTGCAGGGAAAATCGGTCAAAGTTACCTCTCCTAGTGCAGCTATTCAACTGGGTATTGGCATGATTCATCAACACTTCATGCTAGTTCCGCAGTTAACCGTTACAGAAAACATCATTTTGGGGACATCAAATAGCTGGCGTCTCAATTTACGTCAAAAACAGCAAGAAATAGCAGTTCTGTCCCAAACTTACGGGTTGGAAGTCGATCCAACTGCTAAAGTGGGAAGTTTACCAGTGGGAGTGCAGCAGCGAGTTGAAATTCTCAAAGTTCTCTATCGTAACGCAAAACTATTAATTCTTGATGAACCTACAGCAGTCTTAATACCCTCGGAAGTAGAATCTTTAATGGCGACTCTGCGACAGCTAGCAGTGAGGGGACACATCATTATTTTTATCAGTCACAAGCTGGATGAGGTTATGAGCTTGTGCGATACAGTCACGGTGTTGCGTCGGGGAAAAGTAGTCGCGAATACAACTACTCAAGAGATAACCGCCCAAGAATTAGCTGAATTGATGGTTGGGCGTGAGGTGGCTCTAAAGTTAGAAAAATTAGCTGCAATACCAGGGAAGGTTGTATTGTCAGCACAAGGATTATGTGTTAAAGATGACCGAGGTGCGATCGCGGTTCGGAATGTCTCATTTGAACTGCGTGCAGGGGAAGTTTTGGGAATTGCAGGGGTAGATGGTAATGGACAGCGAGAATTGGCTGATGCATTGACTGGTTTGCGAACTCTGATGCAGGGAAAAATTGCGTTCAGTTCAGATTCTTTGTCACAAAGGATTGTAGGGTATATTCCAGAAGATAGGCAGAAAATGGGTTTGGTATTGCAGTTTAATATTGCCGAAAATCTCATTTTGAAAGCTTTTAGGAAATTGCCCTTCTGTCGTCGCTTTTTGTTACAGGGTAAAGCGATAAAGAATCATGCCAAGTCTGCTATGCAAGAGTTTGATATCCGAGCAAATAGCGAAGCCGTCAAAGTCAGCCAGCTTTCAGGGGGAAATCAACAAAAAGTTGTACTAGCAAGGGAACTTGCACGGGAACCAATGTTCATTGTAGCGATGCAACCAACACGGGGGCTGGATGTGGGTGCAACCGAAGCAGTACAACAACGATTGTTAGCCCAACGCGATCGCGGTGCTGCTATTTTGTATATCTCCACTGAGTTAGAGGAAGTCATGGCAATGAGCGATCGCATTGCGGTGATGTATGGAGGTGAGTTTTGTTGCTATTTTGATCACAGGAACTGCCACTGCAGCGAGAAATGGGTTTTTCAATGGGAGGGGGCAAGAGGGGCATAAGGACAAGGGGACAAGGGGACAAGGGACAAGGGGGACAAGGCAGAGAGTAAGATGTATGGAGCTTAACTTGGTATACGTCACAAAGAACGGAAGGAGATATGCCGAGTCTATACGTTATAGGTGGTGCAAATGGTTCGGGAAAAACTACTGTTGCAATGAACTTATTACCAAATTTTCTGGAGTGTTTTGAGTATGTGAATGCAGATTCTATTGCAGTTGGGCTTTCACCTCTCAATTCAGAATCCATGGCTATTGAAGCAGGAAGGTTGATGATTCAAAGATTGCGATCGCTGTCAGAATCAGGCAGTGATTTTGCTTTTGAAACGACTCTTGCAGCAAAAACTTTTGCATCATTTATTGCTAATTGTAGAGCAAAGGGTTACACGATTAACCTAATTTATTTCTGGCTGCCAAGCCCTGATTTAGCAGTAGAACGAGTAGCGAGACGAATTGCTAGTGGTGGACATTCTATTCCAGAAGATGTCATTCGCAGGCGCTACGAGCGAGGACGGAAAAATCTAGTTTCCTTGTACTTGCCCTTGTGTGATGGTTGGATGGTTTACGATAACTCTAGTTCGCTCCCCAGACTAGTGGGTGAACGTATTATTAATCAACTGCCCATAATATACGAAAATGAAATTTGGAACCAGATTACGGAGGCATAACATGAACGAAGAAGAAATGAAAACTCTGCATAGAAAAATTGATGCTGGAGTCAAAGCAGCAATTGCTGAAGCGATTGAAAGACACCGTAAGTTAGGTCAATCGATTAGTATCATGCAGGATGGTAAAGTGGTAACTTTAACTGCTGAGGAAATCCCGCAAGTTCAACATCAATTATCCGTCTTACCAATGACAAATGACAAATGACCAATTGCTAATGGCTAATTGCTAATGGCTAATGACAAATGACCAATGACAAATGACCAATGACAAATGACAAACGACTCATTTTATCCCCTGTAATCGCGATCGCCGCAGCATTGCTTGTTGGTGCAATTCTTATTCTCATTGCTGGAGCAAATCCTATTGCTGCTTACACGGCTTTGTTTCAGGAGTCTGTCACAACATACTTTGGCTTTGGCAACACCCTCACCAAAATGGCACCATTACTGTTAACAAGTTTGGGGGTGTTAGTAGCTCTACGTGCCGGTCAGTTTAATATTGGTGGAGAAGGGCAAATTTATCTTGGTGCTTTAGGAAGTGCTTTAGTAGGGTTGTACGTTACAGGATTACCTTCATGGATTCATATTCCTTTAGCACTGAGTTCTGGGTTTTTGTTTGCGGCAGTTTGGGGTTGGATACCGGGTTATCTTAAAGCCGTGCAAGGAGTGAATGAAGTTATCTCGACTTTGCTGTTGAACTACATTGCTTTTAACTTTATTAGTTATCTCGTACAAAATCCCCTAAAAGCACCCAACGCACCCAGCCCCTATTCGCCAGAAATTGCTCGGTCTGCTTATTTACCCATAATTTTACCAGACAGTCTTGCTCATGCAGGAATTTTACTAGCGTTACTAGTTGCAGGGATTGTCTGGGTATTGTTAGTACTCTCACCGTTTGGCTATCAAATTGCTGCTGTGGGATTTAATCCTGTTGCTTCCCGTTACAGTGGTATTTCTGTAGAACGCACAATTATGCTAGTTATGGCACTAGCGGGTGGTTTGGCTGGGTTAGCAGGTGCAATTGAGGTGATGGGAGCAAAATATCGCCTGTATGAAGTTGTTTCCCCTGGTTATGGATTTGATGCGATCGCCATAGCCTTCCTCAGTCGTGGGAGTGTAACAGGTGTTGTGTTCGCTTCTCTCTTCTTTGGTGCTCTCAGGAGTGGTGCGAATGTGATGCAGCGTAGTGCAGGAGTACCCGTAACAGTGGTTTATGTCATTCAAGGTTTGACCGTGCTGTTTATTGCTGTTAGTCTGGCAGTAGAAGGAAAAATCAGAGCTAATGGCTAATGGCTAATGGCTAATGGCTAATAGAAAACTGACAATTAGCAATTAGCAATTAGCAATTAGCAATTAGCAATTAACAAAATGATTAACTTCTTTTCCGATTATCTAGTGTCTAGCCTCCGCCTTTCAGTACCTCTTGCATTTGCGGCGCTGGGAGGGCTGTTCTCAGAAAGAGCGGGGGTACTGAATATTGCTTTGGAAGGAATGTTGTTGATTGGTGCTTTTACGAGTGCAGCTGCAACTTTTTACACTGGTAATGTCTGGATTGGTGTGATTGCTGCTATCTGTATTGGAGGATTGACGGGATTACTTCATGCTTTTTTATCTGTGACTTTATACGTGAATCAGTTAGTTTCTGGACTCGCAATCAATCTGGTTGCTGCTGGTTTAACGTCATTTCTGTCTCGATTGGTATTTGGTGGTGGAAATGCTCAAGGTATTGCAGGAATTAACCCAATAAGGGTTCCCCTTCTTGCAGATATTCCAGTTATAGGAGCTTTGCTGTTCCGACAAGATGTTCTCGTCTACTTACTGTTTCTCTTAGTTTTTTTAAGTACATATATACTGTTTCACACTAGCTCCGGTTTAACCTTACGAGCAGTTGGCGAATACCCCAGTGCTGCTGATACATCGGGAGTTTCAGTACAACGAGTACGTTACTTGGCTGTTATAACCAGTGGTTGTCTGGTGGGGTTAGGTGGTGCTTACTTAAGTTTAGTGCAAGTCAAATACTTTGCTGAAGGAATGAGCGCAGGCAAAGGTTTTATTGCCATTGCAGCACTTATCTTTGGTCGCTGGAATCCTATAGGAACGGCTTTAGCTTGTTTGTTATTTGGCGCAACTGAGGCTTTACAGTTACGAATTCAAGCATTAGGTGCAAACCTTCCCTATCAGTTTTTAATTATGCTGCCCTATGCGATCGCGCTTTTTGCCCTAATGGGAAAAAAGAACAGATCTACTCCTCCTGCTGCTTTGGGCGTACCTTATTGGAGAGACGGCGAAAGATAAGTTGTTATGTATGGACTTTTGCAGGGGAAAGACAGTCACGATGAAAAAATTTCACTCTCAAGAATGAAAATCCCTCTTCCCTACTCCCCATCCCTAACCCGTTGGAAAAAAATTTTTCAATAACCTCTTGACTAATTGTCTGTTTAAGATAATTATATTTGCTTGATGCTGCCACTAGTCTGCTGCATTCTTCCCTAAAAATTAGCGCAGATACAGTACCTAGTGAGTCACAGGCGAGTCTATCTATAATTTAGCCGCTCACAGCCGCTTGAAAGGAGCCTCGTACATCATTCTCAAAGAACAGATTCACTAAAAAGTTTTTTAGTGAATTAAGTATTGATGTATAGTCTTTTCAAAGGCAACATTTATCTATGGATAGACAGCCATTAGTTTTGGTTGTAGAGCAAAATCTACACTATTTAGAACTGCTAAACTCTTACTGTAAGATACTGAAGTTGCCATGCATTTGTGCAAAACAAGGAATAAAGGCTTTAATCTTGGCACAAACACATCAACCAGACTTAATTTTACTAGATCCCGATCTAGCAGATTTGAGTGGATTTCAAGTCATTCATTACTTGAAGCACAATGAGAGAACGATGCCAATTCCTATTCTTGGAATGATAACTTCAATAAGAGAACAAGATGGAAATAGTCTGCTTTTTGCAGGTGCCGATCGCTATATTAGTAAACCTTTCCATCTTCACGAGTTAAAAGTAGCTATAAATTGCTATTTTACTCACTTGAAATTCTCTAATTCGCTTTAGGAATACACTCACGATTCCGTACTTCTGGTAACTCTTCTAAAACAACTAAAATACCAGTGCGTCCTGTGGCTAAGCTTGTGTTACTTATTAAATCAATAACAGATTTCTTAATGACTTCTTCAATTAAAATTTTGATTTGAGGACTGATAATTTTGTTTAAATTTATTCGCACCTGTTCGGCTAAAAGATCGCAACCTGCTCTATTTAAAACTTGTTCGGTACGGGTTACGGAATTTTCTATAGAAATTGCTAATTCCGTATCAAAAAATTGACATATGATTCTACCTGGATGATGTCCTAGCTCCTTATTGTAAAAGGAGCGGAGGCGATTTGTTATTTCTCTTTCTAGTTCTCCAATTGTAGGTTTAGACATTTCTTCTACTAAAATCAAAATAGTTACCTGAGTAAAATATAAACGATTTATAATTAAAAATATCAGCGTTGAGCAATGTATAAATAATCGTATTAAATAACTATATTAGTTAAAATAGTCAAGAAAGTAGATTGCTATTTTGTGATATCTCTTTCATAAGATAGAAGAATTTTAATAGATGTTTGAATACGCAATTGTCTAGCAAAAGCTTTATATGGTACTCCCTTTACACCCTAGAATTTCCGATTTTTGTCAACAGGGCTATGCCGCATAACAGCAAACATACGGTATAACCCCTACTGATAAGAGGACAAACGCAAGTAAGTTGTAAGTTTAGGAATCAAAGAGAACCACTGTATATATATTTTTTCTTAATTACGTATACCAAAATAATATTTGTATGATTTTTTACTTTATGACAATCGAAAACTAAAATCACTTACACATCAATATCAGCTATATGGATATTATAGCTTTGCGTGAAGTGTTTGTGTTACAATATGAAACTTATGATAATTTTTTCTAGAAATCAACTTTTGTAAAGTATTAAATTTTACGGCTTGGAAAAATACTCTATCGATCCTAAATTTTGGGCATTTGGCTAATGGTTCGCCACATTAATTCTGATGGGCAGATGGACAGACTCCCCACTCTCGTTCTACCTGGGAATGCAAAGAGCGAGGCGGAGCCTCTAGTAAGGCATTCCCAGGCAGAGCCTGGGAACGAGGTGGTAAATATCAGAGATTTAAGTATTAAATGTTATCACTCCACAGGCTATCCGTCCTCCACCTGCTTGTGCTGCTTGCGCCCCAGCTTGTTGTAAATCCTGCAATTGGTGAATAATAATTGCACTGCCATTATCGTCAAACACACTGACAGGGCTTTCACGTAGGGTTACGCGACTGGTTACTACATTGTATTTTGCATAACCGTTTTCATCTACTACTAGGTTTGGCAAATCACCTAAATGGTACGGGTGGTTTGCTTCCACGGGAAGTTCCGAACCAAAAGGACCGGGGTCAAAGTGTCCGCCACTAGTGCTGAAAGCAGGTTGGGCATTTAGATCGCACGTGCCTGCGGAATGAATGTGAAGTCCATGCAAACCGGGCGTCAGTACAGCTGGATCTCCTTGGATCTCACCTTTAATTTGTACAGATCCATCTTTTCGCTCTATGAAAAATAAAGTACCAGTAATGTTTGTACCTTCAATATAGGTTTGTGCTACTGGCAGAGTCCACGCTACGCTCGTTTGTGTGACTACAAGTTGGCTAACTATTATCAAGCCAAGAGTCACTCCAAGGACAAATAAATATTTAATCGGTAATTTAATCTTCATGACTTGTTGTGGTGACGATAAATTATTTGAGTAGGTTGGGTTGAGCAAAGCGCAAAATCGAACCTACATTGAGGTTTGCTTGGACGTTAACATTAACTGTATTAATTTAGATAGTACCTTGTGTAGGTATATTTCCGTTTGACATAAATTTAGCAAAATAGATCCGAGAAAAACACATTGCGTGTTGTCTGTGAATTGCGGACTTAAAACTCAGGACAAAAGTGAATTGGGTATTTTTGGAACAAGTGAAGTACTGAGCACGTCCTGAAAGCGGACAACAATCGCTTCATCTCTGACTACTGAGATACTGACGATTGTTACTACTTATAAATCTGGTTAAAAAAACCGCTATCGTTGCTTAGACAAAGGTTGCTAATGGAAAGCCTAAATTCTTCACAACAAACCCAGCAAGTGACAGGACTCAACGAACAAACAACTCTAGTGTCGCAGCAAGAGGCGATCGCTACCAATTCTGCTCAGACAAAAACTCATCACAAAAAATCTGCCTCGTCCTCCACGAGCCATATGTTCCCTAAAGTGACAATTGGCGTGTTGTTAGGGACCGGAGCGATCGCTTCTGGAATGTACGCCTACCGTTCGTGGCAGTTTGCTCAAAAATATCAAGTCACTGACAACGCTTTTATCACGGCAAATATTCAACCTGTCACATCACGTATATCAGGCATAGTTACTGAAATTGCTGCAAATGATAATCAAATGGTATCCCCCGGATCGGTATTGGTAAAACTCGATTCCCGTGACTATGAAGTCTCTTTGTCTCAAGCAAAAGCGTCTTTAGAGTTAGCCAAACAACAAGCTTCCCAGGTACGGGAAAATATGAAAGCTGTGGCAATGAACACAATTAAAATACCCGAACCCGTCGCAACAAAACCTGCAAAAAAAGGAGCACAGGCGGTTAACTCAACTAACAAGAAACAACAAGTCAAACAACCAGAACGCATACAGAAAGTCTCGCAGTTGACACCCGCTAACCCACAAAAAGAAATTGAAGAGCAAAAGTACAAAACAGCACTCGCTGCGATCGCGCAAAAAGAAGCTGAGTTAAAAAAAGCACAACTTGAGCTATCCTACACTAAGATTACTGCCCTTCTGCCTGGAAAAGTAGGTAACAAAAACGTTCAAATAGGACAGCAGGTACAGCCGGGACAAACCTTAATTACAGTTGTGCAACCCAATCCTTGGATTGTGGCTAACTTTAAGGAAACACAGTTAGAAAAAATACAGCCCGGTCAAAAAGTGGATATCAAGATGACAGCTTTTCCCAGTCACAAATTTCGTGGTACGGTAGAGAGTATGTCTCCCACTTCTTTTGGTAGATTTACTCCTTTGCCACAAGAGAGTAACACACCATTATCGACAAAAAATTTGGATGAGCAAAGAATACCTGTCAAGATAGTGTTTGAACCTGAAAGCATTCGCGGTTTTGAATCGCGGTTAACTCCCGGAATGTCAGCAACTGTTACAATTGACATTAAAAGTAAGTAAGCGAAAGTAAAAACCGACATCAACGGTTACAGGTATAGTCTAAATCCTTACCAATGACAATGCTAATTAGCTAATTTTAATTGTGATGACTAAGGTGTTTTTTAAGAATGATGTTAAGATGGTGCAACCTTAACTCTTTCTTTAGAGTAACACCTTTGCTCTGACTGCAATGTTCATTCAAAACCAGGAATTTAATAGTAATGCAAACCTGGCTGTTCTGGAGGGTACAGAAGCCCTAAAAAATGATGCAAATATATTGATTGTTGATGACAATATTGATAACCTTGCTCTACTCTCTACTATTCTTAGTCAAGAAGGGTACAAAGTTCGGAAAGCAATAAGTGGTGAAGTCGCGTTAAAAGCAATTTTCTTAGAACCGCCCGATCTCATTTTACTGGACATTAAAATGCCAGGGATAAACGGGTATGCTGTTTGTATGCAGTTAAAAGCATCTCCCCAAACTCGTGAAATTCCCATTATCTTCTTAAGTGCTTTGGATGAAGCAATAGATAAAATCAAAGCCTTTGAGGTTGGAGGTGAAGACTACATTACCAAACCATTCCTAGCAGAAGAAGTTTCGCTCCGGATTCGCTATCAACTTAAAATTCAACAGCAAAGGCAACAACTTAAGGAACACAATCGGAGGTTGCAAAAGGAGATTCAAGAGCGAAGGCAAGCTGAAGCAGCAACTCAACTGTTATTAACCACAATTCATGCAGTTCATCAAGCATCTGATTTCAACCATGCTTTGTCAATCCTTGTGTGTAAAGTACGTCAAGCTATTAACTGGGACTACGGCGAAGCTTGGATTTTAGATGACCGTACCACTACTTTACAACTGAGTCAAACGTGTCACGATCCAATGCACGATCTATCACTCCAGCAATTTCATCAGGCGAGATTAAACATAACCTTTACTGATGGTGTCGGATTGCTGGGTCGGGTTTGGGTCACTCAGCGATTGGAGTGGATTGAAGATGTTTCACAAAAACAAGCGCCTGTTTTTCTGCGGACGGAAGCCGCAATTCGTGCTGGGTTGAAAGCGGCTTTTGGTGTGCCCATTGTGTTGCAGGAGCGAGTGCTTGCTGTTTTGGTTTTTTTCAGGCGATCGCCATTACCTTACGATCCGAAGTTAGTGCAATTGGTCAATGCTGTTGCGATTGAACTGGCTGAATTTATACAACGAAAGCAAACAGAAGAAGCTTTGATACGCACGAATCAGGAACTACAGCGTTTGGCTACCCTGGATGGGTTAACACAAGTAAACAACCGTCGCTGCTTTGATGAAGCACTCGAACGGGAATGGCAAAGGCTTCAACGCAGACAAGCTTGCTTGGCTTTAATTCTCTGCGATATTGATTATTTTAAGTTATATAACGATTGCTACGGTCATGTAGCAGGTGATAGTTGTCTTAAAGAAGTCGCCAAAGCGATCGCTTCTACGTGCAAACGTCCGGGAGATTTAGTAGCTCGCTATGGTGGAGAAGAATTTGCTGTACTGCTACCCGATACTGATGTGGAAGGAGCTATTTACATAGCACAGCAGATTCGACAGCAAGTTGCTAAGCTAGCGATTCCCCATGCAGCTTCTACAGCTAGTACTTATGTGACACTTAGTATGGGGATTGCTAGTTTGATTCCCACAGTGGAGTGTTTGCAGGAAAAGCTCATCATTGCTGCCGATCGAGCATTGTACAAAGCAAAGGCACAAGGACGCGACACATATCATATATCATTTGCCACAAGTTAAAAGTAAGTAAAATTTGTCAATACGTCTTTGAGTAGAAATAAAGTTAAATAAAAATGATAA